>DASVQC010000112.1:0-8190 GCA_036389335.1 Pyrinomonadaceae bacterium | reverse complement strand
CGTCAACACCGTGACCGATCCGTTCTACGCGCCGTTCAAGGGGATCGTGCCGACGCCCTCGACCGCCGAAGGCTTCCGCCTCGCGCTCCCCATCCTCGTCGCGCTCATCGCCTACGTCCTGCTCCACCTCGCCATCAACGGGCTGCTCCGCCTCTTCGCGCACCGCAAGACGGCGATCTGAACTGCGCTCGACGTCGAGCGGAACCGCCGCCGCCGCGGCGCGCCGTCGTTTGGCGGGCGCGCGGCGCGGGTGTTAGACTCTGTGGCGTTGATAAGTTATCAGGCTTCGGGCTCCGCACAACGCCCGTCTCACGAACTCCGCCAGGCTGGGAACAGAGCAACGGTAGTGCAGGCAGCGTGTGTTGCGGGTCGGTCCGAAGCCTGACCAGTTTTCATCGGCGGCGCGTCTCGCGCCGCGAGAGTTGCCGAAGCGCGGGCGGTTGGAGCACAATCCAACCGCCCTTTCGGTTTCATGTCGTCAACACGAGCGCGCGGAAAAACCCCTCCGCCACCAGCGGCCATGAAGATCAACATCAAGCGACTCGATCACGTGCAGCTCTGCGTCCCGCGCGGCGCGGAGGAGGCCGCGCGCGAGTTCTACGGCGGGCTGCTCGGGCTCAAAGAGCTGGAAAAGCCCGAGCCGCTGCGCGCGAACGGCGGGCTCTGGTTCGAGATCGCCGACGTGCAGTTGCACATCGGCGTCGAGGACGGTGCCGCGAAGTCGAAGCGCCACCCCGCCTTCGAGGTCGAGCGCGTCGAGGCCGTCAGAAATTTCCTCGAAGAGAAGGGCGTACGCACCCGCGACGAAAAAGAGATCGCCGGCGTCAAACGCTTCTCCTTCTTCGACCCCTTCGACAACCGCATCGAATTTCTAGAAAAGACCAACGGCTATTAGCTAACAGTTAACCGCTAACAGCTATTAGCTAACCGCTTCCCATGTCCTACCAAGTCATCGCGCGCAAGTGGCGGCCGCAGGCGTTCGAGGAGGTGACGGGCCAAGAGCCGATCACGCGGACGCTGCGCGGCGCGATAGAGCACGACCGCCTGCACCACGCCTACATCTTTTCCGGCGCGCGCGGCGTCGGCAAGACGACCACCGCGCGCCTGCTCGCCAAGGCGCTGAACTGCCACAAGGCGAAGAGCCCGACGCCCGCGCCCTGCCGCGCCGACGACGCGACCGCCTGCGCCTCCTGCCGCGAGATCGGCGAGGGCCGCTCGATTGACGTGCTGGAGATCGACGCGGCGTCGAACACGGGCGTCGATAACGTGCGCGAGTCGATCATCAACACGGTCGGCGTCCGGCCCGCGCGCGACCGCTTCAAGGTCTTCATCATCGACGAAGTCCACATGCTCTCGACGCAGGCGTTCAACGCGCTCTTGAAGACGCTCGAAGAGCCGCCGCCGCGCGTCGTCTTCATCATGGCGACCACCGAGTCGCACAAAATCCCGGACACCATCCTCTCGCGCTCGCAGCAGTTCGAGTTCCGCACCATCGCGACGCAGAAGATCAGTGAGCGCCTGCGCCTCATCGCCGACGCCGAGAAGATCAAGGTGGCCGACGCCGCCCTGCGCGAGATCGCGCGCGCGGGAGAGGGCTCGATGCGCGACGCGCAGTCGGCCTTCGATCAGGTCATCAGTTTCAGCGAGGGCGAGATCGAGGCGGCGGACGTGGAGGCGGCGCTCGGCATCGCGGGCGCGGAGCTGAGATCGCGCGTGACGCGCGCCGTCGCCGCCGCGAGCCCGAAGGACGCGCTCGCGGTCGTGGACGATCTCGTGATGCGCGGCCACGACCTGCGCAACTTCTGCCGCGACCTGCTCGCGCACGTGCGCGACCTGCTCGTGACGAAAGCCGCGGGCGGATCGCCGGAGCTGACGGACGCGACCGACGCCGAGCGCGGCGACCTCGCGCGAGAGGCCGCGGAGTTTTCCGAGTCAGACCTCGTGCGCTTCTTCCACAGCCTGTCGGAGACCGAGCAGCGTCTGCGCGAGGGCGCGCACCCGCGTTACCAGTTGGAGATCGGGCTGGTCAAGCTCGTCGAGATGCGGCGGCTCGCGCCCGTCTCACAGATACTCGAACGCCTGAACGCGCTCGAAGAGGCGCTGCGCGCGGGCCGCGGCCCGGCCCCCGTCTCACAGACCCCGACCGGCGGCGCTTCGTCGGGCGGCGGCGGGACAGCCGCGCGCGGGGGCGGCGGAGGCGCGAGCGCGCCGCCCGCGCCCCGCACGCCGAAACCGCGCGCCGAGAGCGGCCACGCGCAGGGCGCGTCGGCGACGCACGCGGCGGCGGCGGCGGGCGGCGGCGCTTCGTCGGGCGGCGGCGACGCGGCGGACGACACGCCGCCGTGGGAGTCGCCCGCGCCCACGCGACCGCAGCAGCAGCAGCAGCACGCGCCCGTCTCGCCGTCGGCTAACTCTTCGTCGCCCCCGTTGCGTCTGGTCGAGCCGCAGCAGGGGACGGGCGTCGGCGCGGCGCAGGCGAAAGTTGAGGCGCAGCCCGGCGTGAGCGTTCAGCCGGGCGGGGGCGAGCAGACGGAGGCGGGGGCTTTCAGCCTCGTCTCGACGCAGGCCCCGCCGCGCGTGGAGTTTGAAGCGCCCGCGCAGGGGGCGAGCGCGCCCGAGTCTTTCATCGAGCGGCTCAAGAACGCGCTGGAAGATCGCCGCAAGCCTTTCCTCGCCACCGCGCTCGACGGCGCGCGCAAGGTCGAGGTGCGCGGCGACGAGCTGTGCGTCGAGTTCGCGCCGGACGCGAAGTTTTTGCGCGACAACCTCTCGAAGCCGGAGAACGCGCGTCTCGTGCGCGAGGCCTGCTCGGAGGTCGTCGGTCGCGAGGTCGGCATCCAGATCGCCGTGCGCGACGAGCGCGAGTCGGCGGAGGCCGCCGCGGAGGGGGAAGAGCAGGCGGCGCGGCGGAGCCTGCGCGAGATGGCGGAGCGCGACTCTCAGGTGCAGGACGTGCTGCGCATCTTCCGCGCCGAGATCGTGGACGTGCGACCCGGCGACAAAGCGTGAACAAAGCGCGCGCCGCGCGCGTATAGCCGCACTGGTGGAGGTTGATGAAGGAAGATGCGTAATCCTACTGTCGCCGGCTTGTTGAGCCTGCTCGTCCCCGGCCTCGGGCAGCTCTACAACGGACAAATTTTCTGGGGCGTCCTGTGGCTGCTGCTGACGGGCGTCTCGTGGATCGGGACGGCGGGCCTCTTCGGCTGGATCGTCCACATCTTCGCGGCGTGGTCGGCCTACAGCTACGCCAAAGACCACCCCCTGCGCGTCTGACGCGCGGGCCGAGGTGTATAAAGTCGCGCGGGCGCGCGGGCTCTGGAAAGGGCTCGCGCGCCCGCACTTATTTTGTCCATTGAGTGCGGAAGCGGGCTGAAGCTGCACCCTCTACGGGCTACTCTTCGCGGGTCGCTACGCCGCGCCGGGAGTCTCCCATTTACATGGGATAGCTTTCCGCCAAGTCGAGCGCGTCCGGCGCAACCATCCCCGCCGCGGCGTCCGCCCCGGCTCCCAGTCGTGCTTTCCTGAGATACTCGCCGGCGCCGCCACCGGGCAGCGGCTTCGAGAAGAAGTAGCCCTGGCTGTATTCGCAGCGCAGCGCACCGAGTTGCGACCACTGACCGCTCGTCTCCACGCCCTCGGCGACGACCTCCATGCCGAGCGTGTGAGCCAGCGACACGATGGTGCGGACGATCTCGCGGTACTCGCTGGCCTCGTCCATCCGCCCGACGAACGAGCGATCCACCTTGAGCGTGTTGACGGGGAACCGGTGCAGGTAGGAGAGCGACGAGTAGCCCGTGCCGAAGTCGTCGATGCCGAGCTGCACGCCGAGCGCCCGCAGCCGCTTGAGCATCGGGATCGCAAGCTCGGCGTTCTCCATGACGACGGTCTCGGTGATCTCCAGTTTCAAGCACTGCGGCGCGAGCCCGGTTTCGTCGAGCACTTGCTCGACGACCTCGACCAGATCGCGCTGGGTGAACTGCTTGCCGGAGAGGTTGACGCTGACGAAGAGGGGGACTTCGGAAGGGAATTCCCGTTGCCACTGGCGCGTCTGCCGACACGCTTGCCTCAGCACCCACTCCCCGATAGGAATGATCAGGTCGGTCTCCTCGGCGGTGGGGATGAAGTCGTCGGGCGGGATGATGCCGCGCTCGGGGTGCTCCCACCTGATAAGCGCCTCGAAGCCGGCGATCTGCCCCGTCTCCGTGTGCACGATGGGTTGGTAGTGGATACGGAACTCGGCACTTTCCACCGCCCGCCGCAGGTCGTTCTCAAGTCGCAGGGCGGTGACGGCGCGGGCGTGCATCACCTTATCGAAGACCTCGTAGCGGCCTTTGCCCTGAGCTTTGGCGCGGTACATGGCTGTGTCCGCGTCGCGCAGGATGTCGTCCGCCTCGGCGTAACCTAGCGACGAGAGCGTGATGCCGATGCTGGCCGAGGTGAATATCTCGTGATGCCCGAGGTTGAAAGAGAGTCCGATCTCTTCCCGGATGCGCTCCGCCGCGCGGACGGCGTCCGTCGAATGTTTGACGCCGTTGAGCAAGATCGCGAACTCGTCGCCGCCGAACCGTGCCACCGTGTCCTCGGGGCGGACGCACTTCTGCAGGCGCTCGGCGACGGTGAGCAGCAGCCTGTCGCCGTGCGCGTGCCCGAGCGAGTCGTTGACGTTCTTGAAGCGGTCGAGGTCCATGAAGAGCACGGCGAAAAGGTGATCGTCGTGCCGCCGCGCGCGTTCCATCGCGAGCCGGAGGTGATCCGTGAAGAGAGTGCGGTTGGCGAGCCCCGTCAGCGAGTCGTGGTATGCCGCGTGGTGTAGCTGTTCCTCCGCGCGCTTGCGCTCGGTGATGTCCTGGACTTGGTAGACGAGGCGCAGCGGCTGCCCCTGCGGGTCGCGCACGAGCGACGCGCTCAGTTCCGCCCAGAGCGTGCGCCCATCCTTGTGAAGGAGGCGCATCTCTAGCTTGTAGTTGACCGAGCCGCCCTGCGTCAGCCGGTAAACTTGGCTCAGGTGTTCGCCCAACTCGCCCGCGTGCAGGACGGACTGTAGGTCGGTCGCGAGAAGTTCATCTTCCGCGTAGCCGAGCATGGCGCAGAGCGATGGGTTGACCTCGATCCAGCGTCCGTCCGGGGCGACGAGCGCCATGCCGATGGCGGCGTTATCGAACGAGCTGCGGAACTGCTCTTCGCTCTGCCGGAGCCGCTGGCTGATCACCCGCTGCTCCTCGGCGTGGCGCTCTGCCTGCTCGGCTTGCACGACCGTGGCTTGCAACTGCTTGCGGTACGACTGGTAGGTGAAGTAGATGATGGCGATGATCGGCACAATCGCCATGAATGCGTAAAAACCGCTGCCGTTGATCAGCCTGGCGGTCATACCGGCGGCGGAAGCGCCCGCGAAGTAGGTGACTGAAATCCACAGGTAATGCTCCTTCCAGACCTGGAAGAAAGGCAGATCGAGCTTCAACGCTTGGCGCAGCGCGGGGATGCCGGTGTTGACTACAAATTGCGCGAAGCCGAGGAGACAGATGGCAGTGATGAACTTACCGGAGAGCGCCCCCCGCCCGAGCCCGACGACCGGGCCGAAGAAGTAGGTCGCGACACTGGCGGTGATGAAAGTTGAGATCGCGAGCAGCCCCGCGTTGAAGCACCTCGTCAGCCAGAGCTTGGCGAAGCGGAAGGATGAGCAGAACGCTTCCGCGGCAGCCAGCAGGACGGCGGCCTCCCTGCCGTAGAGTAGCAGCGTCAAGAAGATGAAGCTGTCGGAGACGGTGATCTGAACTTTGTGTTTTGAAAATTCGATGCCGAGGCGAGAGCCGAAGCAGAGTGTGACCGTTGCCAGAATCAGGAAACGGACGTCAATCTGTCCGGGCGCGAGCCGGCAGACACAGTACACGCAGACGAGCGCCCCGAGCGCGGGGATGAGTCGTAAGTAGAAATCATGCAGTCTCTGTCTGTTCACGATGTGAAACGGCGGCTGCCGGCGCTGTCATGACCGACCTTCCTCGTGACCGTGGCGGCTTAAAATGATAGAGGCGTGGTGCAGCAGCCCACCGCCCTTTAGCGAGGAGTGTGCCAGCGCGGAGGCACCTAAAGATCGCTGAGTTTGCCCGTAAAAGGGGCTCGGGCAGGAGTTCTGACAAGCGCGAATCGGTCAGCCCGAAGGGGACGCCACAACGTGTGGTCGAATCCCTATCATACTGACAGACGAGGTGAGGGATGAGCGGCTAGGGAGCAGAGACTGCGAAACCCGACGCCATCAGGGTGGGATGCTATCTAGATGTAGACCTTGTCATACTTGCCGAGCAGGGTGCCGCCCATGCGCTCATAAAAACTGTTGGCCGCGGGGTTCTTGGCGTTCACGAAGCCGCAGAAGGAGGGTAGCCTGCTGAGGAGGGTGCGGCTGAGTTCCTTCCAGCATCGTTGCCCGTGGCCCTCGCGGCGGCGGTCGGGTCTCACCCACACGCCCTCGAGATAAGCTGCTTCCGGCGTCTCCGTAATCACGTCGGCTTTGAAGATCAACTCACCTTTCTCAATCAAAGCCCAAACCTTCCCCTGCCTGACCCTCAGGGCGCAACGCTGGCGGAACCCGACGGGGTCTGTGTCCAGCGGGTTAACGCCCGTCTCTTCAAAAAACATTTCGGCGTGCGCCGAGACGATCTGTTCGAGATCGTCGAGAGTCGCCTGCCTGAGCCCGGCGGCGTTATCGGCAGACCAACCATTTCTCGTGAACTTATAGAATAGCTCATGGCAGGAGAGGCGCGGCGTCTGTCCTTCTGAAGCGTAATGAGTCCAGAACTCATCCATCTCCTTCTCCCCGCCGATGATCATTCGGACGGACGTTGATTGCCGCGCCCGCCTCGCGAACGCCGCGAGCGCCTCCCCTGTCCGCGCCTCGAACATGGTGGCGCGACCGATTAACGCCACCCCCTCAAGCCGCCCCCGGCGGTTGCGGCAGCCGTAGAACGTACCCTGCGGCGCGGGAACAGATTGCCCGTGCTCGCGCAGCAGCCCTGCCATGACGACCGTGTGCAGGGGGCGCTCGCCGAGGAAGGAGAGCGCCTCGTCCCTGTGTTCGTCCGCAAGGGGAGTGACCCGTGCCCGCCCCGCAGCGGTTCGGCGCAGGGTAATAGACATTGTCGCTGCCATTGGTTTTAGGGCGCAGGACTCCGCGCCCTCCCAAGTCGTCGTGATTGCTCGCATAATCAAGGCCGCGTTAATGGTTTATTCGGGGAGCGGGCGGCGCAAGGTGATGTCATGGGCTTTAGACGCCTGTCAACGCACCCGCCATCCGGGCTAATAGCGATCCGAAGGTGTGAGCGCCTAGAGCTCACGGTACGGAGCCGTCGTCGTAAACGACAGGCATTCCGCTCGTGTTATCGCCGCTGACAAGCACGTTGAGAGCCCAGAAGCCGTCCGAGATCATGACGCCGTCGCTAAACATAACGCCGTCGCTGATCATGACGCCGTCGGCCAAGGAGAAGCCGTCCGAGATCATGACGCCGTCCGAGATCATGACTCCGTTCATGAAGAGCGAGCCCCCGCCCATCTTGAGCCCGTCGGAGATCATCACGCCGTCCGAGATCATCACGCCGTCCGAGATCATGACGCCGTCCGAGATCATCACGCCGTCGCTGATCATGACGCCCTGACCGAAGGAGACGCCGAGGTTGTAAATCCGCTGGTACTTCGAAATCAGGTTCGTCCCGGTGACGTAGCCCTGATTTTGCAGCACCCCTTGCGCCCACGGGAAGGTGTACCCCGCGATGGTGGAGGAGGGTGAAGGCAAAGAGGCGCCCGCGATCAGAAGCGGCGAGCCGAGCGGGGTCTTGTTGGTGAGATCGGTGCGGATGAGTTTCGCCAGTTGAACCGCGCCGTCGATGTTGAGTTGACCCGCGCCCTGCTCGTAGGTGTTGAACCCCTTGAGCGGCTGCGCCGTGTACTGGAGAATCATCTTCACCATGTTCGGCGTCAGCGACGGGTTGACTTGAAGCATCAGCGCGGCGGCGCCCGCCACGACCGGCGCGGCCACCGACGTGCCGCTCATGTACATCATGCTGCGGGCGTCGCTGCTGCCCGTGCCGCCGTCGTAGGGCTTCACGTGCAGGTCGGGGTAGTAGGTGACGAGGTGATTCCTGGGGGACTCGACGTAGATGACCTTGTTGCCGGGGGCGACGAGGTCGGGCTTGACGAGGTTGT
>DASVQC010000111.1:0-14111 GCA_036389335.1 Pyrinomonadaceae bacterium | reverse complement strand
AAGATTGATGAGAAGCCTGCTATCGGGGCGTCATCTCGAATGACTTGTTGGGCGGCGACGTTACCGAGATCGCTGTTCTTATCTAAGGGAATTTGTATCTACCCATAATTCATAATGCCGTGGTCTGATTGACGTTGAATTTTTGTACCGGTTAGAGAGATCTACCGGATTAACCTTCAGCCCAAGTTCATTTAGCGCATTAACAAGTGCTTGAGTATCGACTGGTTCGCTGCCATTAAAATATCTCAGTTCTGCATTAGCAGGACCCGCGTCGAGCCTTTCAATACCTGGAACGATGAATCCTCGTTCCTGTAACTTGGCTGCTATTTGTTCAGCCTTCCCTCGTTGGCTCTCATTGCGAATATGCATGTAAACGCGAGGAGGAAGTTTGGCAAGAGTCTGGCTTGCTGTGGATTGGACAGTCTCAAGATTTCCGGCTTGGTTAATAGTAGTTACTTCAGTGACTTTATTCGTCGCTTCCGTTGCTGCCCCTGAAACTTCAGCGGATGGGTCATTTTTTGCAATCTCTATCATTGCAGGTACAAGCTCATCTGGGAGCTGTTTTTCTTTAGCAAGCTGCTCTGCAACTTTTATGGCAAGAAGTCTTTCTCTCTTACTGTCGCTTGCAAAATGCTTTAAAAGGGTAGTTGCTCTGTCTGCTCTGCGCCTCACCTCTTCATTCTGGTGCTCCTGATTCGCGTTAGCTTCATGGTTCTTATCTTGGTTGTAGGTATAAATCCCGCCAACCACAGCCACCACAATCGGGAGCAATATTCCAGAAACTGCCCCAACGATGATTTCTGCCTTTGACCATCTATCACGCGGTTTATCCTCTGAAGACATCGTTACACCTCCTTAAGACAATTCGGTTAGCCGCCCAACGCCCGGCATCAGCGGCGAGCGCCCGTTCAACTGTGCATGAAGGCAACGCTATGGCGCGAGTCCGCTGCATGCCGGGCGTTGGGCGCGGCGAGCTATTCGATCATTCGCGGTTCGAGAAATCCAGCCTGTCTGAAAAGAAACCGAGCAGGCGCGTCTCCAAACGCTCTCTGATCTTATTTCTATGATCCCCGCCCTCATAAATCTCGAACACGTGCGGGATTTGCCGTTCCGCCAGTGCTCTTGAGAAAAGCGGGACGGTGGCTCGGATGTGCGGATACCCCTCCTTCTGCCCATAATCCAAAAATATCCCGCGGAGACTTAAAAGGTTCTGTTTATATTGCTCGACCATGTAGAGCGGCATCTTCGACTGCCATTTGGCATAAACCGCCTCGTTCTTCCGGATTCGCCCGTCGCGCTCCTGAAAGGGCATGTCCGCATAGAACGGCGCGCGCTCGGGGTTGGGAGAGAATGCGGCGGATAGAGCCACGAAGGCTATTGTGTAAAAATCTTCCGACGATTTCGGCTCCTTCGGCACCTGCTCTCTGGACGTGAGGCGCAGCAACCCCGCCCAAGCCGGATTCGTCTCGCTCAAGTCTTCCTCCAGACCCAGGCAGCAAGGGCTTAACGCGTAGAGGACGCTGAAGACTTCGGGGTGCTTCATCCCTAGAACCACTGCGCCGTATCCGCCCATCGAATGTCCGGCGATGCCGCGGCCCGACGGGCGTGCGAGGGTGCGGTAATTGGCGTCCACGTAAGCCACCAGGTCGCGGTAAATGTAGTCCTCCCAGTTACCCGTCACGGAAGAGTTGGCGTAGAAGCTGCCGCCGTAAGCATTCCCGCCGTCCGGGGCGACGACGATCATCTCACGAATCTTGCCGCCGCCGATCATCGAGTCCATCAGAGGGGGGAGGTTATAGCTCCGGGGATCGCCGCCCGCCCACGTTTTACTGTTCCCGCCAAAGCCGTGTAACAGGTAGATGGTCGGGTATCGTTTCGACGGCGAAGAGTCGTAGCTCGGGGGCAAGTAAATGGCAACGTTCTGCTCAGCCGGGTCGCCCAACAAATTCCCCTTGAGCGACGCCGACGTAATCTTAGCCTCGACCACCCTGCCCGAGCGCGCCCGACCCGCGGCTTCCTGCCCGGAAGCAGCGCGCACAAACAGAATGAGAAAGATAAGGCTAAAGATGAATCCGGATACCCTTCGGATAGACATAAACCGTTCCCTCCCGACTTTAAACCACCGTTAGAAGCGGGCATCGGCTCCCTCTTAAAGCGAAGCGCCCAACGCCCGAATTAACCGGGCGGCAATTGCCTGAACAAATAATCAAGTCTCGCGCGTGAAAGCAAGACTGTTGTCGCTCCGGTTGAATGAGTTGTTATGCCGCGGCCTAACTATGTCTGCGTCAGGTCGCTGTTCCAGATGTCGTCGCTCAACTTCCACGAGCCGTCACGCTCACGCCGATACACGTGCAGCCCTTTGCCCGTATCCTCGGTCGTAGTCCCGCCATCCTTGAGACTGACGATGGCGCGATACTCTACCCGCTCCACCGCTACTTCTCCCGACATCAGCAGCTGCGTCGCCGTGAAAGTAAAATGGTGTGCCGCTCTCGGATGACGGCCTCCTCTCTCTCAGGTGTGCGTCCGATTGATCTAGCGACCTGGCGGCGGACGATTTCATCCACGCACGCCTCCGGATCGAGCGAAGGTAGCAGCACGAAAGTCGTGGGACTCGTGCAGATGTCCGAACGAAATGAAGGATATGCCGGATGGACGCTCTCCGGATAAGCCATGAACCCTGAAGAGAGGGCGATAACCCCGTGCCTAGGTGTGGCCATGATGGAAAGACAAAGCCGCACATTCTCCGAGGCGTAGGAGTGATAGTCACGGTGGTCGATGTGATGAGAAATATCGCCGACGTGCTCCATGAATTCGAGGTCTAAATCGATGAACAGTAGATCGAGGCGGGAAGCGAGTGCGCTTCCAACCGTACTCTTACTTGCACCGCCTGGGCCGACAAGGTGAATCACTTTGTCCGCCTAACGCCGCCCGTCACGCGCGCGTCTTCGCACCCCGCGTGCGTGGGCTTGTTAGACGTTCCGACATTCAAAACATACTTCGCCAGACTTCCAATTCTTAGCAAAGTCTCCGGAAGTGTTCGTTGCGACGGATCGTCTGGCGATGCTGCGGCGTCCCGTGGAGCAAAGTGTGCTGCTATCGAACGCCGAGGCATGAACGACTCGTTCGCACTGTAGCCATGCCACACGGATGCGTTGAAGATGATAATTGATCCCGCCGGGCCACACGCCAGAACCTGCTCGGGGTGATCGTCCTTCGGGTTATTCATAACCTCACCAGGTTCCCGCGTCTGTAAATGAGATCCCGGCACGAATCGCGTAGCGCCGTTCTCTGCACTAAAGGCGTCAACCATCAAGATACAGCCAACCAACGGCCACCCGTCAGCTTGATGTTTGACGTCCACATGAAGCTCTTCGGCGGGTGCGCCGGCGTGCAGAGTCCGTGCACGCATGCCGCTTAGCTTGAACGGTCCTCCGATGATTTGGCTACAAGCCGACAGCAGCGGCGGATAAATGTAGATATTGTCGAATTCCGGTCCTCGATTGACGAAGTTGTTAATACGTGTCGAAGCCCCTGTTCTTCCAGTGTGAACATCAGAAGGATCAGCCGTGGCCACTGCACGTTCATAAGCACGTGTGAGTTGTTCGCAGCCGCCAGGGGTGACAGGACCGGCCAAGACGACGAAGCCAATGTCGCGCAGCTGGCGAGCGGCATCGGGCGACAAATGCGAGTCCGATGCAATGATGCGATGCCAATCCCTCGTCGGTTTCACAATGTTTACAATCCGATATGGCCTAACGCCCGGCATCAGCCGCCCACCCACAAGCTAAAGGTAGATGAGAGCCCCCGTGTCGCGGGTCGGGTGCATGCCGTTGTTATGTCGCGGCCGATGTTTCTAGCCGCGCCCGCTACCATCCCTGATCTTCTCTGCTATCGCATCAAGTTCTTCTCTCCCGGACTTGTCCGCATACCCCGGAGCGAACTTGAGCCCGAAGCCGTCCCCTCTATACCGGGGGAACACGTGCAGGTGGCTATGAAAAACTTCTTGCATGGCCGCCTCGCCGTCCGCGAGGAATAGATTTACCCCCTCGCACTTCACGCCGCTCTCACGCAACGCGGCGGCCAGGCGCCGAGCCACCCGGAACATCTGCGCCCCCTCCTCCTCGGTCAAATCCGCCAGATAGGGGGCGTGACGATTCGGGACGACAAGCAAGTGGCCGGGGTTCACGGGTTGAATATCCATAAAGGCGGCGCAAGAGTCATCCCGATAGACAAAGCTAGCCTCGGACTCACCCGCCAGAATCTTACAAAAGATGCAACCCCTTTCTTCAGTCATCGGAAATCAATGTAGCAGCATAACGCCCGGCATCACCCGCGCCCCATTATAAGATTCATGAGTGGCGCGCTGAAGGGGCGTCGGGTGCATGCCGTTGTTGGACGCGGCGTTGAGGCAAATACGTAGGATGGAGCCTCGCTAAGTTTCTTGGCTAGTTGATGCGGATGTAGAAGTTAAGGATTGTCGTCTTGGGACGAGTCTCATCACCGGGTTGACCATCAATCATCCCAGTGGTGGAGATTCCTCCACTAGACACGCCAATCCTCGCCACAAAGTTATCCCCCCCGCCCTCTGCGTCTCGCATTATATTCCACCGATCTGCGCCCAAACCGGCGGCATCTCCTAGCTGGTGTCGGTGATTCCTAGTGGCGTCTTCCATTGTGCCGATGGGATTAGGTAGCCCACTGGCGAAGCCACGAGGGTAACGCCCACGCATATCTGGCACGTCAGGCCGGCCCATTATCTGAGCGTACCTGGAATTTGGGAATCTGCCGCCATCACACAAAACCCAACTGGTTCCGCCCCCGTGCTGCAAACGAAATTGTTGTAGGTCGAGAGGAGACATGACAATATCTCCAACCCCAAGTCTGTCTCTAACCGGTTGCTGTGCACTGGAAGGAGATAGATTAACAGTCACCAGCAAGAGAATCGTCAACGCCGCGCCTAAAGCGAGGCCGATTTTAGTGACTGGGGAGACTTCACTCATCCGGGACGACGCTTTTCTCATGTTTTACCTCCATTTCATAGTTAGCCAAAAGTGAACTGGCGAGAAGTAAAATTCTCGACAGCAGAATCCAACTTTCGCCCTCCCCATTAAGCAACAATAGTGCCAACTATAATGTCGGTATCAGCAGCCACAACTCAGGTTAATAATTAAAGGTTAGTTTCAAAAATGGAAGTTACGCGGCAGACTTGATATATCAGTTTTGATAGTGAAAACCATCAGTTTTGATAGCTATCCTTCAGCCTAATTAAATTAGCGCCCAACGCTCATTAGGCCGCCGGTGGCGGTATTTTTGGACTGTAGCCGACTTTGACCGCCAGCGGCGGTCTAACACCGCGAAAGTTGGCAATTACCGCCACTGGCGGCCTAATGCCGCTCAAGGCTGACTCTTACCGCCGCGTGCAGTATCACCCCCGCGCTCTCTCGGCTCCGCCCCTCACGTGGGGATCTCAGACATGCCCCAACCCTCACTGCTTGATGGTGTGCGCTCGGCCATTCGTCTGCGCCACTATAGCATCCGCATCGAAGAGGCTTACGTCCGAGTCATCCGCCGCTTCATCCGCTACCGCCGCGAGCGCCCCCCGGAGATGGGCGCTGGTGAGGTCGCAGGGCGCGAGGAGCGCGCTTGAGTGTTGGCGAGTGGCACACTATAGGCACACAAAACAGTTAGGGCGACCACGGTGGTCGCCCTAACTGTTTTGTGTGCATTGATGAGCCGTGCTGGGCTCGAACCAGCGACCCGCTGATTAAGAGTCAGCTGCTCTACCAACTGAGCTAACGGCTCGTAAGTGCGCCGAGAATTATACGGGACGAAAGGTAACTGTCAAGAAACGGCGCGGGCCGCGGCTCACCGCCCGGTCAGCTCCGGCGGGAGCTGCTTGTCGACGCGCGGGCGCGTCGGGGCGTTCGCCAGCTCCGAGGCGGTGGCGAAGACCGTGCGCGCGACCCGCTCCATCTTCTGGAAGTCGATCTTCTCGACCGAGTCGGACGGGCGGTGGTAGTCCTCGTGCACGCCGTCGAAGTAGAAGATGATCGGCACGCCCTTGCGCGCGTAGTTGAAGTGGTCGGAGCGGAAGAACAGGCGCTCCGTGTCGCGCGGGTCGTCGTACTTGTAGTTGAACGTGACGTTGAGGAACGACGAGTTGACGCGCTCGCTCAACTCGCCCAGCTCCGTGCTCATCATCTTCGAGCCGATGACGTAGACCTCGTTCGGGCCGGAGAGGTTGACGTTGCGCGGGTTCGTGTCGCCGATCTTCTTACTCCGCCCGATCATGTCGATGTTGAACTGCGCGACGACGCGGTCGAGCGGGACGGTCGGGAAGCTCGTGAAGTACTGCGAGCCCCACAGGCCCTTCTCCTCGCCGCAGTGCCAGACGAAGAGCAGCGAGCGCTTCGGGCGCGCGCCCTTCGCGAACGCCTCGGCGATGGTCAGGATCGAGACCGTGCCCGATCCGTCGTCGTCCGCGCCGTTGTTGATCCTGTCGCCGTTCTCGTCGGGCGCGCCGACGCCGATGTGATCGTAGTGCGCGCCGAGCGCGACGTATTCATCCTTCAGCGCGGGGTCGCGCCCTTCGAGCACGGCGACCACGTTCTGCGTCGTCGCCGTCTCCGACGTGGACGCGACCGCGAACTTGACGCGCTTCTTCGGCGAGAGCGCGAAGGCCGCGCCCGCCTCGCCCGACTGCGCCTGCTTCATCACGTCCGCGCCCGTCACCGCCTCGCCCGCGAAGAGCACGTCGAGCAGCCGCTGCGAGGCGTAGACGGTCGGCACGCGCCCCGGCGAGGCGGCCTGCGCGTTGAAGCGCTCGACCTGATAGCCGCCGCGCTCCAAGGCCTGGCGGCGGAAGCCCCAGAACCGCCCGATGTCGCGCGTGCGCGGGACGACGATCAGGCCGCGCGCGCCGTTGCGCAGCGCGTAGGACTCCGCGTCGTCGTAGTCCACGCCCGCCTTGCCGCTCACGTCCGCGCGCGTCATGCCGGGGAGCAGCCCCGTCCCGGCGACGACCATGATCTTGTCCTTCACGTCGATGCCCTTGTAGGCGTCGACGTTCTTCGACTTGACGATCCAGCCGTGGCCGACGAAGACGAGCTGCCCCTCCGCCCCGCCCTGCGCGCCGGAGACGAGGAAGTCGTCGCCGAAGAGGTAGGTCTGTTCGCCGAGCGTGAAGGTGGTGCGCACGGGATCGACCTTCTCGCGCTTGAGGGCGATGCGCTGGAAGTAAGTCCCGTCGTCGCCCGCGGGCTTCAGGCCGAGCTTCTTGAGCTCGTCGGCGATGTACTTGGCCGTCGCGTCCAGCCCCTTCGAAGGCGTGTCGCGCCCCTCCATGGCGTCGGACGCGACGACGCTCAGGTGCTCTTTGAGGCGCGCGGCGGTGATCCGCTTCGACGACTCGACGGTCGCCGGCGCCAGCGCCGCCGACGCGGGCGCGACAGCCGCGGCCCCCTGCGACTGCTGCGGCGCGGCCTCAAGCGGCAGCAGCGCGAGGAGGAGCAGGAGTGCGATCAGTTTGAACTTTTTCATCGAACCTCCGAGGGTTGTCACAGCCCGGCGCGGCGCGCGGCAGGAGCAGGCAGCCTCCGCCGACGCTTCCGACTGATCGGTTGCATAAGAGAGAGATACTCGCGGCAGGAGTCGAACCTGCGACCTTTCGCTCCGGAGGCGAACGCTCTATCCACTGAGCTACGCGAGCATAAGAACGTTGGGACAATAAAATAACACAGCCCCGTGCGCGCGAGCCAGCGGCGGCGCAGACGCGCGGACTCCGCCGACCGCCCGACGCCGACCGCACCGTCTTGTCGCCGCTCTCACCTTCATCGTATGCTCCAACTTCGCGCACGAAGCGCGCGCCGCGCCAGACGGCTGACCGGATGAACGATCAAGATCACTTCGCGCAGTTCAAGAATTTTCTCGCGCTCGAAGCCGAGGCCATCGGCGAGACGGCGCGGCGGGCGGGGCGCGCGGAGGTGGAGCGCGCCATCGCGCTCTTGGCGGCGTGCGCGGGGAAGGTGGTCGTCGTCGGCGTCGGCAAGTCGGGCAACGTCGCGCAGAAGATCGCGGCGACGCTGACGAGCACGGGCACGCCCTCGGTCTACCTGCACCCTTCCGACGCGCTGCACGGCGGGCTCGGCGTGGTCGCGCGCGGCGACGTGGTCGTGGTGGTGAGCAACAGCGGCGAGACCGACGAGATACTCGCCATGCTCCCGTTCCTCAAGCACCGCGCGGTGCCGCTCGTCGCCGTCGTCGGGAATTTGCGGTCGAGCCTGGCCTCGCGCGCCGACGTGGCCCTCGACGCGGGCGTCGAAAGGGAAGCCTGCCCGCTCAACCTCGCGCCGACGACCTCGACGACCGTCGCGCTCGCCATCGGCGACGCGCTCGCGCTCACGCTCATGCAGTACAAGCGCCTGACGCCGGAAGAGTTCGCCCTGAACCACCCGGCGGGTCGGCTCGGCAAGCGCCTGATGCTCAAGGTCGGCGATCTCATGCACGGCGGGGCGGAGAACCCGACCGTCCGCGACGACGCGACGCTCTTGGAAGCCGTGCGCGCGATCAGCCGCGGCGGGTTGGGCGCGGTCAGCGTCTTGGACGGCGCGGGGCGGCTCGCGGGCGTCATCACCGACGGCGACCTGCGCCGCGCGCTCGAACGCACGCGGCCCGAAGACCTCGGCGCGCTCGCCTGCTCCGAGATCATGACGCGCGAGCCCGCCGTCACCACGCCCGGCGCGCTCGCCTACGCCGCGCTCCAGTTGATGGAGAACCGACCGTCGCAAATCTCCGTCCTGCCGGTCGTCGATCCGGAAAACCGCGCGGTCGGGCTCCTCCGCCTGCACGACATCATCCGCAGCGGCCTCTGATCGATCATGGAAGAGAGTTGAAGGAGGCCGCCGGGAAGTTCATCGCCGGCATCGACGCCGACCTCGGCGTCAAGTTGAGTTACGACGAGAAGTCGGTCGAGTGGGTGGAAGGCTACATCGAGCGGATCAGGGTCAACTTCAGCGAAGAGTTGATCGCGCCGCTCTCGAACGTGATCGGGGCTTTCCCGGGCGAGTGCGTCATCGCCAATTTCGGCGGGCGGTGGCGCGAGAGCGAGCACGGGTGGGGGGTCTGCTTCGACGATGACAACTGCGTCTTCCCGACCGCCAAAGTCTATAAGCAACTGCTCCGCGGCGCGGTCGAACGGGGCGATTCGATCAGCAGCTTCTACAGAGTAATACCCGTCCTGTTCAAAGATTCGATCGATGCGAAGTGAAGTGAGGGCGAGCAGATTAGCCGGGCGCGCGCGCCGGGCGTTGTCGAGCGCGGTCGTGTGCGCCGCGCTGTGCGCGAACGTCTGCGCGCAGGCGAATGGTGCGCGCGAGGCGAAGCCGACGCCCGCGGGCGAGGTCGTCGTCACCATCAACGAGCAGACGTTCAACGCGCTCGTCGAGGCGCTGTTCACGCTGCCGCAGCCGCCGACCTTCCCGCTCGGCGGCGGGGCGCGGGGCGGCGACTGCCCCGGCGAGCTAAGCCTCGCGCGCGAGACGGCGGGCACGCGCACGTCGGTGCGCTTCCGCGACGGTCGCGTCAACGCGGCGGTCGCGTTCCGCGGCTCCTACTCCGCGCCGCTCGCCGGCTGCCTCAAGTTCGAGGGCTGGGCCGACGCCGCGCTCAGCCTCGCGTTCGATCCGGCGAAGCAGGCGCTCGCCGCGCGCGTCGAAGTGCGCGCCGTGCACCTCAAAAACGTCCCTTCCTTGTTCGACAGCGGCTTGACGGGCCTCGTGCAGGACGCGCTCGACGCGCGCGTCAACCCCATAGAGATTCTGCGCGCCGAACAGGTCTCGGCGCAGTTGCCGCTCAGGAAGCTTTCGAGCGGCGGGTCCCTGCGCCTGCGCGCGAGGGAGGTGCGCCACGAGATCGTCGGCGCGGAGCTGCGCCTGCGAATCTTCTACGAGTTCGTGAGGGAAGACTGAACGCCCGACGCTCGGAAAGCGGGCGCGCCCGGAGTGTTATGATGTCGGCGTGAGCGGGAAACCGGATCGACGTTCCCTCAAACGGGCGGCGGCGCGCTGCCTGCTCCTCCGCTGCCCGGCGTGCGGTCGGGCGTCCGTCTTCGAGCGGCCCTTCCACGTCAAGCACCACTGCCCCGCGTGCCGCTCGCTCTTCAAGCGCGAGGAGGGCTTCTTCGTCGGCGCCATCGTCGCCAACGTGCTGACGACCGAGCTGGTCGTGCTCGCCGCCTACTTCGCCGGGCTCGCGCTCCTCGGTAAAAACTTCGACCTGCTGCTCGCCATCCTCTTCGCCGTCGCGATCCTGTTCCCCGTCGCCTTCTACCACCACAGTTGGAGCCTCTGGCTCTCAGCCGACTACCTCATCGAGTCGCTCCCGAAGTACGCCGAGCAGCCGCGCGCGCGCGGGGGGGGCGGCGCGGCGCGCGGCGACGGGGACGGGCGTGACGGGAGGCGTTGAGGCGCGTCTCAGCGCGCGGCGTGGAGGCTCGCCCCGGCGTGCATCTCGACGACCTCCCAAGCCGTGTCGTCGCGCAGGAGCTTCCGTATCAGCATCGCGTGGAAGAGGTGGCCGCTGCGCTCGGCGCGGACGCGCCCCAGCAGCGGCATCCCGAGGAGCGCGAGGTCGCCGACGATGTCGAGTATCTTGTGGCGCACGAACTCGTCCGGCGAGCGCAGGGGCGTGCGGTTTAGCATCCCTTCGGGCGTGAGCACGATGGCGTTGTCGATGGAGCCGCCGCGGATGAGGTTGGCGCGGCGCAGCATCTCGATCTCCTCGGTGAAACCGAAGGTGCGCGCGTGCGCGATCTCGCGCGCGAACGCGCCGGGCTCCAGGGCGTCGAACTCCAGACGCTGCACGCCGATGAGCGGGTGCGGGAAGTCGATCACGCAGTCGATCTCGAAGCCCTCCGACGGCTCGACGCTGATGCGCCTCGGCCCTTCCGAGACGGAGACCTTCTTCAAGACGCGCAGGGCGCGCCTCGCGGCGGGCTGCTCGACGACGCGCGCCCGCTCGATCATCCCCGCGAACGCCTCGGAAGAGCCGTCCATGATCGGCAGCTCAAGGTTGTCCACCTCGACGTAGGCGTTATCCACGCCCGCGCCGCGCAGCGCCGCCAGCAGGTGCTCGACCGTCGAGAGCGTGACGCCCTTGCGCATCAGCGTCGTGGCGTAAGACGAGTGCGAGACGTGCTCGACGGTGCCGGGGATTTCAAAGTCGTCGAGGTCTGCGCGCAGGAAGATGTAGCCGGTGTCGGGCGGCGCGGGCAGGAGCCCGACCCTCACCTGCACGCCCGTGTGCAGGCCGAGCCCCGTCGTCTCGACCGCGCTTCCGATGGTCGTCTGTCTGATCAAAGTTGCGGATGATTCCTTTCAAGGTCGAAGCGGGCGCGCTTCATTTCATTCGGAGCGATCAACTATCGAGCAACACCCGTGCCCCGCGCCCCGCGCCGCGAAACCCGAATAAACCGCGCCCCGCCCCCAACCACACCCCGCCCGCCTGTGGCGCGACGGCGACACACGCCCGCCGCCTCTGCTGCTCGCGCGCGACAGGCCCCCCGAATCGTAAACCGTCGAGAGCTAACAGCTAACAGCTAACAGCTAACAGCTAACAGCTAATAGCTAATAGCTAACAGCTCTTAGCCGTTCGAGCCCGTCACCTGTCACTTGTCACCCGTCACGGCTTTACATATCATCGACGGCACAATGCCGTCGAAAAAATCTTCCGAGCCGGTGAAGCCGACCGAGCGCGTCTTCCTGATCGACTCGTTCTCGCACATCTTCCGCGCCTTCTTCGCGCCGATGGGCGCGCGCATGGAGCCCCTGACGAACAGCCGCGGGCAGGTGACGCAGGCCGTCTTCGTCTTCACCAACATGCTCCGCAAGCTGCTCGCCGACGAGAAGCCGCACTACGTCGCCGCCGTCTTCGAGTCGGAGGTGCCGACCTTCCGCCACGAGATGAACGTCGGCTACAAGGCGAACCGCGCCGAGATGCCGGGCGAGCTGACGTCGCAGATCCCCTACATCATACGGGTCTGCGAGGCCTACAACGTGCCGATCCTGAACGCCCCCGGCTTCGAGGCCGACGACGTCATAGGCGCGCTCGCCGTGCAGTGTGCGGCGCGCGGGCTTCAGGCGGTCATCGTCTCGAACGACAAGGACATGACGCAGCTCGTCAGCGATCCCCTGATCGTCTGCATGAGGCAGAACTCGCAGAACGTCAAGCGCAAGGAGCCCGTCCCGCCCGTCGAGTGGTGCGACGAGGCGTGGGTCACGAACAAGTTCGGCGTGCCGCCCGCCCAGATCGTCGATCTCCTCGGCCTGATGGGCGACGCGGTCGATAACATTCCGGGCGCGCCCGGCATCGGCGCGAAAGGCGCGGTGCAGATCGTCAAGGAGTTCGGATCAATCGAGAACGCCTTGAAGAACTGGGAGCAGGTCAAGCACAAGACGTACCGCGAATCCCTGCGCGACAACGCCGAGCTGATCCTTCAGTCGAAAGAGCTGGCGACGATCAAGACGGACGTGAACATCAAGCTCGACCTCGACCGGCTCCGCTGCCAAGCCCCCGACCGCGCCGCCGCCTACAAGCTGTTCCGCGAGCTGGAATTTCAGTCGCTCACGCGCGAGTTCGCCGACGCCGCCGGGGACGTCGAAGGCGGCGCGCAGTCCGAGCGCAACTACCGCCGGGTTCGCACCCCCGAAGAACTCGAACAGCTCACGCGCAAGCTGTGGGACGCGGAGCACTGGTCGTTCTCGGTCGCGGATTCGACGCCCGCGGGCGCGGGGCAACAGGGCGGCGCGCGCGACGAGGCGCGCCCCTCGGGCGTCGCCATCTCGACCGCGCCGAACGTCTCCGCCTTCGTCGATCTCGAAGACTTCGAGGGCGGCGCGGAGGCCGCTACGGCGCCGCTGCGCGACGTGCTCGCCAACGGCCTGCTCTCCAAATCAGTCCACGATCTCAAGCGCGCCACGGCGCTGCTCGCCGCGCTCGACATCGCCGTCGAGGGGCTCACCGACGACACCCTGCTCGCCGCGTACCTGCTCGACCCCGTGCGGAGCAAGTACGATCTGGCCGATCTGGCGCGCGAAGCCGTCGGCGTCGGCGGCTGGTCGGAGGAGACGCCCGAAGGCTGGGCGCAGTCGCACTACCGCGCGGCGGAGACCGCCGACTACACCGCGCAGGTCGCCGACGTGCTGCACGGCCGCATCCTGGAGCAGGGGCTCGAAGCCCTCTACACGGACGTGGAGATACCGCTCGCGCCGCTGCTCTACAGGATGGAGCGCGCGGGGCTCAAAGTGGACACGAAGGCGCTCGGCGAGTTGTCGAAGCTCTTCGGCGCGGAGCTTGAGAAGCTGACCGCGCGGATTTACAAAGTGGCCGGGCGCGAGTTCAAGATCGGATCGCCGAAGCAGGTGGGCGAAGTTTTGGAGTCGCTCAACATCAGCACGGGCCGCAAGACCTCGACGGGCCAGGTCTCGACGAACCGCGCCGTGCTCGACGAGCTGGCGCAGCAGTACGAGCTGCCGCGCCTCATCATCGAGTACCGCGAGCTGGACAAGCTCAAGGCCACTTACACCGACGCGCTGCCGCAGCAGATCGGCGCGGACGGTCGCATCCACTCGCAGCTCAACCAGACCGTGACGGCCACGGGCCGTCTCTCGTCGAGCGAGCCGAACCTGCAAAACATCCCGATCCGCACGGAGCTGGGCCAGAGGATCCGCCGCGCCTTCGTGCCCGAGCG
This sequence comes from Pyrinomonadaceae bacterium, assembly GCA_036389335.1. Classification (GTDB taxonomy): domain Bacteria; phylum Acidobacteriota; class Blastocatellia; order Pyrinomonadales; family Pyrinomonadaceae; genus JAIVGV01. The sequence continues at coordinate 367 of DASVQC010000111.1, read as the reverse complement.
CGGCAACGTTTTCGTCGCCGCCGACTACTCACAGTTGGAGCTGCGCCTCTTGGCCCACATCACGCGCGACGAGAAGATGCTCGAAGCCTTCAAGCACGGCGAGGACATCCACGCGCAGACCGCCCGCCTCGTCTTCAATGCGAAGACCCCGGCGGAGCTGAAGGAGAAGCGGCGCTTCGCCAAGATCGTCAACTTCGCCATCGCCTACGCCGTCGAGCCCTTCGGCCTCTCGCAGCGCGTCGGCATCTCGCGCAAGGAGGCGAAGCAGGTCATCGACGACTACTACAAGACCTACAAGGGCGTGCGCGAGTACATGGAGAAGGTTCCCGAAGAGGCGCGCGAGAAGGGGATGATGAGATCGATCTAC
>DASVQC010000110.1:0-20861 GCA_036389335.1 Pyrinomonadaceae bacterium | reverse complement strand
TAAAGCTCGATGTTGAGTTGTAGCGAGACTTTTGAAGCGTGCTGAAGCACGCACAGGCTGGGCAGGATGCCCGCGCTCCCAGGGGAGAGCCGCGAATCGTTATAAACATCGGGCCGCCCCGCGTGTTGCGTCACGCGGGGCGGCCCGATGTTTTTCGGTCAGACTTCGGCGGCGACCGCCGCACGCCTCAACGCGCGCGCGGGTTCTTGCGCCGACCGACGAGACGCCACCCGGCGGGCAGGGCGGCGGCGGCGAGCGCGATCTTGGCGAGGTCGCCGATGACGAAGGGCGCGACGCCGAGCCGGAGGGCCTGCGCCGCGCCGACGAAGCGCGAGAGCCACAGCCAGCCGCCCGCGAGGATGATGAGCGAGCCCACGAACATCGCCGCCGCGGCGGTGAGGAACCTCCTGTCCCAACCGCGCTCCGCGAGCAGCCCCACGACGTAAGCCGCCACGGGGTACGCCAGCAGGTAGCCGCCCGTCGCGCCCGTCATGTAGGCGACGCCCGACGCACCGCCGCGGAAGAACGGCAACCCGGAAGCGCCCTCGAACAGGTAGAGGAACATCGCCAGCGCGCCGAGGCGCGATCCCAAGAGCGCGCCCGCGAGCAGCACGGCGAACGTCTGGCCCGTGATCGGCACGGGCTGCAAGGGGATGACGACCTGCGCCGCGAGCGCGGTCAGCAGACTGAACGCGACGACGAGCGCGACCTGCTTCATCCGATCGAGCGGCGCGAGCAGCGCGCCCGCGAAAGTTTCGGCCTTGGCGTAAGAGTTCATAGCGAATACCTCGTGACAAGTGACGGGCGACGGGCGACAAGTAAGAAGCCGTAAACCGTGAACCGTGACGGGAGAAGATTGTAAACCGTGACGGGCGACGGGTGAAAACCCTTCTTACCTGTCACCTGTCACCCGTCACGGTTCACGGGTTTATCTTGTCACCCGCCACCCGTCACGGCTTTCATCAGTCCGCGGCGACGCCCTCGCGGTCGGCGCCCATCTCCTTGACGCGCACGTCCGTCACCTCCGTGCCGATGCGCATCCCGTAGAAGGAGCGCCAGACGAAGAAGCAGGCGACGGCGAAGAAGACGGCGGCGAGCGCGAAGTTGAGCGTCGCGTCGCCGCCGCGGCTCCGGCGCAGGGATTCGGCGAGTTCGACGGCGAGCAGGCCGAAGAGCGTCGTGAACTTGATGACGGGGTTGAGCGCGACCGAGGAAGTGTCCTTGTACGGGTCGCCCACCGTGTCGCCGACGACGCAGGCGTCGTGCAGCGGCGTCCCCTTCGCTTTGAGTTCGACCTCGACGATCTTCTTGGCGTTGTCCCACGCGCCGCCCGCGTTCGCCATGAAGATCGCCTGATAGAGGCCGAAGATGGCGATGGAGAAGAGGTAGCCGATGAAGAAGAACGGCTCGACGAAGGCGAAGGCGAGCGCGGCGAAGAAGACCGTCAGGAAGATGTTGAACATCCCCTTCTGCGCGTACTTCGTGCAGATTTCGACGACCTTCTTCGAGTCCTCCACGCTCGCCTTCTCGGCGTCGAGGTTGATGTTGTTCTTGATGAACTCGACGGCGCGGTACGCGCCCGTCGTCACGGCCTGGATCGACGCGCCCGTGAACCAGTAGATGATCGAGCCGCCCGTGATGAGCCCGAGCACGAAGGGCGCGTGCAAAAGCGACAGGCTCTCGACGTTGGTGGTCATCCCGGCGGTGAGCGTCATGATGATCGAGAAGATCATCGTCGTCGCGCCGACGACCGCCGTGCCGATCAGGACCGGCTTCGCCGTCGCCTTGAACGTGTTGCCCGCGCCGTCGTTCTCCTCCAGCAGGTGCTTGGCGCGGTCGAAGTTCACGTCGACGCCGAAGTCGCGCTTCACCTCCGCCTCGACGTTCGGCACCTGCTCGATGAGCGACAGCTCGTAGACCGACTGCGCGTTGTCGGTGACGGGCCCGTAGGAGTCGACGGCGATGGTCACGGGCCCCATGCCGAGGAAGCCGAAGGCGACGAGCCCGAAGGCGAAGACGGCGGGCGCGACCATCAGCGCGCCGAGGCCGTAGAGGCTGAAGGCGTAGCCGATGGCCATCAGCGCGACGATGGAGATGCCGAGCCAGAAGCCGGAGAAGTTGCCGGCGACGAGCCCGGACAGGATGTTGAGCGACGCGCCGCCCTCCTCGGACGAGGTGACGACCTCCTTGACGTGGCGCGACTCGGTCGAGGTGAAGACCTTGACCAGCTCGGGGATGACCGCCCCGGCGAGCGTGCCGCAGGAGATGATCGAGGCGAGCTTCCACCAGAGCGTCGTGTCGCCGCGCAGGTCGGGGATGATCAGGTAGGAGACGAGGTAGGTCAGCACGACCGAGACGACCGACGTGATCCAGACGAGCGACGTCAGGGGCTTCTCGAAGTTCATCGCCTGCGAGTTGCCGTAGCGCGACTTCGCTATCGCCTCGTTGACGAAGTAGGAGAGCGCGGAGGCGACGACCATCATGATGCGCATGACGAATATCCAGACGAGGAGCTGCACCGCGACGGTCGCCTGATCGGTGACGCCCAGCAGGATGAAGGTGATCAGCGCGACGCCCGTCACGCCGTAGGTCTCGAAGCCGTCCGCCGAGGGGCCGACCGAGTCGCCCGCGTTGTCGCCCGTGCAGTCGGCGATGACGCCGGGGTTGCGCGCGTCGTCCTCCTTGATCTTGAAGACGATCTTCATCAGGTCGGAGCCGATGTCGGCGATCTTGGTGAAGATGCCGCCCGCGATCCTGAGCGCCGCCGCGCCGAGTGACTCGCCGATGGCGAAGCCGATGAAGCAGGGGCCCGCGTAGTCGCGCGGGACGAAGAGCAGGATGCAGAGCATGATCAAAAGCTCGATGCTGATGAGCATCATGCCGATACTCATGCCGGCGCGGAGCGGGATCGCGTAGATCGGGTAGGGCCTGCCCTGCAAGGAGGCGAAGGCCGTGCGCGAGTTGGCGAAGGTGTTGACGCGGATGCCGAACCACGCGACGCCGTAAGAGCCCGCGATGCCGACGAGGCTGAAGAGCAGGATGACGAGGACGCGCAGGCCCACCGAGGCGTTCGGATCGGCGGGCGGCGAGAGCCAGCCGAAGTAGAGCACGATGACGACGGCGATGAAGGCTTCGAGGACGAGGATGAACTTGCCCTGCGTGACGAGGTAGGTCTTGCAGGTCTCGTAGATCAGCTCGGAAATCTCGCGCATCGAGCGGTGCACGGGCATGTTCTTCAGTTGCGTGTAGATCATCAGCCCGAAGACGAGGCCGAGGGCGCAGATGACGAGCCCCGTCAGAAGCAGCGTGTGGCCGTCGATGCGGTCGCCGAGGAAGCGCACGCGGGAGAGGTCGGGGAGCACGAGGTTCGCCTCGCCGCCCCCGTGCCGCGTCGCGGCGGTCGTCGTCGCCTGCCGCGCCGGCGCGCCCGCGCCGCGCGCGTCAGCCGGGGCCGAAGGGTCTGTGTGCGGCTGCGCGAGCGCCGCCGGGGAGACGGCGGCGGCGAGCGCGAGGCACGCTAAGAGCGCGAGCGCGAAGCGGCGCGGCGCGTGCAGTCTGAAGTTAGAAAAGCGTTTGTTAAAATCCACGTCAGAGAATTTCCTTTCCGATTTTGGTGTCTGAAGGTGAACGAACCGGCGCGGGCCTCGCCCCGGGCGGATGTACGCGAACAAACGAAGACGCAACGGGAAGCACGTCCCCTACACCACAGCCGCCAGCAAGTCGCGCCAGAAAGCGGTAATTATTGCCGATTTCTATTGAATCTGTCCAACCTGTAGAGCGCGGCGAGGCTGCTCGACGACGCGCGCGCCGTCCGCTGCCGTACTAAAGAGCGGCTAACAAGACCGGACTAAACGTGGGGGCGGGCCCGCCGCCGCCCGCGTCGATCCGCCGAGAACGGCGGCGAGCGCGCGGGACGCGGGCGAACGCGTGCGAGGCGTTCGAGTCATTTGCCGGTGCCCCCGTTAGTTTGTCGGCGACGCCCTCAGCCCGCGGTCTGCGGGAGCGGCTGCTCGGCGACGACCGGCTGTTCGGCGGTCGGCTCGGGGCGGCGGCGCGCGCCCGTCCAGCGGCGGATCGAGTCGAAGAGGATGACGACCGCCGCCGCCATCAGGATCGCCGTGAGCGCGGCATCGACGTAGCCCTGCGTCGCGGTCTTCGGGTTGCGCGCGAGCGGGAGGAAGATGTCTTTGATCGACATCCACCCGGCGACGAGCGTCGTCGAGCCGACGAAGGCGAGCGGGACAATCGTCGTCCACGCGTAGCGCGCCCTGCCGGAGTTGATGATGACGGTCGTCGCGACGCAGAGCGCGACCGCGGCGAGCAGTTGGTTGGCGACGCCGAACATGGGCCAGATGGTCGAGATCGAGCCCGACCAGATGAACGCCGCCCAGCCCGCGACCACCAGGGCCGTCGTGACGAGGGAGCCCGGCAGCCACGTCGGCTCCTCGAATTTTTTGTAGAAGCGCCCGGCGAACTCTCCGACGAGGAAGCGACCGACCCGCGTCCCCGTGTCAATCGTCGTCAGGATGAAGAGCGCCTCGAACATGATCGCGAAGTGATACCAGTACTTCATCAGGCCCGTCATGCCCGGTATCGCGTTGAAGATTTTGGCGATCCCCAAGGCGAGCGTCGGGGCCCCGCCCGTGCGCCCGCGCAGGTTCTTCTCGCCGGACTCGGCCTGCAGTTGATCGATCTCTTTCGGCTGGAGGTCGAAGCCCTCGGAGGTGTGAGACTCGACCATGCGGACGTAGGCCGCCTTCTGCTCGGGCGTGTCGACCTTGGTGTTGATGGCGAAGTAGTCGCCGGGGAAGAGCGACGAGGCGGCGACGAGCGCGACGACGCCGACCACGCCCTCCATCAGCATCGCGCCGTAGCCGATCATGCGCGTGTCCGTCTCTTTCATGACCATCTTCGGCGTCGTGCCCGAAGAGATGAGCGCGTGGAAGCCGCTGATCGCGCCGCACGCGATGGTGATGAAGACGAACGGGTAGAGCTTGCCCGGGATGACGGGGCCGCCCCCCGCCGTGAAGGGCGTGAAGGCGGGCATGTTCAGATTCGGGTGGACGAGGATGACGCCGAAGATCAAAAACGCGATGGTCCCGATCTTCAGGTACGACGACAAGTAGTCGCGCGGGCAGAGCAGCATCCACACGGGCAGCACCGACGCGACGAAGCCGTAGGCCGCCATCAAAAGCGTCACCGTGTTCTTCGAGAAGGTGAACGAGGCGGCCCACGAAGACTCGGCGATGCGACCGCCGACGACGACGGCGACGAAGAGGCCGACGATGCCGATCACGGTCCCCTCGCCGATCCGCCCCTTGCGGAAGCGGTACATGTAGAGCCCCATCAGGAGCGCGAGCGGGATCGTGAAGCCCACCGTGAACGTCCCCCACGGCGATTCGGCCAAGGCGTTGACGACGACGAGCCCTAAACCCGCGAGCGCGATGACGACGATGAAGAGGATCGCAACGCCTGCGACGACGCCGGAGAGCGGGCTGATCTCGGTGCGCGCGATCTCGGCGAGCGACTTGCCGCGGCGTCGCACGCTCGCGGCGAGGATCATGAAGTCGTGGACGGCCCCGCCGATGCAGACGCCGATGACGAGCCAGAGCAGCCCGGGCAGGAAGCCGAACTGCGCGGCGAGGACGGGGCCGACGAGCGGCCCCGCGCCGCTGATGGCGGCGAAGTGGTGGCCGAAGAGCACCCACTTGTTCGTCGGGTAGTAGTTGTGCCCGTCGTACATCGTCTGCGAGGGGACGGGGCGCGAGTCGTCCAGGGCGAGGACTCTGGCGGCGATGAAGGCCGAGTAGTAGCGGTAGGAGATCGCCATCACGCAGAGCGCGCCGACGATGATCGGGAGTGCGTTCATGCCTCTTCCTCAACTCCGTGTTCTGTGTGTTTGTGTGCGCGATCAGGCCCGACCGAAAGACGCGCGCATTATAGCGCAGCGCGCGAGCCGCGGACTAACCCGCGCTCCCGGAGTTGGCAAGTTGCCAAGAACGGGCGCGGCGTTGAGCAGCTTGCCAGCCGCCGCGCGCGTGAAGGCGCACGAAAGACGCGCGCCCGAAGGGTTTTCGCGCGCGGCACGGCGGTTGTTACCGGGGAGGATGCCCGGCGCGCGTTCGGCGTCGGCGGCGGTCGGAAACGCCGAACCCGAAAACCACGGAGGCTTGCCATGAGCAACCAGATCATCGTCTTCACTTACCTCTCGTACGTCTCGATAAGCGTCGCGCTCACCGTCTGGGTCGCGCGCACGCTGCACAAGAACGGTCGCGTCTTCCTCGTCGACGTCTTCCACGGCAACGAATCCTTAGCCGACTCGGTCAACCACCTGCTCGTCGTCGGCTTCTACCTGATCAACTTCGGCTACGTGAGCCTCGCCCTGAAGCTCGGCTACGACGTGACGAGCCTGCGCGAGGGGATCGAGGCGCTCTCGTGGAAGGTCGGGCTCGTGCTCGTCGTCCTCGGCGGGATGCACTTCCTCAACCTCTACGTCTTCAGCCGCATCCGCCGCCGCCCGCGCTTCCACGACGCTCCGTGGACGGGCGGCGCGCGCGAGGGGGGCGACTGGGCCAAGGCGAGCTGAGAAGAAACGATGAACGATGAACGATGAACGATGAAGTTAAGACTACCGGCTCTTACTTCATCGTTCATCGTTCCTACTTCATCGTTCCTTGACCGATCAGTCGATGAAACTCTCTTCGACGTTGATGGCGCGGGCGGCGAGGGCGGCGACGAAGGGGGCGGGCGGGATGCAACGCTCCTGCGGGAGCGCGCCCTTGGATGTCGTCAGCCCGCGCGCCATCGTCTGCGCGACGACGGAGGCGGGGAAGGCCGTGGTGCGCTGCATGGCGGAGAGGCGCGTGCGCTCGTCGAAGCGGTCGATGATGTCGTAGCGCAGGAGTCGCGCCGCGCCCCCGTGCGAGCCGCGGAATTCGAGGCGGACTAAAACGGCGTCGGGCTCGTCGGCGGGGAGGTGTCGCACCAGCAGCTCGCCGAGGAGCCGGCGGGGCGCGACGCGCGCGCCCCCGAGATCGACTTCGTCGCTTGAGGCGAGGCCGAGATCGATGAGCAGCTTGAACTGCGCGCAGTGGCCGGGGTAGCGGATCGTCTTGTAGTCGAGTTCCTGCACCCGACCGAGGAAGGTGTCGGGCAGAGTCGAAGTGCCGCCCGAGGTCTGGAACGCCTCCATCCTGCCGAACGGCGCGGGGAACTCTAACTCCTCAAGCTCCGTCATCGACTCGACCTCGACGATGCGCCCCTCCCGCACGACTCTCGCGCGCTCGACGTACTCGTTGATCAGCCCCTCGACCGAGAAGACGATCTGGTAGTCGAGCGGCGGCTTGGGCGCGAGCGGCAGGCCGCCGACGCGGATGTGCACGGCTTCCAACTCGTCGAACCTCTCCGCGCCGTGCGCGGCAAGCACCGCGACCATGCCGGGGGCGAGCCCGCAGTCGGGGATGACGTTGACACCGGCGGCGCGCGCCTCGGCGTCCAAGGCGAGTTCGGCGTCGACGACCGAGTTGTTGCCGCCCAGATCGCAGAAGTTCGTGCGCGCCTCGATGGCCGCGCGCGCGAGCCCGAGGTTGTGGAAGTAGGTGACGCAACTGATCGCGGCGTCGTGCCCGCGCATCAGCGCGACGACGCGCGCCGAGTCTTCCACGTCGATCTGCCGCGGCGTGAGCTTCGGGCTCGCGACGGTTTCGACGACGGCGCGCGCTCTCTCGCCGTCAACGTCTGCGACCGTGACGGACGAAACTTCCGGGGAGTTGTGCGCGAGATCGTAAGCCGCGCCGAGCCCCATGCGGCCCGCGCCGAGCACCAGAATTTTCATATCAGTTTCGCTGGCCGCGCGGTTCGCTGCGCCGCCGGAGTAGTGACCTAATTAGAGCTTTTCTCTGTGCCCCCTCCGTGATCTCTGTGCCTCTGTGGTGAGGTATGAATCAGAAGCACTCACCACAGAGTCATAGAGGGCACGGAGGATGCACGGAGCAGAATTTAAATCAGGACACTTCCCGGCGGCGCGGCCCGGTCGCGCCTCAGGAGCAGGTCGTCAGCGTGTTCGAGCACTGCGAGTCGGGATCGAGCCAGCCCTCGAACTTCTTGTAGCGCACCTGCGCCCACGCGCCCTTGCAGCCGACGAGGTTCACCTCGGTCTCGTTCGGCAGGACGGTGACGACCGCGCTCCGCCTGCTCTGCGCCTTGAAGATTTTAACCCTCGGCGCGTCGGGATCGAGGCCCGTGTAGTTCCTCGTCTGCGTGGCGAGCATGGGCGCGTAGACCCACCCCGACCCCTTGAACGCCGACGCGCCCTCCTCCTGCGTCTCGGCGTCCTTGATCAAGACCCACTGGCCGGTCGCGCCGACGACCGTCACGCCGACGGTCGCGTCGCTGAAGTGCTTGATCGTGCCGACGACGGGGAACGCCTTGCCCGCGCCGGAGCGCACGTTGAGCCCGCGCGGGTCGGGATCGACGACGTAGGCCCGTATGTCGCACCTCGTCGCGGGAGGGTCAATCGCCTGCGCGCCGTGGCCCGCGCGGCGCGCCGGGGCCGTGCCGGCGAGCGCGGCGAGGCTGAGCGCGAGTGACGCGATTAAGGTGAACGGTTTATTCATCGCTCGTTCGTCGGCGCGTTCCGCGCCTGTGCCTTTCTCAAACCCGCCCGCCCTTCGGGGTGCGCGCCGCCGCGCCGCCGAGCACGGTTCCGACGACGCCCGTCACGAGTCCGACCGCGATCAGGAGGAGCCCGTAGACCGCGCGGTTGTGCCTGTCCGCGGCGGCTTTCATCGCGGTGTCGTACATCGCGAAGGGCCCGAGGTCGTGCGGGATGGTGAAGAGCCCGACGGCGACGAGGAGGAAGCCGAGCGCGGCGAGTTTCAGGAACGCGGGCGTGCGCTCCGGTCGCCCGATCTTGCGCCCGACCGCGCTGCGCGTGTAGCCGTAGGAGAGGTAGATGGCGAAGCCGAGCACGAGCCAGCCGAAGAAGCGCCACCAAGAGGCGGGCGGGAGGTAGACCATCAGGAAGATGCACGAGACCGCGCCGAGCAGCGGGAGGAAGAACGCGCCGAGCGGCACGCGGAACGGGCGCGCGCGCGCGGGGTCTTTGACGCGCAGGATGGGGATGCCGACGCAGACGAGGATGAAGGCGAAGAGCGTGCCGATGTTGGTGAGATCGACCATCTCGTCGATGCTCGCGAAGGCGGCGATGCCGCCGACGAAGACGCCCGTCAGGATCGTCGTCACGTGCGGCGTCTTGAAGCGCGGGTGGACGCTCGCGAAGACCGAAGGGAGCAGCCCGTCCCTCGCCATCGAGAAGAAGATGCGCGGCTGGCCGAGCTGGAAGACCAAGAGCACCGCCGTGTGCGCGATGACCGAGCCGAAGGCGACGAGCGTGGAGGGCCACACCACGCCCTTCGGCGCGGCGTGGTCGAGCGCCATCGTCAGGGGCTCGGCCTGTTCGTTCGCCAGCTTCTGCACCAGCTCGTGGTAGGGGATGATGCCGGTGAAGACCGCGCCGACGACGACGTAGAGGACGGTGCAGACGACGAGCGACGCGATGATGCCGATGGGCAGATCGCGCGAGGGGTTCTTGCACTCCTCGGCGACCGTCGAGACGGCGTCGAAGCCGATGTAGGCGAAGAAGACGAGCGCCGCGCCGGTGAAGGTGCCGCGCCAGCCGTTGGGCTGGAAGGGCTGCCAGTTCTGGACCATGTGCGCGGGCGTGACGTAGTAGAGCGCGATGCCGATGAAGAACAGGAGCACCGTGATCTTGATCATCACCATCCCGGCGTTGAAGCTCGCCGACTCTCGGATGCCCCACACGAGCACGACCGTGATCAGCGCGACGATGAGGAAGGCGAGCAGGTTGAAAATGATCGTGTGCCCGAAGAGGTGCGGCGCGCTGCCGAACTGCTCGGCGTAGCCCGCGGGGTTGTTGGCGGCGAGCTTGGCGGCGGTGCGGTAGTCGGTCGAGAGCCACGCCGGGATTTCGACGCCGAGGTTGCCCATCAGCGTGCGGAAGTAGTTCGCCCAACTGATCGCGACGGCGATGTTGCCGACCGCGTACTCGATGATCAGGTCCCACCCGATGATCCACGCCACCAGCTCGCCGAGCGTCGAGTAGGAGTAGGTGTAGGCGGAGCCGGAGATCGGGACCATCGAGGCGAACTCGGCGTAGCAGAGCGCGGTGAAGCCGCAGACGACAGCCGTGATGACGAAGGAGAGCATCAGGGACGGCCCCGCGCCGGGGCGGGCGGCGTCGCCCGCGGCGGCGGTGCCGACGGTGGCGAAGATGCCCGCGCCGATGATCGCGCCGATGCCGAGGAGCGTGATGTTGAACGCGCCGAGCGTGCGCTTGAGCGAGAACTGCGCGCCGCCCGCGGTCGCCAGAATGTCGTCCAGATTCTTCGTGCGAAAGAGTCCTCGAAGCACGTGCGTGGTCTCCTAGAAGTTTTCCGAAGATCGGGTAGAGCGCGAGCGTCGTCCGGGTAGAGCGCGAGCGTCGTCGAGCCGGAACGGGTTGTGTCTGCGGATAAATCGCGCGCAGTTTATCATAAATCCGTCCGCGGTCAGTGGTCAGTCGTCCGTTGCACGTGGCCGGCAGGCATCGTGGCGAGATGGGGTTGACCACCGACCACGGACAACTGACCACTGACAGTTAACAACTGACCACGGACAACCGACAACGGACGAATTTATGCTAAACTCCGCCGCGCCCGAAACTGACGGCGGAAAAATCCCGATGCCCGAACGAAGCGGCGCGCGCCCGCGCGTCGTCCACCAGAACCTCGACACGTCTTACGTCAACCTCGCCGCGCTCGTGCGCCACTTGCAGCAGCGCGACTTCGAGGGGCGCGTCCACGTCGAGCTTGACGAGTACGACGCCGACATCTACCTCGCGGCGCGGGAGCGACCGCGCGTCAGGGAGCGCGATCACGTGACGGGTAGAGAGGCCGAGGGCGAGGCGGCGTTGCAGCGCGTCTTCGTGCGCGCGAGCGAGCCGGGCGGTCGCGTCAGCGTCTTCGAGGGCGACTTCGAGCCGGCGGAGGCGGGCGAGCACCGCGCGGCGGCGGCGACCATCTTCGGCGACCCGCGGGCGGCGGGCGGCGGCGCGCAGGCGTCGCCGCGCACGCAGGACGAGATCGACCGGCGCAACGTGCTGCAACTGAGCGGCGAGCTGATCGCGTCGGTCGAGCGCGCGCTCGTCGCGGCGGGAACCGCCGACTTCGCCGCGCGCTTCCGCGAGGCGCGCGGGGAGCTGGCGGGGCAGTACCCGTTCCTGTTGTCGCTCTCGTCGTGCGTCGAGTACGAGGGCGGCGAGTCGCGGCTCGCGCGCGGGGCCGACGCGGCGGCGTTCGTCGCGGGCGTGTGCGAGGCGCTGCGCCGCGTGGTCGAGCGCGAGGCGGCGGCGGACGGCGGCTCGCGCGGCGTGAGGCGCGAGGTCGCGCGCGAACTCGCCGCGCTCGGCGAGCGCAGGCCGCGCGCACTCGCCCGCTTCAACTTCACCCCGCAGCTCGAACGCATCGCGGGCATCAGGTGGACGTGAGGGAAGCCGTGACGGGTGACGGGTGACGGGCAAAAACATTCTTCACTTGTCACCCGTCACGCGCATTCCGAAGATGATGGCTGACGATGAAAAGCGCGCGCTGCTGCGCCACTTCCTCGCGGCGCTGGCGTACCGCACGCAGAAGGCCGTGCGGGGCGCGCCGGAGGGGTTCGCGGATTTCGAAGCGGGGGCGGGCTCGCGCACGCCGCGCGAGCTGGTGCGGCACATGACAAGCGTGCTCGGCTACGCGCGCACGTTCTTCGTCGGCGGCGTCTTCCGCGCCGAGCCGCTCGCGACGTTCGAGGATGAGATCGAGCGTTTCCATTCGGTCGTCGCCGATCTCGGCCAGCGCCTCGCGGAAGGCGCGCCGCTCAACGGGCTGTCGCCGGAGCGACTGTTGCAGGGGCCGTTCGCCGACGCCATGACTCACGCGGGGCAGATCGCGATGCTGCGGCGGCTGGCGGGCTCGCCCGTCGAGTCCGAGAATTTCATCTTCGCAGACGTTTCCGTCGAACGGCTCGGCCCCGATCAGCCGCCCGCCGTCGCCCCGACGCCGCGCTGGACGGGCAAGCTCGTCCACCTCGCATGGCGCGCGTCGAACTGGACGGCCCGACGCCGTTAACAGTCCGAAGTCTGAAGTCGTGGGTCAAGAGTCAAAGGACGGATACACACCGCACACGACCCCGAGACTCATTCCGGCCTCTCGACTCTTGACTCACGACTTCAGACTTTAGACTATTCTTTGTTACGAGGCTTGATCATGTTCCCATTCCGAAACGTACTCTTCCCGACCGATTTCACGGAGCACGCGCACGCGGCGCTCAAGTACGCGGCGGCGTTCGCGCGCGGGGGCGGCGGGCGCGTCGTCCTCTTCAGCGTGCAGGAGGGGAGCGTCCCCGCGAACCTGCTGACGCTCCCGCAGCGCGCCTTCGACGAGCCCCAGAACGAGTGGCTGGGGAATTTGCGGCGCGAGGTGGACGCCGTGCTGGCCGACCCGCTGCTCGCCGGGCTCGAAGTCGAGACGCGCATCACCGAGGGCGACGGGCCCGGTCGCGAGATCGCCGACGCCGCGCGCGCGCTCGGCGTCGATCTCGTCACGGTCTCCACGCACGGGCGGCGCGGGCTCCGCCACGCCCTCTTCGGCTCGACCGCCGAGGAGATCATCGCCGAGTCGTCGTGCCCGGTCTTGGCGGTGCGCCCGCCGCAGCGCGAGTTCGTCTCGCACCGCGAGGGGCAGACGGAGATCCGCCTCAACCGCGTGCTGCTGGCGACGAACTTCCGCCCGTCGGCGCAGCCCGCCTCCAGACTCGCGGCGGAGGTGGCGCGCGAGGCGGGCGCGGAGTTCCACAGCATCTACGTCGTCGGCGACTACATGGGGCAGCTCGCAGACCTCTTCCCGGAGAGCGGCACGCGCGCGCTCTCGGACTTGCGCGAGTACGTGCGCCGCCGGATGGAGACGTTCGAGTACGAGGGCGGGGGGAAGTGCGTGACGCACGTGGCGGAGGGGCGGCCCTACGAGGAGATCGTCCGCCTCGCGACGAACGAGGACGTTGACCTGATCGTGATGGGCACGAGCACGCACGAGGCCCTCTTCGGCGGCGCGCCCGTCCTGGGGGCCGAGATCGAGCGCGTCGTCAGGAACGCCCCGTGCCCCGTGCTCTGCGTGCCCGCCGGTCGCGTCCTCACGCCCGACCCCGTGCGCGTCGCCGCGCCCGTCCCGCAGATGTGAATTGCGGGTTGCGGGATTCGGATTGCGGATTGAAGAAGCCCGCGCTTGATGGCCTCAGGCGCGGGCTTCTCCGTCGAACGCGTTGGTTTAGGATTTCTACAAATCCGCGATCCGAATCCCGCAGTCCTACTTGTCCCCCGTCTCGGTCGGCAGGCCCGCGCTCTTCCACAGGTTCCAGCCGCCTAAGAGGGCCGCGACGTTGGTGATGCCTTTTTCCTTGAGCGTCTGCGCCGCACGGGCGCTGGTGTGTTCGTTCGGTCAAGCACAGTAGGTGACGACGAGCTTGTCCTTCGGGAACTCGCCGAGCCGGTGCTCGACCTGATCCCACGGGACGAGCTTCGCGCCCTTGATGTGGCCCGCCTCGTAAGACGTCTTGTCGCGCACGTCGAAGACGGCCACCTCGCCCTTCTCCATCGACGCGCGCAACTCCTGCTGCGTGACGCGGCGCACGCCGTCGCCCTCCTGCGCGGGCGCGCCCGGCTGCGGCGACGTGGGCTGCGCGGCGGCGTTGGCCGCCTGCGGATTCTGCGCCGCCACGCTCGAACTGCCGTCGCGCGGCGAGCACGCGGCGAGCAGCGCGAGCGCGAGCACGAAAGAGAGCGCCAGCGAAATAAGTAAACGCATTGACTTCACCCCGCACATAAAATATTTGCCGCCGCCGACGGCGGGCGACCGCTTAGCCCGACTAGCATCGCACAAAACCGCGCCGCGACGGAAGCGCGGCGCGACACGACTCAAAGACGCCGCGCGAATGGCCGCGCGCGACCCGGCGCGTTCGGGGCCGGCTCGTGAGGCCGCCGTTACCCGTGGGCGTCGCCCCCGGCTATTTAATCACGCCCTTCGGTGCCCCACGTCAATCACCCCCCGGCGGGCGCTTCACTCGACGCCGACGGGTTCGGGCTCGGCTGGCAGTCTGTAGACTTCGCGCGAGGGCTTCAGGGGGCGCAGCAGCCAGTAGGGGCGGCGCGTGCCGTCGGGCGAGAAGTCGTCGGCGGGGCGCGTCTCCGCGAGCCAGCGTTTGTAAACTTCGCGCGCCTTCGCGGTGTCAACCGACACGTCGCCGTGCGCGTCGCCGGGCCGGGCGGGCGTGACGCGCACCGCCTGATGCCAGCAGTGCTGGCCGGAGACGGGGTCGGGGTGGACGGGGAAGGTCAGGTTCTGGTGGACGCCCACGTCAGTCCACCAGATGCGCTGCGTGTCGGCGTCGGCTGACTCGTAGGGCGCGACGCCCTGCCCGCGCCGGAGCGTCCAGCGCGTGCCCTCGCGCGTGAGCGAGACGGTCGGCATCATCTGCCGCTGCCCCGCCTCGCCGAGCTTCCAGCGCCCCATGTGGTGGCTGCACGCGACGACGCCCGGCTTGATGCCTTCCGTCACCCACGCGCGCACGCAGAAGTAGCCGGTCTCGGTCTCGACGCGGACGAGATCGCCCGTCTTCACGCGGAGGCGCGCGGCGTGCGACGTGTGCAGCCAGAGCGGGTTGGTGTGCGCGATCTCGTCGAGCCACTTGGCGTTGGCGCTTCTGGTGTGAACCTGCACGGGGAGGCGGAAGGTCGAGATCAGGATCGTCTCATCCGCCGAGAGCTTTTCCGGGTGGACGTGGCTCTTGATGTAGGTGGGCAGCGCCCACTCGTGCCAGCCCCAGTCGGCGAGCGTCCGGGAATAAAATTCCAAACGACCGCTCGGCGTCGGGAAGCCGCGGCGGATCTCCCCGTCGACTTGGACGCCGACGAAGCGGCGGCCCTCCGCGTCGGGATCGACGGTCGGGACGGGCACGACGTTCAAAGACGCGGGCTTCGGCGCGCTCGTGTAGGCGCGCCCGAAGCGATCCACGCGCGCGTCCTCCAACTCGGCCCGCGGCACCGCCTCTTCGTAGACCGCGCCGATCTTCTTCCTGATCTCGAACGAGCCGTAGCGGCGCATGAACTGGAGCGGCGTCAAACCCTCTTCAGCCGCGCGTTCGGGCAGGCCCGGCACGGAGTTCTCGAAGATGTAGCCGTAGTACTCGTCCACGCCGAGGCGCTCGCCCGGTCGTTGTTCGGACTCGGCGAAGGAACGAATGCCGAGCGAGCCGTCCGGGTCGATCCTCCACGTCAGCTCCAGCCAGAACTCGTTCTCCTCCCAGACCTCGCCGGGGTTGACCTCGCGCGTGTCGGTAATCTTCTCGCCGCCGCGCTCGCGCGCCTCGCGCAGCACGGGCTGGCGAAAGCCGAGCCACTGCGCGTCGTGCGTCTCGTAGGAGTGTATGTCGTGCCGCTCCGAGGCGTGCCCCATCGGCAGCACGTAGTCGGCGAAGTAGGCGGTCTCGTTCCACGTCGGCGTCAGCGCGACGTAGCAGCCGACGAGACTCTCGTCCTTCAAGACCTCGATCCACGAGAAGCCGTCCGGGTTCGTCCACACGGGGTTGTAGACGCGCGTGAAGTAGGTGTCGACGCGCCCCCGCCCGTCCTTCAGAAAGTGCGGCAGCAGAAACGACAGCTCGTTCATCGCGAGCGGGTACTCGCGCGCCCACGTCATCTCGTTCCAGGTGTGCGGGTGGCCGGGGACGTGGATCGGCTTCGGCACGAACTTGTTCCACGCGTTCGGGTAGACGCCGCCCTCGGTGGCGACCGCGCCCAGGAGCGCGTTCAGGAAGAAGAGCGTGCGCGCCACCTGCCAGCCGCCGCTGTTGCCCGCCGCCGCCGACCTCCAGTTGTGGCTCGAAAACCGCGTGCCCGCCGTGGCGACGACCGCCGCGATCTCCTCGATCACCTTCGCCTCGACGCCCGACTCGCGCGCCGCGTAGTCGAAACTGTACGGCGCGTAAATCTCTTTCAGCACGCGCTCGAAGGTCTCGAAGTCGGTCGCCAGTTCGGGCCGCTCGACCGCCATGAACTCTTCCCAGTTCCACCAGCGGCGGACGAACTCGCGGTGGTAAAGATCGTTCTGGATGAGGTGGTTCGCGACGGAGAGGACGATGGCCGCCTCCGAGCCGGGGTGCGGCGCGACCCAGTAGTCGGCGTGCGTCGCGGTGTTCGACAGGCGCGTGTCGAAGACGATGATCTTCGCGCCGCCGGCCTTCGCCTCGATGATGCGCTGCGCGTGCGGGTTGAAGTAGTGGCCGGTTTCGAGGTGCGAGCTGATGAGGAAGATGACGCGCGCGTTCGCGTAGTCGGGGCTCGGTCGGTCGAGCCCCATCCAGTACTGGTAGCCCGCGCGCGCCGACGACGAGCAGACGTTCGTGTGCGAGTTGTGGCCGTCCACGCCCCACGCGGCCAGGACGCGCTCGGTGAACCCGTCCTCGCCCGGACGCCCGACGTGGTACATCACCTCGTTGTGCCGGTTCTCGACGATGGCCTTGCGGATGCGCGCCGCGACCGTGTCGAGCACCTCGTCCCAACTCGCGCGCGCCCACCTGCCCTCGCCGCGCTTGCCTAAGCGCTTCAGCGGGTAGAGGATGCGGTCGGGGTCCGTGATCTGGTTGAGCGTGGCGGGGCCTTTGGCGCAGTTGCGGCCGCGCGAGCCGGGGTGCTCGGGGTTGCCCTCGAACTTCCGCACCTCGCCGGAGTCCTTATCGACGTAAGCCAGCAGCCCGCACGCCGACTCGCAGTTGAAGCAGGTGGTGGGGACTAGCGTGTAGCGCCGCTCCTTGAGGCGCGGGTGCGCGCGCGAGTCCAACTCCACCCAGTCGCCCCAACGCTCCCGCGGCGGGAACGCCGCCAGATTGATCCGGCTCGGCCCCTGATAAAAAGTCTCCCCCCGCGCCTCCGTCTCTTCGCGCGACGCGCTCACCCGCTGGTTCAATTCATCACTCTTCATTGCCGGGTTCACCTTTGCCACAAACATCAAACTCAAAGTTCTTCCACAAAGTAGTCGGAATCAATTCACAGGTTTTATCTTTCCCGCCCTTTCATGCCAGCGGCACGGACTGACCCGCCTGCACGTAGGCGTGCTCGTAGAGGAGGAGCCCGGCGAGGGCGAGGGGGACGGCGGCGATGTCGATGAGGGGCGCGAGCGCGCCTAAGAAGGTGAGCGCGAGCCCGGCGCGGAAGTAGGCGGCGTAGCGGCGGCTCGTCATCTCGCGGGCGGCGAGGCGCGCGTGCGCGGTCGGGTGCGTGAGCGTCGTCTCGCCCCAGATCATGAGTAGATGCAGGACGCTTGAGAGCGAGAGCACCCACGCGAGCGGCGCGACGGCGCGCTCGTCGCGCCACGCGGCGAAGGGGAGCAGGGCGGCGGAGCCCGCGACGAGCGCCTGCACGAGTAGGTGCGGCGGCAGCAGCGGGTTCTGCCACAGGTCGCGCGCCTTCGCCTGCGCGAAGAGGTACGCCGTGTAAATCGCCGTCATCGCCGCGAGGGGGACGCCCGCCACGATCAGCGGAAGTGTCCAAGCGCCTCTGCCGACCAGCGCCGACAGGAAGTGGAGCGCGAGCACGAGCGAGTAGCCCGCGATGACGAACGCGCCTTTGACCAGCCAGCTACGCCACTGCGGGCGGGTGAAGATCATGTAGAAGCGCGCCGGGTGCTCCAAGTCCCAAATCAGTAGAGCGCCCGTGACGGCGAGGAAGCCGCCGGAGATGATCGGCGTAACCCACAGCCACAGTGCGCCGCCGGTGCTCACGACCGCGCCGGCTGTTTGCGTCAGCCTCCCGAACGCGCCCGCGTAAATCCGGAGTATGACGGAGACGAGGTACGCGCCCGCCGCGATGGATTTCGTCCACGTGTACGCGCTCACGCGCCAGTCCCACGGGATCGAGTGGCCCACGTCGTAGGAGAGGAGCGCGGCGGCTGACGAGTTGTTGTATTCGGGGTGGCCCGAGTTGACCAGCCCCGCCCCGCGGGGCTGCTCGCTCCACATGAAGAGATCGCCGTCGGGGCGGCGCGCGGCGAGCGGGTCGAGCGTCGCCTGATGCGCGCCCTTGTAGAAGAGCTTGGGGCGCGTCTCCTTTTCGGGGCGGCGGACGTTGACCGTGTCGCGGTTGACGATGCGCGCCACCTTCGAGTCGGCGTCGTTCATGTCGCCCACTAAGATCGCCTCCACGGGGCAGACGACGACGCACGCCGGTTCGAGCCCCGCGTCGATGCGGTGCGCGCAGAAGTTGCACTTCTCGGCGGAGTGATCTTCCGGGTTGATGAAGATCGCGTCGTAGGGGCACGCCGCCATGCACGCCTTGCAGCCGATGCAGATCGACTTGTCGAAATCCACGATGCCGTCGGCGCGCTTGAACATCGCCGCCGTCGGGCAGGCGGTGACGCACGGCGCGTCGGCGCACTGGTTGCAGCGCGTCACCTGATGCGCCCGGCGGGCCTGCGGGAAGACGCCGACATCGACGTGCTTGACGTAGGTGCGCGTCACGCCCACGGGCACCTCGTTCTCAGACTTGCACGCGGTCGTGCAGGCGTGGCAGCCGATGCAGCGCGTCTGGTCGATGACCTTCGCCCAGCGCGTCGGGAGTCGGTCGATCTGCGTGAGAGCCGGTGTGCTCAAACTCACCCTCCGTGGAATCCTCTTCTGTCCGGGGCGTGGGAATTAAAACCGCTGTCCGTTTGAGCGCATAGTATTACGGTAAACAATAGTCTTGGCAACAGGCGCGCCGCGAGAGTAGTGCCACGGTTTCGGCTTTCCTCTGTGCCCCCTCCGTGTCCTCTGTGCCTCCGTGGTGAGTGCTTAAGTCTCTTACCTCACCACGGAGTCACGGAGATCACGGAGCGGGCACAGAGAAAAGCTCACACTAGGTCACTGCCCCCCGCCGCCACTGTTTGACGCGCCGCGCCCGCTGCGTTTAATTTCATCGGGACTAACATCCGACACTGGCGGCGCGCGGGAAACGGGGGAGGGCGTCTCATCACTCGTCAGCAAATCTTCGAGCTGCTGTTTCTCATCATCTTCGCCACCGTCCACGGCTACGGCGCGGCGTGGCTCGCCGTGCGGATGCTGTTCCGCCCGCACAACCCCGTCAAACTCTTCGGCCTGACGGTCTGGCCGCAGGGCATGATCCCGCGCCACCGCGCGCGCCTCGCACAGACCATCGGCAACGCCGTCGGCAACGAGCTGGTCTCGCACGACACCGTCACCGACGCGCTCTTCGAGACGGACTTCTTCCAGCGCAAGGTCTCCGACCTCGTCTCCGGCTACACGCGCGGGCTGCTGGACAAGCCGCGCTCCTCCTTCGTCGAGGCGCTGCCGGCGGGCGTGCGCGCGCCCGTGCTCGACGCCATCAGCGCCTTGCAGATGCGCGTCGCCGAGTACATCGCGGGAATCCTCCGCAGCGAAGAGACCGCCGAGGCGGTCAACTCCTTCATCGACCGCCGCGTGGACGAACTGCTGTCGCGCCGCCTGAGCGAGGTCGTCACCGACGACGCCTACGAGCAGCTCGTCGGCTTCGTCGAGGAGCGCTTCCGCAACATCGTCGCCGAGCGCGGCTTCGAGGCGAAGGTCAGGGACTTCGTCTCCGCGCGCGTGGACGAGCTGGCCGCCAGCCGCGGCACGCTCGCGGAGGTCTTCACGCCCGACACCGTGGCGCTCGTCAAGGAGCGCATCGACGCGCAGCTCGCGCCCGTCGTCGCGCACCTCTCCGAGCTGGCGACGAACCGCAAGACGCGCACGCAGATCGGCGCGCTCATCAAGCGCGAGGTGGACGACTACTACGCGCAGCTCAACTTCTTCAAAAAAATCTTCGTCTCGCGCGAGCGCATCCACTACGAGGTGGACGAGATGGTCAACAAGACCCTGCCGCGCCGCGTCGAAGAGTTTTTGCGCGGCGAGGCGTTCGCGCGCGAGGCCGAGGAGTTTTTGAACACGACCATCGACGGCCTGCTCGCGCGCCCGCTGAACGAGCTGGTCGGCAGCGTCGCGCCCGAAAAGCTGGAGCTGATCAAGGATCAGATCGCCGGGCGCATCCTCGCAATCGCGCGCGGCGCGGAACTCTCCAAGACCGTCTCGGCCTACTCCTCCGACGCGCTCGCGCGGCTGCGCCCGCACACCCTGCGCGCGGTGCTCGAACACGCGAGCCCCGACTCGGCGCAGCGCCTGAAGAGTTTCCTCTCCAAGGCCCTCCTCGGCGTGCTCGCGCGCGACGACACGGCGCGCACGATCAACCTCATCCTGACGACGCAGATCGACCGCCTGCTCGTCGCGCCCATCGGCAGGATCGGCGACCACGTGCCGGAGCAGACGGTCGAGCGCGCGAGCGCGGCCCTGGTCGAGCGCGTGGTCGGCGTCGCCAGGGAGCGCCTGCCGCAGGCGATCAAGGAGTTCGACATCGGCCGGATAGTGCGCGAGAAGGTGTCGAACTACCCCGTCAAGAAGCTGGAAGACTTGGTGCTCTCGGTCGCGCAGCAGCACCTGCGCAAGATCGAGATGTTCGGCGCGGTCATCGGCTTCTTCCTGGGCCTGTCGCAGGCCGGGTACTTCGCGCTCAAATACACGGGCGCGCTCGCGCGCGTCGGCGCGTGGTTTTAGGGGCAACGGGGGGGGCACCGCCGTCAACAAAACTGCGGCGGATCGGGTAAGATAATCGGTGAAGGTGTTGGACGCCACGCCCCGCGCGACAGACGAGCGGCGCGTGGCTTCGCTGCGAGAGGCTTTGATGATCACGAAAATGAAACTGTTCA
>DASVQC010000109.1:0-8980 GCA_036389335.1 Pyrinomonadaceae bacterium | reverse complement strand
GCACTGTGCAAGTCGACAGCCCCGGCGAAGGGCACGGCACCACGTTCACGATCAGGCTCCCCCTCGCCCCCGCCGCGCAGGGGCGCACGGACGCGCCCCCGCCCGCCGCCGCGCCGCCCCGGCCCTAGCGCGCGCCGCGCGTTCGCCGTCGCGTCCGGCGTCGAAACAGCGAGCCGCCGCCCGGATCGATCCGGGCGGCGGCTCCTTCTTTTCGTTAAACGCGCGTGCGCCCGATTCAGCCGACGCCCCCGCGGGCCTGCGCGCCGCTCGCCAGCATCTCGCCGGGAATCCACGCCCCGTGAAAGCCGTAGGGGACGCGCGCCGGGATGCGCACGCGCGCCACCGGCGGCGCGCCGAAGTCCGCGGCCTCGATCACGACGAACTCGCTCGCGCCGTCCCCTTCGTCGTGCACGTAGGTCACGAGCCAGCCGTCGTCCTCCGCCCCCGCGTTCGGGCGCGGCACGAAGACGCACTCCCCCCCGATACGCATCTTGCCGTGGTCGTGGCGCTCGCTCCCGCCTCGCCCGAAGTCGTACTTCAGGAGTTCGTTGGGCGCGTTTATGTTCACGGTGTAGCCGTAACGCGTTCGGCCTCCCAAGAGCCCCTCGTTGATCCGCGGGAAGTCTGTGGGCACGTCGTCGAGCGGCTCCTCCCGCGTGCCCCCGGTCTTCAGGTTCAACCGCCAGCGGTACATCACGGGCGCGAACCCTCCGCCGATCATCGCTTCGTGACGCGTAGGCGTGCCCGGCGGCATGAAGAACGAGTCCGGAAACTCTTCCGTGCGGCAGGCCAGCAACACCACCTCGTCGCCGTCTTCGTAAGCGTTCAGCGTGTGGAACACGTAGCCGGGGGAGACCTCGAACCACTTGACGTCTCGGCCCGTGCCGTGCCGGGGCATGACCGCGAAGCGCGCGCCCAGCTCCGGCTCGAATTTCAGCAGAGGCCGGCCACGCAGCAGGCGCTCGAAGCTGATCGTTAACGGCAAGTCCATGAAGATGGTGTGCCGCGGCGTGACGGCGAAGTCGTGCATGCTGGCGGGTCTGCGGACGTCAATAGTGGTGGTGCCGGAAATCTCCCCGCGCGCGCCGACCACGCTGTATTGGACGGACGGCTTGAACAGGCTGTAGCCGAAAAACAGCATCTCCCCCGTCGCCGGGTCAACCTTCGGGTGGGCCGTGAACTGATGCCTCAGCTTCCCGCCGTAGGTGAAGGGAGAGACCGTGTCCAGTTCGGGGACTTGAATCTCGTGCGGCTCGCCCCCTTCCCAGAGGGCCAGCAGCCGACCGCCGTGGCAGACGAGGGCCGTGTTCGCCGTGTTCTTCAACATGGGGAGGCGGTTGAACGAGTTCCGTATCAGTCGCAGCAGGAGGGCGACGTCGGGCGGGTCGAGAAAACTCCCGTACAGCGCGCGGCCCGCCGCACGTTCGGCCTCCCAGTACGGCGTACGGATGTAGCGGTTGCGGTAGCTCGCCCTGCCGTTGTGGACGCGCACCCCGTGGAGCATGCCGTCCCCCTCGAACCAGTGATGATTCTTGATGGGCGGGAACTGCGGGTTGGGGCCGTTGCGCACGAACATGCCGTCCATCTCCGGCGGCAGCTTGCCGATCACCGTCAGATCGTCCGCCGAGACCTCTTCACGAACGGGGGCGAAGTTGCCCTGCAGGAAAGGGTTCGCCGTGGCCGGGGCGGCGTCGGTTAGGAAGTCCCGGCTGTTCATTCGCATGGCGCGATCCCTCATTCTTACGAGAGCGGAAAGTTGAATCCGCGACGGGGCGGCCCGCGCCGCTTGTCGGAAGCGGCCCGCCGCCCGAGGCGTCTTGAAAAAAAGCTACTCCGCGGGTGACGGCGCACCCGCGGAGTAGCTTTTACGACTTCGACCGGCGATTTACAACCTTATTGTTCATCCCGCGAGTTTACCGGGCAGCCACATTAGCCGCGGGAATCGACGCCGCCCCTATTCCACCGTGACGGACTTGGCGAGGTTGCGCGGCTGATCCACGTCGCAGCCGCGGCGCACCGCGATGTGGTAGGCGAGCAGTTGGAGCGGGATGACGGCGAGGACGGGCGAGAGCAGGTCGGAGGATTCGGGGACTTCGATCACGCGGTCGCAGGACGTGCGCGACATCTCGTCGCCCTCGTTCAGGACGCCGATGACGACGCCCTCGCGCGCCTTGACCTCGACGATGTTCGAGTGCGTCTTCTCGTAGCGCAGCTCGGAAGCCTCGTTGCCCGCCTCCTTCGTGTTGATGATGACGACGGGCAGGCGCTCGTCGATGAGCGCGTTCGGGCCGTGCTTCATCTCGCCCGCCGGGTAGCCCTCGGCGTGGATGTAGGAGATCTCCTTGAGCTTCAGAGCGCCTTCGAGCGCGACGGGGAAGTTGATGCCGCGCCCGAGGTAGAGGAAGTCGGTCGAGCGGTGGAACTCCCTCGCCAGCTCTTCGAGCGAGTCCGACTCGGAGAGCAGCCGCTCGATCTTGACGGGCAGCTCGGCGAGCTGCTGCGCGTGATACTTCGCCTCCGCCTCGGAGAGCGTGCCGCGCAGGTTGCCGAGGTAGAGCGCGAAGAGGTAGAGCGCGATCATCTGCGAGGTGAACGCCTTGGTCGAGGCGACGCCGATCTCCGGCCCGGCGTGCGTCAGGATCGTGCCGTCCGACTCTCTGGTGATCATCGAGCCCTGCACGTTGCAGACCGAGAGCACGCGCGCGCCGCGCTCCTTCGCCCCGCGCAGGGCGGCGATGGTGTCGGCGGTCTCGCCCGACTGCGAGATGACGACGAGGAGCGTCCGCTCGTCGATGACCGGATCGCGGTAGCGGAACTCCGAGGCGTAATCGACCTCGACGGGCACGCGCGCGAGCTGCTCCAACATGTACTTGCCCGCCAGCCCCGCGTGCCACGAGGTGCCGCACGCGGCGACGAGCACGCGGTCGAACGACTTGAACTCGGCCTCCGTGATGTTCATCTGCTCCAAGTACACCTTGCCGGTGTCGAGCGAGACGCGGCCCTGCACGGTGTCCCTGACGGCGCGCGGCTGCTCGTAAATCTCCTTGAGCATGAAGTGCTTGAAGCCGCCCTTCTCCGCCATGATCGGGTCCCACGTGATCCGCTGCTGCCGCGGCTCGCGGATGTCGCCATCGAAGTCCGTGACGCGGACCGAGTCGCGCGTCAGGACGGCGATCTCGCCGTCGCCGAGGAAGAACACGTCGCGCGTGTGCTGGAGGATGGGCGGGATGTCGGAGGCGACGAAGTACTCGCCGTCGCCGAGGCCGATGACGACGGGCGGCCCCTGCCGGACGGCGATGATCGTGTCGGGCTCCTCGGTCGAGATGATCGAGAGCGCGAAGATGCCGCGCAGGTCGCGCACGGCGCGGCGCACGGCGGTCTCGAAGGAGTCGTCCTCACGCAGGTACTCCTCGACGAGGTGCGCGACGACTTCCGTGTCGGTCTCCGTGACGAAGCGGTGATCCGTGGCGCGCAAGCGATCCTTGAGCTTGACGTAGTTCTCGATGATGCCGTTGTGGACGACGACGACGCGGCCCGTGCAGTCGCGGTGCGGGTGCGCGTTCTCCTCCGTGGGCCGCCCGTGCGTGGCCCAGCGCGTGTGCCCGATGCCGTAGGTGCCGTCGAGCGGCTTCAGGCGGATCGCCTCTTCGAGGTTACGCAGCTTGCCCTCGGCCCGCCGGATGTCGAGGTGGTGCGCCTCGTCGACGACCGCGATCCCGGCGGAGTCGTACCCGCGGTATTCGAGCTTACGCAGCCCGTCGATGATGACCGGGACGACCTGCTTGTTTCCGACGTAGCCGACGATTCCACACATGTTCTTGGTTCCCTCCCGAATCCTAAACCCGCGGGGCGGCCCCGGAGCGGACGATGAGCGTCGCCCCGGCGAAGGAGAGCAGCGCGAACGGCAGGACGCCCGGCCATCTCAGGCCGCCCGCCCCGTGAAGCAGCAGCGAGGCGACGGCGCAGGCCAGCCACGCCGGAATGAATTTCGCCGATCTCATCAAAGCTGTGAGTACCTCATCGTCAGACGGGACGACCGCGCGGGCTCAAGGTGTGACCGCCGAAGGCTCCTCTTCGTCGCTACTCCTCGCCGTCTCGTCCGCGCCCGCGCCCTCGCCGCCCGCGCGCGGCGCGCCGTCCTCCCCGCCGCCGCCGAGTTTCTTCTTCGCGCGCGCGGGGACGCCCGCCACGAGCGTGTCGGGCGGCACGTCTTCGGTGACGACCGAGCCCGCGCCCGTCACCGAGCGCGCGCCGACGCGGACCGGCGCGACGAGCATCGTGTCCGAGCCGATCTTCACGTCCTCTTCGATGACGGTCGGGTGCTTGTCCTTGCCGTCGTAGTTGCAGGTGATCGTGCCCGCGCCGATGTTCGTGCGGTCGCCGACGGTCGCGTCGCCGAGGTAGGTGAGGTGCATCGACTTGACGCGCCGCCCGAGCCGCGACTTCTTCACCTCGACGAAGTTGCCCACCGCCGCGCCCTCCTCCATCAGCGCGTTCATGCGCAGGTGCGCGAAGGGGCCGACCGAACAGTGATCGCCGATCTCGGAATCGACGACGACCGAGTGATCCTTGATCGTGACGCCGCTCCCCAAGCGCGAGTTCGTGATGCGCACCCCGGCGTGAATCTCGCAGGCCTCGCCGATCTCCGTGCGCCCCTCGACGGAGACGCCCGGGTGCAGCACCGTGTCGCGCCCGACGTGCGCCTCGGCGCTGACGTAGGTGTGCGAGGGATCGATGACGGTGACGCCGCCGTCGAGCATCAGGCGGCGCAGCGTGCGGCTGCGCAGGAGCCGCTCGAATTCCGCCAGCTCGACGCGCGTGTTGATGCCGGAGACTTCGCGCGCGTCCGTGTGGACGAAGACGCTCACGTCCTCGCCGTCGGAGCGCAGGATGCCGGGCACGTCCGTCAGGTAGTACTCGCCCTGCGCGTTGGCGGGCTGCACCCTTTCGAGGGCGGGGAAGAGCTTGCGCGTCTCGAAGCAGTAGATGCCGGCGTTGATCTCGCTGAGCGCGCGCTCCTCAGCCGTCGCGTCCTTCTGCTCGACGACGCGCTCGAACAGGCCCTCGGCGTCGCGGACGATGCGACCGTAGCCGGTCGGGTCGTCGAGGCGGACGGCCAAGAGCGTCGCCGCCGCGCCGTGCCCGCGGTGCGAGCGGTGCTGGTGGTAGAGCGCGCCGAGGGTCTCGGCGCGCACGAGCGGCACGTCGCCCGAGAGGACGAGCAGCGTCGAGTTAGCCTCGGCGGCGTCGCGGAGCGCGTCGCGCGCGGACATCACCGCGTCGCCCGTCCCGCGCTGCTCCGTCTGCGTGACGAAGACCGCACCGCTCCCCCCGAGTTCGGACGCGACCGCCGCCTTGACCTCCTCGGCCTGATGGCCGACGACGACGTAGACGGGCCGCCCCTCGCGCACGAGAGCGCGCGCGGTGCGGCAGACGTGCGCGATGAGCGGGCGGCCCCCGAGCTTGTGCAAGACCTTCGCCGTCGCCGAGCGCATCCGCGTGCCCTGCCCGGCGGCGAGGATGAGCACGTCGAGCGACGCGCCGCTCGGCGCGGCGTCTGATCGCCTCTCGTCCGTCTCCGGGTGCGTTGATCGGGGCTGTGTGTCCATCTGGCTCGTCGGGTCCGTGTCAGGCGAAGACTTCCGGCGCGCGGGCGCTGTGCGCGCCGGCGCGCGCCTGCTCGTAGCAGGCGAGGATGACGCGCGCGAGCTTTTCGGGGCTGTGCCGCACCTTCTCGCCCTCGTCGAGCAAGTCCGCGCGCACGACCTCCGCCTCGCCGCTTAACTCGCGCTCCAAGAGATGATCGGTGAGACCGATCTGGCGCGCGCCCTCGGCGGCGTAAGCCTGCGCCTGCCCCTCGCTGACGGGGCGGTTGTTGACGACGACGTAGTCGAACTCGATCTCGGGCGCGTAGCGCCTGACGACTTCAAGGTGGCGGCGCGCCGTGTAGCCGTCGGTCTCGCCCGGCTGCGTCATCAGGTTGCAGACGAAAATCTTGACGGCGTCGGATTCGCCGATTGACTCGGCGACGCGCGCGACCAGAAGGTTCGGCAGGATGCTCGTGTAGAGCGAGCCGGGGCCGACCGTGATCACGTCCGCCGCGCGCAGGGCCGACAGCGCCTCGGGCAGGGGGAGGCAGTGTTCGGGTTCGAGCCGCAGGCGGCGGATGGCCGGGCGCGAGGCGGTGATGTTCGTCTCGCCGCGCACCTCCGTGCCGTCCTCCAGCTCGGCGACGAGGCGCACGTCGTTCAGGGTCGCGGGGTAGATGTGCCCCTTGCTCGCGAGGACTTCCGAGGAGAGCCGGACGGCCTCGACGAAGTCGCCCGTGACGGCGGTGAGCGCGGCGAGGAAGAGGTTGCCGAAGCTGTGCCCGCCGAGGTTGCCGTCGCCGGGGAAGCGGTAGCGGAAGAGGCGCGAGATGAGCGAAGAGTCTTCCGAGAGGGCCACCATGCAGTTGCGTATGTCGCCGGGCGGGAGCATCTGAAGCTCGTCGCGCAGGCGGCCCGAACTGCCGCCGTCGTCCGAGACGGTGACGATTGCCGCCAGCGACGCGACCCGCAGCCCGCCGCGGTCGTCCTCGCCGACGAGCCGCTTCAGACCCGAAAGTAGAGTCGAGAGGCCGGTCCCGCCGCCGAGCGCAACCAGCTTGATGCCCCTCTGCGTCACGTTGTGCAACTTACTTTTTTCTCCTCGGACGCGCGGCTGCGTCCGCCCTTCGCCCCGAACGGGATGATACCTAAAAGGGAAGGGCTTTCAAAGCGACTCGTGGAAAAGGCTTTCCGGGTGCGGGTGAGGGGGGCGGTGCGTTGCCTCTTACTGCCGCGACGCGAAGACGATCCGCTCGTAGTCCGGATCGTTGCGCAGCATCATCAGGTCGAAATCGTGTTGGGCGCGCAGGCGCAGGCTGGGCTGGAGTTGGAGCGCGCGCTCCAGAGATTGCAGCGCGAGATCGACCGAGCCGAGGCGCGCGCGCGTCGCCGCCAGCCCGTAATGGATGTGCGCCGCCTCCGGCTCGCGGCGCAGTGCGCGCTCGAACATCTCCTGCGCGGCGACGTACTCGCCGCGGTTGAGTTCGATGACGCCGCGGTCGTAAAGCTCCTCGGCGTTGCGGGGGAGCGCGGACTCGGAGCGCAGGCGGGTCTCGGCGATGGCGAGGTAGGTGCGCGCGCGCGCCGTCACCTCAGCCGCGCCCGCGTGCTGCTCGATGAGCTTGCGGAAGAGCATCCGCGCTTCCGCGAAACGACCGCGCGCGAACTCCTTGTGGGCGCGCTCGAAGTCGCGCAGGGCGGCGGTCTCGTCGGCGGTCGGCTGTCGCGGGATGATCGTCGGGCGCGGCGGCGGCGCGGGGGCTTTTTTGGCGGACGGTTTCGCCGCGTGCTTCACGGCTGGCGCGGCGGCGCGCTTCGGCTGCGGCTTGGCGGCGGCGTGCGCCGGAGTCTTACCCGGACGTTTGCTCGGCGGCGGGGCGGATTTGCGCGGCGTCGTGCCCGCCTTTTTGGTCGCGGCGGCGCGCTTCGGCTTGGCTGCGGGCTTGGACGATGTGGAGCGGACGGCTTTCGCGGCGCTCGCGCCGCCCTTCGTGGCTTTACGCACGGGCGCTTTTTTCCCCGTCGGGCGTTTGGCAAGCGGTTTCGGTCGCGCCGACTTCGCGCCCAACTTGCGACTTTTTGACGACGACGCCGGTGAAGCGTTGCGCGTGTTCGGGCGAGAGGCGGGTCTTTTAACGCCCTTGATGATAGGGTCGCTCATGCGAAGCTACTCGGTTATCAAAATGACTCACTTGGGGAGCCAAAGCGTGGTTAGCTTAACACAGCCAGTCCGAATAAATCAACGTAATAGCTTAGTTTGCGGGCGTAAAGGGGGCAAGAATCGAGTTTGCCACGAGGCAACAGAGAAAAACAGTTGCAGTCATTTAAAACGATATGTTAGATTCCAAATGGAGTTGCGGCGACTCCTGAAAAACCGCACTGCCCGCTGCGAACCTCTCCCGTTTCACCGATTTAAGACTCAGCCGACGCCGTCGGCTCCGAGCCCCTTCCGACCCGCCCGCGACCGACACCTGAAAAGTTGAGTCCCTGTAGCGATGACGGACACTCCCATCATAATGCGAGAACAGCAGTACGAGCGGCTCGTCTCCGTACTCTACAAGCTGCGCTCGGACTCCGCCTCGCGCGTGGTCTTCCTCGTGGATAAGAACGGGCAGCAGATCGCGGTGCAGGGCGACGTGAGCAACCTCGACACGACGAGCCTCGCCTCGCTCGCCGCCGGCAACGTCGCCGCCACGGGCGGGATGGCGAACCTGATCGGCGAGAAGGAGTTCCCGACGCTCTCGCACGAGGGCGAGAGAGAGTCGATCCACATCTGCATCATCGGGCGGACGCTGCTGGTCGTGGTCTTCGACGAACGTTCGAGCCTCGGTCTGGTGAAGCTGCGCGTCAAGCAGGCTTCGCGCGACCTCTCGCTCGTCTTCGACGACATCACGCGCGAGTCGGAAGAGAACCGCGCGGGCGATGACCAGTTTTTCTCCGGCATCACGGACGAAGACATCGACAGCCTCTTCAACTAGTGACGGGTGACGGGTGACAGGTGACAAGTAAAACCACCGACCGCCGCGCCGCTCGCCCGTCTCTTCCTTCCCCGTCACCCGTCACCCGTCACCCGTCACGTTGAAATAGCCATGACCTTCATCAACTACGCTTCGCGCGAGATCAACTGCAAGATCGTCTACTACGGCCCCGGCCTGTGCGGGAAGACGACCAACCTGCAATACATCTACGACACGACCGCGCCCGCCTCCAAGGGCAAGCTCATCAGCCTCGCCACCGAGACCGACCGCACGCTCTTCTTCGACTTCATGCCGCTCGAACTCGGAACCGTCCGCGGCTTCAAGACGCGCTTCCACCTCTACACCGTGCCGGGTCAGGTCTTCTACGACGCCTCGCGCAAGCTCATCCTCAAGGGCGTGGACGGCGTCGTCTTC
>DASVQC010000108.1:0-80439 GCA_036389335.1 Pyrinomonadaceae bacterium | reverse complement strand
GGGGGTCTGCTACTTCGAGACGCAGGCGCGTGTTTGACACGGCCCCACGGTCTCAAGTTTGGGACCCACATTCGGACGCGGCGCGATGACGAACGGCTGGATCGACATCAAGAACACGGACATGATGTTGATCATGGGCGGCAACCCGGCGGAGAACCACCCGTGCGGCTTCAAGTGGCCCATCGAGGCCAAGACCAAGCGCAACGCCAAGATGATCGTCGTCGATCCGCGCTTCACGCGCACGGCGGCGACCGCCGACATGTTTCTACAGATTCGCGCCGGGGCGGACATCGCCTTCCTCGGCGGCCTGATCAACTACGCGATAGCGAACAACCGCATCGCGTGGGACTACGTTAAGAACTACACCAACGCCGCCTTCGTCGTGAAAGACGGCTTCAAGCTGCCCGAGGACGGCCTCTTCTCCGGCTTCGACGCCGGGGCGACGACCTACGACAAGGCGACGTGGAACTACGAGGCGGGCGGCAACCTCGGCCCCAAGGATCAGGGCGCGCAGGGCGGCGCGTCGGGCGGCGCGGTCGCGCCCGGCGGCACGTCTTCGAGCAGCACGACCGGCGAGCAGCACAACGCCGGTCAGGAGCCCGCCAAGAACTTCGAGAACAAGTCGCCGCAGGTCGCCTCTCACCCTTCGACCGCGCAGCCGGGCGAGGGCAAGTCGGCGGCGGGCGGCGTGATGAACAGCCCGACGGGCGGCGGCTATCAGGCGCAGGGGCCGGTGGGCGCGTCGGCGCAGGGCGGCCCCAAACCCCCGCCCATGCTCCCGCCCGACACGGCCTACGACCTCTCCTTGCAGCACGAGCGCACCGTCTTCCAGCTCCTCAAGAAGCAGTACTCGCGCTACACGCCGGAGATGGTCGAGCGCATCACCGGCATCCCGAAAGATCAGTTCCTCAAGGCCGCCGACCTCTTCACGTCGATCCGCAAGGACGGCGACATGAAGAAGGCGGGGACGATCATCTACGCCGTGGGCTGGACGCAGCACACCAACGGCACGCAGATCATCCGCACGGCGGCGATCCTGCAACTCCTGCTCGGCAACGTCGGTCGCGCGGGCGGCGGCGTCAACGCCCTGCGCGGCCACTCCAACATCCAGGGCGCGACCGACATGGGCGGCGTCTTCGACATCTTCCCCGGCTACCTCAAGATTCCGGCCCCGACCGACGTCGATCTCGCCACCTTCCTCAAGCGCACGACGCCCATGGCGTCGAAGCCCTCGGAGTGGGACTCGTACAACTACTGGTCGAACACGCCGAAGTTCATGGTCTCGTTCCTCAAGGCGATGTACGGCGACGCCGCGAAGAAGGAGAACGATTTCGCCTACCACTACCTGCCGAAGATCGACCGCAAGTATTCGTGGACCGAGCTGTTCGACTTCATGTATCAGGGCAAGGTCAAGGGGCTCTTCGGCTTCGGCATGAACGCCGTCGCCATCGGCCCCAACTCGCGCAAGAACATCGAGGCGTTGAAGAAGGCCGACTGGCTCGTCGTCGGCGAAATCTACCCGGACGAGACGAGCGAGTTCTGGAAAGCGCCGGGCATCACGGCGGACGAGCAGAAGAAGATCAACACGACCGTCTACCGCCTGCCCTGCGCGGGCTTCGCCGAGAAGGACGGCACGTTCGTCAACTCGGCGCGCTGGCTCCAGTGGAAGTACGTCGCCGTGCCGACGCCGGGCAAGGCGAAGGTCGATCAGGAAATCCTCGCACGCATCTTCCTGAAGGTGCGCGAGCTTTACCAGAAGGAGGGCGGGAAATTCCCCGACGCCATCCGCGATCTCACGTGGGCCTACACGACGCCGACCAACCCGTCGTTCTCCGAGGTGGCGAAGGAGATCAACGGGCGCGCGCTCGCCGACCTCACCGACGAGAAGCAGCCCGGCGTGACGATCAAGGCGGGGCAGCAGCTCCCCGGCTTCGCGTGGCTCAGGGACGACGGCACGACGATGTGCGGCAACTGGCTCTACAGCGGCTCGTGGACGGAGGCCGGGCCGCTGATGCAGCGGCGCGGCACAGACGATCCCTCCGGCCTGGGGATTTACCAGAACTGGGGGTGGTCTTGGCCCGCCAACCGGCGCGTGATGTACAACCGCGCGTCGTGCGATCCGAGCGGCAAGCCGTGGGACCCGGAGCGGCGTCAGGTCTGGTGGAACGAGGCGCAGCAGAAGTGGGTCGGCAACGACGTGCCCGACTTCAAGGTCGACTCGAACCCGAAGGATCACATGGGCCCCTTCATCATGAACCCCGAAGGCGTGGGGCGCATCTTCGCGCCGCTCGCGGCCTTCGCCGACGGCCCCTTCCCCGAACACTACGAGCCGATGGAGAGCCCCATCGCCAACCCGCTGCACCCGCAGCAGTCGGTCAACCCCGTCGCCAAAAAGTACAAGTCCGACATGGACAAGTACGGCACGGTGGAGCAGGGCTTCAACGTCGTCTGCACCACCTACCGTTTGACCGAGCACTACCACTACTGGACGAAGAACAACCCGATGAACGTCCAGCTCGTGCCCGAGCCGTTCGTCGAAGTGCCGGCCCAGCTCGCCGACGAGATGGGGCTGCGCGGCGGCGAGCGCGTGAAGGTGTCGAGCGCGCGCGGCGTCTACGTCGCGAAGGCGATGGTCACGAAGCGCATCAAGGCGATGATGATCGACGGGAAGAAGACCTACCAGATCGGCATCCCGATCCACTGGGGCTACCGCGGCATCAAGGAGGACTTGGGCAAGACCAACCTCGACCCGGTCAACCAACTGTCGCCCGCGGCCATCGACCCGAACGCCTACACGCCCGAGTTCAAAGGCTTCCTCGTCAAGATCGAGAAAGCGTAGAGAGGGGAGGGACGAGAAATGAGCGACGAACGAGTGTTGCAGGTACAGCAGATCTCGGCTCACCCCGGCCCCGTGCCCGGCAGGGGCACGCAGCGGCAGGAGCAGGTCGCCAAGTACATCGACGTGACGACCTGCATCGGCTGCAAGGCGTGCGAGGTGGCGTGCGTCGAGTGGAACGATCACCCGTTCCGCGAGACGACCTTCGACAACACCTACCAGACGATGGCGCACACGGAGTGGAACTACTGGAACCTGATCAAGTTCGCCGAGGAGGAGCGCGACGGCAACACGGCGTGGCTGATGCGCAAGGATCAGTGCATGCACTGCGCCGATCCGGGCTGCCTGCGCGCCTGCCCGGCGGACGGGGCCATCGTCCAGTACCAGAACGGCATCGTCGATTTCCAGCAGGAGAACTGCATCGGCTGCGGCTACTGCATCTCCGGCTGCCCCTTCGACATCCCGAAGTTCAACGAGCGGACGAAGAAGGTCTACAAGTGCACGCTCTGCTCCGACCGCGTCGGCGAGGGGCTGGAGCCGGCGTGCATCAAGGCGTGCCCGACCGGGTGTCTGCACTTCGGCACGAAGGACGACATGCTCTCGCTCGCCAACGCGCGCGTCGCCCAACTGAAGTCGAAGGAGGCGCAGGGCGATTTCGTGATGCCGAACGCGGGCGTCTACGATCCGCAGTCGGTCGGCGGCACGCACGTCATCTACGTGCTGCACGACATCACGCGGCCCGAACGCTACGGCGGCCTGCCAGTCAACCCCGTCATCCCGCCGAGCTACACCGTCTGGAAGTGGCTCGCCAAGCCGACGGGGCTCGCCATGGCGTTCCTCGGCGTCTTCGCGGTCTTCTTCCACCGCATCGTCGCCGGGCCGAAGATGCCGCAGCCCGAAGCCGAGCCGATCATCGACGAGCGGCCCGACGAGGCGGCGGCGAAGAGGGAGGAGAGGCCATGAGCACTTCCACACGGGTCGAACGCTTCGACGCGGAGGCGAGGCGCGAGGCGGGCCGCCACGGTCACACGGTCGTGCACCGCGGCGAGCTTCTGCGCCACCCGGTCTACACGCGCGTGCTGCACTGGTCGGTGGCGATCTTCTTCGTCCTCTCGCTGCTCTCCGGCTTCGCCATCTACTCGCCGTGGCTCTACCGCTGGCTCACCCCGCTCTTCGGCGGCGGCCCCATGACGCGCTTCCTCCACCCGTGGTTCGGCCTGCTCTTCGACATCGCCTTCTTCTTCCAGTTCCTCAACTGGATGGCCCCGATGGCGTGGACCGAGGCCGACCGGCGTTGGACGCGGCGCATCAAGGACTACGTCTCGAACAGGGAGAAGGTCGAAGCCCCGGACGTGGGCTTCTTCAACGGCGGGCAGAAGCTCTACTTCTGGCTCATCGTCGCGAGCGGCGTGCTCTTCCTCCTCTCCGGCGTCCCGATGTGGCTCGACAACATCTTCCCGCGCTGGCTCGTCGCCCTCTCTTACGTCGTGCACGACATCGCCGGTCTCGTGATGCTCGCCGGGTTCATCGTCCACGTCTACGAGGGCACGGCGGCGCAGCCCGGCACGTTCCAGTCCATGACTGACGGCACGGTGACGGAGGAGTGGGCCTGGACGCACCACCCCGCGTGGTACGCCGACGTCACGGGGCGCGACCCGCGCGAGGACTACGAGCAGGCGCGGCGGCGGCAGTCGGAGCGCGCGCGCGCCATGCAGACTTGGGAGCGCGAGCAGGACGCGCGCGAGCGCGACACGCGCGCCGCCGATCCGCCCCGACGCTAAGGGGCGTTGCCCGACTTGACGCTCGGCGCGGCGGCGGGCGCGGGGCTCATCCCCGCCCGCGTCGCAGCGCCGCGCGCGACGTGAGTTTTAATCACACGGCGGGCGGGGCTCGCCCCGCCCCCTACAGTTTCGCAACGGTTCTTGACCTCTCACAGTCGGTTCGGGGCGGCGCGCGCGGGGCGTCTCCTGCGCCCGCCCCTCTTCATCTCTGGGTTCTCTCAGTCCTGACGGCTCTAACGAAAGTGAGGCTGACATGATGACTCGATCCCTCAAGCTTCAACTCGCCTTCGCCCTGCTGCTCGCGCTCGCGCCGCTCGCCGCGCGGGCGCAGTCCGATGGCCCCTCCGCGCAATCAAACGCCTCCCGCGACGCGACGCTCGCCGAGGTCAGCGTGCCTAACTTGGACAGCGACGATAAGAATGATAAGAAAAAGAAGCCCGACGCGCCCGCCAAGTCCGACGACGCCAAACCTGCGGCGTCCGACGGGTCTAAAACTACGACGACGCCCGACGCGCCCGCCGCCGCCGATCCCGCCGCGGGCGTGGCCGATCCGCTCGTGCGCGTGCTCGTCGCCAAGGGCGTGCTGAGCGCGGAAGAGGCGCGCTCGGTCGGCGGCGCGGGCAGCGCCGCCGAGCAGCGTGATCGTCTGGCCGCGCTGCTGCGCGACAAGGGGCTGCTCTCGTCCGCGGAGTACGAGGCCGTGCGCGCCGACGCCGCACAGCCCGCCCCGAAGGCCGAGGTCGCGGCGCAGAGCCCGCAGAGCACGCAGCAGACGCAGCGCCCCGAAGGCACGCCCGAGAAGACGCAAGCGCCCGCGGCCCCAGCCGTGATCGCGGCGGTCGCGCCGCTGCGCGTGCTGCAAGTCGATCCGCCGAAGCGCGAGGGGCTGATCCCCGACATCAAGCTCGGCGCGGGCGCGCGCGTCAAGCCTTACGGGTTCTTCAAGGCGAGCCTCGTCCACGACTCGTCGTCGCCCGCCGGCAACGATTTCCCGCTGCCGCTCTTCGGCGGCGACACCGGCCCCGACGCCTCTCCGGAGTTTCACTTAAAGGCGCGCTCCTTCCGCTTCGGCGCGAACTTCGAGTGGCTCGACCCGGCCCCGAGGACGGTCATCACGGGCCGCTTGGAGTTCGACTTCGAGGGCGACTTCACGCGCGCCAACAACCGCAACATCTCCTCGATCCGTTCGAGCCAGCCGTCGATCCGGCTCGCCTGGGCGCGCATCGACCGCTCCTTCGGCGAGAGGACGGTCGGCTTCGCCCTCTTCGGCCAAGACTGGTCGCCCTTCGGCTCCTCGACCGTCCCGAACACCATCGAGACGACCGGCTTCCACCTCGGCTACGGCAACATCTACGAGCGCGTCCCGCAGTTCCGCTTCGGCTTCGACTACCGGGCGGGCGGCAAGCGCGCGTGGAAGTTCCAGCCCGAGATCGCGCTCGTCATCCCGACGGCGGGGAACCTCCCCGCCAACGTCGCCGATCAGCTCGGCTTCGGCGAGCGGCAGGGGCCCGACTCCGAGCGGCCCAACATTCAGGGCCGCTTCGTCGCGCAGTTCCAGCTCGACCGCGCGCCGGGCGTCGTGCCCGCGCAGTTGATCGTCAGCTTCATGCAGGGCCGCCGCGAGGCCATCGTCACGGCGGCGAACGTGCCGGCGGCGTTCCGCGCGGCGTTCCCCTCGGGCGCGCGGGTCGGCAGCAACCAGTACGGCCTGAGCGCCGAGTGGCAACTCCCCACCCGCTTCGTCACCGTCATCGGGAAGTACTACACGGGCGAAGACCTGCGCTTCTACTTCGGCGGGCAGCTCCTCTCGAACTTCAACGACACGGCGGGCTTCACTTCGACGGCCACCGCCGCCTCGATTGACGGCTCGTCCACGGTCGTCTTCGGCTTGTCGGGCGGCGTGCCCACGGTCGCGCCGCAGCGCCCCGTGCGCGGGCAGGGCGGCTTCATCAACCTCGGCTTCCCGCTCTCGCGCCTCTTCGACGCCGACCCGAAGGGCCGCAACGCGGGCTGGACGGGCTACCTGCACTACGGCTACGACCAGGCGACGGCGCGCGACGCGCGGCGCTTCGGCGGGCGCGGCAGGAGCGACGTCGTGATGGGCAGCCTCTTCTACAAGCTGAACTCGTTCGTCACCTTCGCGCTCGAAGAGTCGCTCTTCCGCACGCGCGCGGCCAACGCCTCGCGCTTCGACTTCGGGGGCCTCCCGCTCTTCCGCGGCATCCCCTCGCGCGAGACGCACGACGTCCGCTCCGAGTTCGCGACGATCTTTACCTTCTGATCGCGACGGGCGCGGCGCGCGAGTCTCCCGACGGCGGCGCGCGCCGCGCCCTCACACACCCTCTGGACTTTCGTAAGGAGCAACGCCCCATGGCTCAACGACCGACTTCAGTCGCGGCCAACGCCGCCGCCGCAGGTTACGCCAGCGCCCGCGCCGAGCACGACTACAACATCTGGGCCGTCATCGCCGCCTCCGCCGTCGGCACGATGATCGAGTGGTACGACTTCTACATCTTCGGCAGCCTGGCGGCGATCATCTCGCCCCTCTTCTACCCGCCGGGCAACAACACTTTCGCCTACATCGCGTACCTCGCGACCTTCGCCGTCGGCTTCGTCGTCCGCCCCTTCGGCGCGCTCTTCTTCGGGCGCATCGGCGACTTGGTCGGGCGCAAGTACGCCTTCCTCGTGACGCTGCTCATCATGGGCGGCGCGACGGCCCTCATCGGCTTCCTGCCGACCTACGCGCAGATCGGCATCGCCGCGCCGATCATCCTGCTGCTCATCCGCGTGCTGCAGGGTCTGGCCCTCGGCGGCGAGTACGGGGGCGCCGCCGTCTACGTCGCCGAGCACGTGCCGGACAACAGGCGCGGCTTCTACACGAGCTTCATCCAGATCACGGCGACGCTCGGCCTCTTCGTCTCGCTCGCCGTCATCCTCATCGTGCAGAACACGATGAGCCCCGAGCAGTTCGCCGGCAAGACGGGCTCGTTCGCGGGCTGGCGCATCCCGTTCATCATCTCGATCTTCCTCGTCGCCGTCTCGCTCTACATCCGCCTGAAGATGAAGGAGTCGCCCATCTTCCAGCACATCAAGGGCGCTGGGATGACCTCGGCGACGCCCTTGAAGGAAGCCTTCACGAAGTGGGAGAACCTGCGGCGCGTGCTGATCTCGCTCTTCGGCGCGACCGCCGGGCAGGGCGTCGTGTGGTACACGGGGCAGTTCTACGCGCTCTTCTACCTTCAGTCCATCCTCAACGTCAACGCGACCTCGGCCAACTACATCATCGCCATCGCGCTCTTGCTGGGGATGCCTTTCTTCGTCGTCTTCGGCGCGCTCTCCGACCGCGTGGGGCGCAAGTGGATCATCATGGCGGGCTGTCTTTTGGCCGTCCTCACCTACGTCCCGATCTACCGCGCGATGCAGTCGACCGCCGGCTCCAACGTCGTGACCGCCACCTCGCAGCGCAACGCCGTCACCGGGGCCATCAGCCTGACGCCCCAGTCCGTCGGCCCCTCCGGCGCGCTCCAGGCCGCGCCCAAGGTGCTGCCCTACACGAACTTCAACAGCCTCATCGGCAACCCGACGGCGTGGAAGCTGATCCTCCTCGTCTTCATTCAGGTGATCTGGGTGACGATGGTTTACGGCCCCATCGCCGCCTACCTCGTCGAGGCCTTCCCGGCCAAGATCAGGTACACCGCGCTCTCGCTGCCCTACCACATCGGCAACGGGGTGTTCGGGGGGCTGCTGCCGCTCATCGGGCTCTCGGTCATCGCCGCGACCGGCAACATCTACGCCGGGCTCTACTACCCGATGATCGTCGCGAGCATCACCTTCGTCGTCGGCTCGCTCCTGCTCAAGGAGACCAAGCACGTGCTGATCTGGGGTGAGGTCGAGACGGACGGGCGGCGTCCCGTCGTGTCGGACATCGAAGGCCCCGCTTAAGGTTTTGTGAGATACTGAGAGGCCGGTCGACTTCAACGGTCTGCGCGGGGGGCGCTTCTCCCGCGCAGACCATCTTTTAACGGATCGTCATCGCTAGAAGGAGTCTAAAAATTCGTGTCGCACGAAGGCTCGGCACACGCGCCCGTCGAACCGGGCGGGCGCGGGCTTGACGCGCTCACGCTCGACGATCTCCTCGCCGAGTGCGGGCGGCTGCACGGACACATGTGCGCCGGGCAACTGCTCGGCGCGCGCATGGCCGTGCTCGGCTGCCGCCTCGTCGGCGTCAGCGACCCGCGGGGGGCGGATCGGAAGAAGCTGATCGTGTGGGTCGAGATCGACCGCTGCATGGCCGACGCCGTGGGCGCGGTCACGGGCGCGCGGCTCGGGAAGCGCAGCCTCAAGTATTTCGACTACGGGAAGGTCGCCGCCACCTTCTTCAACACGGAGACGGAGAAGGCCGTGAGGGTCGTCGCGCTCGAAGAGTCGCGCGCGCTCGCCGACGCACGTCACCCGGAGATCGAGAGCAAGAAGGAGCGGCAGTTCCTCACCTACCGCGAGGCGGCGGACGAAGAGTTGTTCAAAGTGGAGCGCGTGGCGGTCGATTACGGCGCGGCGGACGTGCCCGGTCGCCCGCTCACGCGCACCACCTGCGCGCGCTGCGGCGAGGGCGTCAACGACGCGCGCGAGGTGCGCGGCGGCGAGGGCGAAACGCTCTGCCGCCCCTGCGCCTCGGGCGGCTACTACCGGAAACTCTAGCCCGCGTCAAAAATTTTCTCCGCGCCCCCTTCACGCCTTTACGCCCTTGCGTGAAATTTGATCTCACGCCGGAGCCGCATCGGCGCGAAGAGAAAACATGACGGGCTAACAGTTTTACAGCGCGCTCTTAATCTTCGCGCCCCCGGAGGATCACGCGATGCCGATGACTTACCCGCACGTCGCCATCCCCGACGCGGAAGTGCCGCGCGCCTCCGCGCCCGTCTTCCAGCACCTGCCCGACACCTACGCGAGCGAGACGAACAAGGTCGTCTCCGTCTGGAGAGAGTTCGCCGACGGCGATCTCGCGTTCCGCCCGCACCCGCGCTCCGCGAGCGTGCAGGACGTCTTCAAGCACCAACTGCTCTCCGAGCGGCGCTTCTTCGGCGAGTTCCTCGGGCTGGCCGAGCCCCCCGCGGCGGAAGTCGCGCCGCAGGGCCAGACGACGCGCGACTACACGGATCGCCTGCGCGAACTCGCGCTGCCGCGCCTCGCCCGCCTCGCCGGAAAACAGGAGGCGTGGTGGCTCGAAGTCGTGCCCTTCTTCGACGTGCGGCGCGAGCGCATCTGGATTTTCTGGCGGCGCGTCCTCCACACCGCGCACCACCGCACGCAGCTCACCGTCTACCTGCGCCTGCTCGGGAAGGGCGTGCCTTCGACCTACGGCCCGACCGCCGACGTGACGTGGGAGGGGGCCGACCCGACGCGCAGCGTCGAGGCCGCGGCGCGTAAGTAGTCGCGCCTCGCGCCGCGATCAGTTCAACTATCGCGCCCCGTCTTTGCGGTAGTAGGGGTGAGCGCCCGCCGCGTGATCGGTGACGTCGAGCACGCGGCGGATTTCGGGGACTTCGCGGCGGATGACGGACTCGATGCCCTGTCGCAAGGTGAAGTCAGCCGCGCCGCACCCCTGACAGCCCCCGCCCATACGCAGGTAGACGGTGTCGTCCCTGACGTCGACGAGTTCGACGAAGCCCGCGTGCGCGGCGACTCCGGGGTTGATCTGTTGGTCGAGCAGGTACTGCACCTTCTCCCTCGCGCCGCGCCCGACGAGCATCATGTGATCCCTGATCTCGTCCTGCGAGAGCGCCAAGCCCGAGACGAAGTAGGCGGTGACGACCGCCTCGACCCGCCCGGTGATCGCGTCCCACCCGACGCCGTCTGATTTGGTGACGACGAGCAGCCGCCCGATCAGTTGAATCTTCTCGACGCCCTCGATCTCGAAAAGTTTTTCCGCGAGCGGCATCCCGCGCGCTTCCGCGTAGTTGCCGACCGTCTTCGTGCCGATGTAGAGCGCGCGGTCGAGCGTGAACCGGCACACCGCGGGGGTGCGCCTGTCCACTTCGCTCGTGATCGAGATCTCGTCCTGCACGGGCTCGGCCTCGGGGTTTTGAGTTAAGCGTCGCCGCCGACCGGGCGCGGCGTGGTTTCGCGGGGGCGGGCTGGCCCGCGGCGGATTTCTATTGTATACGGTAACGAGAATCACAGTACACATTGCCGACTTCGACTTCAACGCATCGGGAGGGATTCATGAAAGCTGTGTGGAAAGACGCGGTGCTGGCGGAGAGCGACGAGACGGTGGTCGTCGAAGGGAACCACTACTTCCCCGCGGGCTCTCTCCGCCGCGAACACTTCCGCGAGAGCGCGACGCACACGACCTGCCCCTGGAAGGGCGAGGCGAGCTACTACGACGTGGTGGCGAACGGCGAGGTGAACAAGGACGCCGCGTGGTACTACCCGCAGCCGAAGCAGGCGGCGCAGGACATCAAAGATCGCGTCGCCTTCTGGAAGGGCGTGAAGGTCGAATAGGCGGCGGCGCAAGCACAGAGGGAACGACGGAGTAGGAACGATGAGCGATGAAGTTAAAATCATTTGTCTTCACTTCATCGTTCATCGTTCCTACTTCATCATTTAGTTCGCCCTCTGCGCCTCTGTGGTGAGTCAATCCCTCTGACGGAAAGGTGAAGACGATGAGACGCAACTTGATCTCAGCCGCGCTCTGCGTCGCCCTGTGGGCGCTCGCGTGCGGGG
This sequence comes from Pyrinomonadaceae bacterium, assembly GCA_036389335.1. Taxonomy (GTDB): domain Bacteria; phylum Acidobacteriota; class Blastocatellia; order Pyrinomonadales; family Pyrinomonadaceae; genus JAIVGV01. The sequence goes on along the minus strand of DASVQC010000108.1, from coordinate 69,099 downwards.
CCGCCGCGGCGCAGGCGACCGGTCGCGCCGCGGGCGGCGCGCAGGCGGCGGCGACGCCGGACTACCCCGCGCCCGTCGAAGGCGATTACGTCGTCCGCGACTTCCGCTTCAAAAGCGGCGAGACGCTGCCGGAGCTGAAGCTCCACTACACGACTCTGGGCACGCCCGTGCGCGACGCGGCGGGCGTGGTGCGCAACGCCGTGCTCGTCATGCACGGCACGGGCGGCAACGGTCGCTCGTTCCTCCGCCCGCAGTTCGCGGGCGTCCTCTTCAGCCGCGGCGCTCTGCTCGACGCGACGAAGTATTTCATCGTCCTGCCGGACGCCGTCGGGCACGGCGCGTCGAGCAAGCCCTCGGACGGGCTGCGCGCGCGCTTTCCCCATTACGGCTACCGCGACATGGTCGAGGCGCAGCACCGCCTGTTGACCGAGAAGCTCGGGGTCAACCACCTGCGGCTCGTGATGGGCACTTCGATGGGCGGGATGCAGACGTGGCTGTGGGGCGAGACCTACCCCGACTTCATGGACGCGCTGATGCCGCTCGCGAGTCTGCCCGCCGAGATCGCCGGGCGCAACCGCATGATGCGGCGCATGGTCACGGACTCGATCCGCAACGATCCCGAATGGCAGAACGGCGAGTACAAGCGGCAGCCGCGCGGCCTCGACGCCGCGATCTACACGCTCGTCTTCATGGTCAGCAGCCCCCTGCAATGGCAGAAGCAAGCGCCGACGCGCGACGCGGCGGACAAGTTCTTTGACCAGATGGTCGAGAGCTACCGGCGGCAGTTCGACGCCAACGACATGCTCTACCAGTTCGACTCCTCGCGCGACTACGACCCCGCCCCCGATCTCGAAAAGATCAAAGCCCCGCTCGTCGCCGTCAACTCGGCTGACGATCAGGTGAACCCGCCGGAGCTGGGCGTCATGGAGCAGGGCATCAAGCGCGTCGCGCGCGGTCGCTACGTCCTCATCCCCACGAGCGACCGGACGCGCGGCCACGGCACGCACTCGCTCCCCGCCGTCTGGGGGCAGTATCTGAAAGAGCTGCTCGACGCCTCCGCCCGGTAAGACGCGCGCGCGTCGCCTACGCCCGGCGGGGACGCAGCCGCAATCGTCGCGATACAGAGTCTTCCGGGGATCGGTTGGCCGGCGAAGGGCTCGCCGCCGCGAACGCCTCTTCGAGCGTGAGCCGCCCCTCGTAGAGCGCGCGACCGACGATCACGCTATCGACGCCGCAGTCGGGGCCCGCCCGCGCGAGGCGTTCGACGTCCGCAGCCGAGGAGACGCCGCCCGAGGCCGTCACCTTCAGGCCGGAATCGCGCGCCACGGCGCACGTCTGCTCGACGTTGACCCCGACCATCATCCCGTCGCGCGCGATGTCGGTGTAGACGACGCGCCCGACGCCGACGGCGGCGACGCGGCGCGCAAGCTCTATCGCCGACAGCCCCGCGTCCCGCTCCCACCCGCGCGTTTTAACCACGCCGTCCCTCGCGTCGATGCCGACCGCGATGCGGCTGCCGAAGCGCCGCACGAGATTTTCCAGCGTCGCGGGCGATTCGACCGCCAGCGTGCCGACGACGACTCCGGACGCTCCCGCCTCGATCAAACTTTCGACGGCGCGCTCGCCCCTCAGCCCCCCGCCGAACTGCACGGGGACGTTGACCGCGCGCATGATCCGCAGCGCCGCCTCGCGGTTGAGCGAGTCGTCTTCGTCGAAAGCCGCGTCGAGGTTGACCACGTGCAGCATGCGCGCGCCCTGCGACTCGAAGTCGCGCGCCACCTCCGCCGGGTCGTCGCCGTAGACTTTCACGTCCGCGCGCCGCCCCTGCGCGAGTCGCACGCAGCGACCGCCGCGGAGATCGATGGCGGGGATAATTAAGATCGCTTCCACTACGCCCCCCGGATCGCGTCCATCACGCTCTCGAACAGCGCGCCGTTGGTGGAGACGGCGTTGCCGCCGCGGATCGTGCGCCGCCCGCCCCAGTCGGTGAAAGTGCCCCCCGCCTCCTCGATGATCGGCTGGAGCGCGGCGCAATCCCAGACGTTCATGACGGGGTCGAGCATCACGTCGGCCCGCCCGGTGGCGACGAGGACGTGCCCGTAGCAGTCGCCCCACGTGCGGCGCGCGGCGGCGCGTGATTGCAGCCTCTCAGCCGCCGCGCCGAAGCCGTACCTTTCGCACGTCCCGAAGTCGGTCGAGAGCAGCAGCGCCTCGTCGAGCGAGCGCGCCGCGGAGACGCGCGCGGGCTCGCCGTTCAGGAAGCAGCCCAGCCCGCGCGCCGCGTGGATCAACTCGTGCAGCGCGGGCAGGTTCACGACGCCGAGGGCCACCTCCCCCCCGATCTCCAGCCCGATCAGCACGCCGAAGAGCGGCACGCCGCGGACGAACGAATAGGTGCCGTCGATGGGGTCGATGATCCAGCGCCGATCCGACGCGCCCTCGCGCTCGCCCTCCTCCTCGCCGTGGATCGCGTCGTCGGGGAAGGCCGCCGAGATGGCGCGTCGCAGGTGGCCCTCGGCCTCGCGGTCGGCCACGGTGACGGGCGAGCCGTCCCGCTTGCGCTCGGCGACGAACGAGCCGCGGAAGTAGCCGCGGGTGATCTCGCCCGCCTCGCGCGCGAGGCGCACGGCGAAATCCGTCAGCTCTTGCAACTCGCGCGCGCCCTCTCTCAACGCCGCCTCCCTTCCGCGCCGCGGCGCGCCAGCTCGCCACCGACTTCGTCGGGGTGGACGCCGCGCTCGGCCAGCATCACGACGAGGTGGTAGATGAGATCGGCGGTCTCCGAGACGAGCGCGCCGTCGTCGCCGTTCTTGGCGGCGATGACCGTCTCCGTCGCCTCTTCGCCGACCTTCTTCAGAATCTTGTCCAGACCGCGCTCGAAGAGGTAAGTGGTGTAAGACCCTTCGGGCCTCTCCCTGCGCCTCGACTCGACGACGGAGTGCAGCTCGCGCAGAGCGCGCCCGAGGTCGGGCGGTTCTTCTGCGCTCGACTCTTCGTCGTCCGCGCCCTCTACCCGATTGTGGAAGCAGGACGACTCGCCCGTGTGGCAGGCGGGCCCCGCCGTCTCGACGAGAATGACGAGCGCGTCGGCGTCGCAGTCGACCTTCATCCCGACGACGCGCTGCGTGTTGCCGGAGGTCGCGCCCTTGTGCCACAACTCAGAGCGCGACCTCGACCAGAACCACGTCTCCCCGGTCGAGAGCGTGCGCCGGACGCTCTCTTCGTTCACGTAGGCGAGCGTCAGCACCTCGCGCGTCTTCGCGTCCTGCACGACGGCGGGGGCGAGCCCGCGCTCGTCAAACTTCAAGTCCTCGACACGCACCTTCATCTCACCGTCACCCCCCGCGCGCGCAAGTCTGCCTTGACCTCCGCGATCTTGAAACGCCCGAAGTGGAAGAGCGAGGCGGCGAGCACCGCGCTCGCCCCGCCCGCCGTCAACGCCTCGTGGAAGTGTTCGAGGCGGCCCGCGCCCCCGGAGGCGATGACGGGTATTTTCACCGCGTCGTTGACGGCGCGCAAAAGCTCTATGTCGTAGCCCTCGCCCGTGCCGTCGCGATCCATGCTGGTCAGGAGTATCTCGCCCGCGCCCAGAGCCTCGGCGCGCGCCGCCCATTCGACGGCGTCGAGCCCCGCCCGCCGCCGCCCGCCGTGCGTGAACACCTCCCAGCCGCGCGCCGCGTCGCCCTCTTCCCTGCGGCGCGCGTCAATCGCCACCATCATGCACTGGCTGCCGAACGTCTCGGCCCCCTCGCCGATCAGTCGCGGTCGCTCGACCGCCGCCGTGTTGAGCGAGACCTTGTCGGCCCCCGCGCGCAGGACGGCGCGCACGTCTTCCGCGGAGTTGAGCCCGCCGCCGACCGTGAAGGGGATGAAGACCTCGTCGGCCACGCGGCGCACGAGGTTGATGATGATGGCGCGCTTGTCGCTCGAAGCGGTGATGTCGAGGAACACCAGCTCGTCCGCGCCCTCGGCGTCGTAGCGGCGCGCCTGCTCTACGGGGTCGCCCGCGTCCGCGAGCGACACGAAGCGCACGCCTTTGACCACCCGCCCGCGGTCGACGTCGAGACACGGAATGATGCGCTTGGCGAGCATGGCCGGTCAGCGCGCCCCCCCGGCGCTGTCGGCGAAGTTGCGGAGCAGGCGCAGCCCCGCCGCCTGACTCTTCTCCGGGTGGAACTGCACGCCGCAGACCGCGCCGCGCGCGACGACGGAGGCGTAGGCGACGCCGTATTCGGTCTCGCCGACGGCGTCCGACGTGTCGCCCGCCTCGCAGTAGTAAGAGTGGACGAAGTAGAAGAACGCCCCGCCCTCGACGCCGTCGAAGAGCGCGTGCGGCCTCTTCGCACGCACCCGGTTCCAGCCGACGTGCGGGACGCGCAGGGCGTCGCCGAAGCGGCGCACGCGCCCCTTCAACAGCCCCAGCCCCTCGCTTCGCCCGAACTCCTCCGACTCCTCGAAGAGCATCTGCATCCCGACGCACACGCCGAGCAGCGGCACGCCCTCGCCCGCGCGCTCGCGGACGAGCCGGTCGAAGCCCCGCGCGCGGAGCGCGCCCATGCACGCGGCGAACGCGCCGACGCCCGGCAGCACGAGGGCTTCGGCCTCGCGCAGCACGCGCTCGTCGCCGCTCACGACCGCGTCGGAGCCCGCCGCCGCGAACGCCTTCTCCACCGAGCGGAGGTTGCCCACCCCGTAGTCGATGATCGCCACGCGCGCCACGGCCTTCAGAGCGCCCCTTTCGTGCTGGGGACGCCCGCGACGCGCGGGTCGCGCTCGACCGCCTGACGCAGCGCGCGCGCCGTCGCCTTGAACGTGGCTTCGAGGATGTGGTGCGTGTTGCGCCCGCGCAGGAGATCGATGTGGAGGTTCATGCGCGCGGCCTCGGCGAAGGAGCGCCAGAAGTGCTCCGCCAGCTCGACCGAAAAGTTGCCGATCAGTTGTCGGCGCGTCTCCACTTCGTAGACGAGGTAGAAGCGACCGGAGAGATCGACCACGGCGCGGCACAGGCTCTCGTCCATCGGCACGAGCCCCGCGCCGTAGCGCGTGACGCCGCGCTTGTCGCCGAGCGCCTCGGCTAAGGCTTGGCCGACGGTGATGGCGACGTCCTCGACCGAGTGGTGATCGTCGATGTGCAGGTCGCCGCGACACTCCACGTCGAGGTCGAAGAGGCCGTGGCGCGCGAACAGTTCGAGCATGTGATCGAGGAACGGCACGCCCGTGCTGATCCGCGCGTCGCCGCGCCCGTCGAGCGTGAGCGAGACGCGCACGTCCGTCTCCTTCGTCTGCCGCCGCACGGTGGCCGTGCGCGCGCCCGCCGTGCGGGCGGCGTCCGCCTGCGCGTCGTCGGTCGTTAAGTTAGTCGTCATGTGAAAATCTCCCGGAGGGCCGCGACGAGGAGGTCGTTCTCGGCGGGCGTCCCCGCGTTCACGCGGAAGTAGTCTTTGAGCATCGGGTAGCCGCTCACGTCGCGGACGAGGATGTCGCGCTCCAGCAGCTCTGCGAAGACGCGGCGCGGCTCCATCGACGAGCGGACGATCATGAAGTTCGCGCGCGAGCGGACGGGGAGAAGTCCGGCGACGCGCGAAAGCTCGTCGTAGAGCCGCTCGCGCTCGCCGACGATCTTCTCGACGAGCGGCCTGAGCTGCGCCTCGTACATCTCGACGGCGACCTCGGCGGCTGTCTGCGAGACGGCGTTGAGGTTGTAGGGGAGGACGGCCTTCGCCACCTCGCGCGCCAGCTCGGGCGCGGCCAGCAGGTAGCCGACGCGCAGCGCGGCCATCGCCATCGCCTTCGAGAAGGTGCGGAGGACGACCACGTTCGGGCGTCGCTCGATGAGCGGCACCGCCGTCGCGCCCGCGAACTCGAAGTAGGCTTCGTCGACGACGACGAGCCCGCGCGAGGCTTCGGCGAGCGCGTCGAGCGCGTCGAGCGACATCACGCAGCCGGTCGGGTTGTTCGGCGAACAGATGATCGTCAGCGCGGGCTGCGACGCTTCAATCGCGCCGCCGAGCGCCTCCGTGTCGTACTGGAACGCGGGCGTGAGCGGGACGCTGACGACCTCGCCGCCGAGGATCGTGGCGATCTGCCGGTAGAGCGCGAAGGTCGGCTCGGAGATGACGACGCGCGCGCCCTCGCCGACCGTGACCATCATCAGGGCTTGGATCAACTCGTTCGAGCCGTTGCCCGCGATGACGCCGTCGGGCCGCCACCCGGCGAAAGCCGCGAGCCGCTCGTGCAGCGAGGCGGGCACGAAGTCGGGGTAGCGCGACCACGCGCGCCCGCGCAGGCGCGCGAGAGTCTCCCGCTTGACGGCGGCGTCGGCGTCCCACGGGTTCTCGTTCTGGTTGAGCTTGACGCGCGCCCGGTCGGGGCTGAGCGAGTAGGGGCGCAGGGCCCGCACGCGCGCTTTGACGCTCTCGGTCGGGCTAGGCATCAGGCTCACCCCTTTCCAGACGGATCATGGCCGAGCGCGCGTGCGCGTCGAGCCCTTCGGCCCCGGCCAGCGCCGCGATCATCGGCGCGGTTCTCTCAAGCTCCGCGCGCGTGTACCTGATGACGCTGGTTCGCTTGAGGAAGTTTCCGACGCCGAGCGCGGAGGAGAAGCGCGCCGCGCCGCCCGTGGGCAGCACGTGGTTCGGCCCCGCGATGTAATCGCCCACCGCCTCCGGCGCGTGCGCCCCGAAGAAGATGGCCCCCGCGTTGCGAACCCCGTCGGCGATCTCCTGCTCCCCGCGCGCGATGATCTCAAGGTGTTCGGGGGCCAACTCGTTCACCAACGCGCAAGCTTCCCCCGCGCCCCCGACCACGATGATCGCCCCGTAGCGCGCGAGCGACTGCTCGACCACGGGGCGGCGCGGCAGGTCTCGCGCCTGCCGCGCCAGCTCGCGCGCCGTCGCGAGCGCGAGCGCGTCGCTGGTCGTGATGAGCACGGCTGAGGCGTCTTCGCCGTGCTCCGCCTGCGCGAGCATGTCTGCGGCGACGAAGTCGGCGCGCGCCGTCTCGTCCGCGACGACGACGACCTCGGTCGGCCCCGCGATGGAGTCGATGCCGACCGCCCCGAAGACCAGCTTCTTGGCCGCCGCCACGTACTTGTTGCCGGGCCCCGTGATGACGTCTACGCGCGGCACCGTCTCCGTCCCGTAGGCGAGCGCGGCGATGGCCTGCGCGCCGCCGACGGCGTAGACCTCCGTCACGCCCAATTCGACGAGCGCCGCGCTGACCGCCGGGCTCTCGTCGAGCGCGCGCGGCGGCGTCGTCACCACGACGCGGCTGACGCCCGCGACCTGCGCCGGAACGACGTTCATCACCACCGAAGACGGGTAGCTCGCCGTCCCCCCGGGCACGTAGAGGCCCGCCCCGCCGACGGGCGCGACGCGCTGGCCGAGGCGGACGCCGTTCGCGGTCTCCACCTCCCACGACTCCTGCCGCTCGAACTCGTGGAAGGCGCGAACCTGCTTGATGCTCTCGCGCAGCGCGGCGAGCACGTGGGCGTTAGCCCGCGCGGCGGCGCGGCGCAGGCCCTCTTCGCCGACCCGCAGCTCCGCGGGCCTCATCTCGACGCCGTCAAACTGCCGCGCGTAATCGACGAGCGCCGCGTCGCCGCGCCGCCGCACGTCCTCGACGATCTTCGCCGCGCGCTCCAACGCCTCGGCGTCGAGCGCGACGTTGCGGCCCGCGATCCGCCGCAGCACGCGGGCGAGCGCGCCCGCGTCGCCGCGCGCGACCGTCTCCACCAAACTCTTCGCCGGTTCCCGCACCTCAGTCACCCTCCCCCGCGCCCTCGCCGAGCGCCTTGATCAGTCGGCTCACCGCCTCGGCCTTCAACTGGTAGCTCGCGCGGTTGACGACGAGCCGCGCCGTGCATTCGACGATCACCTCGACCGCGCTCAGCCCGTTCTCTTCGAGCGTCCTGCCGGTCTCCACCAGATCGACGATGCAGTCGCTCAGCCCGAGCACGGGCGCGAGCTCGACCGATCCGGACAGCCCGATGATCTCGACGGGGATGCCGCGCGATCCGAAATACTCCGTGGCGATGCGCGGGTACTTCGTGGCCACCCTCAGCACGCCGAAGTCGTCCGAGAGCAGCTCCGGCTTGTCCGTCGCCACGACGACGCGGCAGAGGCCGATGCCGAGATCGAGCGGTTGCAGGAGGTCGGCCTCGGATTCGAGCAGCACGTCGAGCCCGACCACGCCGCAGTCCGCGATGCCGTGCTCGACGTAAACGGGCACGTCCACGGGTTTGACGAAGATGAAGCGGTAGCGCCCCGCGTCGTCGCGCGCCGACAGTCGCCGGGACGCGAGCGCCTCGCCGGCGACGCGGATGCCGGCGCGCGCGAGGCGTTCGAGGGTCGCGGCCTGAAGCCGGCCCTTGGCGACGGCGACGGTCAGCTCCCGCATCACGCCTCCCCCTTCACGTCGAGCAGCACGCGCCCGCCGACGCCGCGCCGCGCCAGAGCTTTGAGGAAGAGCGCGGCGGTGTCGCCGCCGTTGTCGAGCCGCTCCGCGCCCCCCTCCGGCCCGGGGGCGGGGGCGAGCCGGGAACGCTGCGAGAGGGCTTCGGCAATCGCGTCCACGTCGAGCACGAACCCGACGGCGGGCTCCGGTCGCCCGAAGTTGGCCGTCAGGTTGTCGTAGCGCCCGCCGCCCCCGGCGCGCGCGCCGACGCCCTCGACGTAAATCTTGAACGTGAGTCCGGTGTAGTAGTCGAGCCCCGACAGGTCGCCCAAGTTGACGACGAATTGATCGGCCAGCCCGAGCGACTCGACGACGCGCCACAACCGTTCGAGCCGGGCGAGCGCCTCAGCCGAGCGCGGGTTCTTGATCAGGCGCGCGGCGTCGGCCAGCACTTCCGACTTGCCCGGCAGCTCGACGAGGCGCGCGAACGAGCGGGCCTCGTCCTCGCGCGCGTGCGGGGCGAGGAAGCGTCGCAGGCCCGCCGCGTCGCGCACGTCCATGAGGCGGCGCATCAGATCGCGCCCTTCCGGGTCGGGGGCGATCCGCTCGGCGACGCCGTTGAAGACGCCCACGTCGTTGAGCGTGATGGAGAAGCGCCCGTCCAGCCCCAGCCGCCGGAGGACTTCGACGGCGATGGCGAGCACCTCGACGTCCGCCGCGCCGCGCGCCGAGCCGATGTGCTCGCAGCCGACCTGCTCCGACTCGCGCCTCCACTGCGCGTGCGACGGCTGCTGCTGCCGGAACACCCGCCCGGCGTAGCACAGGCGCAGGGGGCGCGCGCGCCGCGCGAGCAGCGTGGACGCTGCCCGCGCGACCGACGAGGTCACGTCGGGCCTGAGGGCGAGCATCCTCCCGTCGGTGTCGGTGAACCTGAAGGCGCGCCTCGCCTCGCTGTGCCCCATGCCGAACTCGAAGAGGGCGTAGTAGTCGACCGACGGGGTCGTGATCTCCTCGTAAGACCAGCCGTCGAAGACCGACATCGCGGCGTCTTCGACGTGACGCCGCAGGCGCGCCTCCGCGCCGAAGTAATAGCGCATCCCGCTCGGCACTTTGGAAAGTGATTCGGACATGAGTTGCCACCGCCCCGCCGTCAGTCAGTCTTAACTTACCCCCGCGCGCCGCCGAAAACAGAACCCGCCGCCGGACTTCCTCAGTCATCGGCGGCGGGCTCGTTCGCGATCTGTGATGTGCGATCCCCTGCTAGTCTCGCAAATGTTCTTCGCCGAAGAACGCAGTCGCCAACGCGCCGCCGCCGTGCCGATGATGGGCGTGGCGGTGCGTGCCGTGGGCGTGGGGCGTGCTGTGGGGGTTCATAAAACTCTTTCGCGTCTCTCGCGCGGGAGTGGTCTTTATAGTCGAGCCTCGCCCCGCTTGTCAAACAAGCGCGCGCCGGATTCGGGTAGTGGATCGGATCGATCTTGAGTAGGGCTGTCAGTTGTCCGTGGTCAGTTGTCCGTTGCTCGTTGCTCACCGGCGACACAGTCGGGCGCGAGGCCAACAACTGACCACGGACAACTGACCACTGACGACGGACGGCTTTTCATTCCGCGTTCCGCATTCGGTTCGCCCTTCCCGTCAATCGCCTTCGGACGACGCGGCGAGGGCGACGCTTTGCGCCCCGGCGGCGGCGGCGGTCGCGCGCCGCTCGCGTTCGAGTAGTTCGCGCTTGCGCGCGAGTCCCCAGCGGTAGCCGCCGGGCGCGCCGCCCTCGCGCACGACGCGGTGGCAGGGCGTGGCGAGCGCGACCGGGTTCGCGGCGCAGGCGCTCGCCACGGCGCGCACGGCGGCGGGCTGGCCGATGGCCCGCGCCACGTCGCCGTAGGAGCGCGTCTCGCCGTAGGGGATGCGGCGCAGCTCCTCCCAGACGCGCGTGCGGAAGGCGGTGGCGCGCAGGTCGAGCGGCAGATCGAGGCGCGCCTGCGCGCCCTCGACGTGTCGCAGCAGAGTTTCGATCCACTCGCTAAGCCCCGCCTCGTCGCGGCGGATCGCCGCGGACGGGTACTCCGCGGCGAGCGCCGCGGCGAGTTCTTCGTCCCGGTCGCCGAACTGCACGGAGCAGACGCCGCGCGCGGTCGCCGCGACGAGGAGCCGACCGAGGCCCGAATCGACGATGGTGTAATTGATGTTCATGCCCCTCCCCCCGCGGCGGTACGTCGCCGGCGTCATCCCCAATTTTTCGGAAGCGTTCTCGTAAAGTCGGCTGCTCGATCCGTAGCCCGCCTCGTACATCGCGCCCGTCACGCCGTCGCCGTCCTTGATCCTCGACTTGAACGTCTTGAGACGGTGCGCCGCCGCGTACTGCCGGGGCGTGATGCCGGTCACGCCCTTGAACGCGCGCCGGAGCTGTCCGGGGCGGACGCCGAGCCGCGCGCCCAACTCTTCGAGCGAAGGCGCGCCGTCCTCGTGCGCCTCGATGGCGCGGCACGCGCGCAGGACTAAATCGACGCGCGGGTCGTGCGCGCCCGTCTCGCGCGGGCGGCAGCGCAGGCAGGCGCGAAAGCCCGCGCCCTCGGCGTCGTCGCACGAGTCGAAGAATTCGGCCTGCTCGCGGCGCGGGCGGCGCGAAGGGCACGTCGGCCTGCAGTAGACGCCGGTCGAGCGCACGCCGTAGAAGAAGATGCCGTCGAAGCGCGCGTCGCGCCCCTCGACCGCCCGCCAGCGGAGATCGGTCTCCATCTCGCGCATCTCCCGGAGTAGGTTGCCGTCCTGATCCGTCATCCGCTTGTCACCTCGGCCCGCAGATTACACCCGCCGCGACGTCCGATCTATCCGCCGCGTGCGCCCAAACTTTTAGAAAGTGGACTCGGATGCCAATGTTCGATTGGCACTTGCCTTCGCGTCCGCCGCTGCTAAATTAGCGACGGCGGCGCGGTGCGATCAACTACGGGGCGGGGGCGGGGCATCGGTGACGAGCGCGACGATTGAGCGGGAGGCGGGCGAACGCCGGGCGGACGGCGCGGGCGACGCGATCTTATCGCCCGAGGCGCGGGCGCGCCTGCTCCGCCGCGCGTCGCGCCGCGCCAGAGCGCCGCTCGCGGCGTGGCTCCTGCTGAGTCTGATCTGGAGTTCGACGTGGCTCTTCATCAAGCTGGGGCTCGAAGACCTGCCGCCCGTCACCTTCGCGGGCATCCGCTTCATCGTCGCGTCGCTCGCGCTCGGCGCGTTCGTCGTCGTCGCGCGCCGACCGCTGCCGCGCGCGCGGCGGGAGTGGGGCCTCATCGCGCTGACGGGCGTCCTCTCCTTCTCGTTCAACTACGGGCTGCTCTTCTGGGGCGAGAAGTACATCTCTTCGGGGCTCGCCGCACTACTGCAAACGAGCATCCCGGTCTTCGGGCTCGTCATCGGGCACATACACCTGCCCGGCGAGCGCATGACGCCGCGCAAGGTGGCGGGCGTGCTGCTCGGCATCGCGGGCGTCGCCTTCATCCTCTCCTACCAGAAGGAGGCGAACGGCCCCGCCGCGCTGAAGGGCGGGGCGGCCATCGTCGCCGGCGCGTTCTGCGTCGCCTACGCCAACGTGCTCGTCAAGTCGCGCGGCGCGCGGATCGATCCGGCGGCGTTAGCGCTCGGTCAGATGGTCTGCGGGTTCGTGCCGCTCCTCGCCTTCGGCGCGGCGTTCGAGGGCAACCCCCTCAAACTCCGCTGGACGCCGCTGGCGGTCGTCTGCCTGCTCTACCTCGCGCTCGTCGGCTCGGCGCTCGCGTTCCTCCTGTTCTACTGGCTCGTCAGAAATATGGACGTGACCAAGACGATGCTCATCCCGCTCGTGACGCCGGTGGCCGCGCTCACGCTCGGCGCGATCTTTTTGCACGAGACTCTGACGTGGCGCGTCGCCGCAGGGGGCGCGGCGGTGATCTGCGGCATCGCACTGATCGTGAGGCGCAAGGCCGAAGTGAAAGAAGGCGGCGGCGTCCCGGCGACGTGAAGGGGCGCGCCGCGATCCGGCGCGTCGAGCGCGAATGGTTATCTCTTCACGAAAGGAATGAAGTGGATGAAGACGAGTGATGATTTGCGTTACCCGGTCGGGCAGTTCGCCGAAGACGCGGGCGCGTCGCGGCAGGACCTGATCGAAGAGATCGCCGCCGCGCCGCGCAGGCTGCGCGAGGCGGTCGCGGGCCTGTCGGCGGAACAGCTCGACACGCCGTACAGGCCCGGCGGCTGGACGGTGCGCCAGGTCGTGCACCACGTGCCCGACTCCCACCTCAACAGCTACGTGCGCTTCAAGCTCGCGCTGACCGAGGACGAGCCAGCCATCAGGACTTACCACGAGGAGCTGTGGGCCGAGCTGCCCGACTCGCGCGCGACCCCCGTCGAAGTCTCGCTCGCGCTGCTCGACTCGCTGCACGAGCGCTGGGTGATCCTGTTGCGCTCGCTCGAAGAGGCGGGCTTCCACCGCACCTTCAGCCACCCGGAGTGGGGCGTCGTCACGCTCGACAAGGCCGTCGGCCTCTACGCGTGGCACGGACGCCACCACGTCGCCCACGTCACGAGTTTGCGCGAGCGGATGGGCTGGTAGTGTGCCCGGCCCGGTCGAGGAAAGGGTCTCAGACCGTATGGAAAATTTCACCCCGACGGATCGCACGCAAGTCAGGCGGCTCCCGCGGCGCGCCGCGTACGACCGCGCGCTCGTCTATCAAATACTGGACGAAGGGTTCGTCTGCCACGTCGGCTTCGTCGCCGACGCCCAGCCCTTCGTCATCCCCACGGCCTACGGTCGCGCGGGCGACACGCTCTACCTCCACGGCGCGAAGGCGAGCCGGATGCTGAAGGCTCTGGCGGCGGGCGCGGAGGCGTGCGTCACCGTCACGCTCGTCGACGGGCTCGTGCTCGCGCGCTCGGCGTTTCATCATTCGATGAACTACCGCTCGGTCGTCGTCTTCGGTCGCGCCTCCGCGGTCGAAGATCCGCGCGAGAAGCTCGACGCGATGCGCGCCTTCTCCGAACACCTCATCCCCGGTCGCTGGTCCGAAGTGCGAGAGCCGAACGAGCGCGAGCTGGCCGCCACACTCGTCCTCGCGCTCCCGCTCGCGGAAGCCTCCGCGAAGGTGCGCGCGGGCGCGCCGGTCGACGACGAGGAAGACCTCGCGCTGCCCGTCTGGGCGGGCGAACTCCCGCTGCGCACGGTCGCGTGCGAGCCCCTCGGCGACGCGCTCTTGCGGGACGGGACGCGGCCCTCGCGGTCGGTCGAAGATTACGCGGCGCGGAAAATGTAGGGGGCTCGTCCCCGCCCCCTACAGATGTTCGTAGCGCCGCCCTAATTCGCCGAGCATTTCGATCACCGCAGACCAACTCGCGTCGGCGAGCGCGGCGGTCAGCGCGAGCGCCACGAAAGCCAGCGTCAATTCCACGGCGCGTCTCACGATCCCTCTTCACCCCGTCGAGTCGTCCTTATTCGCCGCGCCCGCCCCGGCTGTCGTCGCGCCGCGCTCCGCCGCCTCTCGCGCGAGGTGGCGCGCCATGACGCTGTGTTTGCGCCCGTAGCCGAAGTAGATCACGAAGCCGACTAAAAGCCACACGCCGAGCCGCAGCCAGTTCTCCGCGGGCAGCGAGAACATCAGGAGCAGGCACGTGGCGATGCCGAGGACGGGGACGAGCGGGACGAAGGGCGCGCGGAACGGTCGCCGCGCTTCGGGGTTCGTCCGGCGCATGATGAGCACCGCCGCGCAGACGATGACGAAGGCCAACAGGGTGCCGATGTTGACGAGATCGGAGAGCACGCGCAGCGGCAGGAGCGACGAGAGCAGCCCGGCGAAGACGCCCGTCACGACGGTCGACTTGTAGGGCGTGCGGAAACGCGCGTGCACCGCGCCGAAGAAGCTGACGGGCAGGAGTCCGTCGCGCGCCATCGCGAGCAGGATGCGCGCCTGCGAGAGCATCGTGACGAGCACGACCGAGGTGATGCCGACGAGCGCGCCGAAGGAGATGACGAACTGCGCCCACCTCAGGCCGACCTGCCGGAAGGCGTCGGAGACGGGCGCGTTGATGTCGATGCGGTCGTAGGGAACCATCCCCGTGAGCACCGCGCCGACGCCCATGTAGAGCACGGTGCAGACGAGGAGCGAGACGATGATCGCGACGGGCACATCTCGCTCGGGGCGGCGCGCCTCTTCGGAGTGCGTCGAGACCGAGTCGAAGCCGATGTAGGCGAAGAAGATGATCGCCGCGCCCGCGAGCATCCCGAGGGGCTGCCCGCCCGCGTCCTTCATGCCGAGCAGGGTCTTGCCGAAGAAGTTGACGCCCGTGTAGCCGTAGGGCGCGAACGGGTGCCAGTTCGCCGGGTTCACGTAGAACGCGCCGACGACGATGACGAAGATGACGATGGCGACTTTGAGGATGACCATCGCGGCGTTGAACGTCGCGCTCTCGCGGATGCCGACGACGAGGACGGCGGTGACGCAGCCGACGATGACGAGCGCGGGCAGGTCGAAGTACTTGCCCGTGCCGACGAGCGTGCCGAGCGCGGGGTCGTAATCGAACGGGGCGTCGGTCAAAACGTTCGGCAGGTGCAGGTTGAAGATGCCGATCAGGTCTTGGAAGTATTTCGACGCGCCGTGCGCGACCCCGCCCGCGGTGACGGCGTATTCGAGGATGATGTCCCAGCCGATGATCCAAGCCATCAACTCGCCGAGCGTGGCGTAGGCGTAGGTGTAGGCCGAGCCCGCGACCGGGGCCATCGAGGCGAACTCCGCGTAGCAGAGCGCGGCGAGGGCGCAGGCTATTCCAGCGACGACGAAAGAGAGGATCATGGCCGGGCCCGCGCGCTCGTGCGCGGCGACGCCCACCAGAACGAAGATGCCCGTGCCGATGACCGCGCCGATGCCGAGCGCAGTCAGTTGGACGGGGCCCAGCACGCGGCGCAGGCGGTTGTCTCCCGCCATCTCGTCGAGCAGAAGTTTGAGCGGCTTACGCGCGAACAGTTGACTCGCCATCGTCTCTGCCTCCGTCGTCTTTATCGGCGGGCCGCGCGGGGTCGGGGGATTGCGTGCGGCGGCCTCAGCGGCAGACTTTAGGGGCGATGCGTGAATGGCGGGAAGGACTTTGGCACGAACCGGCGCGGGCGGGGAACGAGTTGGCGTTTGGCGGGAACGGGCGGGTGGTGTCCTAATGTGATTTGAACTCTGTGCATCCTCCGTGTTCTCTGTGCCTCCGTGGTGAATCTTCTCTAAGTCAATTCACCACAGAGGCACAGAGAACACGGAGGATGCACAGAGGAAAGCTTAAACTAGGACACTACTAACGAGCGACGAGGGTTGACGGCAGGCGGGGATTACCTTCGCGCCTCGGCGACTCCGGCGAGAGGAATCATCCCCGCGCCGGAGGCATCAAGGCGCAGGGGGAAAACTAGAGGGGGAGTTTCAAAAGCTCGGCGAGTTTCTTGCGGCAACTGCGGCTGAGGACGAGCTCCGTGCCGTCGCGCAAGATCACGCGGTAGTCCTGATGGAACCACGGCTGTAGCTCTTTAACGCGGTCGATGTTGACGATTGTCGAGCGGTGTATGCGCGGGAATTTCTTCGGATCGAGCCGCGCTTCGAGGCCGCCGATGGCCTCGCGCAAGAGGTACGACTCGCGCCCGGCGTGGAGGCGCACGTACTTGCCCTCGGCCCCGATCCAGTCGATCTCCTCGGTCTTGATGAAGAAGGCGCGCCCGCCGGATTTGATCATCAGGCGTTCGAGGTGGCTCTCCCTCGCCCTCAACTCTTCGAGCAGCGCGAGCGCGCGCTCGGTCAGCTCCGAGTCGCGCCCCGAGGCGAGGCGCGACTTGGCGCGCGCGAGGGCGGCGTCGAAGCGGCGGCGGTCGAAGGGCTTCAAGAGGTAATCGACCGCCGAGACCTCGAAGGCGCGCAGGGCGTACTGGTCGTAGGCGGTGACGAAGACGACGAGCGGGGAGTGCTTCGGGCGGATGCGTTCGAGCACCGAGAAGCCGTCGATCTCGGGCATCCGCACGTCGAGGAAGATGAGATCGGGATCGTGCGCGTTGATGGCGGCGATGGCCTCGTAGCCGTCGGCGCAGTCGCCGACCGCCTCGACCTCCGCGTCGCGCGCGAGGAGCTTGCGGATGCGCCGTCGCGCCAGCGGCTCGTCGTCGATGACGAGGGCGCGAATCTTTCGCCCTTCGATCACGCCGAGACCCCCGCGCTCTCCGCCGCCGCGCCTTCCGACAGAGCGATGATCGGCTCGGCGGCGTCCGGCGCGACGAAAGGTAATTCGAGCGTCACCTCCAGCCCGCCGCCCGGCGCGTCCGTGAAGCGTAGGCTCTGCCGCGCGCCGTAGAGCCGCTCCAAGCGCGCGCGCGTCAGCGCGAACCCGAGCCCGTGCCGCGAGCCCGGCGCGGCGTCGGCGCGCAGGCCGGGCCCGTTGTCCCTCACGCTGAGCCGCAGCACGCGGTCGTCGCGGCTCGCGCTGATCTCGATGCGCCCGCTGCCGACGCGCTGGACGATGCCGTGGCGGATGGCGTTCTCGACGAGCGGTTGCAGGATGAGGTTCGGCACGCGCGCGTCGAGAACGCCGGGCGCGATCTCCAGACTGACGTCGAGCCGATCCTGAAACCGCACGCGCTCGATCTCCAGATAGCAGCGCAGGAACTCCAGCT
The DNA here is from genome assembly GCA_036389335.1 of Pyrinomonadaceae bacterium. Lineage (GTDB taxonomy): Bacteria > Acidobacteriota > Blastocatellia > Pyrinomonadales > Pyrinomonadaceae > JAIVGV01. The sequence continues at coordinate 52,055 of DASVQC010000108.1, read as the reverse complement.
CCTCTTGCAGCGTCACCTCCTGCGCGCCGGAATTCTCCAGCGTGAGGCGGAGGAAGTCGCCGAGGCGCGCGAGCATCTCGTCGGCGGCCTCCGGGTCTTCGTCGAGGAGCGCCGAGACGGAGTTGAGCGTGTTGAAGAGGAAGTGCGGCTGGAGCTGCATCCTGAGCGACTGCAACTGCGCCTGCGTGACTTCGAGCTGCGCCCGCGCCAACTCCGCTTCGAGCCGCGAGATTTTAAGCTCCTCCTGCTGGTGGCGGCGATAATAGTCGAGCGCGTAGCTGACGAGCAGCACGGTGGCGTAGCTCATGAAGCCGGTCGGGAGGTTGAAGAAGAAGAGGAAGTTGAAGACCGACGAGAGCGAGGCGAGCTGGCGGTAGACTGCGACGTGGAGGAGCCAGCCCGCGAGCAGGTAGACGGCGCGGTGCGCGAGCGAGAGCGCGAGGCAGGCCGAGAGGTGTACGAGCGAGCTGCGGAGGAAGAGGCCGCGCTCGAAGGGGAAGCGGCGCGTGAGCCTGAAGACGAGGGGCGAGAGCAGCGCCCAGAGGAACCAGTAGGGCAGTTCCCAGACGAGCATCTGGGGGAGCGTCGGCGGCTGGCGGAAGATGGCGACGTAGTGATCGGAGAAGAGGTAGTAGTTGAGCGTGAAGGTGAGCCCGACGAGCGTCCAGCCCGTCAGGATCAAGACCCACAAACGCCAGTGAGGTTTCTCCATCGATCCGACTCCCCCCGCCGCGGCATCGCGGCGACGCGCCGCGCGGGCTGAAGGATACTACTTTTTCCGCCCCGCCGGGACTGAGTTGTCGCGCTGGCGGGCGCGCGCCGCCAAGATCGGGGCGAACGAAGCGCGGGCGCGGCGCATCGCAGACCATGCGCGCGAGACTTGTAAGCGCGCGCCGCCGCAAGTCATACTCTCCCGCGGTAAGACTAACCCGCCGCCCGCGGGCGCGTGGAGTTGAGCATGAGACGAAACTACTTCCAGCAGACGACCGCCGCCCTCTTCGCCGTCCTCGCCGTCGCCGCGACGTGCGCCGCGCAGTCGGGCGCGACGCGCCCGCGCCGCGTCAACCCGCAGACCATCAACGAGGCGGCGGCCAAGGAGCAGTCCGCGCCCGACGCCAGCGCCGCGCCCGCCGGGACGCCCGCGCAGGCGGGCGGCGACACGACGCGCGCCTACGCGCTGTTGCAGCAGGGGCAGTTCGAGGCGGCGGCGCGCGAGGCGCGTCAGGTCGCGTCGGCCAACCCGGCGAACGGCGAGGCTTGGAAGATCGTCGGCTTCGCCGAGGTCGGCCTGAAGCAGTACGCGCAGGCGGCGACCGACTTGCAGAAGGCGCTCGACCTCCAGCGCGCCGCGGGCGAGCCCGATCCGAACACGGAAGACAAACTCGCACAGTCGCTCGTCCTCTCCGAACAGTTCGAGCGCGCGCTCCCGCTCCTCGTCGCCGCCACCTCCCGCCCCGGCAAAGCGCCCGACGCGGCGATGCTCTACTCGCGCGGGCTGGCCGAGTATCAGACGAAGAAGATCGAGGACGCCGAGCGTTCGTTCAACGCCGCGGTGAAGGCCGATCCGAAGAACGCCGCCGCGCTCTTCTACCTCGGGCGCATCGCCTTCGACCGCGGGCAGGCCGACGCGGCGATTGCGGCGCTGAACCGCGCCACGGCAGCCGACCCGCGGCTCGCGCAGGCGTGGAGCCTGCTCACGGTCTCGTACCTGCGCCGCGCCGCCGAGGGCGGCGACACTCCGAAGGCGAACGAGAACTACCTGAACGCCGTGCGCACGAGCGACGCGCTGGTGCGCCTGCGCGCCGACGAATCCTCAGCCGCCCTGAACGCGCAGGCGCTCGTCGGCGCGAAGCAGTACGCGCGCGCCGCCGCCGTGCTCGAAACGGTCGCGTCGGGCGCGGGCGTGCAGGGCTCCACGCTCTACCTGCTCGGCGTCGCGTACAACCGCGCGAAAAACTACCCGCGCGCCGCCGCCGCGCTCGAACGCGCCGCCGCGAAGACGCCCGAGAACGCCGAAGTCTTCCGCGAGCTAGGCTTCTCCTACGAGGTCTCCAAGCAGTACGCCAAAGCCCTCGCCGCCTACCAGAAGGGCGCGCAGCTCTCGCCCGACGACGCCGACTTCAAAGAAGCGGTCGAGCGCGTCCGCCCCTTCGCCAAATAGAAGTACTGAGTACTGAGTACTGAGTACTGAGTTAAAAGGCATTTTCTTCTCTCCAATCCGGCTGACAGCTAATAGCTAATCGCTAACGGCTGCTTCTACTCAGTACTCAGTACTTTTTTGTCTTGAATCCTCGCGGGGCAAGGCGTAGCATCGCGGCATGACGAGAGCCGCAATGTTACGCCGCCGCGCGGGCCGGGCCTCGCGCGCCTTGGTGGTCGGGCTGTGCGCCGCGTCGGTGCTGCTGCAAGCGCGGGGGTCGGGCGCGACTTCGTGGGGCGAGATCGAGCCGCTGAGGTCGCGGCGCGCGGACGTGGAGCGCGTGCTGGGCAAGCCGCTGGAGGACAAGGCCGGGCAGACGGGGACGCTGCGCTTCAAGGTGCAGGGCGGGACGGTGCAGGTCGCGTTCGTGGACGCGCGGTTCGTGCGCGCACACAAGCTCTCCGCCGGCACGGAGGGCACGGTGCGGCAGATCGTCCTGCAACACGAGGCGTCGTCCGACACGCCCGAGACGATGAAGCTCGCGAACAACTCCGCCTTCGAGCGCGACGCCCAGGGCAACGCCGTCATCTTCCGCAACCTGCGCGACGGCATCTCCTACACCTTCATCGAGGGCAGGCTGCGCACCACCTATTACACCGCCTCCTCCGAGCAGTTCCGCCGCGCGCGGAAGGGCACGGCGGACAAAGACAAGTGACAGGTGACGGGCAAAAGACGTAAACCGTAAACCGTAAACCGTGACAGGTGACAAGTGAGAACGGTTCTGACCTGTCACCCGTCACCCGTCACCCGTCACGGCTTTTATGCTGTACCGCCAACGCCTGATCGAAGAGCTGTCGGGGCGGCGCGGCGAGTTCGTCGAGTTCGGTCGCGAGTGGGCGGAGCAGGCGGGCGACTACGCGTCGCGCCTCGGCGCGCTCGCGGGGCAGACGGTCGCGGAGGTGAGGGCCGCGGCTGAGGCCGGAATCGCCGCCGGAGTCGCGCGCAAGCCGAGCGCGCTGCCGACGGTCGAACTCGATAGCGCGGGCTCGTTCGTCGTCCCGTTCGAGCGCGAGTGGCGCACGCACGAGGAGGCGCGCGCGTGGGCCGTGGGCGCGCTCGTGAACCGCGTCACGTTCGCGGCGGACGGCAGCCAAATCCTGCCGGGTCGCGAAATCTCCCTGCCCGTCGCCGCCGTGCAGGTCGCGTGGTTCGAGAACCCGCACACGAAGGGCGGCGACGGATACCGCAAGGAGTGGGACTTCCGCCTCGTCCCGCCCGGGGACTTGCTCGACGCCGAGGGCGCGGGGGCGAGCGCGGCGGACGTGGTCGGCTTGCGCCGCTTCGAGCTGGAGATGGCGGCGGCGCGCGCCTTCCTCAAGCGGCGGGAGGGCTGGCGGGCGCGGGGCGAGCGGCCCCCCGTCGCCTTCTTCGACGGGACGCTCCTGCTCTCGACCACGCGCGTGCGCAGCGAGAGTCTGAAATTCCCGAACGCCTACATCGCCTCCCTCGCGGAGACGCTCCGCCTCTCGCGCGAGACGCGCGTGCCCGTCGTCGGCTACATCGATCAGTCTTACGCGCGCGATCTCATCAGGATGCTCGACGTGATCGCGCGGCGCGGCGGGGAGAGCCCGGCGGTCTTCGACGCGCAGCTCTTTTCGGCGCAGGCGGGCGGCGGGCCGCTGTTCAGTCGCTGGGGCGACCGCAGCGTCTTCTGCGAGTGCCGGCGTGATAGTCTGACCGCGGAGTTCTGGGACGAGGCTGGCGCGCCGCTCGTCGGCTTCATATACTTGCAGGCGAGCGCGCCGGGGTTGACGCCCGCGCGGCTCGACATTCCGACGTGGGTCGCGGAGGACGGCCTGATCGACGAGGTGATGGACGCGGTGCGCGCCGAGTGCGTCGTCGGCAACGGCTACCCTTACGCGCTCGAAACGGCTGACGAGGCGGCGGTCATCACGGTGCGCGACCGCGAACATTTCCTGCGCGCCGTGCAGGAGTTCGCCGAGGCCAACGATCTCTCTTTCCGCGTCTCGCGCAAGGCGCTCAGCAAAGCGCACCGCCGCTGACGAGTTCGGCGGTTGATAGTTCTTCTTAGCGCCTTTGCGCCTTTGCGTGAGAAGGATTTTCACGCAAAGGCGCAAAGCCGCTAAGAAATTTAGGATGATCGATGTCGTGGGCTTATGAGTCGCACGGAGTACATGGCGGAGACTGAGGGGCGCGCGGCGCACGCCACGCCGCCGTCCTGCCCGGCGTGCGGCGCGGCGGCGCGGAGGGCCGCGGCGAAGTTCTGCGCGACGTGCGGGCGCAGCTTCTCCGATCTCGACTACCGCCCGGCGGATCAACTGCGCGCCTCGTATCGTTGGCGGCGCGAAGACGTCGCGAGCGCGCGACACGACAACCCGCTCGCGGCGATCTACGAACACCGCCGGGCCTTCGCCGCGCCGCTCGCCGCGCGACGAAAATTCTTCCCGCGCGCCCCGGCGTCGGAGCGCGCCGTGGACGACTACCGCAACGCGGCGACAGAGACGGCCTTCGTCCTCGTCGCCTACTGCTTCATCCCCTTATTCGGGTTGGTGCTCGCGCCGTGCGCCGTCGTCTTCGGCTGCGCCGGGCTCGTCTGCGCGCGCCGCTCCACGCACCGGCGCGGCTCTCGCGCCGCCGCGCAGTCGGTCGCCTACGGCCTCGCCCTCTTCGGCGCGCAGGTCTTCATCTGCTGGACTCTCTTCGCTTTGACGGGGCGGCTGCTTTGAGGGCCGGGGGAGGGGCGAATCACGTTCGGCGGGCCGAGACGATCTTGAGGCTGCGCGAGGCCGCGACGAAAGTGCTGACGGTCGTCGCGGCGCTCGGCCTCGCGGCGTCGCTGATGTTGATTGACCGCGCGCGGCTGCGACTGGGTGGCCTCTCACGCACGGAGTACGCGGGGAAGATAGTTGATAAATCGCTGACCATCAGGGAGACGCAACTGGGATCGAAAATGGTTAGGCGACTCCTCATCGAAGGGGAAGGCGGCGAGCGGTTTGAAGTCGCCCCCGAGTTAGACGTCTACGAGCGGGCGCAGATCGGCATGCGGATCAGAAGTGATCGGTCGGGCGTCGAGCTGTCGTGGCCGGAGCGCGACCGGGGGCCGGCGTCGAAAGCAGAGGGGGCCAGCGGCAAGGAATGACCGGCAAGAGGATCGCGAAGATCGTCGCCTCGCGCTCGCACGTCGATTACGTCGGGCGCGTGGTTGACAGGTTGGACGCGGGGGGCGCGCCCTCGGCGGACGACTACGGGTTCGCGCAGTTCGTCCGGTTGCCCGTGGCCGAGGGCGAGGACGTGGTCGGCGTCATCTACGACACGCAGCTCGTCAACCCGGAGTACGGGAATTTCGGGCCGCGTCTGTCGCCTCCCGCCGAGCTGTCGATCCTGAGCCCCGACTATCTGAACGAGCAGGGCGTCTTCGCGGGCGTGCTGCTGCTCGGCTGGCGCGACGCGGCGGGCACGCACCACGCCGTGCCGCGCCGCGTAATCCCGGTCGGGCAGGAGGTCTTCGCGATGGCGGGCGGCGAGGTGTTGACGTTTCACCGAGACGGGGCGGGGCGCTTGCGCCTGCACTACTTCTCGCAGGTCGTCGCGCACGCGGGCGCGTTCGCGCTGCCGCTGCTGGAAGCCGTGCTCGAACAGCTCGAAGCGGGCGCGACGGCGGACGAGCGGCAGCGTTTCTGCGTGCTGCGCAAGTCGCTCGCGTGGCAACGCACGATGGGCGGCGTACGTCTGTAATGGGCACGCGAAAGTTTTTCCACGGAGAGGGGTTCTGATCACAATGAAACGCTTTCAGATTTTGTGCGCGGCGGTGTTCGTCTGCGCGCTCTCGGCGGCGGCGAACGCGCAGAGAGCGCCCGTCGCCGGCCAGCCGCAGCAGCCCGCGCCGACTCGTCCCGCGCCGCCGCCGCCCGCGCCCGCGCCCGCGAGCTTCAAGGCGAAGTACGAGGGGGGCTTCTCGGGCTACCAGAAGAAGCAGACCGGCACGCTCAACTTCGACGACGCGAGCGAGCGCCTCGTCTTCAAAGACAAGTACATGCGCGAGTACTTCTCGCTGCCCTACAAGGCGCTCGCGGCGCTCTGGGGCGACACGCGCGCCGTCACGTCGAACGCGGCGCGCGTCGTCGGGGTGGCCCCCTACGGGATCGGCTTGGCCTCGCTGCTCATGCCGAAGAATAAGAAACGCTACCTCGTCGCGCAGTTCGACGATCCCGACACGAAGATGACGGGCGCGGTCAGCTTCAAGCTGGAGAACAAGGAGCTGCTCGCCTCCGTGCTCGCGACGCTGGCGCAGAAGGCGGAGCTGAAGCAGCGCGGCGAGGGCTACGTCCGCCTGACGGGCGCGGAGGGCAAGACCCCGTGAGGGGGAGTCAGAGGGCCGACAGGAAGGCCCGGCGGCGCGGCCGTCACGCGGGTGCGGGGGACTTGTCCTCCGCCCGCCCCGTCGCGTGAAGGCGGGACGGGCAGGGGACTTGCCCGCCGCCCGCACGAGCATCACGGGATTGACGCCCGCGCGCGGCGCGCCCTCGTCACGCGCCGCCGCCCCCACGGTTCTACGACACACGCTCTTCCCATCCCCGGCCCGCCTCGTAAGGAGATGACAGAATGATCCCTCACCGCGCCAAGCTCGCGCTCGCCGCCGCCTGCTGCGCCCTCGCGTCCTGCCTCGACGCCAGAGTCCCCGTGACCATCTCGGTCGTGCCCATCGACAAGAATCAGAACGCGCAGACGATGAAGGGGATCAGGCTGACGGTTTTCAAGGCCGCCCCGCTGCTCGACGAGGAGCACCCGCAGTACGCGAAGTGTGCGGGCGAGTCCTTCGAGCCGCAGTTGAGCGACATGGAGGGCAAGACGACCTTCCACCTGCTGCCGGGCGACTACGAGGTGTGCACCGAGGAGCAGAGCTACAACAACGAGAAGTTCAAGTGGGGCGTCCCGTTCAGGATCGCGGCGGAAGGTTTGCACGTGCCGCAGCTCGTCGAAGACGAGGTGACCTTCGTCGGCTGCGGGCGCGTCGAGCAGAGGGCGCGCCTGCTCCGTTGGAAGTACCCGGAAGCGACCGGGGGCCGGGCCGGCGAGCTGCTGCTGACGCGCGACAACTCGCTGGATCGGACGCAGCCGACGCAGCCCGCGCCGCCGCTCTGCTCCACGCCGACCCCTTCGCCTTCGCCCTCTCCGTCCCCGAGCGCGCCGCCCGCGCCGACCGCCTCGCCCGCCGCACAGCCGGCGGCGAGCCCCGCGGCCTCGCCCGGCGCGCAGCCCGCCCCGGCGCGAGTTCAGAGCGCCCCGCGTCGCAGGCGCAGGTAATTTTTTTAAACTCGCCGCGCTAGTCGGGGCAGTCGGCGGTCGGCGGAGCGCCCGCCGCCCGCCGCTGTTCGCAGACGCTCGTGACGGTCTCCGCGACCCGCTGCGGGTGGCGCTCGAACGCGCTCGTCTGCCAGTTGTCCACCGACGCGCGCGCGTCCACCCACGCGGGCAGCGGCATCGCCAAGTGAGCCGACAGCGAGGAGACGTAGGGCTCGTACATCCTGCGCAGGCTCGCCAACTTTTCTTCCGACCCCGGCCCGTCGCGCAGAGACACGCCGTCGGCGGCGAGCCCCGAGCGCAAGCGTGCGAGCGTCTCGGGCCGGAGCCTCGCCTCCGACCACGGCGCGGGCGTGAGGTTAAAAATCTGAGAGAGATCGACGACGGCGTGGCGCGCCATCGCGAAGGTGAGCTGCGCCTGCCACGTCGTCGCGCCGTCCACGCCGACCATCACGAGCGCGCAGCCGTCGAGGATCGTGGTGAGCGAGGCGAGCCACGACTGGTTGTCGTGCTGCGAGCGGAAGAAGCAGAGGACGGGGTAGGAGAGGTGGCTCTCCATCAGATCGGCGGCCCAGCGCTCCCACTCTTCGAGCAGTTTCACCAACTCGCCGATGCCGCCGCCGCGACCGTGGCGGCGCAGCAGCTCCCCGGCGGTCGGCGGCGTCCCGGCGCGCGCGTCGAGCAGGGAGATGTTCGACTCGCGCCGCGAGAAGGCTTGGTAGAGGACGGGCAGGTAGCCGATGACGATGGCGAGGATGCCGAAGCCCATCCCGGCCTCGACGACGGCGAGGAAGCGGCCCGGCGCGTCGAGCGGCGTCACGTCGCCGAAGCCGAGCGTGAAGAAGGTCGTCCCGCTCATGTAGAGGTAGGTCGTGAAGCGTTGCGCGCCGTCGGCGACGTTGAGGCGCGTGCCCGCCGACCAGTGGAGCATCCCGAAGGCGAAGACGAGCCCGACCGCCCAGAGCGCGATCAGGAAGACGAGCGAGAGCGGCCCGTAGACGCTCAGGAAGGTCTCGCGCCGCTTCTTCCCGCGCACCATCAGCGAGAGGTCGCGCCACGGTCGCCACGTCACGCGGTAGTAGGCGGCGGTGATGCGCACCCTCCGGGTGACGCGGCGCGGCAGCACGATGGTCTCGAAGGCGTCCCACACCACGACGAAGACGAGCGCGAGGCTCGCGGCGACGACGATCATGCTCCTGACGCTCATCGGTTCGACCCCGTCGGAAAATTCTACGCCCGCTCGCCCCACTTGTCGCGCGCGAGCCGCGCGAAGAGGTCGGCGACGAGGGCCGTCCAGCCCGTCTGGTGCGACGCCCCGACGCCGCGCCCCGTCTCGCCGTGGAAGTATTCGTGGAAGAGCGTGAGCGAGCGCCAGTGCCGGTCGTCGGCGAAGCGCGCGTCCCCCCCCTGCCACGGCGCGCGACCGCGCTCGTCGGCGACGAAGATCGACGAGAGGCGGCGCGCCAACTCTTTCGCCACCTCCGCCAGCGTCAACGTCTGGCCGGAGCCGACGGGGCACTCGACGCGCAAAGAGTCGCCGTAGAAATGGTGGTAGCGTTCGAGGGATTCGATGAGCAGGAAGTTGACGGGGAACCAGATGGGGCCGCGCCAGTTCGAGTTGCCGCCGAAGAGGCCCGTGGCCGACTCGCCCGGCTCGTAGCCGACGCGGAACTCTCTGCCCCCGAAGTTCACGACGTAGGGGTCGGCGGCGTGCGCCCGCGAGAGCGAGCGCACGCCGAAGGGCGAGAGGAACTCGCGCTCGTCGAGCACGTAGCGCAAGACCCTTTCGAGCCGCTCGCGCGAGGGGATGGCGAGCAGCCGCAGGGAGTGTGTCTGGCCGCGCTCGCGCTTCTCGACGTAGGAGATGTGGCGCGCGAGGTCTTGCCGGTTCGCGAGGAACCAGTTCATCCGCTTCGAGAACCCTTCGAGCCGCGCGAGCACGTCCTCGTCCAGGTTGACGACGGCGATGAGCGGGATGAGCCCGACGAGCGAGCGCACGCGCAAGGGGATCTCCTCGCCGCCGCCGACCTTGATCTCGTCGTAGTAGAAGCCGTCCCCCTCGTCCCACAGGCCCTTGCCGCCGATGTCGTTGATGGCGTCCACGATCCCGACGAAGTGTTCGAAGAACTTCGACGCGATGTCCTCGTACTCCGGCTCGCGCGCGGCGAGTTCGAGCGCGATGCGCAGCATGGTCGCGCAGAAGAAGGCCATCCACGCCGTCCCGTCGGCCTGCTCCAGCGTGCCGCCCGTGGGGAGCGGCTGCGAGCGGTCGAAGACGCCGATGTTGTCGAGCCCGAGGAAGCCGCCGGAGAAGAGGTTCCGGCCCGCCACGTCCTTGCGGTTGACCCACCACGTGAAGTTGATCAGCAGCTTCTGGAAGACGCGTTCGAGGAACGAGCGGTCGCGCCTGCCGGCGGCGTCAGCCGTCAGCTTGTAGACCTGCCAGCAGGCCCACGCGTGGACGGGCGGGTTCGCGTCGGAGAAGGCGAACTCGTAGGCGGGCAACTGGCCGTTCGGGTGCATGTACCACTCGCGCAGGAAGAGCACGAGCTGCTCCTTGGCGAAGTACGGATCGACCGAGGCGAAGGGGATCATGTGGAACGCCAAGTCCCACGCCGCGTACCACGGGTACTCCCACTTGTCCGGCATCGACACCACGTCGCGGTTGTAGAGGTACGCCCACTCGCGGTTGCGCCCCTCCGACCTCGCGGCGGGCGGCGCGGGCTGTGAGGGGTCGCCTTCGAGCCACGCGTCCACGTCGTAGTGGTAGAACTGCTTCGACCACAGCAGCCCCGCGTAAGCCTGCCGCACGACGCGCCGCCCCTCCGCCGTCACGCCCGGCTCGACGACCGAGTCGTAGAACTCTTCGGTCTCAGCCGCGCGGGCCGCGAAAGTCTGCTCGAACCCGTCGCCGAAAATCTCCGCGGGCGACTCCTTCTCGTGGAAGAGCCGCAGCCGCACCGTGACGCTCGATCCCGGCGCGACCTCCAGACGAAAGTGCGCCGCCGCCTTCGTCCCCGTGCGCTCGGGGTTGACCGCGTCGCGGCGACCGCCGACGACGTACTCGTGGAAGGCGTCCTTCACGTACGGCGAAGCGTTGCGCGCGCCGAAGAGCCGGGCCGCGTTCGTCTCGTTCTCCGTGAAGAGCCATTCGTACGCGCCCGCGCCGCCGCCCGCGGCCTCCGCCGCGAGGCGGAAGACTCCGAGCGACTGGTGATCGGCGACGAGCGTGTCGCCCGCGCCCAGCGCGATGGAGGGCTTCGCCCAGTAGCCCTCGCCCGTGCGCCCCCAAGACCACGTGTTGCGGAACCAGAGCGTCGGCAGCAGGTGGACGGTCGCCGCAACGTCCGCGCGGTTGTGGATGGTGAAGCGGGCGAGCACGTCGTTCGGCGACGCCTTCGCGTACTCGGCGAGCACGTCGAAGTAGCGCCCGCCGTCGAAGACGCCCGCGTCCGCCAGCTCGAACTCCGCGTCGGCGCGACCGCGCCTCCGGCTCTCTTCGAGCAGGCGCGCGTAGGGGAACTCACCTTGCGGGTACTTGTAGAGCGCCTTGAAGTAGGAGTGCGTCGGCGACGAGTCGAGGTAGAAGTAAGACTCCTTCACGTCCTCGCCGTGGTTGCCCTCCGAGTTGGTGAGGCCGAACAGACGTTCTTTCAGAATGGGATCGCGCCCGTTCCACAGCGCGAGCGCGAAGCACAAACGGCCCTCGCGGTCGGTGATGCCGAGCAGCCCGTCCTCGCCCCAGCGGTAGGCGCGCGAGCGCGCATGATCGTGCGGGAAGTAGTCCCAGCAATTACCGTCCGCCGAATAGTCCTCGCGCACCGTCCCCCACTGCCGCTCCGACAGGTACGGCCCCCAACGCTTCCAATTCCGCTCGCGCCGCGCGTCCTCCGCGAGCCGTGCGCGCTCCGCGCCACCGTCATTTTTGGGCATGGCGAGTTGTTACACTGAGTCGGAAACAGTTTGCAAGCTGAACACGACGGGCGCGGGCTAATTCTTAGCGCCGCCGTCCTACCAAACGTAACAGTCTGTTTTAACGCGCTCGTAGTTGGCGTCGAGCGCAGGTTCGAGCAGGAGCAGGGCGGCGATGCGGCGGGCGGTCTGCGTCACGTCGCGCGCCTCCGTCGGCGTGAGCGAGCGCCCCGTGATGTCGTGCTCGCGGTAGGAGAGCCATTTTTTGATGACCTGATAGCCGCCGATGTGAAAGTCCCAGACGCGCGACGGGACGTTCGCCCAGACCGCCGCGTCGTTCAAAAAAATGTCGTGCGTCCGTGCGCCGAAGGCGGCGAGCGCGGCGTCGCCCATCTCCTCACGCTCGTCGTCGGTGTAGTCGCGCGTGCGCGTGCGACCCTTGCCGGGCATGACGATGCCGCCCTTGCCCTTGTGACCCCAGCCCGCGCGTAGTTCGAGATCGCCCTTCTGCGGGTTGAGCGCGCCCGCGCCGTCGGTGCGGCGGACGACCGCGACGCGGCGCAGTTCCGCGCGGATCGCGCCGGTGGTGACGCCCGCGACGTTCGCCTCCGTGTCGAGGAGTTGCGCGACCTCCCGACCGAGCGCGGCTGACTCTTCCAACTGTTCGCGCGTGGCGGGCAGCGGAACGCGGGGGAAGTCCGCGCGGATGCCGTCGGCGTTTTCCGAGAGGTAGGCGGGCGAGTAGCCGGTGGCGAGCGCGTGCATCCAGACGAGCGCGGCTGCCTCTCTGTCTTCGTCCACGTTCTCGACGCCGAGCGCGGCGAGGTAGGCGCGTGCGCGGGGCGAGAGGTTAGCGGTTATTTCGCTCCCAACTTCATTCTCATGTCCGGGCAATGCGACTTGCTTATCATCTTTGTTCTTGAGGTTCGTTGTTTCGACGCGAAGCTGGATTGGAAACGCAACCGCATGACCGCGCAGGGCATCCCTGGCAATTAAGTTCGTGATGAAATAAAACGGCACTCCTTCTGGCGAGGCTACTCCGGACGGTCTTGTCACTAAGAATCCATTACCTTCCCAAGTTTGCGGATAGAAGTCGGGGCGCGGCTCCTTCCAAATTGGTCGGACAGGTGTGTAATAGCACCAACGCACATCAAACGGGCGCAGGTGATAGCGCACTATTCTCTCTGGTTTAAAAGGCTCTGCGGCTATCAGCTTTTCTCTAGCCTTCCTTGCCTCATAGCGCGCGCTGTCTCTTGTAAGACCGGGGCAACTTTTTCTCAAAGTGTCAAAGGCGTTTTCTGAGTTCAGAAAAGATTCTATGCGCTCGTGCAAATCGTCCTTGTCAATATCAATTAAGTCAAAAGCTCTGTCCTCGTCCATGCCTTGCAATAATTTGTAGCCGCTAATGTCATCTACTTTCGCCCACGCGAGATACTGTGCGCTTACATCCGACGTGCGGAACGAATAGCGGTTCGTCGCGTCCGGGTGCGCGGGCGTGTAGTGCGCGTCGAAGTCCGTGGCGGCGAGGCTGTCGAGCAAGTCCTGTCGCTTCGTCGCGCCCCAGAACTCGCGCGTGCGAACCTGTGGCGGTGCGGTGCGCCCGGCGGTGCGCGCCATCAGCGCGATAGCCGTCCCGACGCGGATGCCTTCCCGGTTGTACTGCGTCGAGAAGACGGACGGGTCGGGCTTGCCTTCGGGCGTGAGTTTGCCCGTCTCGCGGCTATCGCCGTTCAGCGAGTCGAACCACAGCCGGTCGAAGTCGCCTAAGAATTTCTTCCGCAGCACGACGAACGACGGATCGCTCAGGTAAGAGAAGTTTGAGATGAAGCAGACGACACCCTGCCCCGTCTGCTCCGCGATGCGCCGCTCAGCCAAGCGGAAGAAGCGCACGTAGAGATCGTCGAGGTTAAATTTTTTGATGCCCCACTCTTTCGCCAAGCCCTCCTTGTAAGCCTCGACCAGCCCGCCCTCCTCCTCCGCGCTCGTCCCGGCGAAGGCGTTGTAAGGCGGGTTGCCGATAACGACGAGGATCGGCGTGGCGCGCTTCACCTCGTCGGCGGCGTCGCGCTCCTCTTCGAGCGCGTGGAAGGCGAACGGCAGTTGCTTCTTCGGCTCCGCGGGCGGCTCCCACCCCGTCAGCGCGTTCGTCAGGTACACGCCCACGCGCTCGTCGCCCGCGAGCGGGCTCCCCTCGGCCTGTAACAGCAAGCCCAACTGCAAGTGGGCGACGACGAAAGGCGCGGGCAGAATCTCGAAGCCGAAGACGCGCCCCGTCGCCGCCCGCTTGAGATCGTCCGCCCTGAGATCGTCGCCCCCCGCCTCGTCAATCGTCCGCTTGATGCGCCGCAAAACTTCGACCAGATACGCGCCCGTCCCACAGCAAGGGTCAAGCACGTACACGCGCTCGTCCGCCAAGCCCTGCTCGATGCCCAACTCCTCGCGCAAGACCCTGTCCGTGCGCTCGACCATGTAGCGCACGATCTCCTGCGGCGTGTACCAGACGCCGAGCTGCTTGCGAAGATCAGGATCGAAGGCTTCGAGGAACGGCTCGTAGAAATACTGCACGGCTTGCGCCTGCTCGAACCGCGCGAAAAACTTCTCGCGCTCGACGCGGTTCAGCGTGTCCGCCGTCCAATTCAAGACCTCTTCCAGCCCCAGCCCGCGCACGTTCGTCGGCGTCACCACCTGCTCGAACAGCGTGCGGATCGCGGGCACGTGCAAAGTCCACTGCGCCATCCGCCAGTCGAACCTGTCCCGCTCGTGCCCCGCCGCCTTCGCCCACAACACCCACGCCGAGAAGACGCCGTAGAAGAGCGTCTGCACGAGCGTCGAGCGGAAGAAGTGTTCGCCCTGCTCTCCCTCGAACTTCAATCCCAGCGCCTGTTCCAGCGCGTCGCGCACGTTCTGCAAAGACGCGAGCGCGACCTGCTCGTGCGCGATGCGCTCCCGCGCGTCGCGCGCGTAGGAGGCCAGGAACCACGCCAAGCCTTGCGGCTCGTCGAGCGGCGCGCGGCTCAGCATCACGCGCTTCAAATACTCTTCCAGCCGCGCCCCGTGCTCGCGCGCAAACTCTCTCGGCTGCGCCGCGCGCCGCCAGAACTCCCGTTCACTCTCCGCCAGCGCGTAGCCCTCCATGAACCGCGCCGCGCCGGAAGGCTCGCGCCCGACCAACAGGAACTCGCGCAGATTCGTCACCAAGACTTGCCCGTAGTGTTTAAGGTAGCGCGTTACCTGCTCGCCCCGCGCGACGGCGCGCACCTCTTCCTTCGTGCCTTTCACTTCGAGCACGCCGCGCTCCGGTTGTTGACCCCCGAAAGCCGCGGGCTCGCGCAACGTCTCATCGCCGCCCAGCTTCCTCAGTTGGGTGGCGGTGAATAGACCCCCGTCCGGCAAGCCCGCGCCGCGATTCTTCGGGTTGATGACGACGCTCACCTTGGGTTTGAGTTGTGAGCCGACGGCGTCAAGAAGTTTAGAGAGCGCCGGATAGAATGAAGTCTCCTTTACCGCCTCGCCGGTCGCGTGCGTCTTATGCAGGTCTGTCAGGTATGTTTCGAGGTGAGTCATTAGAACTGTCTCCCGAATCAGTGCATAGACTAATGGGATGAAAAAGGGGCGTCGCGTTGAGTCTCGCGCCGCCCCTTTGTACCACGAAAAACGGCTGGTGTGCTCAATGTTCGCGCGACACGCCTTCCGGTAAGTTGCCCACGTAAATCTCCGCGCCCGCGGCGACGAACTCGGCGGACTTCTCCTTCATGCCCGCTTCGGCGGCGGCGGCCTCGTCAAGCTCTTTCTGCGCCGCGTAGTCGCGCACCTCTTGGGTGATCTTCATGGAGCAGAAGTGTGGGCCGCACATGGAGCAGAAGTGGGCGAGCTTCGCGCCCTCCTGCGGGAGCGTCTCGTCGTGGAACTCGCGGGCCAGCTCCGGGTCGAGCGCGAGGTTGAACTGATCCTCCCAGCGGAACTCGAAGCGGGCCTTGGAGAGCGCGTTGTCGCGGAGCTGCGCGCCGGGGTGGCCCTTGGCGAGGTCGGCGGCGTGGGCGGCGATCTTGTAGGCGATGACGCCGTCCTTCACGTCCTGCTTGTCGGGCAGCCCCAAGTGCTCTTTCGGCGTGACGTAGCAGAGCATGGCGGTTCCGAACCATCCGATCATCGCCGCGCCGATGGCCGACGTGATGTGATCGTAGCCGGGCGCGATGTCGGTGACGAGCGGCCCGAGGGTGTAGAACGGGGCCTCGTGGCAAATCTCAAGCTGCCTGTCCACGTTCTCTTTGACGAGGTGGAGCGGGACGTGGCCCGGCCCCTCGATCATCACCTGACAGTCGTGCTCCCACGCGACGCGCGTCAGCTCGCCGAGCGTTTCCAGTTCGGCGAACTGCGCGGCGTCGTTCGCGTCGGCGATTGATCCGGGGCGCAGGCCGTCGCCGAGGGAGAACGACACGTCGTAGGCCGCCATGATCTCGCAGATGTCGCGGAAGTGCGTGTAGAGGAAGCTCTCCTCGTGGTGCGCGAGGCACCACTTGGCGAGGATCGAGCCGCCGCGCGAGACGATGCCCGTGGTGCGCTTCGCCGTCAGGGGGATGTGGGGCAGCCGCACGCCCGCGTGGATCGTGAAGTAGTCCACGCCCTGCTCGGCCTGCTCGACGAGCGTGTCGCGGTAGACCTCCCAAGTCAGCTCTTCGGCCCTGCCGCCCACCTTTTCGAGCGCCTGATAGATCGGCACGGTGCCGATGGGCACGGGCGAGTTGCGTATGATCCACTCGCGCGTGGCGTGGATGTTCTTGCCCGTCGATAAGTCCATCACGGTGTCCGCGCCCCAGCGGGTCGACCAGCGCATCTTCTCGACCTCTTCTTCAATCGAAGAGGCGACCGCCGAGTTGCCGATGTTGGCGTTGACTTTGACGAGGAAGTTGCGACCGATGATCATCGGCTCGGCCTCCGGGTGGTTGACGTTGGCCGGGATGATCGCGCGCCCGCGCGCCACCTCGTCGCGCACGAACTCCGGCGTGACGAACTCGGGCACGGACGCCCCGAAGCTCTCGCCGCGGTGCTGGTGCAGGAGCGAGCTGCGGTCGTCTTTCGCGTGCTCGCTCATGGCGTGCAGCGCCATCTCGCGCCCCATGTTCTCGCGGAGCGCGACGAACTCCATCTCGGGCGTGATCAGCCCGCGCCGCGCGTAGTGCATCTGCGTGACGCGCTTGCCCGCCCGCGCGCGGAGCGGCGCGCGGCGCAGGCCCGGAAAGTATTCGAGCCGCCCCTTGTCTTTGGCGCGCGCGTACTCGACGGCGGAGGCCGTGAGGTAGCCGTCGTCCTCGGGCCTCACCTCGCGCCCCTCGTACTCTTCCACGTCGCCGCGCGCCACGATCCATTCGCGGCGCAAAGGTTGCAGCCCCTCGCGCACGTCGCACTTCGCCTCGGGGTCGCCCCACGCCCCCGCCGTCTCGTAGACGCGCACCGGCTCGTTCTCTTCGAGCTTGCCGTCGCCGCGCCGCGTCGGGTTGAGGCTCACCTCGCGGAAGGGGACGCGCACGCCCGGCGTCTTCCCCCCGACGTAAACCCTCCGCGAGTTCGGCAGCCGTGCGTGCTCGCCCGCGCCGCGCGCGTCGCCGTCGTCCTTGGTCGTACTCATCTTCTTTCACAACCTTTCAGCCGCGCCCTCATGCCGCGGCCCGAAAAGAAAGACCGCCCCGACCTCAAAGAGAATCGGGGACGGTCTTCCGTCTGCTTCTCCCTTCGGCGGTACTAACCGCATCAGGTTCAAAGGGTCTCACCGCGCCGGTGACTCTCAGCCCCGACCGTTGCGGGCAGGGCTCCCCCGAAAAATCGACTTCGAATATTCTTAAGGCTTCGCGGGCCGCGGGCGAGCGGGGAAGGGCAGCGGCTCGCGCCCGCTGACCACCTTGTAGCCCGGCGGCGGCTCGAAGAGCGAGTGGTCGGGCTCGCCCCGCGAGACGTTCGTCAGGCGGAACGTGGTCTCGCCGAAGCGCGGATCGTTGTGCTTCATCAGGACGACCATCCGGAGCTCGGGCGAGTACCACTGCTCGTGCGTGATCTCCATGTCGCGCTCGTTGTCGAACTCGCCCGCCGGGATCGTCAGGGTCGTGCGCGTGCCCTCGGCCTCGACGCCCTCGATCAACTGCGAGCCGAGCCGCTCGCGCTTCGGCTTCGGGGGCGCGGGCGCGTCGTCGCCCTGTGCCGCGCGGCGGTGCGCCGCGCTCGTCGGCATCAGGACGCCGAACGAGTCATCGTCGGCCCCGCCCATCGCGCGCTGACGCGCCTCCATCAAGCCGGGCGGCGTCTCCGTCCGGCGCACGGTCTTCCGCGCGGTCTCGACGACGTAGTTGACCTGCGCGACGGGGTCGTTGATGACGACGAGCCGCGGCTCTTCGCCGTCGGCGGTCTGCGCGCCGCGCCGATCCATAGAGTGCTCGCGCCGCGTGCGCCCCGCCGCGTCGCGGAAGATGCGCGCCGCGGACTTACGCACCATGCGGTTGCCGTCGCCGAGCGTCTGGACGCTCTCGGTCACGGCTTCGGCGGAGAAGGGCGAGTCCTTCACCAGCTTGCGGTCGAAGCTCGTGTCGGGCGTGACGAAGCTGAGCGCGGGCGCGGGCCGGAAGTCGCCCTCGAACGGCACGGGCGTCTGGGCGACGGGCGCGCCCAGCTCGACGCGCATCGTGCTCGTCCGCGCGTCGCGCGCGGGCTGCCGCGGCGCGGGCCGCTGTTGCGGCGGCTGAACCTGCCGCGCCTTGCCGTCCTGCGCCCGCACACCCGCCGCCGTCAACGTGAACGCGAATAACGGCGCACACAGCAGGGCGCGCCGCGCCGCGCGAGGGATTCTGACACTGCTCATCGACGGGACACCTCCGAAAAAACTCAAAATGAAAGCCGCCCGATCAACCGCCGCCCCCCTTGGCCGCCGCCTTCAATCGACGAACAGATCGTCGACGGGCATCGCCCAGCCGGGCACGGCGGGCTCCGCGTCCGCCGCCTCGCCGCGGCGGAAAATCTTTGGACGCTCGGGATCGTCGGCGCGGTAGGCGCGCACCACGTCGTCGCCCAACAGATCAACGTCCCACACGACACGCGCGCCCGCCGCGAAATAGTCGGCGCGCTTCTGCGCCATCTCTCGCTCGGCGCGCGCGCCGTAGTCGCCCTCGCTCCTCACCTCGACGGCGAAGACGGGCGCGCCCTCGAAGAACTTCATCGTGATCCCGCCGACGTAGAAGGCCGCGTCCGGCGAAAACGATTTGCGGTGAGGAAGGTTGACGACGAACGCGGCGTTATCACTTACTGCGTGGCCACTCTTTCTGCGTTTCGCGTACTCACGCAGGGATAACGTAATCTCAAACGCGGCGCTGTTGGGCAGACCTCCGGTGGGGGGCATACGCACAATCTCTCCGTTGACGATCTCGGCCTTGCCGTCGATGCGGTAGAGGTCTTCGATGGTGGCTTCGGTCTTCGTGCTCATGCGTCACACCTCGCGGGGGCCGCCGTCAGCCGCCGATGAAGCTCATCGTGCGTGCGGGCTGGCGGAAGCCGGGGTCGTTGATGTAGTGGCGCGGCTCCTTCTTCAAGACGACGCCTTCGATGTACTCGACGACTTGCTCGCGCGACGCGCCGCCGCGCAGGACGTCGCGCAGGGAGTGTTCGACGGTCGAGAAGAGGCAGGTTCTGATCTGCCCGTCGGCGGTCAGGCGGATGCGCGAGCACGCGCCGCAGAAGGCCTCGGTGACGGGCGCGATGATGCCGATCTCGCCGGGCGCGCCGTCGGCGAAGAGCCAGCGCGAGGAGGTCTCCGCGCCGCGCCTGATTTTCGCCGGGATGAGCGGGAAGCGGTCTTCGATGCGATCACGAATCTCGCGCCCCGAAACCACGGCGTCGCGCGACCAGTCGTGGCCGGAGTCCAGAGGCATGAACTCGATGAAGCGCATGGCCACGTCGTGCGCGCGCGCGAAGGCGGCGAAGTCCGCCACTTCTTCCTCGTTATAGCCGCGGACGACGACGGCGTTGATCTTGACGGGCGAGAGCCCGGCGCGCTTGGCGGCCTCGATGCCCCTCAGAACTTTGTCGAGCGCGTCGACGCCGGTCATGCGGTCGAAGGTCTCGCGCCGGAGGCTGTCGAGGCTGACGGTGACGCGGTCGAGCCCGGCGTCCTTCAAGGTCTGCGCCTGATCGGGCAGGAAGTAGCCGTTGGTGGTGAGCGCGAGATCGCGCAGGCCCTGACTCTTGAGCGGCGCGAGCTTGCGCACCAGCACTTCAAGGTCGCGCCGGAGCATCGGCTCGCCGCCCGTCAGCCTGATCTTCTCGACGCCGAGCGAGACGAAAATCTCGCAGGCGCGCACGATCTCCTCGTAGGAGAGCGTCTGATTTTTCGGCGACATCGGCGGCTCGCCGTGCGGCAGGCAGTAGAAGCAGCGGAAGTTGCAGCGGTCGGTGAGCGACACGCGCAGGTCGCGAATGGCTCGCCCGTAAGAGTCTGTGAGAGCGTTTGTCACGGCTTTCAACTTCCGAGGCTTCGGCGCGCAGGAGCGGGAGACGTTAAAGGTAATGATACGACGCGCGCGGGTGAGTTCCAAGCCCGCGCCCCGCATATTACCTCTTAGCGCCTCCGTCGCCCCCGGCGTGAAACTATTTCTCACGCCGGAGGCGCTAAGAAATGGCGCGGAAGAATCCGGGCCGTGAAGTTTAAGGCGGAATCCTAGCTGCCGTCGTCGCCCGTGAGCAGGGCGCGGGCGTTGCGTTGGAGGCCGGCGAGCTTGGCGCGCTTGACGGCGGAGCGGCGGAAGCGGGCGGCGTAGGTGTCGGGGGTGAGCGAGAGGACGTCGGCGAGGGAGGGCGAGACGTTGCCGTCGCGGGGCTCGAAGCGCGGTTCGTCGGTCGGCTGCTCGAAGCGGTTCCAGGGGCAGACCTCTTGGCAGACGTCGCAGCCGTAGAGCCAGCCCCCGAGGTGGCCGGCGACCTCTTCGGGCAGTTGCGGCGCGCGCAGCTCGATGGTCGCGTAGGAGATGCACTTGGTCGAATCGACGACGTAGGCTTCGGTGATCGCCTGCGTCGGGCAGGCTTCGAGGCAGAGCGTGCAGGAGCCGCAGTGATCCTCCACGCGCTCGGCGTCGTGGTCGAGTTCGAGGTTGAGCAGCAACTCGCCGACGAAGACCCACGAGCCACGTTCGCGCGTGATGAGGTTCGTGTGCTTGCCGATCCAGCCGAGCCCCGCGCGCACGGCCCAAGCCTTGTCCATCATCGGCTGGATATCGACGCACGCCTTGCCCTCCGCGCCGGGGACGCGCTCTTTGATGCGCGCGAGGAGGTTTTTGAGTTTACCGCCGACCACGTCGTGATAATCGTCGCCCCACGCGTAGCGCGAGATTTTGCCGGTCGCCGCGTCGCCGGAGTGCTCGTGCGGCGTGAAGTAGTTGAGCGCGCAGACGACGACCGAGCGCGCCGCGGGGAAGAGGAGGCGCGGGTCCGTGCGCTGCTCGGTGTCGCGCTCCATCCAGCGCATCTCGCCGTGGTGGCCGCGCCGCAGCCACTCTTCGAGGCGCGCGCGCTCCTCCCGCAGCGGCTCGGCGCGCGCGACGCCGACCGCGTGGAAGCCCTCGGCGCGCGCGAGCGTTTTGACGAGCGCGGTCAGCCCGGCTGGCGTCGTCGGAATGTCACTCGCCTCGGACATCGAATGAGGCCCTCACGCCCTCTGCGGAATAAGAACTCTCTGCAAGACCTTCGCGCCCTTACGCCCCCAGCGCCCCCGGCGCCTCCGGCGTGAAACTATTTCTCACGCCGGGGGCACAAAGCCGAACGCAAAAGGCACAAGGTTTGCGACGCGATTTAAGTATAACAAAGCGCGGGGGCGGGTCGCGCGTCTTGAAAGTTCGGGCGCGCGTCTCTAAGCTGGACTGCAGGGACTCTTAAAGTGATGACTGACGAGCAGGGGAACAAGACGAACCGCGAGGAGTTGCGACGGAAGGCCGGGCGGCTCCTCTTCGTCGGCTTGCCTTCGACGCGACTCGACAAGGGGCTGCGCGAGATGCTGCGCGAGGTGCGGCCCGGCGGGGTGATCCTCTTCGGGCGCAACATCGAATCCGCCGAACAGGTCTCGATGCTCACCACGCAGGTGCACGACGCGCTCGGCGGGCGGGCGCTCATCGGCGTCGATCAGGAGGGCGGGTTGGTCGACCGCTTCCGCGAAATCTCAGAGCCGATGCCCTCGGCGAAGTCGGTCCGGCTCGCCGGGCGCTCGGAACTCGCGCGCAAGTTCGGCGAACTCTCCGCGCTCGCGCTCCGGCAGCTCGGCTTCAACATCAACTTCGCGCCCGTGCTCGATCTCAAGGGCGGCAACGAGGAGAACGGGTTGCGCGCGCGCACCTTCGGCGCGACGCCCGAAGAGGTCTCGCGCCTCGCGGGCGCGTACCTCGACGGGTTGCAGTCGCACGGCGTCGTCGGGTGCGGCAAACACTTTCCGGGCCTCGGCGGCTCGGTCGTCGATTCGCACCGCCGCCTGCCCGTCATCACCCACACGTGGGAGGAGATTTTGCAGCGCGATCTGGTGCCCTTCATGGACTTGATGTTCCACCGACCGGGCGAGCGTTTGCATTCCGTGATGGTGAGCCACGCGGCGTTCCCCGAAGTCTCGGAATTTTTGCAGGCGTGGTTCCGCCGCACCGCCGACCTACCCACGCTCGAAGAGATACACCAACTGCCCGCCACGATCAGCGGCAACGTGGTGATGAAGCTCTTGCGCCTCGCCCTGAAGTTCAAAGGCTTGATCATCACGGACGACATGGAGATGGGCGCGGTCGTGCAGACGCTCTCGGTCGCGGAGGCTTCGCTGCGCGCGGTCGAGGCGGGCTCGGACATGATCCTGATCTGCGAGAGCGCGGCTAACTTCGTCGAGGCGCGCGACCTGATCGTCGAGGCGGTCGAGGGGGGGCGCGTCTCCGCCGGCGTGCTCGACGCGGCGAACGCGCGCATCGACCGCGCCCTCGCCGCCGCCGCCGCCTACGAGCCGTTCGACGCGGAAGAGTTCGCCGCCGTTTCGAGGCGCATGGGCGAGCTGAAGGCGGAGCTGAAGGCCGCGGAGTGCGACGAGGAGTACGCGCCGCGCTACGGCACGCCCGAAGGCACGGAGCGCACGTCGTCGAACTTCTAGCCGACCGATTTTCGCGCCGCACCCGTAAGATAACCACAACGCAACGGCTCCGTAATAAACTCCGCGCCGCGACTCGCGTAAGATGCGGATCGCCCCGCGGCGCGAAAGAGCCGCGCCGGGGCCGTAAGCCCTCACTTCAGACAACGCTCACAAAACAGAAGAATCTCTCCCGCCCCGCACGCCCTTCGTGTGTCCGGCGCGGGTCAGGCATAAATAACTGAAGCCGCGCGCCACGCGCGGGCGGAAATTTTTTCAGGTTCGAGCAGGGAAGGAGCGCAACCGAGATGTTGAGGATGGGCAGGGGTAACAGGAACGAGCCGGAGCAACCCGCGCAGCAACCGGCGGCGGGCGCGCGGCCCGCGACGCAGACGCCGGCGCAGCCGAACGTGCAGCCGCACGCGCAACAGAGCCCGCCGCAGGGAGCGCAGCAGGCGCAGCACCGCGAGGCCCAGCCCGCGCCGCGAAGCGCGCCCGCCGCGGTCGCGCCGCCGCAACAGACGCCGCCGCAGCCGCAGCCGCAGCCCGCGCGTGCGGTCAGCGAGACGGACGCGCTCGCGCGCGGCATGAAGGACGGGGGCGTCGGCGGCTTCGTCGGCGGCGCGAGCACGCTCGCGGGCGAGATCAACTTCAAGGGGATGATGCGCGTCGATGGTCGGCTCTCGGGGCGGGTCAACTCTCCGGACGGCACGCTCATCGTCAGCTCCGGCGGGCGGGTCGAGGCGCAGGTCGCGGTCGCCGTCGCCAAGATCAACGGCACGGTCGAGGGCGACATCACCGCCGCGGAGCGCATCGAGCTGGGGCGCACGGCGCGCGTCTCCGGCAACCTGCAGACGCCCGCGCTCGTCGTCGAGGAGGGCGCGATCTTCGAGGGCGGCTGCCGCATGACGAGCGCCCCGGCGCGAGCGCGCTCTCGCAACGCCGCCTAGACGCCGAGGGTCGACGAGCAGGGAGGTTTCAGATGTCAGCCGCAGTCTTCAACGAACAGAGCTACCGCCAGCGCGAGTGCGTCCACCGCAAGCCGGGGGCGCGCGGCAGCCTCTACGACGGCAGGAGCTACGTGCAGTCGCTCCAGCGCCTGCGCGCGCGTGCCGCCGCCGAGTTCGCCACCCGCGTCACCTCCTTCTACTGGGCGGACGCAGATCAGATCGCCGTCTGGCTCTGCGACGAGTGCGCCGCCGCCCTCTCCGCCCTCAGGAGCCGCGAATCCTAAAAGCCGTGACGGGTAACAGGTGACGGGTGACAGGGAAGAGGAAGTGATGAGTGGTGGGTGATGGGTGATGAGTTAAGAGTTGTTACTCATCACTCACCACTCACCACTCATCACTCACCACTCACCACTCATCACTCATCACTCATTACTCATCACTCATCACTTCTTCCCTGTCACCCGTCACCCGTCACGGTTCACGGCTTTCTTGACTTGATCACGCTTTTGGCGTAGAAACTCCGCGCATTCACCATTCCCCCTCGCGTGAAGGAGTTGAACCTGCCAATGAAGCGAATCTACCTCTGCGCCGCGCTGCTGCTCCTCGCGGCGGCGTGCGCCCCCGCGCCGACCGACAACGCCAACTCGAACGCGAACGCGTCGAACGCGAACGCGTCGAACTCCAACATGAGGTCCGCGGCGGCGTCGTGGACGAACGACGACGTGATCGCGAACGAGCGCCAAGCCTGGGACTGGATCAAGGCGAAGAACGGCGACGCCCTCGCCGCCGTCATCGACGACACCTTCATCGAGGTGACGCCCATGGGGGTGAATACCAAGGCCCAGACGCTCGCCTACGTCAAGACCTTCGACCTGACGGAAGTGAGCCTGTCCGACTTCAAGGTCTTGAAGCTCGACGACGACGCGGCGGTCGTCGCCTACAGCGTCACCATGAAGGGCAGCGTGGGCGGCAAGCCCATCCCGGCGAACGCGCCCGCCGAGCGCCACGCCACGGCGAAGGTCTGGCGCGGGGGCAAGTGGCTCGCCGTCTACCATCAGGTCACGCCCGTCGAGCCGCCGACGCTGACGCAGGGCGCGGCGAACTCCAAGAACGCCAACGCCGCGGGCGGGAAGAACGCCAACAGCTCCGACCTGACGAGGAACGTCAACGTCGCCCCCGGCAACACGCGCAACGTTAACATCGCCCCCGGCGGCGAGAGGAACGCGAACGCCGCGACCACCGCCAGCCCCGCCGCGCTGACGACCACGGCGGACGCCGAGGCCAACGAGAAGCTGGTCTGGGACGCCTTCGAGAAGAAGAACATCGACGGCTTCGCGACCCTGCTCACCGAGGACATGTTCGAAGTCGAGCCGGACGGCGTCTACACGAGGGCGGCATCAATCGACGCCTTGCGGCAGATGGTCAGCACCGGGACGTTCAAGGCCACGCTCAGCGACTTCAGAACCGTGACGCTCGACGACGACGCGAAGATCGTGACCTATGTCGCCAAGGGCAGCTCCAAAGGCTTCCCCCCGGCGGGGATGCGCCACTCAAGCGTCTGGGTCAACCGCGGCGGCAAGTGGCTGGCCGCCTACCATCAGGGCACGACGATCATGAAGGGCGGCATGTAATCCGTCCCGGCCCGCACGAGACTTCAAAAAGTAAGAAGGGCGGAGGTTCAGTTTGATCCTCCGCCCTTCGGCCTTCCGGCCCGCCGCCCGCATCGCCTCAATAAGTTAAGTTTTCTCTGGACATAAATTAAAAACCAGCTTAATCTGCGGGCCTAGCGCGTTTCCGCGCAAGAGCAGGAGTCCTCGCCCCCGTTAATCTCACACAAGCAATCACCAGTTCTTCCTGAGGCGGCTACTTAACCTTTCAGCGGCACACAGGGTCAGTGCGGTCTTCACCAAGCCTTTCCTGGTCGGAGGTTAGATTCTGATCGAGTATGCAGCGGGTCATCGCGCCCGTGCCGCGCTCGGCGTACTTATTACTTTTGCTCTGGTCGGATCGTGGTTCACTGTTGCCGTACTGGCCGACTGCCTGCCCCGCGAATACAGGACGAGAATATGCACTAAGTCTCCCGGCCCGGACGGCAAGATACACATTACGGTTAGTATGAACGGGGCGATTCGCTACAGCCGCAAATCCAAGAGGCGCTGGACGGTTGGAATGCTCGGAGCGAAACGACGGGCGTAGTGTTTGATCCCGCCCCCGCCGGGACGACCGCCGATCTCACATTTACCTACACCAGTGATGAGTCGCCGACGGGCACTGACGGCTGTGCGAGGGAAGACCCGGCGTCCCAATCCATCTACTGGGGTCTGACATTAAAGAACAGAGCGTTATTCTTGGGGAATGCCGAGTTCGTTGCCGTCATGATGCATGAGATCGGGCACTACCTCGGTTTAGCTCACGTTACGGACGCCGACATCATGAGGCCGGGGCAGGATTGCTCAACGCCCGCGGGCGCGCTCAGTGTGACGCAGGCTGACGCCCAAGAGGTGGTGAATTGCCGCGCGACATTCTGCGCCCGCGCCCCCGTCATACACCACTCTCCTTATGGCGGGGACGGAGGGGGCTGCCAAGATCAGTACGAGATGGTGGACTACGATTACTGCGACGCGGAAGGCTGCCACACGGTGCACGAGTGGGAGTATGTCGGGATGACTTGTAGTTAGGCGGTCATGCTGAGAGTTCATCTGGAGGCGTAACGATGCTGAAAAGAAATGGCGCGGCGAAATACTATATTTTGTTCCTTGTCTGTGCTCTTGTGGCGGTCGGGGTAGGCAGGATGGCTCTCGCGCAGAGTCAGAGAGGACAGTCTAAAGCTGAGCCGGCACGCAACGAGTCCGATGAGTCCTACGAGGAGCACATGGCGGTGGTGGAAGCTCTAAGGCGGGGGGGGCTCAAGGCCGCCGCCAAGCTCAAAGGTAATTTTGTGCGCCCCTTTGATCCACACCCCGACTGGCTGAGTTTTGGCATGGAGAAGCTCACCGCGAGTAGCGAGGCGGTGGTGGTGGGCGTGCCGGTTAAGAACGTGTGTGAGTTGACCCCGGACGGCCAGTTAATTACGACCAACTATGATGTGATCGTGCAGGAGGTGCTGAAAGGAGATGTCCAGCCGGGCAGCACCATCAAGGTCGCTTTGGTGGGCGGCAGGGTTACGTTTCCGGATGGAACTACCGCTGAAGTCGTGACGCCGAGCTTTGAAAAGATGATCAACGGTAGAACTTACCTCTTGTACCTGAGCCAATACAAAGTTAGAAGCCCGATGTACGATCTGACCGGGGGCCCGCAGGGGATGATCGACCTGCCGGGTGACGGGGCAAAGGTGAAATCTCATGGGAGGGACACCGATCCCGTGAAGAATGAGGTCAAAGATATGGACGCGGAAACATTTCTCAAGGAGGTTCGTAGGCTGGCTAAGAAGTGGCCCCAGCCTGGGAAGTGTTGTAATTGATTGCCGGAATTGATTGCCGGTGTGCGACGTGAAGTGTTGATGGTCGTACGATTGAGACTGTTGTGCCCCATTCGTGGCCGTCTCATTGGCCTGATAATAATTTCTGCTTTGGAGTGGACCATACCTTAGCTTGTTCAAGCTCCCCGTTCAGTCTTCCTCCCTCGACGCGCGGCTCAAGACCACACGCCCGGGATGCGCGTCGCGCAGTCCGGGCACGCGCCCTCGGGCGTCACGCGCATCCGCCGGATGAGGTAGCCGTGGCGCTCGACGAGAAGCCCGTCGCAGCCCGGACAATGTGTGTTCTCCCAGCGACCGACGCGGCCCGGCAGGTTGCCCGCGTAGACGTAGCGCAGGCCCGCCGCGCGCCCCGTCTCGCAGGCGCGGATCAGTTGCTCCGCGGTCGTGTTGGCGTTCTCCGTCATGTTGTAGTCCTGATGGAACGCCGTCACGTGCCACGGGATGTCGGGCGAGACGGAGGCGATGAAGTCGGCGGCGCGCCTGAGTTCGTCCTCCGAGTCGTTGAAGCCGGGGATGACGAGCGTGACGATCTCCTCCCAGAAGCCGCGCTCGTGAACCATCCTGACGGTCTCTAAAATGTTTTCGACCACGCCGCCGAGCTGACGGTAGTTGCGCCCCGACATCGACTTGAGATCGATCTTGTAACAGTCCGTCCACGGGCGCAGGTAATCTAAAACCTGCGGCGTCGCGTTCCCGTTCGAGATGAAGGCGGTCTTGAACCCCTCGGCCTTCGCCTTCCGGAAAACCTCGACCGCCCACTCCGCCGTGATCAGCGGCTCGTTGTAACTCGACCCCACCATCGACGCCCCGTAAGCCTTCGCCATCGCGATCAGACGATCCGACGAGACGACCTGCGGGCGCGTCCCCGCCGCGTCGTCGCGCAGGGCCTGCGAGGTGAGCCAGTTCTGGCAGTAGCCGCAGTGCAGATCGCAGCCGAGCATGCCGAAGGTGAGGGTGTCGGAGCCGGGCAGGGCGTGGAAGAAGGGCTTCTTCTCGGTCGGGTCGCAGGCGAGGGCGGCCACGTAGTTCGAGGGCACGAGCAGGCGACCGCGCTCGTTGAAGCGCACCTTGCAGATGCCGCGCTTGCCGTCGCCGATGAGGCAGCGGTGGCCGCAGGCGTAGCAGCGCAGCGCGCCGCCGCCCAGATGCTCGGTCAGCTCCGGCGCGCCTTCCGTCGTCATGCGGTCGAGGACGCCCGCGAGCGACTGCGATTTCTTCCCCAAAGGCACGGGTCTTAAAACCTCTAAGGGCCGTGACAGGTGACAGGTGACGGGTGACAGGGAAGAAGTGATGAGTGATGAGTGATGAGTGATGAGTTAAAGCATTTGCCTTCAACTCAGTACTCATCACTCATCACTCATCACTCAGTACTCTCCTGTCACCTGTCACCCGTCACTTGCCGCGGTTCTTCAGTTCGTCCGCCTTGAGCTTGTCCCAGTTCTCTCTGGCCGCGCCGACGAGCTGGCTGGGGAGTGTGTCGACGGGCACGCCGTTGTCGGAACAGAACTTGCGCCAGAGCAGGAAGCGGGCGTCGAACTGCCCCGTCTGATCTGAGATTTTGTTGGTGACTTTCTTGTCGTCGTCGCTGCTTGCCACGCGCGGCCCTCCTTCACACGTCCCTCGATTGTTCGTAAGTTCGGGAGACAGTTTAGCAAATTTTAACGCGCGCGTGTCGAGTCGTGGGGTCTGGTTGTGATTTAGTCTGATCTTGAGTGTGGGGGTTTGAGAATAAGACTCACCGCGGAGGCGCGGACGGACGCGGAGGGGGCGCGGAGATTCGGAGCGCCTCACAGAACTCGGCGGGCGGAGATCATTCGTAGGGCGGCGGGCGTCAGGACGCGCCTTTGAGGTAGACCTCGCCGGAGGGCGCGGGGAGTCCGCCCGCGGGTTCGAGCGTGACGGCGAAGACCTGCGCGCGCAGGCCTTCGGGCGGGATCGTGGCGCGCATTTCGGCGCGGCCCTCGGCGTCGGTCGTGAAGGCGGAGCCGGGCAGCGGCTTCCCGTCGGCGATGTACCAGAGCTGGTAGGCTTTCCCGGCGGGCGCGGGCGGGAGCTTCGCGGCGGTGAACATCGCCTCGCCCGTCCGCTCGTCGAAGGTCAGGCGGGCGCGCGCCGACTCGGCCATCTTCGTGCCCGCGAGCTGGGAGGTGTGCATCTCGGGAGAGATCAGCATCTCGCGCTCGCGGCGCGCGCTCGCCAACTCGTTGCGCGTCTGGCCCAGATCGCCGCGCGCCCGTTCGAGCGCGTTCGAGAGACTCGCCACGACCGAGGTCAGCGCGGCGTTGCGCCGCCACAGCACCATCGAGACGACGGCGAGCGAGACGACGAGCAGCGAAGCGGCGACCGCCGTGAAGTTGAACGCGCGCCGACTCACGTAGGCGAGGCGCGGCGCGGGCCGCGCGTCTTCGAGCGAGACCACGTTCGACGCCGGACGCGCGGCGCGCTCCGACGAGCGCGCCGCGACCGATCCACCTGACTCGGCGCGCGCGGCCTCCTGCGGCGTCGTCTTGAGCGAGGCGAGCAGGCGCGCGCGCGCGGACGGCGAGGGCGCGACGGGCGTGGCGGCGAGCGCGAGCGCCGACGCCGCCCCGCGCAGCTCCCGCAGCTCGGCGCGGCACTCGGCGCAGGAGGCGAGGTGCGCTTCAAGCTCGCGCAGCTCGGCCCCGTCCGCCGCGTCCATCGCGGCGAGCGCCAGCGCGTCCCTGTACTCGTCGTGTCCCTTCAAAACGTCGGCGGCTGTCCGCGGTCTCCCCCGTCTCTTCAGTCTCTCGCGACAGCCCGTCCCTTCCGGTAAATCACGTCCCTCAAGGGGCGCGTCAAAAAAGCGCGTCCGCGCCCTCGAACTTGCCGCGCAGAAGCTCGCGCATCTTCATGAGCCCGGCGCGCGTGCGGGTCTTGACGGTCCCGAGCGGCTGCTTGAGGCGCTCGGCGATCTCGGTCTGCGTCAGCCCTTCGTGGTAGGCGAGCAAAAGCGTCGTGCGCTGCTCTTCGGGGAGCTGCGCGAGGGCGTCGCGGACGATCTCGCCCTGCTCCGAGCGGAAGGCGTCGGCGCTCGCGTCGCTCACCTCTTCGGTCGCCTCGCGCCGGGAGGCGACGGCGGCCCGCCCGCGCGAGTCGAGCGCGCGCAGTCGGTCGATGGCGCGGCTGCGCGCGAGCGTGACGAGCCACGTGAAGGGCCGCCCGCGCCCCTCGTCGAAGTCCCCGGCGCGCCGCCAGACTTGCAGGAAGACTTCCTGCAAAACGTCCTCCGCCTCGCCGCGGCTGTGCAATATACGCAGCACGAGACCCAGAAGGATGGACGCGTAGCGATCATAAAGCGAGGCGAGCGCCGCCTCGTCGCCGCGCGCGACGGCGCGCAGCAGCTCGGCGTCGGAGGTGTCTCGTTCTGGTCGGGCGGTCAAATCCTGTCCGTGCCCCGGTCGAACATAAGCGGGCGCGTGTTCGACGAGTGTCGTGTTGCGTTCTCGTTGCGGTCGAAACTTTTTAGCACAACGCGGGGCGCTCTGTCACCAGAGCCACCTCGCCGCCGCGCGCGCGTTCGGCTGGCCGGCATCGACGCGGTTCGACGGCGGGGGCGTTCGACATGAAGAGGCGCGGGCGTCAGAGAACAGTGTCTGACGCCCGCGCCTCTTCGTTCCGCCTGGGAAAGTTACGCGACGGTGATTTCGGGCGAGAGGTAAACGTCCTGAATGGCGTTCAGCAGCTCTACGCCCTCGCTCATCGGACGCTGGAAAGCCTTGCGCCCGGAGATGAGCCCCATGCCGCCGCCGCGCTTGTTGATGACCGCAGTGCGCACGGCCTCGGCCATGTCGCTCTGGCCCTTCGACTCGCCGCCGGAGTTGATCAGGCCGCAGCGCCCCATGTAGCAGTTGGCGACTTGATAGCGCACGAGGTCGATGGGGTTGTCGCCGGTCAGCTCCTCGTAGATGCGCTTGTGCGTCTTGCCGTACGCGCCCTCCTCGGTGAGCGCGTTGTAGCCGCCGTTACGCTCGGGGAGCTTCTGCTTGATGATGTCGGCTTGGATGGTGACGCCGAGGTGGTTCGCCTGACCCGTGAGGTCGGCGGCGGTGTGCATGTCGCCGTCGCCGGTCTTGAACTTCGGGTTGCGCAGGTAGCACCAGAGGATGGTCGCCAGCCCCAACTCGTGCGCGTAGGCGAACGACTCGCTGATCTCCGTGATCTGGCGCGTCGATTCGTCCGATCCGAAGTAGACGGTCGCGCCGACGGCGACCGCCCCCATGTCGTAAGCCTGATCGACCGTGCCGAACAAGACCTGATCGAACTTGTTCGGGTACGTCAACAATTCGTTGTGGTTGATCTTGACGATGAACGGAATCTTGTGGGCCCAGCGGCGCGCGACCGCGCCGAGGACGCCGAAGGTCGAGGCCACCGCGTTGCAGCCGCCCTCGACGGCGAGCCGCACGATGTTCTCGGGATCGAAGTACTGCGGGTTGGGCGCGAACGACGCGCCCGCCGAGTGCTCGATGCCCTGATCGACCGGCAGGATCGACAAGTAGCCCGTGCCCGCGAGACGACCGTTGTCAAAGAGCGTCTGGAGCGAGCGCAGCGCGCGCGGGTTTCTGTCCGACTGCGACCAGACGCGATCGACGAAGTCCGCGCCGGGAACCTGTATCTGATCGCGCGGGATGCCCCGCGCCGTGTGGTCGAGCAGAGCGCGCGCGTCCGCGCCCAACAACTCTTCGACGCGCGACAGCGCGGCATCCTCGCGCTTGAGTTCGGTAGCCATGAGCCTTAAGTCCTCCTGCGTTTGAAAGGGCGAAGGTCACCCTTTGATAAAAGTGCGAAAGCGACGATTTCGCCAGCGATGATAGCATAATACGGCATTCGTGACGGGGCCGCGGCGCGCCGGGCGGGGGAGGACACACGCGGCGCGCCGCCACAATCCCCGCCGGGCGGTGCGCGCAGGTGCGCGGCTTCTTCGAGCGCACCTGCGCCGCCGAGCAGTCGCCCGTAGTGCTCGCGAAGAAGTGACGCGCTAAAGCCGCCCCGCCGTTAACGGCACACGGGAAGGGCCGAGCCCGCGCGGGCCCGACCCTTGCGCCTCGCCGTCACGCATCTCGGCGGAAGACTTGCGCCACGCCCGTTACAAGCGGGCGCAGAATTGCTCCCACCTCTCGACCGCCCGCGTCGTGCCTCTGTCGGCGGCGCTCTGGTCAAAATCGACGACGAATCTCAGGAACCGCGAGACCGCGCGACACTGCTCTTTCGTGAACTGAAATTTCGCGGCGATGGAGGCGGGATCGGACTGGCGCAGCGACTCGGAGGGCAGGCGCAGCAGGTGGTACGCGCAAGAACTGACAAGGCCGCCCGGGCCGTCCGCCCAGTGCCTTAGCGCGTAGAGCATGAAGGCCGGGATGTAGTAACGGAAACCCCTTTCGTCCAGAAAAGACAGCGCCGAGCAGCACGCGGAAATGGCGTCGTCGGTCACGTCCTGCCAGCGCGCCTCCTGATCGAGCCCGCGCGCCGCCCGCAGCTCTTCCGCCGACTTCCGGTCGTCCACCGCTACGGCCTCGTGGAGCGTCGTCCCGCCTCCGCGCGACACGACGTCGAAGGCGGCCCCGATCTCGCCGATAAGCTCGCGGCGGCGGCGTTCAAATTCGGGCGCGTCGCTCATCGCATCCGGTCATAAGCTCTGCGGGACGTTGAGACCTTTGAGCGTGTTGTAGGCGGCGAAGAACTTGAGGAGCGAGGCGGCCATCAGGCGGTGGCCCTCGTGGTTCGGGTGGATCAGCTCGCCGAAGAGGTGCTGCGAGTTCGCCGACTCGGTCAGCTCGGGGATTTCGAGGTAGGGGATGCCCCGCGAGTTGGCCGCCTCGCGCAGCGCGTCGCGGTGCGAGCGGACGCGCGCCGCCTCGCCGGGGTTCGTCACGGCGTCGCGGTAGACCGTGCCGACGATGACGACGCGCGCGCCCTTCGCCTCGGAGAGTCGCGCGATCTCGATCATGTTCGCGGCGAACTCTTCCCGCGGCACGCGCGGCGTGGTCGCCGGCGGCGGCGGCCCCTGCGACGCGCGGCGGCGCTGCATCCAGAGCGAGAGGTGCGCGAGCGTCTGGCTGTGCGAGAGGGCGGTGCGGTAGGCGACGTGCTTCCAGTCGTCGGGCATCAGCTCGCGGTCGGGGAGCGAGCGCAGGCCCACGTCGTTCCAGCCGAAGCACGCCGTCACCACGTCGGGTTCGAGCCGGTCGATGTCGCGGCGCAGCCACGCCAGACCCTGATAGCTCGTGTAGCCGGGGACGGCGAGCGCGACGACCTCGATCTTGCGCCCGGGGTTCGCCGCGCGCAGGGCGCGCTCCAAGAGCATCGGGTAGGGCAGCCAGTCGGGGTTGTAAGCGTCCGGCTTGTCGGGCCAGACGACGGGCACGCGGTAGCCGAAGGTGACGGAATCGCCGAGGCAGACGACGCGGAACGTGCCCGGCTCCTTGCGGCCCACGTCGCCTTCGTGCCGCAGCCCTTCGGCGTTCGTCGAGACGAGCGTGAAGTCCCAGACGGCCCGTCTGAGGTTCGGCTTGACGCGCCAGTAGAGGAGCGGATCGCCCTCGAAGATCGTCACCTTCTCGCGATCCACGAAGTTCGACTGCGTGCGCTGCGCCTCGACGAGAGCTTCGAGCGGCGAGACGTTAGGCAGGAGCAGCCGCGTGCCGACCTCGACGGCGACGAGCGACAGCGCGACGACGAGGTAGGGGAGCGAGAGGTAGAGCAGTCGGCGGCGCGGCGTGATGCGCTTAGGGATTTCCGCGGCGGCGGGGTCTGGCGCGCGGGGCTCTCGCGCGGTCGCGCCGCCCGCGCGCTCGGCGCGCGACTTCGCGCTGGTGCGGTCGTGTCTCTTCGCCATCGCGTCGCAAGCTCAGCCGGCGGGCGCGGTCATCGCCTCGGCGCGCAACGTCGAAGAGAGCGAGCCGCGCCAAACGTTTTCGAGTTCGCCGACCTCGGCGTCGATCTCCTCCGCGCCGTTGACCATAACCCGCAGGCGAGCGCCGCCGACCGTGCCGAGCAGCGTGACGGGGCAGTTCAACTCTTCGGCGATGTCGAACACGCGGTCGCCCGCCTCTTGGGCGCAACTGATTACGATGCGCGAGGGCGACTCGGCGAACAGGTAGGCGGCGACGGGGAGCGCGCCGGAGCAGAGCGCGAGATCGACGCCGAGGCCGCCGCGGTTAAGGGTCGAGAAGCAGGATTCGGCGACGGCGACGGCGAGGCCGCCGTCCGAGCAGTCGTGCGCCGAGCGCAGCAGCCCCTCGGCGCACGCCCTCAGGCAAGTCTCCTGCACGCGCTTTTCGAGTTCGAGGTCGAGCGCGGGCACCCGACCGAGCGCGATCATCTCTTCGGTGGTCCTCCCCCCGACCGCGGCGGCGTACTCGCTGATGGAGAGATCGTCCCGCGTCTCGCCGAGCAGCGCGACGAGATCGCCCTCCGCCTTGAAGCCCGGCTGGACGATGCGGCCCACCTCCTCGATCAGGCCGACCATGCCGATCACGGGGGTCGGCAGGATGCCGCGCCCCTCCGTCTCGTTGTAGAAAGAGACGTTGCCCGAGATGACCGGCGTGTCGAAGGCGCGGCACGCCTCGGCCATCCCGTCGATCACTTCGGAGAAGGCCCACATCACCTCCGGCCTTTCGGGCGAGGCGAAGTTCAGGCAGTTCGTCACGGCGAGCGGGCGCGCCCCGACGCAGACGACGTTGCGCGCCGCTTCGGCCACGACGAGCTTCGCGCCCTCGCGCGGGTCGGCGGCGCAGTAGCGACCGTTGCCGTCGAGACACATCGCGAGCGCGCGCCGCGTCTCCTTGATGCGCACGACCGCCGCGTCCGCGCCCGGCAGCACCGCCGTGTTCGTCCTGACCATGTGGTCGTACTGCCTGTAGACCCACTCCTTCGACGCGACGTTGGCCGACGCGAGGAGGAGCCGCAGCGACTCGCCGTGATCGCGGAGTCCGCCGCCCGCCGTCCGCCGTCCGCCGTCCGCCGTTTGTGTTGGTTGCCCTCCGCCGTCGAAGACGGGAGCGGTCGGCGGCGCGGGGGAGATGACGTCTGTGCCGCCGCCGACGCTCGCGCCCGGCTCGTCGGCGGTGGTCGGATCGGCGTCGGCGGCGCGGGCGTTGGCGGGCCGCGTGCGCGTCGCCGCGACGCCCTCGTCGGATACGGCCTCGCGCCCGTCGAGGTGTGGCGGCGGCGACATGGGCCGCTCGTAGAGTGGGGCTTCGTCGGTCAGGTAGGCGACGGGGATGTCGGCGACCGTGCCCTCGTGGTAGACGAGCTGCACGCGCGAGGTGTCTGTGACGCGACCGATGACGACGGCGTCCAAGTCCCAGTGCTTGAAGATGTCGACGACCTGCCGCTCCTGCCCCTTGTGCGCGACGATGAGCATGCGCTCCTGCGACTCCGAGAGCATGATCTCGTAAGCCGTCATCGCCGTCTCGCGCTGCGGCACGAGCGTGAGATCGAGTTCGACGCCGGTGCCCGCGCGCGCCGCCATCTCGCACGAGGAGGAGGTGAGCCCCGCCGCGCCCATGTCCTGAATCCCCGCGACCGCGCCCGACCGCATCGCTTCGAGGCACGCTTCGAGCAACAGTTTTTCGAGGAACGGATCGCCCACCTGCACGGTCGGTCGCTTCTCCAGCGCCTCGTCGTCGAACTCGGCGGAAGCCATCGTCGCGCCGTGGATGCCGTCCCGGCCCGTCTTCGCGCCGACGTAGAGGACGGGGTTGCCGACCCCGCTCGCGCGCCCGAAGAAGATTTGATCGTGGCGGACGAGGCCCAGCGCGAAGGCGTTGACGAGCGGGTTCAGGGCGTAGGCGTCGTCGAAGGCGACCTCGCCGCCGACGGTCGCGACGCCGAAGGCGTTGCCGTAGTGCGCGATGCCGGCGACGACGCCGTGGACGAGCGAGCGGTTGCGCGCGCCGTATCTTTCGTCGTCGAGCGAGCCGAAGCGCAGGGAGTTCATCGCGGCGACGGGCCGCGCGCCCATCGTGAAGATGTCGCGGAGTATCCCGCCGACGCCCGTCGCCGCGCCCTGAAACGGCTCGATGAAGGACGGGTGGTTGTGCGACTCGACCTTGAAGGCGGCGCACCAGCCGTCGCCCACGTCCACGACCCCGGCGTTCTCGCCGGGCGGGACGACGACGCGCGCGCTGCGCGTCGGGAGTCGTTTCAGGTGGACGCGCGAGGACTTGTAGGAGCAGTGCTCCGACCACATCACGGAGAAGACGCCCAGCTCGACGAGCGTCGGCTCCCTGCCCATCAGCGTCTTGATGCGTTCGTACTCTTGCGGCGTGAGGTTGTGTGCGGCGACCTGTTCGGGTGTGATCAGTTCCATTGGAGAAGCGCGAAGCGGCGGCTGGAAAAGAACGGGGAAGCATAAGCCCTCCCCGTCCCGTTTGTCACTTGCCGCCGAGCGCGCGGTCGAGCGCGGCGCGGACTTCCTTCGGGGCGATGCGCCCGAAGTGTTTGAAGACCATCTTCCCCTCGCGGTCGTAGACGAACGTGGCGGGCAGATCGCCGTACCACGTCGCGTCCACCGTGTTGATCGCGAGCGCCATGTCGGGGACGTTCAGAAGGTACGCGGGCATCCCGGCCTTCATCTCGCGCAGGAACTTCGGCACGCCGGTCTTGATCTCGGAGATGTCGTCGCCGGAGATGAGCGCGATGTCGAGCCCGCGGCCTTTATAGTCCGCGTCGATCTTGACGAGATCGGGGAACTCCTCGCGGCAAGGGTCGCACCACGTCGCCCAGAAGTTGACGAGCAGCGGTCGCGCCCGCGACGGGTCGTCGCCGCGCGCGAGGAGTTTCTTCAACCCCTCGGTGTCGATCTCCGTGACCGCCGGCGCGGGCGCGGCCTGACGAGGGGTGTCGTCAGCGGCGGCGGCGCGCGCCGCCGCGCCCTTCTTGCGCCCGCGCTTGCGTAACGCCCCGCGTGACCGAGGGCCTTTCGCGCGCTGGCGTGCGGGGACGCCGTCAACGAGCGGGCCCCGCGCGGGCGTCGCGCGCCGCGCCGCGGCGTGGGCGGGCGCGTAGAGGCAGAGCGCGAGCGCGAGTGTCGCGAGTCGTCTCATGCTTCACCTCGCGCCGACGCGCTTGATCGAGCAGCCGAAGGCTTTCACGTCCGCACGCTCGACGGGTTTGCCCGCGAGCACGGCCTCGACGGCGTTGCGCAGGTGGTTAGTGTTGACCATCGCGGGGTTCTGCGCGTTATCTATCGCGCCGTGGTAGACGAGCTTGCCGGAGGCGTCGAGGAAGAAGACTTCGGGCGTGTGCCCCGCGCCGAGCCGATCCGCGACGCGGTTGTCCTTGTCCCTGAGGATGACGAAGGCGAGCCCCTTCTCCTTCGCGTGCGCTTTGATGTCGTCCGCCGACTCGGTCGAGTTCGCGTTGATGCCGACGACGGCGACGCCGCGCCCGCGGTAGTCCTCGAACAGCTTCTCCATGCGCTCATTGTAGGCGTTCGAGACGGGGCAGCGCGTGGAGACGAAGATGAGCACGGTGCCGTTCTGGCCCCTGAGCGACGAGAGGGCGCGCTCGTGCCCTTCGGCGTCCGGCAGCCTGAAGTCTTCGACCGTCGTGCCGATGGCGGCGGGCGTCAAGACCGTGTTGTCAGCCGCGCGCGACGGCGCGGCGTGGGCGGCGAGCGCGAGGGCGACCGCCGCGGCGAGTGCGTAAAACTTTTTCATCGCGGAACTCCTTTTCGCTCTTCCGAGGGGAGACGAAAGATTAGCAGAAAAAAGCCGTGAACCGTAAACCGTGACGGGTGACGGGAAGCTATTAGCTGTTAGCTGTTAGCCCTTAGCTCTGCTAACAGCTAACAGCTAATAGCTCACAGCTTCCCGTCACCCGTCACGGTTTACCCGTCACGCGCTTTAAGGTGAACCGCCAGAGCATCCGGTTCTCGGCGGCGTCGAAGTCGTGGCGGGCGGAGGCGACGCGCCAGAACCCGGCGTGCTGCCAGCGACCGGGGGCGAGCTTGTTGAAGAGCGGGACACTATGGCCGCTCTCGATGGCCGAGAGCAGCGCGCGGTTGGCGGGGGTGAGTTGCTGATCGCCGCGGCGGCCCGCGCCGGTGTAGTGGATCGTGTCGGGGTCTGCCGCGTCGCGCGCGTCCGGGTAGCAGGGGTTGATGAGGCCGAAGTCTGTGAGGAGCGAGATCAGACGGCCCCCGCGCTGGTAGACGCCGTTGCGAATCTTGTGCGTGCGCTGCACCTCGGCCCACGAGAGGGTTTGTCCGAAGTCCGAAGTCCGATGTCTAAAGTCGTTAACGACCCGAAGAGCTTTAGGCTTCGGACTTCGGACTTCGGACTCCGGGCGCTCACTCATCGGGCCAGCGCGTCGGCGAGCGAGGAGGAGAGCGAGCGGAAGACGCCGCGCCCGTCGGACGAGCCGAGCAACTCTTCGCAGGCGCGCTCCGGGTGCGGCATCATGCCGAAGACGTTGCGCGCGCGGTTGCAGATTCCGGCGACGGAGTCGCGCGAGCCGTTCGGGTTCGACCCGTCGGTCGCCTCGCCCGCCGCGTCGCAGTAGCGGAGGACGACGCGATCCTCGCGCCGCAGCTCGTCGAGCGTCGCGTCGTCGCAGGTGTAGTTGCCCTCGGCGTGGGCGATGGGGAGGCTCAAGACGTCTCCGCGCCTGAGTTCGCTCGTGAACGGCGTGTCGGTCGTCTCGACGCGGACGCGGACGTGCTCGCAGCGGAAGTGCAGATCGCGGTTGCGCATCAGCGCGCCGGGCAGCAGCCCCGCCTCGCACAGAATCTGGAAGCCGTTACAGATGCCTAAGACGAGCCCGCCGCGGGCGGCGAACTCTTTGACCGAGCGCATCACGGGCGAGAAGCGGGCGAGCGCGCCCGCCCTCAGGTAGTCGCCGTAGGAGAAGCCGCCGGGGAGGATGACGCAGTCGTAAGGCGTGAGGTCGGTCTCCTTGTGCCAGACGAAGGAGACGGGCTGCCCGACGTGCTTCGAGATGACGTGGTAGGCGTCGTGATCGCAGTTCGAGCCGGGGAAGATGATGACGCCGAATTTCACCGCTCCACCTCCACGCGGAAGTCCTCGATCACCGGGTTCGACAGCACGTCGCGCGCCATCCGCTCGGCTGTGGCGCGCGCGTCCTCGTCGTTCACCGACTCGTCGAGCGCGATCTCGAAGTACTTGCCCTGCCTGATGTCCTCGATGCCGCCGAAGCCCAACTGCTCGACCGAGTGCTGGATCGCCTTGCCCTGCGGATCGAGCACGCTCGGTTTTAATGTGACGTAAACTTTTGCTTTCATCGTTCTTTGTCCGTCGTCCGTCGTCTGTCGTCCGTAGTCAGTTGTCCGTCGTCCGTCGCGAGCTACATTTTTTACCACGGGCTATGTCAGGCACAAAGCAACTGACAACTGACGACGGACAACTGACCACCGACTACGGACGCGCGTCGAAGACGCGGGCGAAAATCTTATCCACGTTGCGCAGGTAGTGCGCGGGCGCGAAGACCTGTTCGATCCGCTCGCGCGAGAGGCGGGCGGAGATGTCTTCGTCTTCGAGGACGCGCTCGCGGAAACTCCCGCCCTCGTCCCAAGTCTTCATCGCGTTGCGCTGCACCCAGTCGTAAGCCTCCTCGCGCGAGACGCCTGATTGCGTCAGGGCGAGCAGGAGTTGGCCGCTGTAGACGAGCCCGCGCGTCGCGTTCAGGTTCTCCAACATCCGTTCGGGGTAGACGACCAGATTGTCGATGAGCGAGGCCGCCTTCGCGAGCATGTAGTCGAGCGCGGTCGAGGCGTCGGGGAGGATGACGCGCTCGGCGGAGGAGTGCGAGATGTCGCGCTCGTGCCAGAGCGCGACGTTCTCAAGCCCCGCGACGGCGTAGCCGCGAACGACGCGCGCCATGCCGCAGATGCGCTCCGAGAGGATCGGGTTGCGCTTGTGCGGCATCGCCGAGGAGCCCTTCTGCCCGGCGCGGAAGCGCTCCTGCGCCTCGCGCACCTCGGTGCGCTGCCAGTGGCGAACCTGCAGGGCGAACTTGTCGAGCGAGGAGGCGACGACGGCGAGCGTCGTCAGGTACTCGGCGTACACGTCGCGCTGGACGACCTGCGTCGAGACGGGCGCGGCCTTCAGGCCGAGCCGCGCGCAGACGCGCTCTTCGACTTCGGGGTCGAGGTGCGCGAACGCCCCGACCGCGCCGCTGATCTTGCCGACGGAGACCGCCTCGCGCGCGCGCGCCAGCCGCTCGCGGTTGCGGCGCGTCTCGTCGAACCAGAGCGCGAAGGTGAGGCCGAACGAGGTCGGCTCGGCGTGGACGCCGTGCGTCCGGCCCACCTGCGGCGTGTCCTTGAACTCGTGCGCGCGCCGCCTCAGGACTTCCGACAGCGCGTCGACTTTGTCGAGCAGCAGGCCGCACGAGTCGCGCAGCAGGAGCGCGTTCGCCGTGTCCACCACGTCGGAAGAGGTCAGCCCGTAGTGGACGAAGCGCGCCGCCTCGCCGATCCGTTCGGCGAGCGCCGTCGTGAACGCGATCACGTCGTGGTCGGTCGTCTTCTCAATCTCGTTGACGCGCTCGACCGTGAACGAAGCCTTCGACTTGATCTCTTCGAGCGCCTCGCGCGGGATCGTCCCCATCTCCGCGTGGACTTCGCACACGGCGATCTCCACGTCCAGCCACTTCTGGAACCTGTTCCGCTCCGACCAGAGCGCGCCCATCTCGGGGAGTGTGTAACGGGAGATCATAAGGCAGTGACAGGTGACAGGTGACAGGTGACAGGGAAGAACAAGTTTTCACTTGTCACCCGTCACCGTTCACCCGTCACGGCTTTAGCGCGTCCGAGTTGACGGCGTAGCGCGCGAGCTGCCAGCGGCCCTGCCGCTCGACGAGCGTGATGGATTCGATGGCGTCGGCGCGCTCGAACTTGGTGTTGTAGCTGATCAAGAGCGTGCGCCCGGCGGCGGCGTTCGGCTGCTCGGTCGCGCCGAGCGGCACGCGGCTCTGCACGCGGCCCAGACGGTCGCGCACGCGCGCCAGGATGTTGCGGCTCTCGTCCGCGCCGGCGGTCGCGCGCCACTCGTCCGCCGCCGCCGCGTAGACTTCGTCGAAGCGCCCCTCGGCGATGTTTTCCGTCAACTCGTCCACCGCCGCCTGCGCGCCCGCGGGCAGGCCGCTGCGGCGGGCGTCCATGTGGCAGGCGAGCGAAGCGGACAGGAGAAGCACGAGCGGGAAAAGATGCGGGGGCAGGGCCCGCCGCCGCCCGACAGATTCTTTGCTCGGCTGCGCCTTCATTCGGAGGTTCTTACAGCTCGACCCACGGCGTCGGCTCTTTGGGGTGCGAGAGCGTGATCTTCGTGGCGCACTGGAAGAGCGACCCGCGTTCCTTGAGCGCCGACTCGGCGTTGATCTGCGCGACGTAGGGGTTGTTGGCGCGCTGCGAGAGGTGCGCGAGGATGACGTGCTCCGCCGAGCCGTCGAAGTCGTCGCGCAGCCACTCGGCCACGTCCTCGTTCGACAAGTGGCCGGTGCGCGACAGTATCCGCTGCTTCAGCTCCCACGGGTAGACCGAGCACGCCTTGAGCATGTCGCGGCTGTGGTTCGACTCGATGACGATGGCCGCGCAGCCGCGCAGGCGTTCTTTGATCAGCGTCGTGACGTGGCCGAAGTCCATCAGCGTCGCGACCCTCACGCCGTCGTGCGCGGCGGTGAAGCCGAAGTTGTCGGCGGCGTCGTGCGGGATGGTGAACGGGTGGAAGTCGATCTCGCCGATGCGGAAGTCCTTGCTCGAACAGATTTCGACCGTCCGGTCGCGCACCGCCTCGTAGCGCTTGCGGAACTCGTCCGAGCCGTCCTCGTAGCGCTCGCCGACGTAGGCTTCCAGCGTCTCGCCGGAGACGTAGACCGGGCAGTCGAGCGACTTCAGGAGCACGCGCAGGCCCCCGGCGTGATCGCTGTGCTCGTGCGTGATGATCACGCCGTCGAGCTTCGCCGGATCGCAGCCGACGAGCGCGAGCCGCCGCACGGTCTCCTTCGCGCTCAGGCCCGCGTCGACGAGCACGCTCGTCCCGCCCGCGCAGATGAGCAGGGCGTTGCCCGTCGAGCCGCTGCCTAGGACGGTCAGTCGCATCCCGTTCTTACTTGATCCTCTTGCCCGTGAAAGTCTCGCCGCCCTGCTTGATGTTGATTTCGCCCACCGCGCCCTGCGCGTCCCTCACGAAGACGAGCGTGTTCGGGGAGGCGAGCGAGAAGAACTCGGTCTCGGACGCAGGCAGCCACTCGCGCTTCGCGCCGCCGTTCTGCTGGACGAGGAGCTTGCCGCCTTCGAGCGAGACGCCGAGGACGATGGTGAGCTGCGGGTTGACCTTGAACTCGTAGTCGCCGACGTAGGCCTCGTAGATTTTCGGATCGACTTTGGCGACCTCGCGCTCGCGCAGCGGGTGCTCCGTCCAGCCGTAGTCGCGCGCGACCGAGGCGATGATCTCCATCGCCAGCCCGTTGCCGCGGTCGCCGTTCGTCATCACGACGACGCCGCGCCCGTCGCTGAACCCCGTCCAGAAGGACTCGAAGCCCTCGTCCGAGCCGCCGTGCGTGAACTCGACGGTCTGCCCCCTGGCCTCCACCGAGGGGCCCAAGCCCCAGTTGGAGAACTGGCGCGAGAGCATCTGCGCCGCCATCCCCTTCGAGATGATCTTGTTCGACGCGCCCGCGTAGGATTTCTGCAGCTCGATGATGAGCGCGGCGAGATCGGTCGGCGTCGTCCACAGGCCCGCGGCGGCCATCTCGGGGTAGGTGTGGAAGCGGCCCTTGACGGGCTGACCGCCCACGTACGCCGTCGCCGCGTCCTTCGCGCGCGCCGCCGGGAGCGGCTGCTCGTAGGTGCTGTGCTTCATCCCCGCCGGATCGAGCACGAGTTGTTTGACGATGTCGGGGAAGGGCTTTTTCAGCACGTCGACCAGCATCTGCTGCATGACGGTGTAGCCGCCGCCCGAGTAGCGCCAGATGGTCCCGGGCGCGGTGTCCACGCGGATGGCGGCGGTGTTGGCGGGCTTCTCGCCGTTCAAGACCTGCACGAGCGTCGGCACGG
Organism: Pyrinomonadaceae bacterium; assembly: GCA_036389335.1. Lineage (GTDB taxonomy): Bacteria > Acidobacteriota > Blastocatellia > Pyrinomonadales > Pyrinomonadaceae > JAIVGV01. Next base: position 9,095 of record DASVQC010000108.1, on the reverse strand, counting down.
CCTCGTCGGCGGCGTAGCCGGGGAAGCCGTGGACGGTGAGCCCCGCGCTGTGCGTGAGCAGGCGGCGCAGCGTGACTTTCTTCTCTTTGGTGAACTCGCTGTCAGGGAGTTTCCACGAGACGAGCTTCGCGTTCACGTCCTCGTCGAGCGAAAGTTTCCCCTCCTGCACGAGACGCAGCGCGGCGAGCGCGGCGACGGGCTTGCTGATCGAGCCCGCCTGAAACAGCGTCTCGGTCGTGACGGGCTCGTTCGTCGAAACGTCCTTCACGCCGAAGCCGCGCGCCCACTCGATCTTCCCGCCGCTCACGACGGCGACGCTCACGCCCGGCACTTTGTAGAACTTCATCCGCTCCGCGAGCGGCATCACGGGCAACGGCTGGCCCTTGATGACGGTCGCCGGCAGAAGCCCCTCCTCGACGCGCCTGATGCGCTCCTCGACCGACGGGGGCGCGGGCTGCGCCTTCGCGTCTTGCGCCGACGCCGCGGGGGTGAAATTTTGCGCGAAGCCAGCGGCGGCGCACGCCAGCAGGGCGAAAATGATCAGCGGCTTTTTCATGTTCGACTTAATCCCGTCACCCGTCACCCGTCACTTGTCACCCGTCACGGCTTTTCAAATCTCCAAGCGCGCGCGATCGACTTTGAAGCCGCCGAGATCGCCGAGCGCGCCGAAGGCGATCTGCTCGGTCGTGAAGCGGGCGCGGGCGACTTCGATCACGTCCTCCGCCGTGACGGCTTCGATGCGGCGGATGATCTCTTCCGGCTCGACGCGGCGACCGTGGACGATCTCCTGACGGGCGAGCGTCCCGGCGCGCACGCTCGTCGATTCGAGGCCGAGGAGGATGGACGCGGTCGCCTGATCCTTGGCGAGCTGCAGCTCGTCTTCGCCCACCGGCTCGCGGACGGCGCGGCGCAGCTCGGCGAGCGCGAGGTCGAGAACCTCGTCGGCCTGCTCGGGCGACGTGCCCGCGTAGATGTGAAAAATCCCGGCGTCGGTGAAGGTGCTCGCCGCCGCGCCGACCGAGTAGGCCAAGCCCCGATCCTCCCGGATCGACTGCCAGAGCCGGCTCGACGTGCCGCCGCCGATGACGGAGCCGAGCAGGCTCGCGGCGTAGCGGTCGTCGTCGCGGGCCGTAGACCACGGCGTGGCGAGCAGGAGGTGCGCCTGTTCCAGCTCCTTCTTGCGCTGGACGAAGATGGGCGAGGCGTGGCGCGGCACGCCTTCGTCGTCCTCGGCGGGCGAGTCTTGAGGGGCGTGCCGCGCCGCATCCCCGAGCGTCGCGAAGGCGCGTTCGGCGAGCGCGACGATCTCGTCGTGGCGGACGTTGCCCGCGGCGGCGATGACGAGGTTGCGCGGCGAGTAGGCGGAAGAGTGGAAGCGCGCCGTGCGCTCGCTGTTGAACGAGAGGACTGTGTCGGGCGTGCCCTCGATGGGGCGGCCCAGAGAGTGGTCGGGGAAGTAGGCGGCGTTGAACAGCTCGGTCAGCAGCTCTTCCGGCGTGTCCTCGACCATCTTCATCTCTTCGATGATGACCTTCGCCTCGCGCTCCAAATCCTCGGCGTCGAAGCGCGGGGCGAGCAGCATGTCGGCGAGCAGGTCGAACGATTGCGGGACTGCCGTGTCCACGACTTTGAGCGAGAAGCCGGTCGATTCGTGGGTGGTGTAGGCGTCGAAGTTGCCGCCGAGGCGGTCGCTCTCGACGGCGATGTCGAGCGCCGAGCGGCGGCGCGTGCCCTTGAAGACGGCGTGCTCGATGAAGTGGCAGATGCCGTTCCACTCGGCGCGCTCGTGGCGCGAGCCGCGGCGCACCCACGCGCCGACGGTCGCCGAGCGCAAGTTGGGCATGAACTCCGTCAGGACGGTCGCGCCGTTCGGGAGTTTGGTGGTGCGAACTTGATCAGTCATCCCCGTCTGAAACTTTGATGCGTGAAAAATTATTTTGAACCCACGGGCGGGCGTTTTCGCGGCAAGTGGCATCGTAGCACGCAGCAAATCGGGCGGCAAACGGGCGGTCGGGGAAACGCGGGGGGCCGGTTTCCCGCGCCCCCGGCGCGCGGTGACGCTACGGGGCGACGCCCACGCTCCCCGGCTTAAGTCCCCGAACCGGAAAGGCTTGCTTGACAGGCCGGGGGGCCTCGGCGAAAATGTCCGCCTACGCGCCGCGGGCTGAGGTTTTCGGCTTTGTCCGGGACTCCGGCGGCGCGCGAAGGGCGGCTCGGCGTTCGCCCTTGATAGAGCAGTCTCCCGCTTACCGTTTCGCCCCTCGTGAACAGAAGGGAATGCGCTTCGAGAGGTTGCGCGCCCCGCGTCCGTCATGGACAGCGCGAGCGGCGCGCCGGGAGGTTTGGTGCGATGGGTAAGAACTCCTTGCGCGTGACTTTCGACTCCATCACAGGCAGGTTCTTCGCCACACTCCTCGCCGCGTCCCTCGCCGCGGCGGCGGGCGCGCCCGCGGCTTCGGCCAAGGGCGGGTCGAGCCGCCGACTCGGGACGGTGACGGGGCTCGTGCGCGATCACCGCGGTCAGCCGCTCGCGGGCGCGATCATCCGCTTCGTGCGCGACGGCGCGGACACCGTCTCGAAGCAGACGAGCACCTCGCCCGACGGCAGCTTCACGGCGCGCGTGCTGCCGGGCAAGTACCTCCTGACCGCCATCGCCGAAGGCTTCAACAGCGTCTCCTTCAATTCCGTACAGGTCAACCCGTCCGACGAGATCAGCTACCGCTTCAATTTGGAGCCGCTCGGACAGGGCCGCACCGCGCCCGAACGCCGCGCCGACCGCAACGATCCGAAGTGGCGTCTGCGCGCCGCCCGCAGCGGCGGCTCGATCTTCCACCAGAACGAGCGCGGCGACGCCGCCTCCGAGATCGCCGAAGAGGCCGTCGCTCAGGCCACCGGGCAGGAAGCGGCGGGGCGTAGCGTGGGCGATTCGGCGGGCGACGATCCGTCGGACTCCGAGCCCGCAGACATCTCCGAGAACGTCTCGGGTCGCGCCACCCCGCACGGGGTTGTCGAAACTTACACCGGCTTCTCCTCGACTCCGAACACGTCCGCGTACGTCGGCACGAGCTTCGCCGTCTCGACGCCCGCCACCGAGCAACTGAATCTGATCTTCGCCGGGCAGTTCGCCTCGAACGGGCTGGCGCGGCTCGAAACGACGGGGGTCTTCCGCGCGAACGCGCGCCACAACGTGCGTATGACGCTCGGCGGCGCGCGCCTGCCGCTCGCCGCGTCGAAGTCTTCGGCGGCGGGGGACGCCCTCAGCCAGCTTTCGGTGCGCGCGGTCGACGAGTGGGTCGTCAGGGACGGCGTCGTCGTCGTGCTCGGGCTCGACTACTCGCGCTTCCTCGGCGCGCGCGGGGAGGCTTCGCTGAGCCCGCGCGTCGGCTTCGCCTTCGACGCCAACGCGCGCACGCAAGTCCGCGCGGCTTACACTTCGACCAACGGCGCGGCGCGCCCTCGGTCGTCCGCGACGCTGGAGGCGGGGCAGGTCAACTTCCCGGAGGCGGGCGAGCAGGCGGTGGCCTTCGTGGACGGGCGCGCCGTGATGGAGCGCAGCCGCCGGCTTGAGTTCGGCGTCGAGCGCGTGATCGACAACTCTTCGAGCGTCGAGGCGTCGATGTTCTTCGACACGACGGACGGGCGCGGCGTCGGCCTGATGAACCTGCCGCTCGGCGGCTTCGCCGACGCGAGCGGCGCGGAGCTGTTGCAGGTCGCCAACCAGCAGGGCGCGGCGCGCGGCCTCCGCGTCGTCTACACCCGCCGCGTCACACACTACTTGCAGGCGGGCGTGGGCTACGCGGCGGGTCGCGGCCAGCAGCTCGCGCCCGTGACGTTCTCGACCAAGCCGGGCGACGTTTTCCGCGACGGCTTCTACCAGACCGCCGCCGCGCAGATAGATACGTCCTTCGACACGGGCACGCACGTCCGCACCGTCCTGCGCTTCAGCCCGCGCGCCGCCGTCTTCGCCATCGACCCGTTCGCCGGTCGCCTCGCCGTCTTCGATCCTTCTCTGAGCATCCTCGTCACGCAGGACCTGCCGACCTTCGGGCTGCCCCTGCGCGCCGAGGCGACGCTCGACGCGCGCAACCTCCTCGACGCGCTCACCTGCTCCGACGACGGCGAGACGCTCACGGTCGCGGGCACGAACCGGCGCAGCGTCCGCGGCGGCATCTCGCTCAGGTTCTGAAGCGGCGGCGGTCAACGAGTAGAAGTGAAAGGGCGGGCGGGAGGGGAAAGTTCGAGCTTCCTTCCCGCCCGTCGTCTTTCGCCTCTTCAAATTCTCGGACGAAATACGAAAACTCGGATGAGCGACTTCCGATCCCACACGCCGTGTGAGGCCCGACCCTTCCCGCCCGCGACGCCCTCAAGCCGCGCCGCCTGAGCGCGATGCGCCGCGCGCGCCGCCGCCGCGCCGCGCGACGGGTCGGGCGACGCACGCGGTTTTCGTGCTGGAACGTCAGTTGCTTCTAAATAGCCGATTTATTGAGCCGGGTGGCGCTCGATTTTTAAGGACTTCCGGGGCCGTGAAGAGATCGCTGCTAACGACGAGGGCGTGGGTGCTGCTGATGTCGGCGGCGCTGCTCGCCGTGGCGGGCGGTCTCAACTTCTACCAGCGCCACACGCGCACGCCCCCGCCCACCGACGGCGTCGTGTGGAAGCAGACGCCGCGCGGCATCGTCGCCCAGTCGGTCGATCCGAACTCCGGCGCGGGGCGCGCGGGGCTGCTCGGCGTGCTGCCCGGCGACCGCCTCGTCGCCATCAGCCCTGACGACGAGCACAACGAGCCCGTCATCAACTCCTCGGACGTCCAGATCTGGTTGGAGAACGCCAAGGAGTCGGGCGGGCGCGTGCGCTACCTGATCGAGCGCGCGAACGCTGCGGGCGGCGAGTCGCAGTGGTACTACGTCACGCTCGACCGCCTCGAAGCTCCGTCCGTCAACACGACGCGCGACTACTACGTCAACCTCGTCGGCGTCGTCTACCTGCTCGTCGGCCTCTTCGTGCTCTTCCGGCAGGGCGAGCGCGCGCCCTTCGTGCTGCACTTCACGGTGCTGTGCGTCTGCGCCTTCGTCTTCCACTTCTACAAGCCCTACGGCTCTTACGAAGACTTAGACAAGTCGGTCTCCTTCCTCGACAACGCGGCCTACATCCTCTTCGCGCCCGTCTTCCTGCACTTCTGCCTGCTCTACCCCGTGCGCCGAAGACTTTCGGAGCGCCGCTGGCTGCCCGCGCTGCTCTACGCGCCCGCCGCGGCGTTCCTGCTGCTGCTCGTCCTGTTCGTCTACCCGAACGAGATCGAGTTCGTCCTGCAGAAGCGTCTGGGGCTCTTCCCGTCTTTGCGCCTGCCGGAGTTCTCCGAGGACTTCATCCGCGGCTTCTACGTCTCGGAGTTCGTCCACTTCTGGGTGGCGCTCGCGGGCGGGGCGGCGGTGCTGCTCTACCGCTTCGCGCGCAGCAAGGCGGCGGTCGTGCGCCAGCAGCTCAAGTGGGTCGTCTGGGGCTCGGTGCTGGCGGTCGCGCCCTTCACGCTCCTCTACGCGGTGGGCTACGTCTTCGGCGACATGACGGCGGCGGCGACCGCGGCGAGCGCGCAGACCAACCGCTGGCTGACGGACGCGGCGGTGCTCCCGCTCGTCCTCATCCCGCTCACGTTCGGCAACTCCGTCGTGCGCTACCGGCTGATGGACGTGGACATCGTCGTCCGCCGCGCCGCCGTCTACGCGCTCACGACCGTCTTCCTCGCGCTCATGATCGGCACGGTCGTCTACGTCGCCGGCCTCTACGCCTTCGGCGGAGAGCTCTCGACGGGCGCGATCACCCTGCGCGTGATCGTGGCCGTGCTCGCGATGTCCGTCATCGTGATGACCGCCGCGCCCGTCAAGCACTTCCTTCAGGAGCGCGTCGACCGGCTCTTCTACGGCGAGCGCTACGATCTGCGCCACAGCCTGCTCGACTTCGGTCGCACGCTCTCGGCGACGACCGCGCTCGAACCCCTGCTCGACGCCCTCATCAGCCGCCTGCGGGAAGTCTTGGGCGTGGCGCGCGTCGCGATCTTCGTCGAGGACGCCGCCGCGCCGGGCGGCTACCGCGTGGCGCGCTCGATGGGCTTGTCGAACGAGCTGATCGTGCCGCAGGACTTCCGCGAGATGATCCGCACGCGCTCGGCGGCGGCGGGCATCGTGCGCGCCGACGACATCGATCTCGCGTTCGAGACTTCCGGCTTCGTCCGCCGCGCGCTCCACTACTACGTGCCCTGCGTCGTGCGCGGGCGGATGGTCGCCGTCATCGGCTTGGGCCGCTCGACGGGCGGCGCGCTGCTCTCGTCGGAGGATTTGGAAATCCTGCGCACCGTCTCCGGCTACGTCGCGGTCGCCGTCGAGAACAGCCTGCTCTACCAGGAGCAGGCCGAGCGCGCCGCCGAGCTGGAGATGCTCAAGGAGTTCAACGAGTCCATCGTCGAGTCGATCAACGTCGGCCTGCTCGCGGTGGACACGGCGGGGCGCGTGACGGGCTGCAACTCCTCGCTCGAAGGGATGATGTGGGTGGCGCGCGACGAGGCGCTCGGTCGCCGCGTCGAAGAGCTGTTCGCCGAAGACTTCGCCGAGACGCTCGAACAGCTCCTCGGCGACGCGGGCTGGCAGCTCTCGGAGCTGCGCCACGTCTACAAGCTGCACACGGCGACGCGCACCGGGCGACCGCTCATCCTCAACATCGCCATCGCGCCGCTGCGCCGCGCCGAGTCGGGCGAGCACAAGGGCGCGCTCGTCGTTTTGGAAGACGTGACGGCGCGCGTGCGCCTCGAAGAGCAGTTGCAGCAGCGCGAGAAGCTGTCGTCGATCGGCCTGCTCGCGGCGGGCGTCGCCCACGAGATCAACACGCCGCTCACCGGCGTCTCGTCGTACACGCAGATGCTCCTCGGCATGTTCGCCGACCACGATCCGAAGCACAAGCTGCTCGAAAAGATTCACCGGCAGACCGAGCGCGCGACCGGCATCGTCAACAACCTTTTGAACTTCTCGCGCACGGGCTCGGTCACGGAGTTCGGCGAGGTGGACTTGAACCACGTGCTCGACGACACGCTGCAACTCCTGGAGCCGCAACTGCGGCAGTCGCAGGTCGAGATCACGCGCGAGTACGATGGCGATCTGCCGCTCGTCTACGGCAACCCCGGCAAGCTCCAGCAGGTCTTCACGAACCTGCTGCTGAACGCGCGCGACGCGCTGCCCGCGGGCGGGCGCATCACGCTCTCGACGGCGAGCGACGGCGATTCCGTCACCGCCCACGTCGCCGACACCGGCATCGGCATCGCGCCCGAAAACGTCGCCCGCATCTACGACCCGTTCTTCACGACGAAGGGCGTCGGGCGCGGCACGGGCCTCGGCCTCGCCGTCTCCTACGGCATCGTGCAGGAGCACTCCGGCCACATCGCCGTCGAGAGCACGCCGGGCCGCGGCACGACCTTCCGCATCACGCTCCCCACCGCTCAGGGCCGCGCGCGCCTGCAAGCCGCGGGCGACTGAAGAGGAATGACGAATGCGGGACGATGAGTGCGGGATGAAAGGCAGTAGCTCTTCATCCCGCACTCATCGTCCCGCATTCGTCATTTTCTTCTTCCACCCCTCCTATTTAGCGTCGAGCAGGAGCCAGAAGTAGGGCAGCACTTCGGTGTAGAGCCTGCCGTTGCGGCCCCACATGCGGTTGCGGTGATCGCCGTTGTACTCCTCGAAGGTGAAGGGCACTTTCAGCTCGTCCAGCTTGTGCGCGAGGGCGCGCGCGGTCGGGGGGATGTGCGTGTACTCGTCGTCCCATCCGGTGTCGAAGCGAAAGCCCCGCAGCCTCATCAGGTTATCCTTGTAGCGCGCCGCCATGTTGAGCGGAAAATTCTCCTCCCACTCCGAGTGGGCGGGCTCATCGGGCACGATCTTCCCGTCAACGAGCTTGAAGGGCAGGTCGGCGTAGAAGGGCGGGCGCGCGGGGTTCGGCGAGAAAGCCTGCGCGATGCAGAGCGCGCCGACGAGGTAGAAGTTTCCTTGAAACGCCTCCTCCGGCGTCTTGAGCGAGACGAGCTGCGCGAAGGCGGGGTTCTCCGGCGAGAGGTCTTTCGCCCAGCCGAGCACCGCCGGGTTCATCGCGTAGACGACGCTGTAAACTTCCGGGTGCTTCATGCCGAGCTTGATCGCGCCGTAGCCGCCCATCGAGTGGCCCGCCAGCCCGCGGCCCTCCGGGCGCGCGAGCGTGCGGTATTTCCTGTCGATGTAGCCGACCAAATCTTTCGTCGTGAAGTCTTCCCAGCCGCCCGTCGCCGCGGAGTTCGTGTAGAAGCTCCCCATCATCTTCGTGCGCTCGTCGGGCACGACGACGATCATCTCCCCGAAGCGGCCCTCGCCGATGCCGCGATCCATCAGGCCCTGCACCGTGCCCCACTCCGCCGTGTTGCCCTTCCACGGCGAGGTGAACTCCTCGTCCGCGTCGCCGATGCCGTGCAGCAGGTAGACGACCGGGTAGCGTTTCGTCGTCGCCGTGTCGTAGCCCGGCGGGAGGTAGACGGAGACGCGGCGGTCGGGCGACTCGCCCGTCGCGTTGCGTTCGAGCGAAGCGCCGTGGACGACTTCGCGCACGAGCCGCCCCGTCTGCGCGAGGGCCGACGAGGCGGAGAGGAGCGTTAAGAGGGAGAGCCAGACGAGGCGCAGGGCGCGGGCGAGTGGCCGGTTCTGATTTGTCATGGTCGTTTCCTTCAAGTTAGGTCAGGGCGAAGATACTGCGGCGCGGGCGAGCGAATACGTAGTGCTGAATCAAGCCTCGTGCCGCCGCGCTCTCCGAACATAAGGAGCCGGAAAAGGCGGTCGTTCTGGTAAAGACGCGCGGGGCGGCGCAAGCGTCTACCGCCGATTCCGGGAAAAGGGATTCGCGTTAGCGGGAACGGTCGGGGGCCGCGCCGATCAGGCCGCGCCGGGGCGACGCCGCGCGCGCGCGCGTGCGCCGCCCCCGCCCCGCGCGGGGGGCGCGGCGCGGGCGGCCAACTTCGGTCTTTTTCTTTCGCGCGCTTGGTGTTAATCTCGCGGCGCTTTAACCGAACGACTCGATCCCGGTGGCAG
>DASVQC010000107.1:0-4396 GCA_036389335.1 Pyrinomonadaceae bacterium | reverse complement strand
CGGGTAATTTCCCCGGAGCCCCTCGCCCCTTTCGCCCCCGTCTACTGCGGTCAGCTTATTAACTCACTTCTCGCGTTTGAGTGCGGAGTCGACTTGCTCGTCGAGGTCTATGCGCTCCCCCTGCGTCGCGTTCTGCTGGTTGTAGTAGCCGCCCGGCGCGTGCTGCCCCGATTCGCCGAGGTCGGCGGAGCGCTCCTTGTTCGTCACCTTGCCCTGCTGGTAGTCGGGTTCGGAAGGTTCGTTGCCGCCCGTGCCGATCTGGTTTTCGTCAGCCATTGGTATTTGCTCCTTTTAATCTGTCTGTTCGTTCGAGCTTGATGATTCCGAAAAACGCCGCACGCGAAAGCGGTAGAGCCTGACGGGCTCGCGCGGCGAGATTCCGGCTTTGCGCGCGGCGATCCCGACCTGCTGCGTCGCCGTCTCGACGCCCTCGATGTCCGGCAGCAGCAGCCCGCGGCGCGTGCCGGCTTCGTCTTCCACGATCACGCCGTACGTACTCGGGTCGAGGTCGTCAAAATGTGCGGGCTCCGGCTCCGAGAGCACGTCAACCGAGTAGCGCAGGCGCGGCAACTCCTCCGCCGCGACGGGCGGGAAGCGCGGGTCGCGCGTCGCCGCGCTGACGGCGTTCGCGATCAACTCTTCGGCGAGGCTCGCGCGCGTGGGCTCGACCGTGCCGATGCAGCCGCGCAACTCGCCGTCGTCGGTTTTGATCGAGACGAAACACGCCGCGGGCTGGCCGAGCAAGGGCGCGCCGGGCGCATCGTCGGCGCGCGGGGCCCGCGCGCCGCACACGTAGCTTTCGACCGCGCGGCGCGCGAGCGCGGGTAACTCTTCGCCCGGCTCTGCCGAGACTTGCTCCCGGCTGTCTCCCCCGGAAATATTTTGCTCAGCACCGCCTTGACCGAAATCGACCGGGTCTTCGCGTTTTGAGACCGCCCCGTCGGAGTCCGCGACATCGTCTTGCGCCGCGCCGCCGCGGGCGAGTTGCGCGACCATGTAGCCGACGCCGAAGGGGGCTTCGTAATGCAGCACCTCGCAGTCCGCGCGCAGACCTCGCGCCGCGCCCACGGCGACGAGCATCGAGCGGTAGCCGCACTCGCCCGCGAGTCGCCGCAGGCTCTGGTCGATCTCGGCGATCCTCTGCGGCTCGCAGGCTCGCAGGCTCGCGACCACCTGCTCGTCGAAGAGGTGAGCGTCGGCCTGATAGCCCGCGGGCGCGTCGCGCGTCAGGCGGTGACTGAGATCGCCGCTGGCGACGAATGCGACGCGGCGACCCGCCGCGTCAACCGCGCGCCGCAGCGAAGCGCCGAAGCGCAGGTGATCTTCGTCCGGGAGGAAGCTGTAGCCGAGCGCGACGAGCGAGCCGCGCCAGCCGTTGCGCAGCAGGAAGTAGAGCGGCACGGCTGTGCCGTGGTCTAACTCGTATCCTTCGAGCGGCGCGATCTCGAAACCGTCCTCACCCGCGGCACGCCCGATGGCACAGAGCAGCTCGGCGTCGAGCGGCGCGGAGACGGTGGCGTGCGGCGCGCGGAAGGGGGCGAAGCCGCCGCGCAGCTCGGCGTCGCGGTAGGCGACGAAGGCGCGCGCTTCGAGCGGCGCGTGCGGCGAGACGATGACGATCGTCTCGGCACCACTCTCGACGACGCGCTCGGTCAGCACGCGCATCGCGTCAATCGAGCCCGCGACTTCGCGCGCGGCGTCGCGCCCCACCTCCGGCACCATGATCGGAGGGTGCGGCGCGACACCGACGTAGACTAGTGATCCGGCAGCCATCTTGATCGTAGCCGGTGCCGCCTCCGCGCCGTCCCGAAACGAGCGAAGGGAACTCGCGCTTGCGGCGGCGGTCAACGAAATTATCTTCAGGGGATGCGCGGATTTTAACACACGACGGGCGCGCGGCGTGAAGTCAACCGGGCGGGGCGAAACCGCCAGCGTGAAAAGAGCGCGGCGCTGCTGTAGGATGAAGGCGCGGCGAGCCGATTCGAGTATTAACTCGCTCGCGTTCGACATCCTTAAAATCTTTCGACGCGAGCGGTCGTGCGTTCGGGTTCATGACGGTGACGGACAACCAGAATTTCGATCTGCTGATCGTCGGCGCGGGGCCCGCCGGGTCTTTCGCGGCGGAGCTGCTCGCGCGCGGCGGTGCGCGCGTCGCGCTCTTCGACGGTCGCCCGCCGGGTGAGCCGAAGGCGTGCGGCGGCGGCGTCACGTCTAAAGCGTTGAAGGCTTACCCGCACCTGCTCGACGCGGCGGGCCGCACCGTCTCGGAGGTCGAGTTGTTTTCGCCCGCGGGCGGGCGCGTGCGCCTACGTTTGCGCGACCCTTTCGCCATCTACTCGCGCACGGCTTTCGACTCGCACCTGCGCGAACGCGCTCGCGCGGCGGGCGCGCACGTCTTCGACGAGCGCGTCACAGCCGTCTTCGACCGCGAGGAAGGCGAGCCGTGGACGGTACGCACGCGCGACAAAAAAAAGGCGTGGCGCGGGGACGTGCTCGTCGCCGCCGACGGCGCGAACAGCCCCGCGGCGCGTCGCCTCGCGGGCAGTCTGCCGAACAGCGAGATGGAGGTCGCCTTCGGCTACCGCGCGCCGCTGCCGCGCGCGGACAGTGCCCCGACGGTCATCGCTTTCCTGCCCGGCTGGGTCGGCTACGCGTGGGCTTTCCCGCGCCTCGATCACGTCTCCTTCGGCATCGCCACCACGCAGGACGCCTTCGATCACCGCGCGCTCGACCGGCTGCTGTGGGACTTCATGATCGGCTACTACGCGCAACGCGAAGACGAATCGACGCCGCTCTGGTCTGCACGCGACGCGCGACTTGGAGAGTCGCCCGAGCCGTCCGACGCGGCCCGCGGCGAATCCGAAGTTAAGAGATTACGCGCCTCTATCGAAGGTAAACTCCGCGCGGGCGTGGACGCCTACGCCGCGCGCATTCCCGGCCTCGCGCCGGGGACGTGGGACGCGCGCCGCGTCTGCGGCGACGGGTGGGCGCTCGTGGGCGACGCCGCGGGCTTCGCCGATCCGGTGACGGGCGAGGGCATCTACTACGCGCTGCGCTCGGCGGAGCTTTTAGCCGAGAGTTTTCTCGCGGGCGATCCGGCGTCCTACGGGGATCGCTGCCGCACGGACTTCGTCCGCGAGCTGCGCCGCGCCTCCGAGATGCGCGGAAGATTTTACGGCGAGTTCTTCGGCGCGCCCTTCACCTCGCGCATGATCGATCTCGCGCGCCTGCTGCCCGGCGTCCGCCGCACGCTGCGCGAGCTGGTCGCGGGCGATCAGGGCTACCTCGCGCTCAAGCGCAAGCTCGCCCGCCGCGCCCTCCTACCTTTTTAAAAGACTCCGGGGAAGTCCATTATTTAAGATGTGTAGAGAGGTGCGCCGTCGTGTTGTTAGTCGTCGGGGCGGTTACAGCAAACGCGGGGGTGCCGTGAAGCGGAAGGTTAAAGACTATAGCATGACGGCGCTAAGAAGAGGGCTGCATAATACCACCACATCAGTACTTGCGCGTTACTTCCGCGGTATAATACTAGTTAGATGGCTAGTATTATGAACACAACCCATCACTTACCGGAAGCACACGTAGTGGCGTTCGTTGATGTTCTTGGATTTCGCGCCCTGCTCCAAAGGATGACTATGGAGCAAGAGACTTACCTTCTAGTTAAGAATGTGCTTCGCGAAATTGCTCAAGACCATGCAGAACACTACAGGAGGCTTCAAGAGTATGAACGACGTGGTCAGAGTGAGGACAGACTTTTCCCTTGGCTTAAGATACAAATGTCTCAATTCTCTGATAATGTTGTGCTGTCGAAGCCTATCAACCCCCGAGAGCCCAAGATATCTGCCGAAATAATTACCCACTTGACTAGTCGTTTCGCAGCAAGGCTTATCAGGACAGGCATACTGGTTCGTGGCGGCATTTCTCAGGGTTGGCTTTACCACGAGGGCAACGTAATTTTTGGGGAAGGCTTAGTATCTGCCTACGAACTGGAAAACAATGTCGCGCGAGTACCAAGGATTGTTGTGGCTGATGATGTCGTGGCATACATTAGTGAGTCCTACAGGAATGACAATCTCTTGCGCGACTCGGACGGACTTTGGTTCATCGATGTGTTCTCTCAACTATGGTCTGGAAAACATGTTGCCTTTCCTGACCCGGATCAGTTTAATGAGGTCCGACGCTTTCTTAAAGATGCGCTAGAACAGATTACACATGCCAGTCCCGACCTCAAAGCGAAATATCGTTGGATTGCAAACCAGTTTAATCACTGTGGGTAAATTCCCCGCAGCTTGCTGCGGCTTTATACTTCGTGAATGAGCCGCTTCATTCACAAAGAGCATAACGTCTCAGTCCTCATGTACCACATCGTCTGCCCGGCGAAGTACCGGCGCGCCGTCTT
>DASVQC010000106.1:0-15310 GCA_036389335.1 Pyrinomonadaceae bacterium | reverse complement strand
ACGCTCGCCGCGCCTCTTTCTTTTCATCGTGGGCCGAGCTTTAAGTGAGACTCATCCGTTAACTCCGCGCCCCCGCGGCGAAGTTTTTGATCGCGTTCAAGTCTCCGGCGGGACGTGCGGTTGCAGCGCGTCCGAGTCGTCGGAGTAGGAGACGCCGGCGGCGGCCTCGTCGGGGACGCGCGCCCAGCCGTCGGGCGTGTGCTGGAAGTGCTCGCTCGAAGCGGGCGCGAAGGTCTTTTGCTCCGGCCTGAACGCGTAGCGCACGACGTTGACGTGCGGGTGCTTGAGGCGGATCAGGTTGAACGAGTTCATCTCGCCGCGCACGCGCGAAGAGGTGGCCGTGCCCGCCTGCACGACGAGCGCGGAGTGGCCGCTGATCTCGTAGCGCTTCGCCGTGTGGCCGGTGTGCCCGACGTGGAGGTGCCCGGCGAGCAGCAGATCGGCGCCGCAGGCGGCGAGCGTCTCCATCGCCATGCGCGCCCGCCCGACCAGCTCGCTCTCGTCGTAGCCTTCCGGCAGATCGAAGGGGTGGTGCGTGACGACGACCTTCGCCACCCGGTCGTCGATGCGGCACAAAAGCTCGCGGACGCGCGCCACCTGCTGCTCGTTGATGCGGCCGTGCTTGACCGTGAGCGAGCGCGCCGTGTTGACGCCGATGATCGCGATCTCGTCGTCGGCGTAGAACGGTTCGAGGTCGTCGGTGATGAAGCGGCGGAAGCCTTCGAGCGGCTGGAGGAAGCGCTTGAAGGCGTTCCACAGCGGCACGTCGTGGTTGCCGGGCACGACGATCTGCGGGACTTTAGGCAGCCTGTCTAAAAACTCGCGCGCCTCCTGAAACTGCTCGTCGCGCGCGCGCTGCGTCAGGTCGCCCGAGACGGCGACCACGTCGGGGCGCAACCCCTCGATGACCGCGACGAGCGGCCCGACGACCGCCGCATCGACGCGACCGAAGTGGAGATCGGAGAGGTGGACGAGCGTGCGCACGAAGTCTTGTGTCCCTCAGCTCTTCACGAGCGCGAAGATGATGACGAGCGCGGTGGCGAGGCAGACGAGCCCGTAGACGCGGAAGACGCGCGCGCCGGGCACGACCTTCAGCAGGAACGACAGCTCCTCGCGCTTGGCCGACGCGAGCGCCTGCCGGTACTGGTTGAGGATGAAGCCGCGCACGGCCTCGGGGCGCGCGAGCGCGACGAGCCCGACGGCGGTGAACAGGGCCGCGCCCAGAGCGCCGACGATTAATTTGAACACCCTTCAACCTCCCCGCTCAGATTCTTCCCGCGCGGGCACGCAGACGCGCAGCGCGCCCGGCAGCACGCGGTAGCACAGGGGCGGTCGCATGACCCGCACCTCGCCGTCGGTCGCCACCCTCAGGCGGCTGCGCCGCGTCTCCACCCAGACCTCGTGCGCGCTGAGCGCGTCGAAGTCTTTGTCCTCGCGCAGCCGCCCTAAGACGGCGCGGAAGGCGAGGCGCGCGAGCCCGGAGCGGCCTATGTCGCGCGTCACGTGCAGGCTCAGGGCCCCCGCGTCGAGCCGCGCGCGCGTGCCGACGCTGAAGGCGTCGAGCTCGTACTCGTTGTTGCCGATGAAGACGTAGGGCGTGCGCCGGCGCATCTCCCTGCCGTCTACGTCGAGCCGCACGTTGACGAAGGGGTAGCGGCGCAGCACCGTGAGCGCGGCCCGGAGCGCCGCCGACCACTTGCCGCGGCCCGCGCGCTCCTGCAACTTCTCGCGCTCGCGCACGAGCGTCGGGTAGAGGCCGAGGCTCGAATTGTTGAGGAAGAAGTGCGCGCCGCCCGCGCCGGTCTCGGAGCGGACCTCGCCCACGTCCACGCGCTCGGTGCGGCCACCGACGACGACGCGCGCGGCCTCTTCGGCGTCGAGCGGTATCCGCAAGTCTTTGGCGAAGTGGTTGAGCGTGCCGAAGGGGAGCACGCCGAGGATTTTTTCGGTGCCGACGAGCTGCGAGGCGACGGCGTTGATCGTCCCGTCGCCGCCGCCCGCGACGACGACGCCGGTCTCCGCGTCTTCCGCCGCGCGCCGCGCCGCGCCGACGATCTCCTCGCCGCCGCGCGCGAGCGTGACGCGCGCGGCGAAACGGTGCTCCGCGAAAAGTCGTTCGAGGCGTTCGCGCGCCGCCCCGCACTCGCCGCCGCCCGCCGCGGCGTTGAGGATGACCTCGGCGCGGCGCGGATTGTCGAGGCCGCCGGGATCACGCGGCTTGACGCCGAGCGCGACGACGCCCGCGGCGATCTGCGTGTCTGCGGTCTCACTGATCATGCTCTCACTGGCGCGGGTCGAACGAGAAAGACGGGAGTTCACCACGGAGGCGCGGGGGCACGCGGATGACACGGGGAAGACTTTTCCCGCCCCGCGCCCCCCCCGCGCCTCCGTGGCGAATCTTCCTCACGTCAAATGTAACTACTCGAAGGGCGCGTCTCGCGGATAGACGAACGGGCGAGGCGTTGATAGCGCGCTCGCCCGTCGTCGTCAGTTCGCCGTGCCGGATCGGAGCGTCACAGCGACTTGCCGTAGCCGCCCGTGCCCGACCCGTAAGCCGTGCCGCCCGACGCGCCCGCCGGGGCCTCCCCCGCGCTGCGGTCTGCCTGCTTCTGCGCCGTCGAGGACTCCTGCTCCAGCCGGCTGCGCTGCGCCACCTCGCGCTGCGTGGAGAGATCGATGCCGATCATGTCCTTGAGCTTGCCGAGCAGGGCGGGCAGCACGACGTTGCGCGCCGTCTTCGACAGCTCCTCGACCGCGCGCTCGCCGAGCGAGCCCAGCTCGTCCTGCAAGCGGTCGTAAGCCTTCGTCTCCTTGAAGCGCGCCAGCACGCTCGGCTTGTCCGACTCCTCAGCCGCGGCGGTCGAGTCGTAGCCGCTGCTGTAGGACGGACGCGGGGCGGCTGACGACTCGGACGCGGCGTCGTAGTCCTGCTTGGCCGGGCGCGCGGGCTGCGCCGCCTGCCGCGCCATGCCGCTCTCGAACGCGTGCGAGGCCGCCTCGGCGGAAGCCTCGGAGGGCGGCGCGGCGGAGTAGGCGGTCGAGCCGTAGGCCCCGCCCGTGATGGCCTGCGCGGCGTAGGATCGCTGCTGCGGCGCGTCGTCGCCGTCGTTGTCGCCCTCGGCTTCGTAGTAGCGGCTGGCGAGGTCGTCGCCGCCGCCGCCGCCGAACGCGCCGCCGACGCTGTAGCCGAGCACGAAGCCGACGCCGAGCGCGCCGACGGAGAAGGCGACGGGCCGGCGGCGGTACTGCTCGCGCCAGTCGAGCGACTGCGAGATGCTCTCGCGCACGTTCTCGTACTGCGTCGTCACGGTGTCTTTGATTTCACTCACGGTTTGCGAGATCGAGTCGCGCGCCTCCTCCATCCGACGCTGCAACTCCGCCTTCGTCGGGTCGGCCTCGTCGCGCGTGAGTTCCGGGGCGCGCGCGGTTGCTAGATTTCGTTCTTCAGCCATTGCTTGTCCTTTCTCAGTTCATCGATGCTGCGCTGGGGCGCGGCGGACTGCGCCGCCAGCCGGTTCTTCATCACGACCACGAGGATCGCGCCGACGACGAGGTAGAGCGCGCCCGTCACGACGAAGCCGAGCGCGTAGGCGACGGGCTCCGTGAACGACTCGACGAAGAGGCGCGAGATGAAGAAGGCCACCGCCACGTTGACGAGCAGGAAGCCGATGGCGGCGAGCACCCCGCCCACCGCGATCATCGCGGCGAGGCGCGTGTAGACGCCCGCCTCCTCCTTCAGCTCGATCTTGAGCAGGCCGACCTTCGCGTCGAGGAGCGCCATCACGTGGTCGCCCAGACGACTCAACATCGTCGGCAGTTGATCCAACTCCGCCTGATCGCCCGCCTGCGCGCGCGCCGGGGCCGCCGCCGCCGCACGCCTCTCCAACTCAGCCATCGCTTGGTACCTCCCTCTCGGTCGAGCTTCAGGTCTTAAAGGTTTCAGGTTTCAAGTTTGTGGCGAAACCGCTCTATTAGCTTGAAACCCGAAACCCGCCCCCGAAACCTTCGCGCCGTCTACCGCCGCGTGCTGCGCAGCAGCAGCCCGAGCAGGAACCCGGCAGCCGCCGAGACCAGAAGCGCCTGGCCCGGCTTCTGGCGCGCGTACTCCTTCGCCTCGTCGGCGATCTGCGAGTAGTCCTTCTGCTGCAACTCGCGCAGCTTGTCGCCCGCGACCGACAGCTTGTCGTTCACGTAGTCCTTCGCCTGCCCGGCGACCTCCGTGATCTTCTGGCCGTACTCCTGCGCCGCGCCCGCGATGCCTTCGCGCGCCGTCGCCGTGCCCGTCGCCGCGCCCGCGCCGCCGCCGGACGAGCCCGCCCCGGTCGCGCCCGTGGTGCTGAGCCCGGTCGAGCCCGCGCCGGTCGAGCCGGAGCCGCCGCCCGCGCCGCCCGCGCCGCCCGTGCCGCCCGTGCCGGTCGAGCCGGTCGAGCCGGTCGGGGACGTGTCGCGCGTGGTGCCCGCGTCGGTCGCGCCCGTGCCCGCGCCGCCCGTGGAAGGATTACTCTTGTTGTTGATGTTCTGTGACATGATCTTTTCTCTCCTTAGTCTGAAATTCTCCCGCTTACGATGACGGAAGCGCGCGAGTGTCGCCCCCCGATGATTCGTCTTTCCCACGACGAGCGAGCAAACGACGTGCCGACGTGCCCCCTCGTCGCCCCGGCGCGGAAACTACGCCGCGCGCGCCCGACCGCGGCGCGCGGCGAGGCGAGGGGCTCCCCGCTTTCGTTGTGAAAATGTACGCGCCGATTATAGCGCAAGGTTCAGAACAGTACAGCGCGAAAACGCTCTGAGGCCGGTTGACAGTCGCCCCCGACTCTGGTAAGTAAGTACTTACTTTAATCAACGGCGGGCGGCCTCCGAAGGACGGCGGGCGAAATCGAATGAGCAGATCGGCGGAGACGGCGAGGCACGAGGCGGCGACCGCGGCGGGCGGGCGCATGGCGGGCGGCGAGCGGCGGCAGCAGATCCTCGAAGTCGCCATGCGGCTCTTCTCGCAGCGCGGCTTTCGCGGCACGACGACCAAGGAGATCGCCGCGGGCGCGGGCGTCTCCGAGGCGATGGTCTTCCGCCACTTCGCCAACAAGGAGGAGCTCTACAGCGCGATCCTCGACTTCAAGGCCTGCTCCGGCGGCATCGAAGACATGCGCGCGCAGCTCGCCGACCCCATCCGCCGCAAGGACGACTTCGCGGTCTTCTCGGGCCTCGCGCGCGAGCTGATGCGCCACCACGAGAGCGACACCGAGTTCCTGCGGCTGCTCACGCACTCCGCGCTCGAAGGGCACGAGCTGGCCGCGATGTTCTGGGATCGCAACGTGCGCGGGCTCTACGAATTCCTCGGCGGCTACGTCCGCGAGCGGCAGCGCGAGGGCGCGATGCGCGACGTCGATCCGCGCGTCGTCGTGCGCGCCTTCATCGGCGCGGTCATCCACCACTCGCTCAACAACACGCTCTGGGACACGCGGCGCACGCTGCTCGACATCTCGAACGAGCGCGCGGCGGACGAGTTCGCGCGCATCCTCCTCGGCGGCGTCAAGGCGCGCGAGCGCGCCGCCGAAAAGCCGAAACGCGCCGCCGCGCCCTCGCGTAAAAAGATCAAGAAGAGGGCGGGCGACAGGTGACGAGCGCGTCGCGCGAACGGCGTGACATGAGTGATCGCCTGACGAAAATTGTTCGGGCGCGGAAATTTTTAACCCGGAACGGAAGTCTTCAGCGAAAATGATCTCCCGCAAGCAACTCACACTCTGGCCGGCTGTCGCGCTCATCCTGATCGCCGTCGCGCTCTCCGCCTCCTGCGCGCGCTCGAAGGCCGGCGGCAACGCGAAGGGCTCAGCCGCCGATCCGAACGCGACGCCGGAGGCGGTCGCCGTCACCTCAGCCGCCGCGATCCGGCGCGACCTGCCGCGCTTCGTCGAGGCGACCGGATCGCTCGGCGCGGACGAGCAGACGGACGTGGCGTCGAACGTCGGCGGGCGCGTCGCCTCGGTCGGCGTCGATCTCGGCTCCTACGTCCAGAAGGGTGCCGTCCTCGTCCGGCTCGATCCGGCTGACGCGCGCCTGCGCCTCGAACAGTTGGAGGCGCAGGCGCAGCAGGCGCAGTCGGCTGTCAGGCAGGCGGAGGCGCGCATCGGCGTCCGCCCCGGACAGCCGTTCGACCCGGCGCGCGTCGCAGAGGTGCGCGCCACCAAAGCCTCTCTCGATCTCGCCGAGACGCAGATGCGCCGCTTCGAGCGGCTCATCGAGTCGGGCGACGTGTCGCGCTCGTCCTACGATCAGCAGAGGGCGCAGCTCGATCAGTTGCGGCAGCAGTACGAGGTCGCGCTGCAAGCGGCGCGGCAGAACTACGCCGCCATCCAGACGGCGCGCGCCGCCGCCGCCGCCGCCGAGGCGCAGGTCGCGCAGGCGCGCAAAGGCATCGCCGACACGACCATCTACGCGCCCATCAGCGGCTACGTCGCGGAGCGACCGGCGGACGTGGGCGAGTACGTCACGACCGCCTCGAAGATCGCGACCATCGTGCGCACGAACCCCCTGCGCCTGCGCATCGACATCCCCGAACAGTACCTGCCGCTCGTCCGCCCCGGCCAGTCGGTCTCCGTGACGACGAGTTCCTACCCGGATCGCACCTTCGCCGGTCGCGTGGCGCGCATCTCGCCGAACGTCACGGCGGCGTCGCGCACGCTCACGGTGGAGGCCGAAGTCGATAACGGGGGCGGCCTCCTAAAGCCGGGGCAGTTCGCCTCGGTGAGGATGCAGTTGCCGAACTCGGAGCCGGCGGTGCTCGTCCCGGCGAGCGCCGTCCGCACGCAGGAGTCGACGAGCCACGTCTTCGTCCTGCGCGAAGGCCGCGCCGAAGATCGCGTCGTGCAGCTCGGGCAGGCCGAGGGCGAGTTGGTCGAGATCAAGCTCGGCCTCCGCGAGGGCGAACTCGTCGCGACGAGCAACCTCGAACAGTTGAAGGACGGCGCGCCGGTGAGGCAGTGAAGCTGTTAGCTGTTAGCTATCAGCTTTCAGCCAGCATGAAGCTGTTAGCTATTAGCTGTTAGCTTTCAGCCAGACAATCGAGTGTGGAAACGCATCGGGCGGGCTCGCCCGCCGATTCATAACAGCTAACAGCTAATAGCTAACAGCTAAGAACCATGCAAAAGCTAGCCGAAATCTGCGTCCGCCGCCCCGTCTTCGCGACGATGATCATTTTGTCGCTGACGGTGGTGGGCCTCTTCTCGTTCAAGTCGCTCGGCGTCGATCTGTTCCCGAAGATCGACTTCCCGACGATCACGGTGACGGTCGTCAACCCCGGCGCGAGCCCGCGCGAGATCGAGACCGAGATCACGGACAAGGTCGAGTCCTCCGTCAACACGATCAGCGGCATCGACGAGCTGCGCTCGACCTCGGTCGAGGGCGTCTCGCAGGTCTTCGTCCAGTTCCTGCTGGAGAAAGACCCGAACGTCGCGGCGCAGGAGGTGCGCGACAAGGTCAACCTCATCATCGGCGACCTGCCCGAGACCGCCGAGGAGCCGATCATCCAGAGGATCGACACCGACGCCGCGCCCGTCCTGCGCGTCGTCGTCTCCTCGCCGCGCTCCCTGCGCGAGGTGACGGAGCTTGCCGACAAGCAGATCAAGAAGCGCGTCGAGAGCATCTCGGGCGTCGGCAGCGTGTCGATAGTCGGCGGCGCGCGCCGCGAGATTCAGATCAAGCTCGACCCCGACAAGATGCGCGCCTTCAACGTGACCGTCCCCGAGGTCGCCGCCGCCGTCCGCCAGCAGAACATGGAAGTGCCCGGCGGTCGCGTGGACGAGGGCGCGCGCGAGCTGACCGTGAGGACGCTCGGTCGCGTCACGAGCCCGTCGGACTTCAACAACATCGCCGTCTCTTCGCGCGGCGTCTACCCGGTCAAGATCAGCGACATCGGCTACGCCGAAGACTCTTCCGAGGAGCAGCGCACGAGCGCGCGCCTGAACGGCCAGCCCGCCGTGACGCTGATCGTGACGAAGCAGTCGGGGCAGAACGCGGTGGCGGTGGCGGACGCGGTCAAGGAGCGGCTGGCGGAGATTCAGAAGGTGCTGCCCGCCAACGTCCGCCTGCAGGTCATCGGCGACACTTCGATCTTCATCAAGGCTTCGGTCGAGGCGATTGAGACGCACCTCGTCGAGGGCAGCCTCCTCGCGGCGGTCGTCGTCTTCATCTTCCTCTGGAACTTCCGCTCCACGCTCATCGCCGGCATCGCCATCCCGACTTCGATCATCGCGACCTTCGGCATGATGGCGGCGATGGGCTACACCCTGAACATGATCACGCTGCTCGCCCTGACACTGATGGTCGGCATCGTGATCGACGACGCCATCGTGGTGCTCGAAAACATCTTCCGCTTCGTCGAGGAGAAGGGGATGCCGCCGTTCCAAGCGGCCATCGAGGGGACGAGGGAGATCGGCCTCGCCGTCACGGCGACGACGCTCTCGCTCCTCGCCGTCTTCCTCCCGGTCGGCTTCATGGGCGGCATCGTCGGGCGCTTCATGTCGTCGTTCGGGCTCACGGCGTCGTTCGCCGTCGCCGTCTCGCTCCTCGTCTCCTTCACGCTCACGCCGATGCTCGCCGCCCGGCTCATCAAACGTAAAAAGGAGGAGCGCGCCCCCGACACGGCGACGCCCCCCTCCGAGGGCGACGCTTCCTCGATGCTCGCCGACGAGTCGCGCGTCACCGCGGGGGAGCCCGGCAACCGGGCCGACGAGAGCAAGTCTGTGGGGGCGGGGCCCGTCCCCGCCGGCGGCGTCGAGGCCGCCCGCGAGCCGCGGCGCGACTCGCACCATTCGTCGAAGGGGGGCCGCTTCTACCGCCCCGTCGACCGCACCTACACGTGGATGCTTGAGTGGTCGATGGCCCACAGGTGGGCGGTGGTGGCCCTGTGCCTGCTCGTCATCGTGAGCATCGTGCCGCTCTTCATGTTCGTCGGCAAAAACTTTGTGCCCGTCGACGATCAGTCGCAGTTCGAGGTCAACGTGCGCGCGCCGGAGGGCTACACGCTCGCCGCCACCTCGAACGTGATGGAGCGCATCGCGACCGATCTGCGCAAGCTGCCCGGCGTCTCCGACACGCTCGTCACCATCGGCGGCGGTCAGCAGCAGCTCGTCAACAGCGCGAACGTCTACGTCCGCCTCGCGCCGCTCGGGGAGCGCGATCTGTCGCAGACCGATCTGATGGTCGAGGCGCGCAAACTTCTGGCGAAGTACCCGAAGGAATTGCGCACGAACGTCGCGCAGGTGCAGGCGATCTCCGGCGGCGGGCAGGCGAACTCCGACATCCAGTACATCGTCGGCGGGCCTGATCTACAGAAGCTGACGACTTACTCGCAGGGGCTCTTGGAGAAGATGAAGACGATCCCCGACGTGGTGGACGCCGACTCGTCGCTCGTCGCGGGCAAGCCTGAACTCCGCGTCGAGATCGACCGCGCGCGCGCCGCCGACCTCGGCGTCAAGGTCGGCGACATCGCGCAGAGCTTGAACACGCTCGTCGCGGGCCAGAAGGTCTCGACCTTCAACGAGGGGACGGATCAGTACGACGTGCGTCTGCGCGCGGTGGGCGAGGCGCGCGCGAGCAAGGAGAATCTGTCGCGCCTCTTCGCCAGCTCGTCGAAGCTCGGCTGGGTGAGCCTCGACAACCTCGTGAACATCGAAGAGGGCACGGGGCCTTCGGCCATCGATCGGCGCAACCGCCAGCGGCAGGTGACGCTCACCGCCAACGTCAGGCCGGGCGGCTCGCAGTCGGACGTGCTCGCGCGGATGAACGTGTTCGTCAAAGAGATGAACCTCGAACAGGGCTACGAGACGGGGCTCGTCGGTCGGTCGAAGGAGCTGGGGCGCGCGGGCTACTACTTCATGGTCGCCATCTCGCTCTCGTTCATCTTCATGTACATGGTGCTGGCGGCGCAGTTCGAGTCGTTCATCCACCCCGTCACGATCCTCCTGACGCTGCCGCTCGCCATCCCGTTCGGCATCGTCTCGCTGCTCGCGACGGGTCAGACCGTGAACATCTTCTCGGGCCTCGGCCTGCTGCTGCTCTTCGGCGTCGTGAAGAAGAACGCGATCCTGCAGATCGATCACACGAACGAGCTGCGCGCGCAGGGCATGGAGCGGCTCGAAGCGATCATTCAGGCGAACCGCGACCGCCTGCGCCCGATCCTGATGACGACGCTCGCGCTCGTCGCGGGCATGCTGCCTTTGACGCTCTCGCGCGGGCCGGGATCGGGCACGAACCGATCCATCGGCGTCCTGGTCGTCGGCGGGCAGTCCTTATGCCTGCTCTTAACGCTCCTCGCCGTGCCGGTCTTCTACTCGCTCTTCGACGACCTCGGCCACAGCAAGGTCTGGCGTCGCGCCGGCGCGCGCGCCGCCGCGCCGTTCGCGTGGGCGCGGCGCAGGACGGCGACCGCCGTCTCGTCGCTCCTCGGCACGTTCGGGAAATGAATCCCGCGCCGCGATAACTGTAGGGGCGGGGCCCGTCCCCGCCCGCCGTGCCCCAGAGGCGTGGGCGGCGCACGGCGTTCAGACGCGGGCGGGGGTGAGCCCCGCCCACACGGTTCTTCGGGTACTTGAAATATGCTTCGACGCAATCATCATTTGACGAGAAACCTCTTGGGGCCGGCTCTATTGCTCCTCGCGCTCTCGGTCGCGCAGGGCGCGCGCGCGCAGCAGCCGCAACCGCCGCCGCCGCCCGCGAGCGGCCAGCCCGCGCCGCCGCCCCAAGCGCCTTCGTCGAACCAGCCGACGCAGGGGGCGCAGCCGACGGGGGCGAACGCGCGTCAGGCGACGCCCGACGTGCAGGCGCAGCAGGGGACGCAGCCGGCGGCGAGCGCGCAGCAGGGGGCGCAGCAGTCTCAGCCGCCGCTCGCGAGCCAACTGCCCGCGGGCCAACCCCCTCCCGCGCGGCTCGAAGACCTGCCCGCGCTCGATCAGCTCAGCCCGCTCGGAGGCGTGCAGCGCACGACGACCGTCCAGCCGCCCGCGGAGCAGCGCGCGCCGGGCGGGGAGAGCGTGCCGACGAGCGCGCCGCAGGAGTTGCCGCTGAGCGTGCCGCAGGTGGCGACGGATTTCCGCCCCGCGCCCGCCGCGCTACCCGAACTCGGTCGCGTCGGCGTGAACCTGACCGAGCAGCAGCCGCTCGCGCTCTCGGAGGTGATCGCGCTCGCGCTCAAGAACGCGAAGGACATCGAGGTCGCGCGCGAGAACGTCCGCATCGCCGAGTTCGATCTGCTCGGCGCGCGCGGCGTCTACGACCCGCGCCTCACGTCCACGTCCTACTACGAGCGCACCGAGCAGCCCTCTTCGAGCTTCCTTTCCGGCGGCGCGGGCGGCTCCGTCAACCAGACGAACCTCGTCGGCGCGTTCAGCCTGCAGGGCCTGACGCCGAAGGGCGGGGGCGGCTACCGCTTCGACTTCTCCTCGATCCGGCTGACGACGAACAACCAGTTCGCCGCGCTCAACCCGCAGTTCCCGACCGCCTTCACCTTCAGCTACACGCAGCCGCTCCTGCGCGGCCTGCGCTTCGACGACAACCGCCGCCGCATCGAGATCGCGAAGAAGAACCTGAGCCTGACGGACGCGCAGTTCCGCCAGCGCGCCATCGAGACGATCACGCAGGCGCAGCGCGCCTACTGGGACTTGGTCTTCGCGCTCCGTAACCTGCAAATCCAGCGCGACGCCGTGAAGGACGCGCGCTCCCAGTACGAGCACAACAAGCGCCTGGTCGCCGAGGGGATGCTCGCGCCCATCGACGTGGTCGCCGCCGAGGCGCAGGTCTCCGGCTTCGAGCAGAGCGTCTATTCCGCGCTCGACGACGTGAACCGCGCCGAGAACAACCTGAAGAATTTGATCGCCGAGGATCGCACCTCGCAGGTCTGGGGCGTGTCGCTCGTGCCGACCGACACGGTCGAATTGCAGCGCCCGCCCGTCGCGACGTTGGACGACGCCGTCGCCGCCGCGCTCAAGGGCCGCCCCGAGTTGCAGCAGTCGGACGTGCTCTCGGCGATCAACGAGCTGGATCAGAGGCTGGCGCGCGAGCAGTCGAAGCCGCAGGTCGATCTCGTCGGCAGCTACGGCGCGGTCGGGCTCGCGGGCGCGCTCGATCCGGGCCGCGCCGTCAACCCCTTCAGCGCGGCGAGCGAGCTGCAGCGGCAGACGATCAACCAGATCATCACGAGGCTCAACGGCCTGCCCGGCGGCGACGCGCAGATCGCGCTGCTGCCGCAGCCCGCGGCGCAGGCGTTGCCGCCCGAACTCGTCGGCGGCTACGGCCAGTCGCTCGCGAACCTCGCCGCCAACCGCTACAACAACTTCCGCGTCGGCGTGCAGTTGAACCTGCCGCTCAGGAACCGCACCGCCGAGGCGCAGCTCGGTCGCTCGCTCGTCGAGGGCGAGCGCATCCGCACGCAGCGCGCGCAGCTCGAACAGCTCATCGAGGTCGACGTGCGCAACGCCCTGCAGGTGACGCGCACCGCCGAGTCGCGCCTGCGCGCCGCCTCGGTCGCGCGCCAAGCGGCCGAGCAGCAGTACGCGAGCGAGCTGCGCAAGTTCGACGCCGGACAGTCGACCTTCTTCCTCGTCTTGGAGCGCCAGACCTCGCTCGCCACCGCCCGCGGCAACGAGCTGCGCGCGCAAACGGAACTCAACAAGTCAATCGCCGAGCTCCAACGCGCCACCGGCAACTCCCTCGAAGCCAACCAAGTCCGCGTCAGCATCCGTTAAAAGCCGTGAACCGTAAACCGTGACGGGTGACAGGTGAATATCCTGTCTTCACCCGTCGCGGTTTACGGTTCACGGTTCACGGCATTTTAGCTGTGAGCCAGAGCGGGTAGTGATCCGAGTAGGTGACGCTGCGGCGGACGCCGTGGTCGGTGGGTTGGAGGCCGCGCAGCCACGCCCAGTCGAGCTTGAGGGCGAGGATGAAGGTCTCCCACGTCATCTCGTCGTCGGCGAAGGGGGTGACGAAGCCCGCGTCGGTGAAGAGCTTGCGCGCCGCGCGCACGTCCTTCTCCTTGATCGTGTTGAAGTCGCCGAGGACGACGACGCGCTCCGTCCTCTCGTGCGCCTTCGCGTCGTCCAGCACCGCGCGCCACTGCTCGATCTTGCGCTCGACGGGGATGCGCGTCTCGGCGTGGACGGAGTAGACGCGCACGTCGCGGTTGCCGACCCTGACGGTCGCGCCGAGCGCCGCGCGCCGCTGACAGTTGGGGCCGGGGTGCGGCAGCACGAGGCGCACGACGTCGGAGAGCGGGTGCGGCGAGAGGATGGCGACGCCCGTCTCGTCCTCGCCCGCCTCGCGGTCGCCGCGCTTCGTGCCGTCGTTGGGCGCGGCGGCCCACGCGAAATTCAGCCCCAGCTCTTCGGCCATCTGCCGCGCCGCGTCGACCGCGCCGCTGCGCTTGCGCCGTCGATCAACCTCCTGCAACCCGATCACGTCCGCGCCGCCGAGCTGCGGGTCGTCGCGCAGCAGTTTCGTGATCGCGCTCAGCTCTTCGCCGCCGCGCCAGCGCATGTTGTAGGTGACGATCTTGATCTCGGCGGGCGCGTCGGCTGGCTTCACCTGAGCCTTCGGCGAGCCGCCCGTCTCCAGAAGCCGCGCCGCGTCGGTCGAGTCCGCGACGCATTGTCGCCGCTCGTCGGAGGAGAGGCGCGCCCGCTCGTGGGCGAAGACGAGCAGCGGGGCGGCGACGGCGAGGCAGACGGCGACCCGCCGCGCGCTCGCCACGCGACGCCGGTTGGCCGTCCCCTCCGCGATCAGCTTCGCCATCTTCTTACCCCGGCGCGCGCCGGAATCCCGCGCGCGCCGCCCCGCGGATGAACTATTGACGGGCGGGGCCGCCCGAACGTTGCACGCATATTCTACAACGCCCGCCCCCGCCGCGTTGCTTGACCGGCGCGCGCGCCTTCGGTTAAACCTGTCCTGCGTCTAAACCCGGATTAACCAAGATGAGCACCGAAATCACGCAACTCGACGCGCTCGCCGTCTTCTCGCACCCGGACGACGCGGAGCTGACCGCCGGGGGCACGCTCCTCAAGCTCAAAAGCCTCGGCTACCGCACCGGCGTCCTCGACATGACGCGCGGCGAGATGGGCACGCGCGGCACGGTCGAGCAGCGCGCCGAAGAAGCGCGCGCCGCCGCGCGCATCCTCCGGCTCGACGCGCGCCTCAACCTCGAACAGCCCGACGGCCACGTGCTCGTCACGGACGAGGCGCGGAGCGCGCTCGTGCGCGTGCTCAGGCGGCTGCGCCCGCGCGTGCTCTTCACGTCGCACTGGGACGATCCGCACCCGGATCACGCGGCGACCGCGCGGCTCGTCAGGGAGTCGGCCCGGCTCGCGAGCATGAGGCGCTACGACGAGGAGGCGGGGCTCGCGCAGATACCGATGCCGATGATGGCGCACGCCGTCCACTCGCGGCTCATCGCCCCTTCGTTCGTCGTGGACATCTCCGACTTCCTCGAAGGGAAGATGAGCGCCATCCGCGCGCACGCCTCGCAGTTCTTCCGCGAGGGCGCCGACGAGCCCGAGACGCGCATCAGCTCGCGCGACTTCCTCTCGCAGCTCGAAAACCGCTCCCGCTACTACGGCTCGCTCGTCAACGCCGCGGCGGGCGAGGCCTTCTACGTCCGCGAGGCGCTCAACGTCGACGACCCCGTCGCGCTGCTTACCCGCCCGATGAACATTTACTCGTGAACCGTGAACCGTGACAGGTGACGAGTAGAAAAGGTTCTGACCCGTCACCCGTCACGGTTTACCGTTTACGGCTTACTTACTTGTCACCTGTCACGGTTCACGGTTCACGCCTCCTGCGTCTGGGCTGGCTGCTGCCCGTGACCTACGCGGCGCACGTCCTTGAGGAGTGGCGCGGCGGCTTCCCGGCGTGGTGGTCGCGGTTGACGGGCGTCGGGCTGTCGGTCGAGCGGTTTTTGAGCTTGAACGAGATCGCGCTCGCGCTGATGACGTTCGGCGTCGTCTTGGCCTACGCGGTGCGACCGCTGCGTTGGCTCTTCGTCGCCTTCGGCGCGGCGGTTCTACTCAACGCGGCGTCGCACCTCGTCGCCTGCGCCGCGACGCGCTCCTACTCGCCCGGCGCGATCACCGGCGCGCTGCTTTGGCTGCCGCTCGGGTGGCTGGTCATCAGGGCCGGGAGGGACGGGCTCTCGCGCCGTTCGTTCGCCGCGGGCGTCGCCGTCGGCGTCGCGATGCACGCCGTCGTCGCGCTGATGGCGCTGCTCGGCGGCTGAAGAGACTGAACACTTGAAAGGCCGCGCCGCGCGCAGTCGTTAAACGAACGA
>DASVQC010000105.1:0-45923 GCA_036389335.1 Pyrinomonadaceae bacterium | reverse complement strand
CACGATGCTGTCGCTGATGGTGATGCCGTCGCTCAACAGCACGGCGTCGGCGAGCAGGACGCCGTTGGCCTCGACCGTGCCGTCGGCGAGCAGGACGCCGAGGCCGTAGACCGCCTGATACTTCGTAATCAGGTTGACGCCCGTGGCGAAGGACTGGTCGAGGATGACGCCGCCGCCCCAGTTGAAGGTCCAGCCGGCGACGGACGACTGCGGCGCGGGGGCCGCGGCCGTGAGCAGCGGCGTGCCGACCGGCGTCGGGGTGGGCAGGTCCTGGCGGACGAGCCGGGCGAGGCGCATCGCGCCTTCGAGGTTGAGCTGGCCGGCGCCCTGCTCGAACTGGTTGAAGCCGGGAAGGGGCTGCGCCGTGTACATGAGAATCATCTTCACCATGTTCGGCGTCAGCTTCGGGTTCGCCTGTAGCAGCAGTGCCGCCGCGCCCGCGACCGTGGGCGTGGACATCGAAGTCCCGCTCATTAGCATCACCTTGTGGTTAGGATTACTCGTGGGGGTGACGTCGAGCGAGCCGTGACTCGTGACGATGGCATTATTCAGTGCTTCGGCGGCGATCAGCTTGTTGCCGGGGGCGACGAGATCGGGTTTGATGACGTGATCGTAGACCTTGACGCCGTTGATCATCTGGTAGCTGCGCGTCGGGCCGCGCGAGCTGTATGTCGTGACGACGTCGTCGTGGCGCGCCTCGGTGTCGAGCGTGTTCGAGGCGCCGACCGTGATGGCGGAAGGCTCGTTGCCCGGCGAGTGGATGCGCCCGTAAAACTTTCGCCCCGTGGCGTCCGTCCCGTCGTTGCCGGCGGCGGCAACGACGACGATGCCATTGTCCACTAACGTGCGCACGGCTAGGCAGAGCGGATCGTTTTTGTACGAGTCGATGGCCGGCGCGCCGATGCTCAGGTTGACGACGCGAATCCTGTACTTCTGGTGGTTCTTATCCCCCAGCGGCTTGGCGGGGTCGGAGGGCGCGAGCATCCATTGCAGCGCCTTCAGGACGTTGGAGGACGAACCGATACCCTGCGAGTTGAGGACGCGGAGATTGATGATCTTCGCGTCCGGCGCGAGTCCGGTGTAAGCGCCGTGGGAGATGTGGCTCGGACCGTTGGCGATGGAGGCGACGTGCGTGCCGTGCCCGTAAGGGTCGTCGGTGCGCCCCTCGCCCGTGAAGTCCTTCTCGAAAAGTATGTTGCCGACGCCGTGGTGGGTCTTGTCCACGCCGGAATCGAGCACGGCAATATTCATGTCCTTGCCTTTGAGAGCGCCGTTGCCGCCGCGCGCGCGCATGTCCCTAGCGCCCGTCGCGCCCTCGACGAACCCTTGAAACTTCACCTCGTGGTCTACGGTCACCACCTCTATTTCTTCGAACGCTGCTAACTCTTCGACCACGTCGGCGGGGACTTCGACCGCCATCGAGTTGAAGCTCTCAAAGTCGCCTTTGATGTGGACGCCGCTACGGTTGAGCAGGGCGTTGAGCTGCCCGGTGGGCTTTTCCTTCAGTCGAAGGATGACCGGCACGGTCTCGCCGTTACGTGCCGCACCTTGCGAGCGGGATCGCAACTCGGGAGAGACCTTGTCGGTGAGCCGACCCCAGCCGCCGGCGGGGCGTCCTTTGCCGGGTTGCACTTTGCTGACTTTCCCTTTAAGCGACTGCGCGCCGGCAGTCGGGTTGAGAAGCGAGCTTGAAACAAGGGCGGCGAGCAGCAGCAGCGCCGTTAACTGCGTCGCCCGCGTGAAGCGTTTCGAGGTGTCCATTTATCTTTCCTTCGGGAACTCCCACTGCCATGTCCCCGCCGGGGGATTTAGGCTGGTAAGTGCATGCCCGCTCCCGCTTTCACAAGGAGGAGGCTCTTGTCGGTGATTTTGTCAGTAAGATCGTGCTCAACAGACATTGAACCGCCCGATGGATAGCGAGCCGCATGCCAAGGGCGGGGATTCGGGGGAAGGCAGAAAACCTTGCGGCTACGGCGGACATTCTTAAATAATTCGGGGTCGAAGTGTGGCAACCTGACCGCCCGACCTCATAATGATTGGAGCGCCTGTCATAATGAAGCGGGGGGGCAGCGTGATTGAGGCGCGGGGCGAATAGGCTCGGCAGGTAGTGTTGAGCGCCCGAGGGCGGGCGGCTTGAGAGCGTTACGGGCAGCCGGAGTAACGCGCCCGCGCCGCCGACATTGTGGGCGCGTAGTTTTTATGATCGTCGTCTCTTGCGCGGCAACCCCGCGGCGGGCGGCAGAATCATTCGAGTGCGCCGAACGCCGAAGGGCGCGGACGCCGCACGAGGTCTCAGAAGAAACGGAGTTTATTCGAGATGAAATGCCCATCCTCGCTTGTCGTCGCCGCCCTCGTCCTCTGCCTCTTCGCGCCCACGGCCCAGGGCGCGCACGCCAAGGACGTGTGGACGAGCGTGCGGACGAAAAACTTCTTCCTCATCGGCAACGCCTCGGAGAAGGACATCCGGC
This sequence comes from Pyrinomonadaceae bacterium, assembly GCA_036389335.1. Classification (GTDB taxonomy): domain Bacteria; phylum Acidobacteriota; class Blastocatellia; order Pyrinomonadales; family Pyrinomonadaceae; genus JAIVGV01. The sequence continues at coordinate 43,455 of DASVQC010000105.1, read as the reverse complement.
AGGTCGCCACCCGGCTCGAACAGTTCCGCTACACCTTCGCGCAGCTCTTCCCGAAGGCGAAGCTCGCCTCGCCCGTCACGACCACCGTCGTCGTCTTCAAGAGCGATTCGGCGTACGCCCCCTTCAAGCCCGTTTACAACGGCAAGACCTCGAAGTGGGTCGCGGGCTACTTCCAGCCGGGCGAGGACGTGAACTACATCACGCTCACCTCCGAGAAGCGCGGCGAGGAGAGCCCCTACGCCACCATCTTCCACGAGTACGCGCACTTCATCATCAACAACAACATGGGCGACCCGCCCGTCTGGTTCAACGAGGGGCTCGCCGAGTACTACAGCACGTTCGACGTCTCCAACGGCGAGAAGACGATCACGCTCGGCAAGCCCATCAGCAGCCACGTCTACCTGTTGCGCGAGCGGTTCATGCCGCTGCAAAGCTTGCTGCACGTGACGCACGGCTCGCCCGCCTACAACGAGAGCGACAAGAACGGCGTCTTCTACGCCGAGTCGTGGGCGCTCGTCCATTACCTGTTGCAGGGCAACAAGGGGCAGCGCGTGGCGCAGCTCGGTCGCTTCAGCTCGCTCGTCGCCGCGGGCCAGACCGTCGAGGAGAGCTTCCAGCAGGCTTTCCAGACGGACTTCAAGGAGATGGAGCGCGAGCTGCAAAACTACGTCAAGAACAGCACCTACCGGGGCGAGGTCTTCGACCTCGACAAGCCGCTCGTCTTCGACGCGGAGATGCAGGCCGCGCCGCTCTCCGAGGGCGAGGCGCTGGCCTACCTCGGCGACCTGCTCCTGCACACCAACCGGCTCGAAGACGCCGACGCCCGGCTCAGGCAGGCGCTCGCGCTCGCGCCCGACTCCGCGCAGGCGCACGTCTCGCTCGGCATGGTGCGCGTCAGGCAGCACAAGTTCGACGAGGCCGAGGCGGAGCTGAGGAAGGCGGTCGAAGGGAACTCGCAGAACTACCTCGCGCACTTCTACTACGCCGACTCGATCTTCCGCAAAACGGTCGGCGCGGGGCGGAGGGTCGAGTCGTTCCCGGCTGAGGACGCGCGCGTCGTGCGCTCCGAGCTGCGCCGCGCCATCGAGCTGAACCCTTCGTTCGCGGAGAGCTACTACGAGCTGGCCTTCGTCAGCCTCGTGACGGGCGAGGGGCTGGACGAGGCGGCGCGGCTGCTGGCGCAGGCGCGGAAGCTGGAGCCGAACCGCCACGCCTACGCGCTGCTGCTCGCGCAGATACACCTCCGCAAGCAGGAGTTCGCCGCCGCGCGCCAACTCTTAGAGCCCGTCTCGCGCAGCGCCACCGCCGAGGCGGGCGAGCGCGGCGAGGCGCAGACGCTGCTCGCGACCATCGCGATGCTCGAGGAGCAGGTCGCCAGGCACGGCAAAGACAGCGTCGTCTTCGGGAGCGGCGGCGGGGCGGCGGGCGCGGGCGTCGCGCAGGGGAAGCAGACTCCGGGGCAGACTCCGGGGCAGACTCCGGGCGCGCTCGACGACGTGAAGGTGCTCATCAAGCGGCGCACGAACGGCGAGCAGGTGCGCGGCACGCTGACGCGCATCGACTGCCCCGGCGGCCCGGTCGTGGTCTTTAATGTTAAGGTCGGCGACCGCGTGCTGAGGCTGCGCGCCGCGTCGTTCGAGCGCGTCGAGTTCGTGAGCTACGTGCAGAGCATGGCGGGCGCGGCGCTCGGCTGCGGCGTGCGCAAGCCGGAGAATCTGATCTACGTCACCTTCAAACGCGCGACCGGGCCGAAGCCGAAGTTCGACGGCGAACTGCTCGCCGTCGATTTCGTCACGCCCGACATGGAACTCGAACCCGAGCCCTGATCGAAGACGGGCCCGCGCCCGCGACGTGCGCGGGAACGTCTACCGGTCGGCGCGCAAATTTTTGTGTTAAGGCCGCGGCGCTACTCGTCGAGCTCGCCCGTGTCGGCGTCCTTCGGGGCGCGGCGGACGGGGAGGAGGCGGCGGATGAGTTCGCCCAGCCGCTCGAAATCGACGGGCTTGGTCAGGTAGCCGTCGAGGCCGGCGTCGTAGGCGGCGCGGCGGAAGCCGTCGGTCGAGAAGGCGGTGACGGCGACGACGGGCACGAGCCGCAGCACGGGGTGCTCCCGCAGGCGGCGGGTCGCGCCGAGCCCGTCGAGGCCGGGCATCGCGATGTCGATCAAGATCAGATCGGGCGAGCTGATCTCGGCGATCTTCAAAGCCTCCTCGCCGTTCGAGGCGGTGATGACGCGGAAGCCCGCCTGCTGCAAGTGGAGGCTCAGGAGGACGAGGTTGTCCGGCGTGTCGTCGACGACCATCAGCAGGAAGTCGCGCGGCTTGAACTCCTGCGTGTCGGCCTGCGGGTGCACCCGCCCGGTCTCGCCGCGCGACGGCGCGGTGGAAATCTGGCCGAAGTCGGGCGGGGCGGGCGGCAGGTCTTCCGGCGGCTCGCGCCCCTTTTCGAGCAGCGCGCCGGTGGCGGGCGTGGGCGTCGAGAGGTAGGTGGTCTCGATGCCGCGCGACGTGCGGAATTGAAAGCCGCAGTTGACGCAGAACCGCGCCGTCTCCAGATTCTCTTGACCGCAGTCGGGACAGTTCATCCGTTCTCTCGACGAAAATTTTGGGGGCGCGGGGATTATGACAGAGCCCGCCCTCTTATTCCAACGAACGACCGCCGGGGTTAAGATGTTCGCGCTCCCCCGAGCCCGGAAACCCGCGCGCCCGCGCCGCCGCCGGCGCGACGGACGGACGAACCCAAAGGATGAAAAAAGTCTCGCTCGCCGGCCTGCCCGCTGAACCCGTCTCGCACGACCCCGAGATCACGAAGCAGGTGTTACTCAGGCGCGGCGACCTCCCGCACCTGACCAACTTCTCGCGCTCGCGCCTCCGGCCCGGCCAGACCGCCAGCCCGCACGCGCACGACGGGATGCACGAAGTCTTCTACGTCGAGTCGGGCGCGGGCGTGATGCGCGTGGACGCACGGGAGGTCACTTTAGAGACGGGCGACTGCGTCGCCGTCGGGCCCGGCGAGTCGCACGAGATCGCGAACACGGGCGCGGCGGATTTAGTGCTGATCTATTTCGGGATCGAAGTGTGAGGGCGAGACAGGTCAGAGCCGCTGGCAAGGCCGGGATCACTGTCGGGGCGGGGACGCGTCCTCCGCCCCGTGTCGCGAGGGAAAGACGGGCGGGGCCGGGCCCCCGCCCCCGCACGCACACAGGCGCGACTCTCAATCTTGCGGCGGCTTCTTCTTGTCGGGCGGCGGCAGAGCGCGCTGGATGTCGCCTGTGGCGGGCAACCCTTCCGCGCCGAGTTTCGGCTTGTCGCGGCGCGACCCCGTGGGGAGTTTCGGGATCGAGACGGTGTTGACGCTCTCGGTGCGGCGCAGGATCGCGCCGCCGCGCCCGGCCACCCACGCGCTCGCGCCGCCGCGGTAGGCGACCGAGAAGAGCGGCACGCTCGTCGGCGTCGGCAGCTCCGCCCACGTCTCGCCGCCGTCGCGCGTCTGGATGATGCGCCCCTGATCGCCCACCACGAGCGCGTCCTGCGCCGAGGCGAGCGAGACGGCGAAGAGGTTGACGCGCACGTCCGTCTCCATCTGCTTCCACTTCGCGCCGCCGTCGTCCGTGCGCAGGATGAGGCCGCGCTGCCCGACGACGAAGCCGCGCCGCGGCGTCGCGAACGCCAGCGAGTAGAGCCACTCCTTCGTGTTCGTCTCGACGAAGTGCCACGTCTCGCCGCCGTCTTCGGTCTTCAGGATCGTGCCCTGCGCGCCGACGGCGAAGGCGCGTTTCTCTTCCGCGAACGCCACCTCTTCGAGCCACGCCACGGTCTCCGACGGGCGCAGCCTCCAAGTCTCGCCGCCGTCCTCCGTCGCGGCAATCGTCCCGCGCGCGCCCACCGCCAGCCCGCGCTTCGCGTCGAAGAAGTTGACGCCCGTCAGCTCCGACTTGAAATCCGTCTCGCACTTCAACCAGACGACGCCGCCGTCCTCCGTGCGCAGGATCGTGCCTTGCTCGCCGACCGCCCAGCCGCGCGCCGCGTCGGCGAAGAAGACGTGCGTGAGGCGCGCCGTCGTGTTCGACAGTTGCGGCGTCCACCGCCTGCCGCCCGAATCGGTGGCGAGGATGCGCCCGCGCGAGCCGACCGCCCAGCCGCGCGAGCCGTCGAGGAAGAAGATGTCGGCGAGGTCTTCGCGCCCGCCCTCGCTCAAGCGTCGCCATTCGAGGCCGCCGTCGTCGGTGCGGAGGATCAGGCCGTCCGCGCCCGCCGCCCAGCCCGTCTGCGTGTCGGCGAACTGGATCGTCTTCAGGCGCGGCGCGGTCTTGACGGCGACGGGCAGCCACGTCTCGCCGCCGTCGGCGGTCGAGAGGATCGCGCCGCCCGCGCCCGCCGCCCACCCGTTGTGCTCGTCCGCGAAAAAGACGCTCGTCAGCTCGGGCCGGGTGAAGAGCTCGACGCGCGACCACGTCGCGCCGCCGTCGTCCGAGCGGATCACGAGCCCCGCGTAGCCGACCGCCACGGCCCTCTTCGACGCGCCCGCGAACGCCACGCTCGTCAGCGGGTACTTCCACTCGTCGGGCAGCACCCCCGCCTTCCACGTCTCGCCGCCGTCCGCGGTGACGAGCATCGTGCCCTGCGCGCCGACCACCACCCCCGTCTTCTCGTCGGCGAACGCCACGGCGTAGAGGTGCGCCCTCACGTGCGACGTCTGCGCCCTCCACGTGCGCCCGCCGTCGTCGGTCGCGACGACGCTGCCGTAGGTGCCGACCGCCCACCCGTGCCTGAGCCCGTCGCCCGCGAACGCGACCGCCGAGAGATGATCCCGCACGTTCGTCCGGCGCAGCAGCCAGCGGTCGCCGCCGTCCTCGGTCGTCACGACGACCCCGCGCGCGCCGACCGCGACCGCCGTCCTCTTATCTTTGACGTAGAGGCCGTAGAGCGTCGTCGTCGCGGGGGACGTTTGCGACTCCCACCCGAAGCCGCCGTCGTCGCTGCGCAGGATCACGCCGTCCGCGCCGACCGCCCACCCGTGCCGCTTGTCGGCGGCGAAGCGCACGGAGTTGATCGCGTTGCCCTGCGGCAGGGGGTTCTGCCACACCCACCCGCGCGCCTGCCCCGCCGCCGCGGTCGCGCACGCGCAGAAGAGGCACGCGAGCGCGAAGAGGGCGGGCGCGGCGCGGCGTGTCTGTGCGTGGTCGCGAATCTTGCGCATGGGGCAAAACCGGGCGGCTGGCTGATGAAGATTTATCCGAAGTCTGAGCGGGGAGAGACAACTCTAACACCCGCGCCGCGTCGCCCGCGAGCCCCGGCGGGCGCGCTCCGGGGCCGCGCGCAAGCGCGCGGCCCGCAGGCAATTTTACGGAGCACCCGCGCGGCTCAGCGTCTCGGCGGCCTCGCGCAGCACCTCCTCGTCGGCGCGCCCCAAGGCGGCGATGGCGCGCGCCGCCTTGTCGACCGCCTCCTGCGCGCCGTGCCCGGCGTGGCCTTTGATCCACCGCCATTCGATGCGGTGTGAGCCCGCCGCGCGGTCTAACCTCTCCCACCACTCGTGGTTCGACTTGCGGCGGAAGCGCCCCGCCATCGTCTCGACGACGTAGCGCGAGTCGGTCAGGATTTTCACGCGGCACGGCTCGCGCAAACTTTCCAGCCCGATGGCGGCGGCGACGATCTCCGCCTGCTGGTTCGTCGCCGCGCCCAGATAGCAGCCGAAGGCGCGCCACCGGTCGCGCCAGTTCAGGAGCGCGGCGGCGGCGGCGCGCGGGTCTTCGCGACCGTTGCCGAGGCTCGACCCGTCGCAGTAGATCGTGACCTGCTTCGCCGGTGCGCTCACGCCGCGACGCCCTCCTCGCGGCGCGTCAGCACGAGGACGTGATCGACCGTCTCCTCGAAGGTGTCGTCGTGCGAGATGACGAAGAGCTGATCGAAGTGGCTCACCTGCCCGATCTGGCGCGCGAGGTTCTCCCTGCGCTCGGCGTCCATGTTGACGGTCGGCTCGTCGAAGAAGGCGACGCGGATGTCGGAGAGCTGTTTGAGGAGCGCGAGGCGCACGGCGAGCGCGGCGGCCACCTGCTCGCCGCCCGACAGGTTGACGAAGGATCGCTCGTAGCCGCCCTCCTCGACGACGATCTCGTAGTCGCTCGTCCAGCGGAGCGTGCGGCCCGCCTCGCCCGTGATCTCGCGGAAGAGCTGGTTCGCCTCGACCGAGATGTGCGCGACGTAACTCTTCGTCACCTCCGGCCCCGCTTTCTTGAGCGTCTCGCGCATGAACTCGGTCGCCTCGTCGAGGCGCTTCAGCCGCGTTTGCGCGCGCTGCTCCTCGTGATACCGGGCGCGCACCTCTTCGAGGCCCGCGATCTCTTCGGCGAGCGAGGCCGCGCGCTCGGTCGCGGATTCGAGCTGCGCGGCGAGCGAGGCGGCGCGCGAGCGCGCGATCGTGAGGGCCTCGCGCTCGGCGGCGTGGAGGGCCGCGTCGTACGAGGCGAGGGCGTCGCGGTGCGCGCGCTCGGACTCCTCGGCCTCGACCGCCGCCGCCCCCGACTCTTTCGACGCGCCCTCCACCTCCTCCTCGCGCGCCTCGACCGTCTCGGCGAGGCTCTTGCTCTCGATGTGCTCGCGGTGCGCGGCGGCGGTGCGCTCGCGCTCGGCGACGCCCCCCGCCCAGCGCGCGTCGAAGTCCGCGAAGCGCGCGAGCGCCGCGGCGAAAGTCCGGCGTTCGTCCTCCAGCTCGCGCATGACGCCGCGCGCGTCCGCGACCTGCGTTTCGAGCGAGGCGGCGCGCTCGGCCTCGGCGCGCAGGGCCGTCGCGCGACCGCGCGGATCGTTCAGCTCGCGCAGTCGTGATTCGATCTCTGTGATCTCGCGTTCGAGCGCGTCGATCGCCCCCGCGGCTGCCGCCTGCTCCTCGCGTTCCTCGCGCTTGCGCTTGCCGCGCGTCTCGATCTCTTCGAGCCCCTCGCGCAAGGGGACGAGCTGGGCGAAGCGTTGCAGCGCGTCGCGCGCCGGGACGAGTTCGCCGTCGATGCCCATGAGCCGGGTCTGGAGGCGTTCGAGCGACGCGCCGTCAAACTTGATTGCCGAGAGTTCCGCGTCGAGGCGCGCGAGCAGGCCCTCGCGCTCGGCGAGGCGCGCGACTTCGTCCGAGAGTTGCGAGCGCTCCCGCTCTAGCTGCACGCGCGCCACCGCCGCCGCGCGCGCGTCCGCGAGTGATTTATTAACGCGCCCGGCCTCAGCCTGCACCGCGGCCAGTTGCGCCCGGTTCGCGTCGATCAGGTTTTTGAAATGCGCGTCGTACGTCTGCCCCGCGCTGAAGCTCTCGCAGCGGTCGCGCAGGATGGGGCAGACGCCGCCCTTGACCTCGGCGAGTGTCTTTTCGTCGCGCGCGATCTCGGCGCGCAGGCGCGCCGCCTGCTCGGAGAGTTCGCGCTCGCCCGCCTCCAGTTCGGGCAAACGCTCGGCGCCCTCCGCCCTGCGTTCGAGTTCGCCGACCTTGCGTTCGAGCGCGGCGACGCTGGAGCGGAGCCGCGCCGTCTCGCGCGCGAGATCGGCGCGGCGGCTCGTCAGATGTTTACGCGCCTCAAGCGCCTGCTCGGCCTTGCTCAACTCTCCTTCCACCTCGATGCGCTCGCTCTGTAAACGCTCGACCCGCGCGGGCGCGTCAGCCGCGCCCTCGGCGAGCCGGAGGGACTCCTTCGTGCGCGCGTGCTGCTTGCGCAGGGCGTCCAGCTCCGCGTCGAGGCGGCGGAGTTGGTCGCGGGCGGCGGAGGCTTTCGCGCGCAACTCACGCGTGCGGTCGCGCTCGCGCTCAAGATCGGTCTGCGCGGCGACGTCGGTTTCGAGACCGGCGAGCAACTGCCTTGCGCGCTGCGACGAGGCGAGCGCGTCCGAGAGGCGGCGCACGTCGGCCTCCGCCGACAGGATCATGCGCTCGACGCGCTCGGCTGCGGCGCGCGCGCGGTCGCGCTCCTGCCGCTCGGCTTCGAGGAGTTGGAGCGCGCCGAGCGCGGCGAGGTGCGCGCGCGAGTCGGCGGCGGTCGCGCGGTGGCGCTCGCGCGCCGTCGCGGCCTTGTCCAGCTCCGCGCGCAGATCGCGCACGCGGCGCTCGGCGGCGGCGCGCTCGACGCCCGCGCGCTCGGCGCGCGCCCGCGTCTCCGCGACGCGGCGCTCCGCCTCGTCGAGCGTCTTGACCGAGGCGGCGCGCTGCCGCGCCTCGGCGTCGGCGGCGGCGAGCGCGGCGGCGAACTCGGCGGCGCGCTCCGAGTAATTCTGGCGCTCCGTGACGAGCGCGTCGTAGCGCGCGAGCGTGCCCTCGGCGCGACCGATGCGCTCGCGCGCCTCGCTGACGCGCTCGCCGATCAGCCGCTCGACCTTGAGCAGGCGGTTCGAGCTCTCGACGTACTCCTCGACCTTGAGCAGGCGGTTGAAGGAGTCCATGCGCTGGCGCGCGGGCTTGAGGAAGTCTGAGGTGAGCGTGCCCTGCGGGACGCCGATCGCCGACTTGAAGAGCGACTGGATGTCGGTGCCCGGCTCGACGCCGAGGAGGAGGCGCAACTGCGGCAGCACGTTCGTCCGCTGCTCGGCGATCTTGCCCTTCTTGCCGAGGCCCGGGTCGTGTATGTAGTAGCCGTTCGCCGTGTCGCGGTAGACCGTGTAGGCGCGCCCGTCCGCCGCCTCGAAGGTGACGCGCACCGAGCCCTTCTTCGCGCCGCGCCGCAGGAAGTCGTCCTTCGAGTAGTCGAGCGTGTCGAAGAGCGCCCACGCGATGGCTTCGAGGATCGTGGTCTTGCCCGCGCCGTTCGGGCCGACGATGGCGGTCGTCCCCGGCTCGAACGAGAACTCCGCGCGCTCGTAAGCCTTGATGTTGTCGAGTTCGACTCGCGTGACGTGCATGTCTGTATTCGTCGGCTCCGCCCGCGCCCCCCGCGCGCCCGCTACCGCGCGCGAGGGGTCGGCGTTGGCGTGGACGGTAAGCCTATCACGCGGCGCGATCCTTTGTCCCACGCGGCAGCGCGGCCAGGAGGGCCGCGGGGCTGAGCAGCAACAGCCACATCGCCGCGGGGAGCCCGAACCTCCCGGCGAAGAGCCCGAGCGCGAGCGGGATGAGCGAGCCGGCGAAGCCCGTCACGTTGGAGAGGGCGAGCGCCGCCCCGCTGCGGCCCGGCAGCGCGCGGTAGAGTTGCGCCTTGAGGATCGAATACCACCCGGCGGTGCACACGCCGACGAGGCCCGCCAGCACGAGTTTGACGGCGGCGTCCGGCGCGGCGAGGAAGGCCGGGAACAGGAGCAGCATGGCGAGCGCGCTGGCGCGCAGATACTTCAGCCCGCGCACACGCTCCAGGAGCGGGATGAGCAGGAAGTCGCCCGCGAGGCCGAAGCCCGACCAGACGGCGACTGCCAAGGCGACGCGCCCCTCTTCCATGCCGACCACGTCTACGAAGTAGAGGGCGACGTAGCCGCGGAAGCCGTCGAGCATCAGGTCAGCCGCTTCGAGCAACACGAGCCAGCGCCAAACTTCCGCGCGCCGCAGCGCGCCGAGCGCCGCCCGCGCGCCCCCGACGAAACTCTCCCTCCCGCCCCCCTCCGGCCCGCCGCCACCGCCTCGGGAATAACTCTCACGCGCGCCGTCTCCTCGGAGGTCTTGGCGCTCGCCGCGCGGCAGCCGCCGCACGCGGAGCACGACGAGCAGCGCGGCGACTGAGATCGCGCCGAAGCACGCGCGCCAGCCCGCGCCCGCCGCGACGGACGCCCCGACGAGGACCGAGCCGGACAGGACGCCGAGCGATCCGGCGAAGACCCAGCGCGCCATGTTCTGCTCGCGCCGCGCCGGATCGCCGTCCATCAGCGTCGCCTGCGACAGGCCGACGAACGCGCCCGACGCCGGGTTGAAGACGGCGAGCGCCAGGAGCAGCGACCAGAAGCCGCGGCTCGACGCGACGAGCGCGCAGGCGAGCGCGAAGCACGCGCCGCCGCCCGCGACGAGCGCGCGCCTGCGCCGCGTGTCGCCGAGGATGAAGAGCGCGGGCTCGACGGCGTTGCCGAAGAGTCCCGGCGCGGCGAGCAGCAGCCCGACCTGCGCGTAACTGAGCCCGAGGTCCGAGCGCACGAGCGCCCAGGCCGACTGCCGCGCGCCGTCAACCAGCTCGTCCAAAAATTCGACGGCGAGCAGCGCGAACGCGAGCGACGCGAGCGTTCGCCACGACCGGCGCGCGACGGACGAGCGCGCGCGGCCCGCCCGGCCCCGCGTCGGCGGGGCGGACTCCGGCGATTCGTTTTTCGACATTGATGATCCCTCTCCGCTTTAAGAAAGTTGACGTTCGAGGCTCGTAAGGCGCACGTCGGCTTTCCGAGGCGGAGGGATCACGGAGCGCGCGAGGGCGTACCTCAACTTGCGCGGCGGGGGAGCCGCGCGCGTCCGGTCATCCCCGCGTGTGGCGGGTTACCAGGGGGGGAATGTCAGGGTGATGTTCATCGGGTGCTGGTTCTCATGGCGCCGAAGCCCGGCGCGATTACGTTCACTCAACAGGGGCGATCCCAAGAGTCGCCGCGATCAGCGTCGCCCGGCACACGCCCTCACAGGTCGGCGAGGCGTAGTCGCGTGTCGGCGTGTCGCCACGCGAGCGCGAACCTGCGGCTGACGAGGAGCGACTCGCGCCGCCTGCCCTGCGCCTTCAAACTCTCGCGCAAGCCGAAGAGCGAGCGGCCGTTGTGCGGGTTGCGCCGGAGGTCGTCGCGGAAGACCCGCTCCGCCTCGGCGGCGCGCCCCGCGCGCAGCAGCACGCCGCCGAGCGACTCGCGCGCGGGCAAAAACCACGGCGGCGGCTCGTCGTAGTTGAGCGCGTCCTCGGCTTCGGCGGCGAGCCTGAGGGCGGGAGCGGCGGCGGCGAGATCGCCGCGCGCGGCAGCCATGCGCGCGTCGAGCGTGTGGGCGGCGACGCGGAAGACGGCGGCGGCGGTGTTGAGCGAGCCGAAGGGCGTGTCGGCGGGGAGCGAGTTGACGGAGTCCGTGAAGAGTTGCCGCTCGCGCGCGGCGTCGTCCGGCTTGCCGGTCGAGGCGTAAGCCATCGCGCGCGCGAAGCGCCAGGTGGCGACGGTGACGGGCATCGAGGCGTCGGGCTGCGGGAGTCGCATCACGTCGGACCAGCGGCGGAAGCGCACGAGGATGAGCGGCGCGGTCGTCATGAAGCCTTCGAGCATCGGCATCTCTTTGAGCGCGGGCGCGACGTTGGCTTCGAGCCGCCGCGCGGCGTCGAGCGCGCGCGCCGCGTTGCCCGCCATGGCGTAGGCGATGGCCTCGAAGTGCAGGTTGTGGCTGTAGTACATCAGCGGGTAGACGCCGCGCGCGCCCGTCGCCCTGATGTACGACTCGTCGGCGCGCGCGGCGGCGACGTTGCTCTCAGCCGCCGCGTGGTAGTCGCCGGTGCGCATGTAGATGTGCGCGGGCATGTGGACGAGGTGCCCGGCAGAGGGGACTTGCGCGGGGAGGCGGGCGACGTAAGGGAGGGCGCGCTCCGGGCGGGGCGAGGCTTCGACGGCGTGGATGTAGTAATGGATGGCGCCGATGTGTCGGGGATCGCGGCGGAGCACGGATTCGAGCGTGGCGATGATCTCTTCGGTTCCTTCGGCGGGCTTGCCGTCCGGCGTCCAGAGCTTCCACGGGCGCAGGTTCATCATGCTCTCGGCGTAGAGCGTCGCGGCGTCCAGATCGTCGGGGTACTTTCGGGACAGCTCGCCCATCGCGTGCTTGAAGTTGACGGCGAGGCGGCGCAGATCGTCGGGCGTGGCCTGCGCGTTGCCGGTGTAGCGTTCGGCCAGAGCCTCGACGTAGTCGCGCTCCCTCCGCGGCGCGCCCGCCGAGAGTTTCAGCGCCCGCCGCACGGCGTCGTAGGCGGCGCGCTCGCGCTCGGGGTCGACGTCGAGGTTGATGTTGGGTCCGAGCGCGTAGGCGACGCCCCAGTAGGCCATCGCGAGGCGCGGGTCGAGTTCGGCGGCGCGGCGGAAGGAGCGCACCGCCTCGTCGTGGTTGAAGGCGTAGACGAAGCTGAGCCCCTGATCGAAGAAGCGCTGCGCCTCGGCGCTGCGTGTCGAGACCCGGTGGTGGTGCGAGCCCATGCCGGGGACGAGCGCGGCCCTCGGCGCGGCGGGGGGTTGGTGCCCCGTCCCGTCGTGCTGCTGCCGCGGGAGGGCGGCGGGGGCTAGTGCGAAGGCGAACGCGAGGGTCAGGGGTAGGCGTCTCATCTCGGCACCTCTGCGGGCGGGTGGTTTTATTCGTTGACCTTCAGGACGGCGAGGAAAGCCTCCTGCGGGATTTCGACGCGCCCGACGCGCTTCATGCGCTTCTTGCCTTCCTTCTGCTTTTCGAGGAGCTTGCGCTTGCGCGAGATGTCGCCGCCGTAGCACTTGGCGATGACGTTCTTGCCCATCGCCTTGACGGTCTCTCTGGCGATGATCTTGTTGCCGATGGCGGCCTGGATCGGGACTTCGAAGAGCTGGCGCGGGATGAGCTGGCGCATCTTCTCGGCGAGCAGGCGACCGCGCGCCTCGGAGTTCTCGCGGTGGACGATGATCGAGAGCGCGTCCACGGGCTCGCCCGCGACCAGCAGGTCGAGCTTGACGAGGTCGCTCTGCCAGTACTCGGTGAAGTGGTAGTCGAGCGAAGCGTAGCCGCGCGAGACGGATTTCAGCCGGTCGTAGAAGTCGAGCACGATCTCGTTCAGCGGCAGTTCGTAGACGAGCATCACGCGCTTCTCGGCGATGTACTCGAACTTCTTCTGCACGCCGCGCTTCTCTTCGAGGAGCGGGAGGATGCCGCCGAGGTAGTCGTCCGACGTTAAGATCGTCGCGAGGATGACCGGCTCTTCGATCTTCACGATGCGCACCGAGTCGGGCATCTTCGCGGGGCTGTCCACCTCGACCGTCTCGCCGTCGGTCGTCGTCACGCGGTAGCGCACGCCGGGTGCGGTCGTGATCAGGTCGAGGTTGAACTCGCGCTCCAGACGCTCCTGCACGATCTCCATGTGGAGGAGCCCGAGGAAGCCGCAGCGGAAGCCGAAGCCGAGCGCGACCGAGGATTCGGGCTCGTAGAAGAAGGAGGCGTCGTTCAGGCGCAGCTTGTCGAGCGCGTCGCGCAGCTCCTCGTACTGGTTCGCCTCGACGGGGTAGAGCCCGGCGAAGACGAGCGGCTTGATCTCCTGAAAGCCGGGGAAGGGGGCGGTGGTCGGGCGCGCGGCCTCCGTGATGGTGTCGCCGATCTGCACGTCGGCCACCGTCTTGATCGAGGCCGTCATGAAGCCGACCTCGCCGACGCCGAGCCGGTCGATCTGCGTCGGGCGCGGGCGGTTCACGCCGATGGTCTCGACCTGATAGTCGCGCCCGGTGTTGAAGAAGCGAATCTTCATGCCCGGCCTGATCTCGCCGTCGATGACGCGGAAGAGGACGATCACGCCGCGGTAAGAGTCGTACCACGAATCGAAAATCAGGGCCTTGAGCGGCGCGCGCGGGTCGCCCTTCGGCGCGGGGACGTGTTTGACGATGGCCTCCAGAACGTCTGGGACGCCCGTGCCGGTCTTCGCGCTCGTGAGCACGGCGTTCGAGGTGTCGAGGCCGATGACGTGCTCGATCTGCTCCTTCGCCTTGTCGGGCTCCGCGCCCGGCAGATCGATCTTGTTGATGACGGGGATGAGTTCGAGGTTGTTGTCGATGGCGAGGTAGGTGTTGGCGAGCGTCTGCGCCTCGACGCCCTGCGACGCGTCGACGATGAGGAGCGCGCCCTCGCACGCCGAAAGGCTGCGCGAGACCTCGTAAGAGAAATCGACGTGCCCCGGCGTGTCGATGAGGTTCAGGACGTAACTTTCGCCGTCGCGCGCGGTGTAGTCGAGGCGGACGGCGTGCGCCTTGATGGTGATGCCGCGCTCGCGCTCCAAGTCCATGTCGTCCAAGACCTGCTCCGACATCTCGCGCTCCGAGAGCGCGCCGGTGAGTTGGAGCAGGCGGTCGGCGAGCGTCGACTTGCCGTGATCGATGTGCGCGATGATCGAGAAATTTCTGATGCGTTCGGGGTTCATTATAAGCCGTCAGCGATTAGCTGTTAGCTCCTAGCCTTTCATCATTAGCTAAGAGCTAACGGCTAATCGCCAACGGCTTAACATAACAAAACGGGCGCGAAACCGCACGCGCGCCCGCCGTTCAGGCTGGGTTGGATTCTAAGCGACGGCGAGACGCAAAGGCATTTGATCCCAAGTCTGACCTTCAAGCTCGCGCCCTGCGCGTTTCTTATTAACGCCGCCCCATTGTTTGAAGAAGAAAGGCACGCCCGCTTCGAGACATTGATCGCGAATGTCGAGCACCCACTCGCGACGCATCGGGCGCGCGCCGGGGCCTGACTCGCCGCCGACGATAACCCAGTCCATGCCTCTGAGTTTCAACTTGGGGAGCGGACCGAGAAGCGGCTCTAGCGAGAGAAACTTGACGTGCGCCCCCGTGCCGCGAAGGTGATCGATGCGGAAGGTGTATTCGCTACTTTCGACGCTCACGCCCATCCAGATGTTCGGCTGCCAGTCTAGTTCTTTACTCAACCTCGTGAGGCGGAGCGAACGCTTGGTGAGAACCTGAAAGCGATGCCACTGCGCCCGCCTCATCACGTCGAACACTCGATGGATGTATTCCGCCGGTACGTCCCGGTGGAAGAGATCGCTCATCGAGTTGACGAAAATTGTCTGGGGCAACCTCCACTTGAGCGGAATCTCAAGCATCCTTTCCTGAATCGTGAGTTTGAAGCCGTTGGCGTAATTCGGCTGTCCCATCGCTTGTAGGCGAAGTGCTAGCCGCTCCGCGTAGCAGTTATCACAGCCCGGACTAATCTTCGTGCAACCCGTCACCGGGTTCCACGTCGATTCAGTCCATTCGATTGAAGATTTAGCTGCCAACCTTAAGAACCTCGACTGCCATACTTGTTGAAGATGAACTCAACTATGTTCTTGGCAGTTGCTTTTTGCGAAGCGAAGAAAAGGTAATAAACGATCGCGCCGCTCGTATTACGCATCGGAAGTGGTTTAATAACGTGAGTGAAACCAGCGACTTTTTGCAAACGAAGCCGAAACCCTTCGGCTATCGTTTCATTATCTTCTTTCTCAAGTATCTCCAAGAAATTCCGTTGAGTAGTGTATGCAATGTTACGCCAAGAGTCATCACCCCAAAAGGCGTCCATGCGTGCCCGCGCTGCGTCATCGACAAGGTCTGGATTCCTCCAGAGCGCATTGCGATTCATGTCCATAATAGGGAAGTTTAAAAACATATCGATAGTTTTCATCTCCCCAGCAGTTTTTATTACCTCCCAATTAAGATGCAAGCCATATGGATCAAGCAAACATAGTCCTCTGCGATATTGCTCAAAACGAACTTTAGGAAAAACATCCTTTAGAAGAATCTGGTTACAGTCACCCGTATAAATATGTACGTCTTTTCTATCTCCAACTATTTGTTTCAAAGCGTCAACCTTGTTGTTGTCAAGATCAATAAGATGAAATTCTCGGAATGGCGGTCTTATGTTTAATGCATTAAGAGGGCTACCAAGAATTAGCTCTTGACTAACCTTCGATATGTGTATTCCTGCCCCAGCAAAGGCATCGATATAAACATGAAACAGTTCCGGGTTTCCTTGTGCAGTAAGTATTTTTGAATATTCGGCAGCATAGCGTTTGATGAGGTCGAGTTTAATTTCAGACCAATAGCCAATTTCGTCAAACTTCAATTTTCCGCGTCGTTTCATATGCCTCTTCCGGTGAGGTCTGGGAGATGGGACGGAATGGATTCTATAACAGTAAAGGGTTAGCTGCTAAAGTTTTTATGGCACTGGCGGGGGCATCACTAATAGCGGAAGTAAAATGCTTCAATGCAATTCTGCGTGCGTGTCACGGAGGTTCGTGACGAATCTTTCCGGGTCAAAGGCGTAGGGTGTGTTCTTGACGGCGATGACCTCCGCCGTGTTAGCGCGGTCGCCGTTGCAACTGATGCGGCGCGGGGCGGCGGCGTAGCGGAGGGTGAAGCCGAGGCGGCGGTAGAGTTTGACGATCCGCGGGGTCGCCTGATTCGACAGCACGACGGGGCCGGGGTGGGAGGCGAGCCACGCGGCGGCGCGCTGCTGATCTTGCCAGGAGAAGCCGCCCGCGCTGTAGGTCGTGAACTCCACGTCGTAGGGCGGATCGGCGTAGATGAAATCGTCGGGGGCGAGCCTCAGCCGCTCGAAGTCTCCGGCCTGAAATTCCCACGCACGGAAAGCCTTCTTGTAGGGCGTGAAATCGCGCGCGTAGTTGATCGTCGCGTGGCGACCGAACGGGACGTTGAAGGCCCCGCTGCTGTTGAAGCGGCAGAGCCCGTTGAAGCCCGTGCGGTTCAGGTAGTAGAAGAGCTGCGCCGCCTCCTTCGTGCGCGCGCGCCGCCTACGGACGAGCTCGTTGAAGCGTTCGCGGTGGGCGTAGTACGCGCCCTCGTCGTTGCGCGCGTCAATCGTCAGCTTGAGCCCCGACCCGACCTGCTCGTAAAAGTTAATCAGGTGGGGGTTGGCGTCGTTCAACAGGGCGCGGGCCGGTCGGAGACCGAGCGCGACCGCCAGACCTCCGCAGAAGGGCTCCACGAGGCGGCGGCTGCCGTGATCCAGCCAGAGGGGTTCGAGGTGGGGCAGCAGCCAGCGTTTACCCCCCGCCCATTTGAGCGGCGGCGGCAGAGGCGTTGGCCGAGGCTCCGCCGTGACTGTGGCGGCAGCGGCCCGGCGCCCCGGCGGCGCGTTGCTTGATCTACTCGACAAGGTAAGGCGTCAGCCCCTCCGGTTTGCCGCGAGTGAGTTTAGCCGAGCGCGCCCGCCGCGTCGCGCGCGAGCATGGCGGCCCCGACGGGGACGGCGTCGCGGGCGAGGGTGGCGGCGACGATCTGTGTGGACTCGAAGCAGGGCTGGAAGGATCGCTTGCGCGCCTCGCGGATGATGGGCTCAAGGATCAGATCGCCCGCCTCCATGATGACGCCGCCGAGCACGATGCGCTCGATGTTGAGGAGGTTGATGACGGCGGCGATGGCCGTGCCGATGTAGCGCCCCGTGCGCTCTAACATTAAGAGCGCGAAGTCGTCGCCTTCGTTGGCGGCCTGCGCCACGTCCGAGGCGGTGAAGTGGCGCTTCAGGCCGAGGCGCGAGAGTGAGGACGTGCTGTCGCGTTGCAGGCGCTCCTGCGTGCGGCGGACGATGTTGGGGCCCGACGCGACCGTCTCAAGGCAGCCCGTGTTGCCGCAGACGCACTCCACGCCGTCCGGGTCGATGGTGATGTGCCCGAACTCGCCCGCAAACCCCGAGTCGCCGCGCCAGAGCCGCCCGTCGATGATGATCGCGCCGCCGATGCCGGTGCCGATGGTGACGTAAAAAAGGTTGCGGCTGCCGCGCCCCGCGCCCGCGACGAACTCGCCGAAAGCGGCGGCGTTGGCGTCGTTCTCGACCAGCACGTCGAAGCCCGCCGCCCGCGACAACTCGGAGCGCAGGTCGTTGCGGGCGAGCGCGGGCAGATCGTTCGAGACGACGACGCGCCCCGTCTTCGGGCTGACGAGTCCGCTGACGCCGACGCCGACGCCCGCCACGCCCGCGCCGCCCCGGTCGCGCAGCTCCGAGACGGCGCGCGCCACCTGCTGCGCCACGCCGTCGCGCTCCAGAGCCGCCTCGCGTCGCTCGACGACGCGCCCTTCGGCGGAGACGAGCGCCGCGACGAGCGTCGCGCCGGAAACGTCCACGCCGATGTAGTTCGAGTCAGGGGATGGTGTCGTCATGATGTTTGGTCTCCCGAGAAGGGGCTCGCGTGTGAACTATGCGGGAGGGTGACGGCGGAAGGTTAACAAAGGGGTGTGGGGGTGTCAAACGAGCGGTTCTGCGTGTAGAATGGCGACTCCAAAAAGTGATGAGTACTGAGTACTGAGTACTGAGAAAAAGCGTTCGTCTTCAACTCGGTACTCAGTACTCAGTACTCAGTACTTCTACTTATGGAGCAATTCTTCTTCGACCTCGTCGAGCGCTACGGGCTTTACGCCATCTTCTTCCTCGCGATGGTCGAGGGGGACATCACGCTCCTGCTCGCGGGCGTGCTGGCGCACGGGGCCTACTTCGGCGACTACAGCTTCCTGAAGGTGCTCGCGGTCGGGACGGCGGGGGGCGCGGCGGGCGATCAGCTCGCCTACGCAATGGGGCGCGGCTTCCGCACGGGCGTGCGCGAGCGCAAGTTCTACAAGGCCGCCCGCCCGCGCATCGAGCGGCTGACGCGCAAGTTCGGCCCGCTCTCGATCTTCCTGTCGAAGTACGTCTACGGCATGAGGACGGCGTGCTGCGTCTTCTACGGCGTGGCGAAGATGCGCTACACGCGGTTTTTGCCGCTGACGGTGGTGAGCTGCCTCGCGTGGGTCTCTGTGCTGAGCGGCGCGGGCTACTTCTTCCACAGCATCATCACGAACTTCATCGGCGACTTCCACCGGCTGGGCAAGTTCCTGCTCGTCATCGTCGTCTTAGGCGTCGGCGCGTTCTATTTGGCGGAGCGCTACTGGCTCTCGCCGAAGGTGGAGGAGGCCGACCCGGAGCGCGTGCAGGTCTTCGAGCAGGCCGCCGAGGAGAAGCTCAAAGAGATCGGCGAGGAGATCAGGGAACACCTCCCCGCCACGCTCGCCCGCCGCCCCAAGGATCAGCCCAAGGCCAAGCGGCGCGCCGCGGGCAAGGACGGAGACTGAAAGGCCGTGACGGGTAAACGGTGACAGGCGACAAGAGAGAGCCGTGACGAGTAAACGGTGACGGGTGACGGGAAAGAAACAGTTTCCCCCAGTCACCCGTCACGGTTCACGGTTTACCTCCTTCTTCCCTGTCACCCGTCACCTGTCACCTGTCACTTGAATCATGATCATCGAATCAACCGCGCCGACGCGCGTCGACATCGCCGGGGGCACCATCGACATCTGGCCCCTGTACCTCTTCCACCCCGGCGCGGCGACCGTCAACTTCGCCGTCTCCCTGCGCGCCCGCTGCCGCATCGAGACGAGGGACGACGACCGCGTCATCCTCGAATCGCGCGACCGCGAAATCGCCTTCGAGACGAGCCTCGCAGGCGTCGCAGACCTCGTGCGCGAAGAGCGCCTCGAGCTGATCTCGAAGCTCGTCCACTTCTTCAAGCCCGAGGTCGGCTTCCACCTCGTCGCCGACTCGCAGGCCCCGGCTGGCGCGGGGCTCGGCGGGTCGAGCGCGCTGGCGATTGCGTGCATCGGCGCGCTCAACCGGCTGGTGGGGGATCGCTACCCGGAGCGCAAGTTCATCACCATCGCGGCCAACGTCGAGACGACGGTGATCCGCGTGCCCGCGGGGTTTCAGGACTACTACGGCGCGTTCTACGGCGGCGCGAACTGCATCCACTTCCGCGCCGACGGCATCGAGCGCGAGGAGCTGAAGATCGACGCCGAGACGCTGGAGCGCCGCGTCGCCATCTGCTACACGGGCGAGCCGCGCCTCTCAGGCATCAACAACTGGGAGATGTTCAAGACGCACGTGGACGGCGACCCGACCATCTTCAAACTCTTCGACGGCATCCGCGACTCGGCCCTCGGGATGCGCGCCGCGCTCAAGGCGGAAGACTGGCGCGAGGTCTCTAAGATCATGCGCGCCGCCTACCCGAACCGCCGCCAGCTCGCGCCCAACATCACGACGCCGCGCATGGAGATGCTCGTCGAGAAGGCGCTGGCGAACGGCGCGGAGGCGGCGAAGGTCTGCGGCGCGGGCGGCGGCGGCTGCATCGCCTTCCTCTGCGCCGAAGGTCAGCGCGCGGCGGTCGAGCGCGCGCTCGCCGAAGAAGAGGACGTGCGGATGCTCGACTGGAAGTTCGCGCGCGAGGGCTTGACGGTGCGCGAGCTTTAACGGGGAAGCGGAAAAGACGGCGACGAAAATCGTAAGCGCGCGCGAAGGATGGACCTTCGCGCGCGCTTACGATTCCCGTTCAGCGATTAGTCTAGTCGGTGCCTGCTTAAGAATCAGAGTTTACCCGCGGCGCGCTTGGCCTCTTCGACCGTGCGGCGCAGGCGCTCGATCTTCTGCGCCTGCGTCTCGCCCGCGACGGGCAGCAGCTCGGCGGGGACTTTGAAGCCGGAGTGTGAACCCGACTTGGCCTTGGCCTCGGCTCTGGGCGCGCCGGGCGTCAGCTCGGTCGAGGCGTCGGGCGCGAGGTCTGCCTCCGTCTCGGCCCCGGCGGCGGGCGAGGCGGTGGCGGCGGCGGGGCTCAGCGGCGCGGCTGATGCCGCGCCGGTCGCGGCTTGCGCCTCGGCGGCGGGGCGGTGCGCGTCCGCCGAGGGCGAAGAGTTTGTGCCGGAAGTGGGCGCGGGCGGCGGCGCGGCTGTCGGCGGGATGTCGGAGGGCAGCGCGGGCGAGCCAGCCGCCGCCGCTTCCTTGCGCCGCTTCGCCTCCTCGACGACGGCCTTGAGTCGCGCGAGTTTCTGCTCCGGCGTCTCGCCTTCGGGCGGCGGGCCGGACGCGCCGGGGATCGGCACGGCGCTCGCCCTGCGCGCGGCGGCTTCGGCTTTCTTACGCTCGCGTTTCTGTTCGGGCGTCTCCTCCGGCTCGGCGGGCTTCGCCGCGGGCGCGGGCGCGGCGGCAGTCTTCGCGCCCGCCGCGGGAGTTGCGGCAGGCTTCGCCGCGGGCGCGTGCGCCGCGTCGGCGACGGGGACGAACGCGCCGCTCGCATTCTTTTTGAAGGCGGGGAGCGTGCCGCCCGCCGCGTTCAGGATGTCGACCAGCTCCTTCTCGACGAAGCGCATCTGCTTGCGCGGGTCGCGGAGGTGCCCGAGCGGCGGGCCGGCGTAGAGCGCGCCGCAGGTCTGACACTTGTAGAGCACGTCGTCGCCGCGCAGGTGCTTCAAGGCGTTCTCGCCCACGGGGCTCGTCTGCTTGAGGTGCCCGTTGCAGAGCTTGCCCTTCGCGTTCTTCTCGTTGCAGACGGTCTGCCCCTTGGCGAAACGCTTGGGCGCGCCCGGCTGCGACTCCTGCTGCTCGGTCGGCGCTTCCTTCGCCACCGGCGGCGCGCCGGGGGGCGTGGCTGCGGTCTCGTTCGTTGACATGGACGCTTCCGATCCCCTTCGAGTTCGCCTGAGTGTCTGACGTTAAAACCGGCGCGGCGCGGGTCGTAAAACTTGCCGCCAATCATACAACAAAAAAGCGGTGACGAGTAAACGGTGACAGGTGACAGGTAAGAAGTTATGAGTAATGAGTAATGAGTAATGAGTTAAAGCATTTCGCCTTTCACTCATCACTCATCACTCATCACTCATCACTTCTTACCTGTCACCCGTCACCCGTCACTCGTCACCGCTTTTGATCTATGATTGTCGTCATATGTTGAAGGACTTGTTGGCGAAGGTGTGGCGGGGCTCGCCCGCGGGCGTGAGGCGTCTGGGCGTGTGGCTGGCGGAGCCGCGGTTCACGGTGACGGCGGGCGCGGTCGTGGTCGACGACGAAGGGCGCGTGCTGCTGCTGAAGCACGTCTACCGCAGGGGGAGCGGGTGGGGCATCCCGGGCGGCTTCATGGAGAAGGGCGAGCAGCCGGAGGCGGCGATCCGGCGCGAGCTGCGCGAGGAGGCGGGGCTCGAAGTGGACGACGCGCGGCTCGTCGCCGTGCGCTCCATCACGGCGGCGCAGCAGGTCGAAATCCTCTACGCCGCGCGGGCGCGGCGCGGCGCGCGGGCGTGCGCGGCGAGCGCGGAGGTGAGCCGCGCCGCGTGGTTCGGGCGCGACGCGCTGCCGCCGGGGCTGTCGCAGGATCAGCGGCGGCTCATCGCGCTCGCGCTCGAAAGTGGGGCGCGCCGCGCCGAGTAGTGATATGCTGTCGGAAACAGAGACGAGGGAGCAGGTGTCGGTCGCCGGGTTGCGGAATGCGGATTTCGGATTGCGGATTTAATCCCCACGCTTGGAATTCCGGACCCCGTTTCCGCCGCGCGCGCGCCGACTGATCTCTCATCTCTGATCTCTGATCTCTGTTTCGAGGAGACTTTCGTATGCCGCAACTGATACCGTCTTCCGACGAGGTGATGGACATTCTCAGGCGCACGGGCGCGTTCCGCGAGGGCCACTTCGTCTACCCTTCGGGCAAGCACACGCCGCACTACTTCCAGATGCCGCTCGCCTTCCGCTACTACGACACGGCGCGCGTGCTCGCCGTCGCGCTCTCGCGCCTGCTGCGCATCGAGAAGGAGATTTCGAGCGCGCTCCCGAAGATCGCCATCATCTCGCCCGGCCCCGGCGGCATCCCCGTCGCCTTCGGCGTGCGCGAGGCCCTCAGCGCCGAGCAGATCTACTGGGCCGAGCGCGAGGACGGGCAGCGCATGTTCCGCCAGTACGTCAACTCCGGCGAGGTCAACCCGTGCATCATCGTCGACGACATCATCCGCAGCGGCGACGCGATCAGGGAGACGGTCGGGATCGTCGAAGGACTCGGCGCGAAGGTCATCGGCTGCGGCTCCATCGTCCGCTTCAGGGGCGCGCCCGAGCGGCTCGGCGAGGACGTGCCCATCAAGTCGCTCGTCGAGTTCGACGCCAAGTACTACGACAGCGGCGACGACTGCGCCGACTGCAAGCGCGGCGCGCCCGCAGAGCACGTCAGGTTCTAAAAGCCGTGACGGGTAACAAGTGACGGGTGACAGGAGAAGACAAAACTTCTTCCCTGTCACCCGTCACCGTTTACCCGTCACGGCTTTTAGATTTCGTGCCGGTTGGCGAGCGCCTTGTCCATCGTGACCTCGTCCACGTATTCGAGATCGCTCCCGACGGGCATCCCCATCGCGATGCGCGTGACGCGCACGCCGAGGGGCTTGAGGAGGCGGCTGACGTAGCTGGCGGTGGCCTCGCCCTCGGTGTTGGGGTTGGTGGCGAGGATCACTTCGCGCACCTCGACGCCGTCGTTGTTCTCGGGGCGCAGGCGCGGCAGCAGGTTCGCGAGGCGGAGGTCTTCGGGGCTCATCCCGCGCAGGGGGGAGAGCGATCCGTGCAGCACGTGGTAGAGGCCGTGGTAGCCGCGCGTCTTCTCGACCGAGACGAGGTTGTGCGGCTCCTCGACCACGCAGATCATCGAGCGGTCGCGCGACGTGGAGGCGCAGAAGCGGCACGGGTCGACGTCGGTCAGGTTGTTGCAGACCGTGCAGAAGATGATCTTGCGCTTCACCTCTTCGAGCGCCGCGACGAACCGCTCCACGTCCGCCCCGGACATCTTCATCACGTGGAAGGCGAGGCGCTGCGCGCTCTTCTGCCCCACGCCCGGCAGGCGCTTGAACTCGTCGATCAGTTTGGTGACGGGCTCGGCGTACTCCAACATAAGCGTGACGGGTGACGGGTGACGGGTGACGGGTCAGGGCAAGGCTCCACCTGCCGCCCGTCGCCGTTTACCCGTCACGGCTTTTAGAGCAGTCCCGGCGGGAGCATCCCGCCCAGCTTCGACTTCATCGCCTCGTCCACCTTGCGCCCGGCCTCGTTGACGGCGGCGACGATGAGGTCTTGGAGCATCTCGGCGTCGCCCTCCTTGATCGCCTCGGGGTCGATCTGGATGGCGACGAGTTCTTTCGTGCCCTGCATCTTGACCGTCACGACGCCGCCCCCGGCGGTCGCCTCGACGACCATCTCCTCCATCTCCTTCTGCATCTTCTCCTGCATGGCCTGCGCCTGCTTCATCATCTGCTGCATGTTCATGCCGCCGGGAAACTTCATCGCGCTCTCCTCGCTCGCCGTGCTTCGGGAATTTTTCGGGAGTCCTACTCTCGCGCCATCCTAACCGCCCGCCGACGCAAATGCAAAGCCCCTCACAGTGGCGTTTCACAGCCGGGCGCGCGCCGTGCTATACCAGAGCCCGTAGCCGGAAACGATGAAGCGTTACGTCATCAAAAAGGACGGCGCGGCGGCTGCGCCCGAACGGCTCGCGCGCTACCGCGAGGAGCTGAACGAGGAGCAGTTCGCCGTGGCGACCGCGCCCGCGGGCGCGTCGCTCGTCATCGCGGGCGCGGGGTCGGGGAAGACGCGCGCCATCACCTACCGCGTCGCCTACCTCGTCGAACACGGCGTCGCGCCGTCGCGCATCTTCCTCGCGACGTTCACGAACCGCGCCGCGCGCGAGATGCTGCGGAGGGTGGAGCAGTTGACGGGCGGCGACGTGCGCAGGGTCTGGGGCGGGACGTTCCACCGCGTCGCCAACCTCACGCTGCGACGCCACGCCGCCGCGCTCGGCTACGGCGAGAGCTTCACCATCCTCGACTCCGAGGACGCGCGCGATCTGCTGAACGTCTGCGTGGACGACGCCGGGATAGACACGCGCGCGCGCCGCTTCCCCAAAGCGGAAGTCCTGCAAGACATCATCAGCTACGCGAACAACACGGATCGCCCCGTCGCGGACGTGGTCGCGCGCCGCTACCCGCACTTCGAGCCTCTGGCGCAGCAGATCGCGCGCGTCGATACGGTCTTCGCCGCGCGCAAGCTCGCGCGCAACGCCATGGACTACGACGACCTGCTGCTCAACTGGAAGCGGCTGCTCGTGGAGAAGCCGGAGATCGCCGCGCTCTACGGCGAGCAGTTCGAGCACATCTTGGTTGACGAGTATCAGGACACGAACAAGCTGCAGGCCGAGATCGTCGATCTGCTCGCGGCCAGGCACCGGAACGTGATGGTGGTGGGCGACGACGCGCAGGCGATCTTCGCGTGGCGCGGCGCGGAGTGGGCGAACATCTACGAGTTCCCGAAGCGCTACCCGGAGGCGCGGCAGTACAAGCTCGAACAGAACTACCGCTCGACGCCGGAAATTTTAGCCGTCGCCAACGTCTCCATCGCCTCGAACCGCAAACAGTTCCCGAAGGTCTTGCGCGCCGTGCGCCGCTCGCTGGGCCTGCTGCCCGCGCTCGTCCCGTGCCGCGACGCCGATCAGCAGGCCGCCTTCGTCGCCGCGCGCATCCTCGAACTCAGAGACGAGGGCACGCCGCTCGAAGAGTGTGCCGTGCTCTACCGCTCGCACTTCCACTCGCTGGAGCTGCAACTCGAACTCGCGCGCCGCGGCATCCCCTACCGCATCCGCAGCGGCGTGCGCTTCTTCGAGCAGGCGCACATCAAGGACGTGGTCTCTTACCTGCGCCTCGTCGCCAACCCGAAGGACGAGCTGGCGTGGAAGCGCGTGCTGAAGTTGATACCGAACGTCGGCGCGGCGACCGCGGCGCGCGTCTGGGAGCAGTTGACGTTCGCGCCCGACCCGCTCGCCCTCGTCCTGCGCGGCGGGGCCGACGCGGCTGTCAGGCAGCGCGGCACGAGCTGGGCGGAGTTTCGCGCGCTGCTCGAAGAGCTGGCGAGTCAGGAGAGCCGCAACAACCCGGCGCGGCAGATCGAACTCGTCCTCGCTCGCGGCTACGAGGCGTACCTGTCGGCCACCTACGAGAACGCCGACGCGCGCCTCGAAGACCTGCGCCAGCTCGCGCAGTACAGCACGCGCTACAACTCGACGGAGGAATTTCTGTCCGAGCTGGCCCTGCTCTCGACCGAACGCTTCGGCGCGCCGCAGCCCTTGACGGGCGAGGACGTGGTGCAGGGCGACGACGAGGACGAGCTGTTGACGCTCACCTCGGTTCATCAGGCGAAGGGCCTTGAGTGGCGCGCGGTCTTCATCATCTGGGCGGCGGACGGGAAGTTTCCGAGCCCGCGCAGTTTGCGCGACGCGGAGGGCGAGGAGGAGGAGCGGCGGCTGTGGTACGTCGCCGTCACGCGCGCGCGCGATCAGCTCCACATCACCTACCCGCAGGTCGTCACCGACTACACGAAGCAGACGGTCTTGCAGCGGCCCTCGCGCTTCGTCACGGAAGTGCCGCCGGAGCTGTACGAGATTTGGAGCCTCGAAGAGGAGGCGACCGCGCTGCCCGCCTCGCCGCCCAAGCCCGCGGATGAAGAGCCGGGCGGCTATCTGAACTGATCCTCACGCGCTCTCAACCTTGAGGGATATTGTGGTCGGGTACGGTTACAAAACCTTCACCGCAGAGGGCAGAGGGAGCCGCAGAAGAGATCGCGCAGAGGATCGAGTGTCTTTACTCTGCGCCCCCTCCGCGCGATCTCGGCGTCTCCGCGGTGAATCCCGGATCGAATGGCACTCGATTGATGGGAATATAAGCCAGAGCTTTTCGTCAGGCATACGGAGGCAACAATAAGTGTGGCTGGTCCAGTGGGCGAAGTCGCGCTCGCCGCGTAACGAGTTCGGCGTGCCGGTGCGCAACTTCGCGAAGGTCACGGACGCGATCTACAGGGGCGCGCTGCCCGACGCGGCGGGCTACCGCGCGCTCGTCGAGAGGGTGGCGGTCGTGCGCGTGTGCAGCCTCATCGAGCACGACGTCGAGCGCGACCGCCGTCTCGCGCTCTCGTCCGGCATCGAGGAGTGGCTGCACCTGCCGTTCTCCGACCGCGCCGCGCCGCCGCAAGAGCGCGTGCGCGCGTGGCTGAAGTTCATGCGGACGGGCACGCGCTCGTCTCCGATCTTCACGCACTGCCGGGGGGGCCGCCACCGCACGGGCACGCTCGTCGCAGTCTTCCGCGTCGCGGACTGCGGCTGGACGCGCGAGCAGGCGCTCAAGGAGATGACGCGCTTCGGCTGGTACGACGCGCTCGGACACCGCCCGCTGCGCGACTGGTTCCTGCACGAGTTCGACCCGGACGACTTCCGCGCCTCGCGCCCGAGTTAAGCCGCCGCGGAGGCCGCCCGCCGCCGCCCCGGAGGCGATCACGCGCGGCCCTCGCCGCGGAGTTTGCGCTCGCGGAAGAAGAGGAAGAGCGGCAGCGCGAGGGAGACGCCGACCGCCAGATTACAGGCGACGTAGAGCCACAGGTTCTTCATCCCGCGCCGACGCCCCTCGGAAAAGACGAAGAGCCACAGCACGACCGACGACACGATCACGTCCGTGCCGAAGAACGCGGAGACGTTGTCGCGGAAAAGCTCGCGGAAGAGGAGCGGCACGTCGAGGCCGTGCTCGGACAGGAACGGGTAGAGTTGCGAGAGCGGGAGGGCGGCCCCGAGGATCGCGGCGACGAGGTAGAGCCATTGCATCGGGGTCACTCCGAGTTGAACGAATTACCGGGAGGCGCGCTCTCCCGCGGGACGGAGTTTCGCGGCGCGGCCATAGTGCCTCTGTGCCAGATACCCGCCCAGCGCGCCCGCCGCTAACTTCAGCCCGTCGGCGATTAAATACGCCGCTTGAAACCCGGCCCCGGAGGCGGCGAACAGCGCGACGTGCAGGGACGCGCCCACGCAGCCGACGAGCAGGCCGTTGATCATAAAATCCCCTCCGAGGGGGCGGCAGGCCCACGACGAGAACAAGAACGCCAGCAGCGCGCCGCCGAAGATGCCGACGTAATAACCCGCGCGCTCGGCGAAAGCCTGATACTCGGCTGCGGTCGGCGACGCCGTATGTTTATACGCCGTGGCCGCCGCGACGATGATGAGGACGGCCCCGATCTCCGTCAGCAGTCCCGCGGCGATCACCCTGCCCCAGCGGACGCCGGTCTTACCCCGCATCGCAGTCCCTCCGGTCGCGCCGAATCGAAGACGAACCCTACCTCACGCCGGGCGGCTCGCGAACAGTAGCGGGAACGCCATCCTGATCTGCTTCGCGTAGGCGGGGTCTTTGCTCCGCGGCTTCAAGCCCTGATAGGCGTAGCGCACCGGCGAGGTGGGCAAGACGTCGGGCCCGGCCCACTCGAAGAGGATCGTGTGGCGCGGCGCGGCGGAGCGGTTGTGCCCGGCGGCGTGGAGAATCTTCGAGTTGAAGAAGACGCCCGCGCCCGCAGGGCAACGCACCTCGACCCTGTCCTCAAGATTTATCCGCTCGGTCGGGACTTCCCTCCAATGCGGTCGCCGCGCCTCTTCGTCGGAGACCCGGTGGCTCCCGCGGATGAAAGCCGTCGCGCCGTTCTCGCCCGTCATGTCGTCGAGGCAGAGGATGACGACGAGCGTGTTCGAGAAAGTGAAGTCCTCGAACGGGGTGTCGCGGTGGAAGTTGCCGTCGCTGACGCCGTTGCCCACGCGCGCCGCCTTCGGTCGCCCGATGAGGTGGTTGAAGCCGAACTCCGTGCCCCCGAACAGAGCCTCCAGCACGTCGAGCAGCGGCGGGTAGCAGATCAACTCGGCGAAGGCGGCGTCGAACAGCGGCAAGTCCTCGACCTGCCGCACGGCGTCGCCGCACTCTTCCGGCGTGAGCACGCCCGCGTACCACTGCGGGTTGTTCTTCACGTGGTCGCGTTCGAGGAATATCTTTCGCCCCAACTCCGGCGGCAGGGCGTCGAGGTTCTCGACGATCCCGCTCAGGCGCTCGCCGAGCGCGGACAGGGTCGCGGGGTCGAGAAGGTCTGGGACGACGACGAACCCTTCGTCCCGGTAGCGCCTCTTCCAAGCTTCCGGCTCGTGCTTCATCGCTTTACTCCCTGTCTGTCGTCGGTGGCGTCGGGGCTTGCGAGAAGATAAACGACGCGGGCGCGGATTTAGATCACGACAAATTTCCGTGCGGGCCGGACTCGCCGCGGAGGCGAGAGCCCGACGACGAACCGGGAACGCGGGACGGTGAAGACAAGTCAATCCGCTTGCAGCCCGTCGTTCATCGTTCGCCGTTCACCGTCTAAACCCCCTGCGCCCCCGCGCCGCTCGGCGTATTCGATCCAATCGCCCGACGCGATCAATATGCGGCGGGGATAAAACTCTGGGTCAGGCTCATAAACCCAACACGCCGCCCGCCGACTACCGAGAGAGGCTTCGATCCGCCGCCGCCGGTAATGGCTCGGCGCTTCGAGATCGTCCAACCTGTTCAAAGTCTCGTCGTCGACTTCATACAACTCGCCGACGACCGACGAGCCCGACGCGCCGGCCAGCAAGCCGGGGTGCGCGCCGAGATCGTAGAGGCAGCCGCTCACGCTCGCGCCGCCGACGAACTCCGCCCCGGGGAAGAGATCAGGCATCGCGCGCAGGCCGCCCCGCCTCAGCGTGCCGTAAACGAATACGAGGTGTTTATTCATTCAGCCGCGCCCCCGATAAGCAACCCAGCGCCCGCCGTCACACGCGCGCGCACAACCGAGAGAAGCACTCAAGCTTGCGCTCGACTCGCCGGGCTCGGGGCTAAAGCGCGCCACTCTGGCCGTGATTGCTTTCACGCCTACGTGCGAGAGTGTTGGCAATCCTTCTCAGCCTATGAATGAGTTGCGAGGCCGCGGTCGCGCGCCGCTACGACCCGGAGAGATAAAATTCAATATCGCTGCGCGGGTAAAGCCGGATGTGGTTGTGGCCGTCCACGTCATGTAATGTGACTGACAGATCGGGCTCGGGGCCCATGCCCTTGAAACCCTTCCGAATCTGTCCTAACGCGGACTCCACCTCCGATAGCGATAGCTGGCAATCGAATGCAAACTTCCCCGGGATGACTTGCCGGACGCCTCCGATTTCCACGCTCTGGGGTAAAAGTATCATCGGGGCCCCGCACTGGCCGAAACCGGCGGCGGCAAACTCTTCGCCGAACTTCACGTAATACTGAATGAGCGTATCTTTCATCGACTCGTCTTCGAGCGGGAAAGATACGCCCACCGTCAACTCGCACTTTGCAGCCAAGATAAATTACCCTCCCTTACCGGCAAAAGGTGGCCTAACGCCCGAACCGGCCCGCCGCCGCCAGCGAATGTCGAAGATTAAAGACTTGCCGGTTGCGAGTCCGGTTGAATGAGTTGTCCGACGCGGTCTTACGCGGAAGCCTTCTCCCTCTCTATTCTCTGATTTAAGAACGGGGAGAAATGCCCTCGATACCTTTCCTGAAGTTCCGGCAACTTCCAATCTCCGCCCCTAATCTGCTTCCGACATGACGGTGAGCCACAATTACACCGCCAAGGTGCCTGATAACTCTCGTCCGCTTCCCACGTCATGTAATCAGCCGTCAACTCTTCCCCGGCCCCGATGTCTCTGCGCGCCGCCAGAGTGACTTCATCTTCCATCCGCAGATTCGGGTCACAGGAATGATTCGTATAATCAGCCGCATAATCTTGGCCGTCGGGAGGATCGCCCAGCCATAGGTGTTCCGCGATTGCCGAGAGAGTACCTTTTCTGAAATTACCGGACTCTAAATCCTTTTTCGTCAGCGCCGCGCCGCCCCAAACAATGACGGTTTCGCCTTTCTTAATCGGTTCACGGGCAAACATCCCTTTGCCGCCGATGGGCGAAGGTCGTATTTCGATGCGCGGGTCAATCCACGATTGAAGACTGTATTTTCTGTCCGTCACGTCGCGCTCGTTCTTCCGTCCCGTCACAGGCGAGGGCATCTAACGCCGCGCCTCGCCGGCGCGCGGGAGCCGCTGAAGACGAAATGCCCGCTGATTGCGCGTCCGCTGCATGCCGCTGTTAGGCGCGGGCCAGACTACACGCCGCTCATCTCGACGTTGTACGGTTCGTTGAAACTCTTGTTCGGTTCGAGCATCATCCGCTTGCGGGAGTAATCGAGGATCACTTTGAACCGGCGGAATATCTCGCCGCCGATCACCCCGTCGTTCTCCTCGCTCGCGCCTGAGCCTTCGGTATCCTGCGAAAGTCCGACCGGCGGGTTGTCAAAAATCAGCCGCCCTAACTGCACGGCTTTGACGCGGCCAACAAGAAGTCTCTGTTCGCCGCCGGCGCCGTTACTGCGGCTCTGACCCGTTTTCGAGACGGCTTCCGCCAACTTCTGTCGCTTCACGAGCGGGCTGTTGATGACGAGCGTGCCGTCTGCGCCCGTGTCCACTTCCAACTTGGCTTCGACGGGGGCGCGTCCTTCCAGAATAATCTTTGTGCTGACGAGAGGGGTTTTCCCCGCGGCGAGCAGGAGCGGAACGATCTCGCCTTTGCCGGAATAAGTGTAGGTTCGGGGGTCGTAGAGATTCATAATTTTGTTTTCATAATCGATCTCGACGACGAACTGTTCGATGAAGTTTTGCCCGAGCACCCCGTCGAAATCGAAACCCGGCGGATTGTTTATCGGAATCGAAGCGATCAACTGGTTGGAGACTTCCGCGCCTTGGACGCTCAACGAGACGCCTTTCGTGTAAGTGCCTTTAATTCTGCCGCCCGTCGCGCTGCCCCGGGCTTCGCCCTGCGATTTCAATCCTAATTCCGCCGCTCGCCGAGAGCCGATGACGGAAAAGGATGCGCCGGTGTCGAAAATAAACTTGAGCGGCTTTGAATGGTTAACTCTGACCTCCATCCGAATGATGTTGTTGTCGATGTCGAGCGGAATCTTCAACGCGCTGTTGCCCGAATCAAATCGAACCGTCGGCACGGCCTGCCGAGTCCCCCGCGCGGGCGCGCCTTTCCTCGGTTGTTGGGCATTCGTCTGCAAAGGTTCTGAAAGAGTTAGAAGCGCCAGAACCCGGACGCTAATAAATACCGTCCGCATGGTCGGGATAATATAATGTTTCATTCTTTCATCCTCCCGCCGCTGCTAGAGAACAGAAAGCGCCTAACGCCCGAATTAACCGGCGAGCAATCAACATTGAAGATGAAAACTACCTAATCGCGAGTCCGGTTGAACGAGTCGTTAGGTTGCGATTCGCCGAATCCATGCCTACGAAGTCAGTTCGTCGACTTTTTTAATCGCCTTATATACTTCGGTTAGGTAGAAATAGTAACCCTGCAATGTTTGCATCCATGACAGCAAAATAATCCCCGTAACAAATATGGTGGAAAAGCTTATACCTATCAATACTCTCCAAGAAAATCCAGAATGTTTTAAAGCCAGAATAAGTACCGCCGCCCCTATAAACAGTACGTTTATGGATGTCCCTCTAAGCAACCTGTTTTGGTAAAATCTTTTTTCTAGATTTTCAGAAGCGTCTTTGCTTTTGATTAAGATGTAGGCTCTCATTCGAGCAGGGCGTTCTGGCAGGTGCGTAAACAATCTCCAATTCTTGGATTCCCAACGGAAAAATGTTGACCCTATAAGGCTATTGAAAATGATTCCTATGGTATAAGAAATAGCAATCAAACCTAAAGAGATTAATGTTGCCCAGTCTTTCAATTTGGAGATATCTATCCAGTCATGACCAAATACTATTAACACAATTAGAGACATCCAGATTAACGCCTGAAACCCTACAATGACCATCTCGACAATTAACGCGGTCGTACTCATATAACACCCGGCATTGTTTCTATAAACTGCGAGAACTTCTTAGGATTAGCAACCTAACTTAAATTATACGCCTTAAAAGCCGTAATTTATTACGCCCATTTCGCCGTCTAATTTTTCGGTGTTCCCCGTTTAGTCGGGAAATATGGTTGAGGTCGGGGTGTTATACGGCTTCCCGTGGGGTGCGGGCGTGCCCGATCAACCTGCGCAGATTCTCCGCCGTCTGCACGCCGCTCAGCGCGGCCCTGCGGTCGGCGACGAAGGCGGGGACGCCGCCGACTCCCAAAGCCTCTGCCTCGCGCTCGTCTTCGAGCACGCCGCGCTCGAACTCGCGAGTTTCGAGCGCGAGCGCGAGCGCGCCGCCGTCGAGGCCGAGCCCGTCGGCGAGCGCGGCGAGAACCGCCGGCGCGCCGATGTCTTCGCCGCGCTCGAAGAAGGCGCGGAAGACGGCGGCGTTGTAGTCTTCGAAGCGGCCCGACGTGCGCGCCCAGTGCGCCGCCTCGTGCGCGAGGCGCGAGCGCGGTTGCAGCGGCGGCAGGCGCATCGTCACGCCCAGCCGCCCGGCCAGAGGGTAGACGGAAGACTCCCACACGCGCCGCAGGTACTCGCCCGCGGGGTCGAGCGGGGGCACGGGCTCCGGTCGCAGCTCGAAGGCGCGCCACACCACCTCGACGCCCGGCTCCGACTTCGTCAACTCTTTGACGGCTGGCTCCGCCAGCCAGCAGAACGGTCAAAGGTAATCGGAAAAGATTTCGAGTCTCACCGGCTCCATATCATTCACCCCTCCCTCAACCCTGCGTCGCTCATTTCGCACACGCGCCCGAGGCGTTCGATGCGCGCGCGGATCGCGCGCGTGAAGCACCCGACCTCCGCTTCGGTCGCGCCGCTCGCGCGCAGTCCCGCGCGCAGTTGGTCGTCCGTGATGCGACCGACGTAGTTGTAGAGCCAGCGCACGTCGGCGACCGTGATGCCCTCGCGCGCGTCGTCGGTGCGCTGCCCGACGTAGCCCCACTTCACCACGCCGCCTTCGACGCCCGTGACGAACTCCGGGGTCTGCGCGGCGTAGCCCTCGCAGTCCCACTTGCTGCGCGTGAAGGGATCGCCCCACCTGCCCATCGACGCGCCCCAGTCGATGTCGAGGTAGCGCGCCTCGATGGTGCCGTCGGCGAGCCGGTGCTCGAAGATGGCCGTGTTCGAGCCGCGCGCCACGTCGCGCACGTCCTTGTTGTCCCAGTTCGACGTGAGCATCAGCATGATCTTCAGGCCCGCCAGCTCGTGCGTGCCCGCGAACGGGTTGTCGTCCCAACTCCACCCGTGCTCGTCGAACAGCTTGCGCACGCCCGCCTCGTCCAGCTCGAAGCGCGCGTCGCGGAACTTGCACTCCTCGTTGACGCAACCGCGCGCGCGCGTCAGCTCGTAGTCGCCCTCGATCACGCCTTCGGCGACGTAGTGCGCGCGCTCGACGAAATAGCCCGCCGCCCACGCGAGCCGCGTCGCGAAGGTCTCCGACTTGACCTCGTCGCCCCACTTCACGCGCCACGTCCTGCCGCGCGCGTCCTCGACCGAGAGGCACGGGCTCGATCCCGTCGAGTGCTCGGCGACGAAGCGGAAGGGCGCGAGCGGCGCGCCGTCCCTGCCGCCCGGCCCCGACGCGAAGTCCAGACGCTCGACCTCGCCCGGATCGGCCCACAGACGGCGCCGCGTCGCGCGCACCTTGCGCCGCCGCGCCGCGCGCAGCATGAGCCGCGACTGCAACCACCAGCTCAGGTACACGCTCGCGATGATCGCCAGCGTGGCGATGAGAGAATAGACGACGATCTTGGTCAGCCCGTGCATTCGGGTCAACTATAACATCGCGCGCGCGCGCGACTGTCGCGCACGTGTCCCAAGATCGTCAAAGAATTTACGGGGCGCGGGGCGATGGGCCAAGCTCCCTTGAGCGCCGATGCGTAAACGACTAGACTCCCGACCGACCTGATCGCATAACTTATGACACGCCCTCCCGAAGAAGCCCTGCGCGCCGACCTCTTCGTCCCGGTCGAGACGAAAATCTATTACGACCTCTACGCCCCTTCGCCGTCGCCCGCGCCGCTCGTCGTCGCGCTGCACGGCTACGGCAGCAACAAGGGGTGGATGATGCGCGAGGCGCGCCGGTTCGCGCCGGAAGGTTTCGCCGTCGCGGCGGTGCAGGGCGTTCACCAACACCTGAAGGAGCCGAAGGAGAAGGGCGCGCCCCTGCGCTACGGCTTCGGCTGGCTCACCAACTTCCGCGCGGAAGAGTCGGTCGCGCTCCACCACGGCGCGCTCCTCGATCTCATCACGGCGCTCGTCGGCGGAGGCGTCGCCGACCGCGGGAGAATCTTCCTCTTCGGCTTCTCGCAGTCGTGCGCGCTCAACTACCGCTTCGCCTTCACGCACGCGGACGTTTTGCGCGGCGTCGTCGGCGTCTGCGGCGGCCTGCCGGGCGACTGGGAGGAGAGCGACGTTTACCGCGCGACCGGCGCTTCCGTCCTCCACCTCGCGGGCGAGCGCGACGAGTTCTACACACCCGACCGCGTCGCCGACTACGGGGCGCGTTTGCAAACCCGCGCGCGCGACGTGGAGGTTAAGTCCTACGACGCCGGGCACGAGTTCGCGCCCGAGATGCGCGAAGACCTGCGCGCGTGGCTCTCTGCCCGCGCCGCGCGTTGATGCGGGAGGGCGGGCCGCCATATACTCGCGCCGCTTTCGCGAACCAGCCGCAGAGGTAAAGTTGGAATGAAGAACGGAACGGGATCGGTCGCCGGGGCGGTCGCGCCCCTCTTGGCCGCCGCCGTCATCTGCCTCGCGCAGATCGGCTGCGCCAGCCCGCCGGAGGGCGAGCGGCAGAACGCGGAGAACGCGGCGGCGATCCGCGCCGTCATCGACGCTCAGGCCGCCGCCTGGAACCGCGGCGACGTGGAAGGCTACATGGACGGTTACGAGCGCGGCGACGCGACTACGTTCGTCTCCGGCGATCAGATCACGCGCGGCTGGCAGACCGTCCTCGACCGCTACAAAAAGTCCTACGACACGCGCGAGAAGATGGGCACGCTCACCTTCTCCGACCTCGACATCAAACCCTTGAGCCCCTTCTACTCCGTCGTCACCGGGCGCTGGCAGCTCGCGCGCGCCAATGACGCGCCCCACGGTCGCTTCACGCTCATCTTCCGCAAGACGAGCGCGGGCTGGCGCATCGTCCACGATCACACCTCTTCGGGGTAGTCCGGGGTCGTGAGTCCGGAGTCTGAAGCAAAGGCTCTGCCGATTCGTAAGGCTTGAGATAAAGACGCTCCCCGCCGGACTCGCCGAAATGACTCCGATGACGCCCGACGCCCGACGCCCGACCCCCGACTTACTCGTCACCAACTGCTCGCAGCTCGTCACGCTCGCCGGGGCGGCGCGCCCGCGCACGGGGTCGGAGTTGCGGGAGCTGTCGATCGTCGAGGACGGGGCGATGATCGTCAGCGGCGATCTCATCACGCGCGTCGGCGCGCGCGCGGAGGTCGAGCCGCTCGCCGGCGAAGGCTGCGGAGTGATCGACGCGGGCGGTCGCGTCGTGACGCCCGGCTTCGTGGACGCGCACACGCACCCGGTCTTCGCCGGGACGCGCGCCGACGAGTTCGAGCGCAGGGCCGGGGGCGCGACATATCAGGAGATCGCGGCGGCGGGCGGCGGCATCCGCGCGACCGTCAGGCGCACGCGCGCGGCGACGGAGGACGAGCTGGTCGCCGCGTCGCGCCGTTACCGCGACTGGTTTTTGCGCGGGGGCACGACGACCGTCGAGGCGAAGTCGGGCTACGGCCTGTCGGTCGAGGACGAGCTGAAAATCCTGCGCGCGATCAAGCGGCTGGACGGCGAAGGGACTTTGCGCTACGTCCCGACGTTCCTCGGCGCGCACGACGTTCCGGACGATTACCGCGGGCGGCGCGACGAGTACGTCGAGCTCGTCGTCGAAGGGATGCTGCCGCGCGTGGCGGCGGAGGGGCTCGCGGAGTTTTGCGACGTGTTCTGCGAGGCGCGCGTGTTCAGCGTCGAAGAGTCGCGGCGGATCCTGACGGCGGCGCGGGCGCGCGGCCTGGGCCTGCGCGCCCACGCCGATCAACTCTCGCTCAACGGGGGCGCGCTGCTCGCGGCGGAACTGCAAGCCTCGACCGCCGATCACCTCGAACACACGGACGCCGCCGGGATCGCCGCGCTGAAGGCGGCGCGCGTGCAGCCGGTGCTGCTGCCGGGCTCCGTCTACGCGCTCGGCTCGTCCCGGTATCCGGCGGCGCGCGAGATGATCGCGGCGGGGCTCGCCGTCGTCCTCGCCACCGACTTCAACCCCGGCTCGTCGCCGACGCCCTCGATGACGACGGCGCTCTCGCTCGCCTCGACGCAGATGAAGATGACGCCCGCCGAGTCGATGACGGCGGCGACCGTCAACGCGGCTTACAGCCTCGGGCGCGGCGATCAGATAGGCTCGCTCGAAGCGGGCAAGCGCGCCGACTTCGCCGTGCACGACTGCGCGGACTACCGCGAGCTGGCTTACTTCTTCGGCGTCGAGCACGCGCACGAAACTTACGTCGGCGGGCGGCTCGCGTTCTCGCGGCGCGGCGCAACGAATCTACAACATGGTGTGTGAAAATAGTTATTGACGCACAATTAGTCGTCGTTTATGATCGCCCCAACACTGGAAAGGAGGTGATCCAAAAGCGTATGAGTTCTTATCACAGTGAGGTGGCTGGAGCCTGATAAGCCTCGGAAGGTGATTCGCCCAATGGCTTTGAATGACACCGTTCGAGGCGGCGACCCACTAGCAGTTAAGTGAACGGTCGGAAGGCTAGACTCCACAGTTCACCGGAAGTCCCACCATAACCACGAGTTATGCGTGGGACTTCTTCTTTAGGAATGCTAGGCTGAATTTCTAACGCGCTCTGGCTCTGTCGTCTCCATTATTATCTTGCTTGCTCTCCGATTTGTTCGGAGGGCATTTTTGATGGGTTTCCGGCATCGCCACACACATTTCACACACAAGAATTTCCCGCTTTTTTCTCAGCAAAATACGAAAAAGAGCCTGCACATGGGCAGACTCTTTAACGGCTAATCAGGTGCGAGCTTTACCGAGTTGCTTCCGTGGTCAAGTCCAAATCTACGCCCGCCATTAGCTCACGCGGCTGACTCTCCTTGCCAGCCTGATAGATCATGCCGCTAATGCTCAGGGTCGCGCTCTCCTGCATCGTCGGGGGGCAATGTGAGTAAACGTCCAGCGTGATTGCCACGCTAGAATGCCCTAAACGCTCGCTCACGATTTTAGGGTGGACGTTCGCCATCAAGAGTAGTGAAGCGCAAGTATGTCGAAGGTCATACTGACGGTAGCGGCTCGGCTCGATACCAGCAAGTACAAGCGTCTGCTTGAAGAGAGCGCGAATGGCAAAGGGGTAGTGGGGTATCCCGTTATTTGAAGGGAAAACTAAATCATGGTCTTCCCAATCCTTAGCCCCCCGCTTCCAAGTATCCACTAACTTGAGTGCCGGAGCGACGGAAGCGAGTTTCGGCATCTGCGGTTGGCGCACGGACGACGCCAAGAATGACTTATCATTTGATGTTCCCTTAAACTATGTATGAAGATGGTTAAACATGCAGGACGTACTGTCTATTAGGAGACCAAGGGGCTACTTAGGCAACGTTGTAATTAAACCTTAGTAACAGGAGGACAAGAGATATGCGACAACAGAACCGCAGAGCCTTCGTAATTTCAACCTCCCTCATTGGGTGTCTGACCTTGTTTTTTACATCGGCGTCATATGGACAAGATATTACCTCCAAGACAATCAGCTTCCCTAGAGGGCGCAATGTGACAGCCGTTAACGATTTCGTAGGAGGCGAGATTATCAGGAGTTACATCGTGCGCGCTAAAGAAGGGCAAACTCTTACAATAACATTAACATCACCGGAGAAAAGGGCGGAATTCTCCGTAAGTACAGAAGAGTTAGGCAGTCAGGTTTCTTTCGGGCGCGAGACCCAAACAAGAAGAAGCAGGCAGTGGGCAGGTAAGATTCCTAAGACAGGCAACTACTATATTTCCGTGACTGCCTTCCCGTCCGCCAATTACAGTCTGCGATTCAAGCTTGAATAGTTTATGGCGGCGCACTTACTCAAGCCTAAGAAGTGGTGTCAGATTCGTCAATCCTTGAGGATTAAACAATGCTCACTGATGAGGACAAAGAACGTATCCGCTTAGAAGAGTTATATCGCCACGAAGTGGCAAAGGAGTTGGGGAAAAAGAAATCAAAGTGGGAAGACATCTCGGCTTTTGTAAATAGTGCGGTATTCATTTGGTTTTTGTCTTCGGTCGTATTAGGGCTTATTAGTTTTGCCTACACTAAGTGGGAGAGTGGGAGAGAGGATGAGCGTAGAAAACACGAACAGGAGTTAAAGTTAGCTCAGGAGAATAAGCTCATTGCACGTAAGCTTGATGCCGAGATAGCAAGTCGGCTGAGTTATTTTGCAACGCAATCAATGCGCCCTAATGAAACTACGGTTATTAACAAAATAGTAGTGGGATTAGAAAAACCTTCGGCGATTGACTATCCAATCAATGTCTTTCCAGAATATGCTAACAGGAGTTTACGCTCTCTTTTGTGGGAGTTGTTGCAGGTCGTTCCCGATAATGAAGCTGGCGAGATTAGATTAGCTTATGATAAATCAAAGATACTTTACTCTATTTACCTAGCTGATTTTCAGCGAGCCTCACAGGCGAAAACGGGGCAGAGCAATAGGGGGTTACTTGAAATTATCAAAAACCTGTTATCTATACGACAGGCTTTTGACTTGGAACGGTGGGGTAAGCCTTTCAGTTCGATTCCAGACATTGGAAATGGCGTGAAATGAGATTCCGCTTCGTATAAACCGAGTCAGGCTAAGTTGTCATGAAGTCGCCAGATAACTGACATAAGGAAGCATCTCGCAAAGTAAAAGCCGCCCGCGCACCTTGCGAGCGGCTTCACTCATTACCCGTAGCTATCCCTCAGTTGACTGCTTCTGACGCCTCCACGGTCTGGCTGGCTTGCATCCCTTTCTTAAGGGCACGGTCGAAAGGGGGAAGCTGGCAGACTTGGTGCTGCTCGACGCCAACCCCCTAGAGGAGATCGGCAACACGCGAAAGATAAGTGCCGTGGTGGCGAGCGGGCGCTTGTTCGACAGGAGAGCCCTCGACGCGATGTTATCACGCGTCGAAGCCATCGCGGGCCGACAGTAATCCGTTGCCTCGAACGGCCTCTAGTTTTCCGCACGACGTTCCGTCGAGTCTACACACGAGCCTCGTCCGGCTCCGGCCTCCTCTTTCGCCCGGCCCGTCGCCACCGCCCCGCGGCGCGCGTTTAGTGCATCAGATCGGATTTCAGCACGACATTACCTAACCCTGCCGCGGGCGCGCTCAACGTCGTCGCGCCTCGTAAATCTTCCCCCATCGTCTGAGAGCTGCGCCCCGCCGCCGCCGCGCCCGAGTGCGAGCGCGACGTGAGCGACGACGCCAGCAGTCTGACGGACTCTTCGAGCATCCGGCGGTGCTGTGCGCCGTACTCTTCGAGCGTCGCGGAGTAGAGCGTGACGACGCCGTGCAACTCCCCGGCGTCGAGGACGGGGCAGGCGGCGAGCGTGCGGAAGTCGGCGCAGCGCGCGGCGAGCGCGGGCGGGAGGTCGAGCTCGGGGTCTGCGTTGTAGAACGGCTGGCGGTTGGCGAGCGCCCAGCCGGTCACGCCCTCGCCGGGGACGACGCGGCGCTCCGCCAACGCCCCGGCGTGCATCCCTTCCGCGTGCGCCGCCCCCTCTTCACCGCCGTGCGCCGCGAGCAGCGTCAGCACGCACGAGTCGTAGGGCACGACGGCCTTCAGACCGCGCGTGAAAGCGCGCGCGAGTTCGGCGGGCGTGTGCCCGGCGTCTAACTCGCGACCGAGTCGGTCGAGCGCGGCGCGCGCGCCGTTCGTGAGAGTCGGCTCGGGTACTTGCGCGGTCGCGACCGCCTCGGCCAGACCCGCGGCGGGGGCGACGGCGCGCGCGGCTTCGGAGAGTAGTTCGACGGGCCCGATGCCGAAGTCGGGCGGAGGCGTGTTGCGCATCGCCAGAATCTCGGCCTCGAACTCGGGCAGGTGCGTGACGAAGGTGCCGACGACGCGCGGGTCGTACTGCGTGCCGACGCCGTCCATCAGCAGCTTGATCGCCTCCTCGCGCGTCATGCCCTTGCGGTACTGGCGGTCTTCGCGCACGGCGTCGAAGCAATCGACGACGGAGAGGATGCGCGCCGTCAGCGGGATGTCTTCGCCGCGCAGCGCGTCCGGGTAGCCGCGCCCGTCCCACCGCTCATGATGATGGCGCACGACGGGCACGATGGGATACGGGAAATCGACCCGACCGAGGATCTGCGCGCCGACGAGGGTGTGCACCTTCATCTTCTCGAACTCTTCGGCGGTCAGTTTCCCCGGCTTGTTGAGGATGTAGTCGGGCACGGCGATCTTGCCGATGTCGTGCAGGAGCGCGCCCGCGCGCAGCGCCTCGACCTCGGCCTCGGTGCAGCCGAGCAGGCGCGCGACCCCGGCGGCGTAGACTTGCACGCGCAGCACGTGCCCGTGCGTCACCTCGTCCTTGGCGTTGATGGCGACGGCCAGCGCCTCGATGGTCTCGCGGTGCGCCTTGTCCATCATCTCGACGCGCTCCTGCTGGGCGCGCTCGATGGCGTCGAGCCGCTCCTGCACGCTGTTGCGGTACTGCCGGTGGCCGAGGCACAGGCCGGCGATGATCGGCGCGCCGATCGCGAACGTGAGCAGCGCGTTGTATTGCAGCGTGATGTAGAGCACGCTCGCCATCGCGCTGGTCAGCAGGAAGTTCGGGGCCGCCCACAGGAAATTCCGCCTCCACTGACGCAGGACGGCGTCGCGCTGGCGCAGCGCGAAGAAGACGGAGACGAGCCCCGTGTTCACCAAGATGTGTACGAGGTTCGCCACCAGTAGCGCGACGGCGACAGCCGGGAAGCTGTGCTGCCGGGCCTGCGCGATTTCGCTAAAGCCGTAGAGCAGCAGGGCGTTGATCGTGGACGCGCTGGCGGCGGCGACGAGCGACAGCATGCCGAACGAGAAGGTGTTGCTGGAGAGGCGGCGGACGGCGCGGCGCGACGCGATAAGGCCGTCGAGCCCGGCGATGAAGATCGCCGGGGCGATGCCGTGCCAGCACGCCACGAGCAGGATGATGGAGTCCGTCGGCGTGAAGGTGACTTTCTCCTGCGCGAATTTCAAACTCGACGGCAGAGGGAAGATGTTCGAGAAAGAGCTGACGACGGCGATCATCGGCACGAGCACGAGGAAGATCAACTGATCGCGCAGCGTGTAGTTGAGCGTCAGGACGACGAGGGCCGCGAGCCACAAGGAAATGCCCGCGGCGGTGACTATCGTCTGATAAATGCGGTGCTTAATCTCTGCCGACTTCTCGTGTGTCATTGGCGGTGTGTCGCGGGGGGAAGCGGCGGGGGCGCGATGCGCCCCCGCCGTGCTGATCGGTGTTACCGGCGGGGGAAGAGGGGGCTGCTGCCGGCGAGGCGGCGCACGCCGAAGGGGACGGCGGCCTCGCCCTGAATCATCACCAACAGCTCGTCGGAGCCGTTGACGGAAGTGGGGTCGATGAGGTTCGAGCCCCAAGTGGTTTGATCGGCGAAACTCAGGCCGTACGTGCTGCCGGTCGTGAGCGTGCCGTCCGCGGAGATGTAAGAACTCGCGATGGCGATCCCGCTCGCGATGGCGATCCCGCTGGCAATGGCGATCCCGCTGGCGATGGCGATGCCGCTGGCGATGGCGATCCCGTTTGCGGAGACGTAGGTGCCGTCCGGGAGTAAGTAGCCGCCGAGGGTGGCGAAGCCGTCCTTGATGATCCGCCCGTCCGGCATCTGGAAGCCGCCGGTCAGTTGCATCCGATCCGTGAACGCCACGCCCTCGACCCAGATCACTCCGTTGTTAAGCGGGACGCCCTCGCCGCCGATGGCAGAGGTCAGCTTGGGGATGGTCGGGTAGGTGACGCTCTTCGCCGTGATCAGGTTCTCGCCGACGAGCGCGCGGTTCGCGTCCTTGCGGATGGCGCTCGCCACGAGCTTCGCGGCGTTGGCGTTCAGCTCGCCCGCGCCCTCCGTGATGAGCCGCTCGACGGGCGACATCTGCCCCGTCATCACCATCGTCTCGTAGACCGGCAGGCGTTGCGCGGTGCGCATCAGCACGGCCTTGACGATCTTCGGGGTGAGCGACGGGTTGGCTTCGAGCATCAGCGCGACCGCG
This sequence comes from Pyrinomonadaceae bacterium, assembly GCA_036389335.1. Taxonomy (GTDB): domain Bacteria; phylum Acidobacteriota; class Blastocatellia; order Pyrinomonadales; family Pyrinomonadaceae; genus JAIVGV01. Next base: position 974 of record DASVQC010000105.1, on the reverse strand, counting down.
CCGCTGACGGCGGGCGCGGCGAAGGACGTGCCGCTCAGGATTTGATACGTGCCGTCGGCGTTGGGCGTCGAGCCGCCGCCGAGGCCGAGCGCGCCGACGAGCCCGCCGATCAAGCCGCCGCCCGAGTCAGAGCCCGCGGGCGGCGCGGCGGAAGTCTGGGCCGCGCCGGTGCGGTTGCCGGGCGCGACCAAGTCGGGCTTGACGATGCCGTCGACGAGCGTCGGGCCGCGCGACGAGTAGGTCGCCACCACGTCGTCCGAGCGCCGGTCGGTCTGCTGCGTGTTGGTCGCGCCGACGGTGATCACTTTCGGCGAGTTGGCGGGCGAGAGGATGCCGCCGTAGATGGTCGCGCCGTTAGAGTCTTTGCCCCAGTTGCCCGCCGCGGCGACGACGACGATGCCGGCGTCCACCGCGCGCCCGACGGCCTGACAGAGCGGGTCGGTCTTGTAGCTCTGTGTGATCGGCGTCCCGAGCGAGAGGTTGATGACGCGGATTTTGTAAGCGTCTTTGTTTTTGATGACCCAGTCGATCCCGGCGATGACGTTCGAGACCGCGCCGACGCCCAGGCTGTTGAGGACGCGCACGCTGATCAGGTTCGCGCCCGTCGCGACGCCCCCGTAGGTCGGCGAGCCCGCGTGCTGCGCGGCGTAGTCCTCGCTCGACTGGCCCGTGCCCGCGGCGATCCCGGCGGTGTGCGTGCCGTGACCGTAAGCGTCGACCGTGCTGCCCTCGCCCGTAAAGTCGACGGCCTTCTTGATGCGGTCGTAAGACTCCAAGGTCTGCGTGAGGCCGAGCAGGCCGCTCTTCCACTGGTAGCCCGCGAACTCCGCGCCGTCCATCGGGCTGATGCCGCTGTCGAGGACGGCGATGCCGACGCCGTTGCCCGCACCGCCGTTCGCCTGCGCCGTGTTCCCGGCGGGCAGGACCTGACTCGCGCCCGTCGTCACTTCGACGTGGCTCGTGTTGTCGGTCGC
>DASVQC010000104.1:0-12139 GCA_036389335.1 Pyrinomonadaceae bacterium | reverse complement strand
GCTTGAACGAGGGCAGCACCTCCTGCTGCCCCGAGAGCGCGAGCAGCTTGACGACGGCGAGGCGCACCTCGCTCTCCGGGTGGCTCTCGACGGCGCGGATGAGCGGCGCGGTCTCGCCCGCCTTCGCCATCAGGAACAGCAGCGAGAAGGCGTCGTAAGTTTTCCCGCGGCTCTCGCCCGTCAACTGCGAGACGGCTTCCTCGGCGAGGCCGGAGGAGGCGAGCGCCGCGCCGATCTGTCGCCGGCGCTCCGGGTGCGAGTCGCGCAGCGCGCGCGTGAACGACTCGGCGCGATCCTCGGCGGAGTCGTAGAGGGCGCGCGCGGCGGCGTCCCTCACCTCCTGCGCCGGATCGTCGAAGGCGGCGCAAATCTGGTGGAAGGCTTCGTCCGTGTCGAGCCGCGCGAGGGCGCGCACGCTGGCGGCGCGCTCGGCGGCGTCCTCGCTCCCGAGCCTCAGTTGAATCGACTTCGGGATGATCGAAACGTCTTCGGGCTCGATGCCGGACAGCTCGATCCCCTTCTGCGCGAGCGTCACGCCCGTGCCGCTCTCTTCGCCCGCTTCGCGAGCGAAGCCGCGCGCGGGCGGCGTCGGCGGCTCGACCTCGGGCGCGTGCGCGACGCCCGCGTGCTCGAACGCCTCGGCGCTCAGTTGTGACGGGGCCGCCCCGGCCTGCTCGGCGGTCGCCTCGAAGACCGGCGCGGGCGGCGCGGCGTGGGTCTCGAACTCCGCGCCCGGCTCGGCGGCGAGCCGCGAGGGGGCCGAGTCCGCGACGGGCTGCTCGTCCACGTCTATGTCGAGCCAGTCGTCGGCGACCCGCTCGCCGCTCGCGACCGCGAACTCCGGCGCGGCGTAGACGGGCGCGTGCTCCGCCGTCTCCTCTTCGGCCTCCTCCGACGCCCGGGCAAAACTTTCAGACCGGGCGGGCGCGCGCTCGTCGAGGCTGACCGCGGCGCGGCCCTCGTCGGGCGCGCCCTCGTCCTCGCGTCGCGCGGGCCATTCGGCGTGTGCGCTCTCTTCGTAGGTGTAGACCGTCTCTACCGTCGCGTCGGTCGCGGCGCTCCGGCCCGCTTCCGTCATGAGCGGTTCGGCGGAGGCCATCTCCTCGAAGGCTTGCGCGGGCGCGGCGACGACGTCGCCCGCCGCGTCGACCTCTTCGATCTGCGGCTCGACGAAGGCGCGCGACTCGACCGCGGCTGTCTCCACGGCGTCGGCTGTCGCCCCGCCCTCGTGCCCGTCGAAGGCGCGCGACTCGGCGGCGGCTTGGGCCGCAACAACCTCGTCGTGCGCGACGAACTGATCGAGCGCCGCCTCTCCGGCTGGCCCGGAGGCGGGCGCTTCGAGGGCGGCCCTCTCTTCAAACTCGGGCGCGGCTTCGTCGACCGTTCCGGCCCCGCCCGTGCGCGCGCGCGGAATCTCCACGCCCGCGATCATCTCGAACTCTCCCTCGTCTTCGACCGGCGCGGCGGGCGTCGCCGCAGCCTCGACCGTCACGTCGTCCAACGCCGCCCCGTCCGGTGTCGCTTCTACCGCGTCGGCCACGGCAGCCGTATCGGTCTCGGCGGTCTCGGCTTCGAGCGTCGCGCCTTGCGGCATCGACGCTTCATGAGTCTCGACTTCGGGCGCGGCCACTGCTTCGGGCTCGGCCACTGCTTCGGCGGACTGCGCGAACTCGGTCGCGGCGGCTTCGGGCGCGACGGGTTCGACGGCGGGCGCGGGGGCCGCCTCGGCCTCTTCGGCGGTGGGCGTGCAGGCTTCGACGGCGCGCAGGATGAGCGCGCGCGGGACCTGCCTAGAGGTCTCGCGCCAGCGCAGGGCTTCGAGCGGCCCGAGCGCGGCGGGGTCTTTCAACTCCGCCAGGGCCTCGACGCTCGCGCGGCGCACGTCGGACGAAGGGTCTTCGAGCGCGGCGACGAGGTGCGGGGTGGTGGTACGGTCGCGCAGCAGCGAGAGCGCGTGCGCGGCGGAGGCGCGCTGTGCGGGGGCCTCCGCCGATTGCAGATCGCGCGTGGCGTCTTCGAAGTAGCCGTGCTTGAGGAAGGCGGCGCGCGCCCTCTCGTTGCGCTCGGCGTTGCGGCTCGACAGCCCGGCGAGCAGCTCCGACGAGACCATCTCGCGCGTCGCGCGGTCGCGCGCGCCGACGACCGACTCGTCGTAAGCCGCGCCCGCGAACAGTTTTCCGATCTCTTCGCCCACGCGCTCGGTGTCGGCGGCGGGGGCGTCGGCGATTTCAACCGCCTTCACCTCTTCGCGCCCCGTCTCGACGAGCGCCGCCCCGGCGACGGGGGCCGCCGCGCCCGCCACTTCGCCCGCAACGTCGGCGGCGTCCCCGGCGCGCGTCGGCGCGAGGCTTTCGGCGGCGGGAGCCGTCTCCGCCGCAACCGCCGCAGGCCGCGACGCTTCGGCCTTAGCGGCGGGCTCTTCGACCGCGCGGCCCTTCTTCCCTCTCTTCTTCTTCCTGTCCTGCTTCTTCGTCTGGGCCGCGACCCCGCCCGCCGCCGCGGCGAGCGGCGCGACACTCTTCGTCTCGGCCACTCGCTCGGTCGCCGTCGCGACCTCGACGGGTTTCGCGGGCGTCACCTCCGCGGGCTTCGCGACCGGCTGAGGCCTTGCCGGTGTCGCCTGCACATCAGACGTCTTCGCGTCGCGGAGTTCCGGCGCTTTCGCCTGCGGCGCGGGGGCCGCCTGACGCTCGCCGAGGCGCGTGACGAGGAGCAGCCCGACGCCGACGACGAGCAGCGCGCCGATGAACCAATGCCAGTTGTGTTGGACGAACGCGCCGAGCGTCGAGGTGGTGGCCCCTGTCGCCGAAGGCGCGACGATTTGGACGGGCGCGGCGGGAGTCGCCTGCGCCTGCGCGAGCTGCACGGGCGTCGCGGCGACCGACGGCGCGGCGGACGGGGCGACCGAAGGCGTCGCCGCGGGCGTCGTCCCGACGGAGGGGAAGGAGGGCGAGACGTTGGCGCCGCCGGCATTCGCCGCGACCGAGGGCGACGGCGCGAGCTGCGCCTGATTGATCGCTGACGAGGGGTTCTCGCGCGCGGGGGTCGCGGAGGCGGCGGGCGTCGGCTTGATGCCCGCGATCTCGGCGGGGGCGCGGGGCGTGGGCGCGGGCGTCGGCGCGGCCTGCGCGCCGGTGGTGGTTTCACTCCCCTTCCCGGCGGTGAACTGCACGTCGAGCCGGTTGAACTTCTGCGAGACCTTCGCCGACGCGCCCGGCTGGAGCTTGAAGGTGTAGACGAGATCGTTGCCGCGCTTCGTCACCTGCGCGCCTTCGAAGCCGCGCCCGCGCGCGCCCTCGCCGCCGCCGCCCTGCGCCTGCGGGATGACGACAATGAAGCGGTCGCCGCTGCGGTAAGCAGAGTAGTCGCTCAACTCGCCGTCCGAAGTGATGGTCACGCGCGAGCCCTGCGCCGAATCGGAAGCGCGAAGCGGCGTGATCCGCTTCGCGCGCTTGGGCTGCTGGGCGGCGTTCGAGTTCGAGGGCTGTTGCGCGTGCGAGCCCGACGCGGCGAGGAGCGCGGCGAGGAGCGCGCAGGCGAGGACGGCCAAGGTGGCGCGCGCGCGAAAAAGTTTTCGTGCGTAGTGATTGGAGTTTGTTAGACGCATTGCAGTTGGAGCCAAGAGGCAAGTCTTCGGAACGAAGCCGGGTTGACGCGGTGAATTATGCAATAGGGTGAACGCTCTTGTCACCCTCATTCGTCTCCACCACCCCGCCGCCCGCGGGCTGCTCCTGCCGCCCGCACCCTTCCAAGATGGCCTCCCTCAACTTCTCCGGCGTGTTCCCCTCGAAGGCGATCTGGCGCAGCCGCCGGCTGACCTCCGCGTCGCCCTGTAGCGTGAGCAGCCGCGCCGCCGCGAGCCGCACGTTCAAGTCGGGGTGGCCCTTGACGACGTGGACGAGCACTTCCGACTGGCCGCCGCGGGCGACGATGGTCAGGAGCGAGAACGCCTCGTAAGCCTGCCGGCGGTCGTCGCTCGCCAGCCTGTCCATCGCTTGGCGCGCCAGCCCCGACGTGACGCACGCCTCGGCGACGCCGCGCAGGGTCTCCGCGTCGGCGGTCTCGACGACGCGCACGTAGGCGTCGGCGCGGTCGAAGCTCAGGCGCGAGAGGGCGCGCGCGGCGGCGGCCCGCACCTCGCGCGACTCGTCGGCCATCGCGATCAGGACGGAGGCGAAGACCGACTCGTGGTCGATGTGGCCGAGGCTGTTGACGGCGGCGGCCCTCACGGAGGCGTCGACGTCCCTGCCCGCCATCGCGCTCAAGGCGTCGACGGCGCGCTGCACTTGGAACTGCGAGAGCTGCTGCGCGGCGGCGACCCTCACCTCGACGTCGTCCACGCTCAGGCGTTCGAGCGCGTCGGCGAGCGTCTCGTCTTCGAGCCACTCGGGGAGCTGCGCGACCTGCGAGGCGGGTTCGAGCCGCGTGATCTCGCCGCTGAACCAGTCGCCCGCGAGGCCCGCGTCGTCGACCTGCGCGTCGAACTCTAGGGCGTCGACCGAGCAGGCGCTCAGCGCGCGCGTGACGAGCGAGGCGGGGATGTCCGAGTGGCGGCGCGCCATGTCGAGCAGCGCGCCGATGGCGCGGGGCAGGCCGAGCGTGCCGAGGCTCGCCACCGCCTCGCTGCGCACGACCGTGTCGGCGTCGTGCAGGGCTTCGAGCAGGAACGGGAGCGAAGAGGACGACTTGACCTGCCCGAGCGTGCGCGCCGCCGAAGAACGCTCGTAGGCGTCCGGCGCGAGCAGCAGCGACGCGCTCTGTCGCGCGACGAAGCCGTACTCTTCGAGCGCCTTGCGCGCGCGCCCGCGCTCGGCCTCGGACAGCTCCGGCGAGCCGATGGCCTTGAGGAGCGAGGTCTCGACGGCGCGCCGGTCGTCCGCCGCGCGCGAGGCGAGCACCTCGATGACGTGCGGCGTGCCGCGCAAGAGCTTGTCGATCTCCTGCTCGACGCGGAACGCGCCGAACAGCACGGGAGGGGCGGACGCGGACATCACGACGGGCTTGGCGTCGCGCTTGACGAGCGCGCCGGCGGCTTCGACCTTCGGCGACGACTTCTCGGCCCCCGACTCCGGGCCCGCGGGCCTCGCCGCCGCGCTCTTCTCGCCCGGCTCGGCCTTCGCGGTCTTCTGCTCCGTCTTCTCCTCCGCGACCTCGGCCCCCTTCCCTGCGGCGGCTGCGCCGCGGTTCTTCATGAAGATGAAGAGGAACGCGATCAGCCCGACGCCGAGGAACCCGCCGACGACCATCAGCGAGAGGCGGAGCGTCCTGCTGTCCATCGGCTTCGACGAGTTGACGAGCAGCGGCATCGCGGATTTTTGCGCGACCTGTGGCGGCGGCTGAGTCGCCGCCGCCGCCGGGGAGTTCTGCTGTGCCGCGGCGAAGGGCGTCGGGAAGGCTTGGTTCGCTCCGGCGACTTGAGCGCCGCCCGCCGCCGCGTTCTGGGCGGTCTGCGCCTGCGCGTTCGCGCCGTCTTGCGCGCCCTTCGGCGTCGCGGGCTGTGCGTTCGCCTGCGTGCCCTGCGTGTTCGCTCGCGCGTCACGCGCCTCGGGTTGTTTGGCGCCGGGCTGTTGGTAGTTCTGCTGTTGGACGTTCCACTCCTGCGCGCCCGACTGCTGGGCCTTCGGCTGCTGCGACTGCTGCGACTTCGACTTCGCCTGCGGCTGCGCGCCCGCGTCGGCGTTCGTCTGCCTGCCTGCCGGTTTCGCTTCGAACAGCCTCTCCGCCGCGGCGACGTTGGCGGCGGCGGCGGCGAGCTGCCTGTCGACCCTGTCGGGGGCGGGCGGCCTCTGCGCGCGGCCCGCGCTCTGGCGTTCTTCCGCCTTGCGTTGCGCGGCGCGCGCGGCTTCCTGCCTCGGCGCGTTCTTCGATTCGCCGTCCGCGCCCTCGCGCACGCCGCCGCTGACCATCAGGTCGAGCGAGTTGGCGCGCGGCACGACCGTCACGCTCGCGCCCGCTCGCGTCGGCACGACCAGCTCCAGAGAGTTCCCCACCCGGCGCACCTTCACCCCGCGCGGAGCGCCCGCGAACTGGCCCACCCACTTGTAGCCGACGACGTGAAAGCCCTCCTCGTCCTGCCACGTCTGCGCGCGGCTGAGCGGCGCGTCCGCCGTGATCGAGACGACCTCGCCGCCGCCCGCCGGGCGCGCGCTCACGCCCGTGACGTTGACCGTCGGCTCTTTCGACGAGCGCTGCGCGCGCGTGGCGAGGAGCCACGGGAAGGCCGCGACGAAAAGGGCCAGCGCGGCGAGCGCGAGCATGGCGCGCGTGGGGTTCTGTGCGATCTTTTTCAGTTCACGCATAACTTCTACCTCTCAGGGAAGGGGTCGCGCTTAACGCCAGCGCGTCCGGCGTCGGACTTCGGGAGTCTTCGAGCCGGGGTCGGGGTTCGGGCCGTTCGCGTGAGTGGGAAGCGAAGAGCCTCGGTCGCTCGAAGCGGGTGTTGGGTTGGGAGCGCCGTCAGACCTAGTTAGTGTTTGGTCTCTTCGGCGCGAGCGGGCGAGCGAGAGCGGCGACCGTGGAGTTTGGGGCGGGTCTCAGCGTTGGTCGTCGCTGAACTTGTAGCCGATGCCCCACACGGTCAAGACCATCTGCGGGTTCTCGGGGTTGTCCTCGATCTTGGCGCGCAGGCGGTTGATGTGTGAGTCGATGGTGCGATCGTAGCCCTCGTAGGAGTAGTCCCAGATTTTCTCCAGAAGGTACTTTCGCGGGAAGACGCGCCCGGGGTTGGACGCGAAGAGCCGGAGCAGTTCGAACTCCTTCGGCGTCAGCTCGACGAGCCGGTCGCCGACCGAGACCTCGCGCTTCGACGGATCGATGCGCAGCTTGCCGCGCATGATCGGGGCCTCGTCGCCCGTAGACTCGGCGCGCGAGGCGACCTGCGCCCTCCGCAGCACGCTCTTCAGCCGCGCCTCCAGCTCGCGCAGGGAGAAGGGCTTGGTGATGTAGTCGTCGGCCCCCATTTCGAGACCGAGGACTTTATCGACCACGTCGTCTTTGGCGGTGAGCATCAGGATCGGAAGCGAAGGGGCCTTCTCCCTCAGTTCGCGGCAGACGGCGAGGCCGTCCATCTTCGGCAGCATCAGATCGAGCACGACCGCGTCGGGCCTGTCGTGCAGGGCGGCCTGCACGCCCGCCACGCCGTCCTCCGCCGTCCGCACCTCGTAACCCGCGCGCGTGAAGTACTCGCGGATGGCGGTCGAGATGTTCTCGTCGTCTTCGACGACGAGCAGGGACATCTTGCGCTCGCGGGCGTCCGGAATTTCGCCCTCGGCCTCTGAGCCTTTCGCCTTCGTTTCCGCAGGTCGAGTTGACATCGGGGCAGATTGTTTCGGCTTAGCTTCGTAGAGGGAAGTCTTGCAGAGCCACTTCGGAGTTGCCGCACGCAACCCCTGACAGTTAGGAATATAACAGGTTAATCGCCGCAAACTCAAGCCTTAAGTTATTTATGTGACGCCGCCCGTGTACGGTTCAGCACAGACGGCCAGCGCCGCTAAACCCGCGTGAGCGTTGTACTTCCCGCCCGAAAAAGAGGCCGGAGGTCAGAGGTCAGAGGTCAGAAGCGGGCATCTGTTGGCCGCGGGATTCGGGGCTCCGGGCTACATCTCCCGCCCGAAATCTCAGTTCATGCCTTTAGTTTTCGTCTGACCTCTGACCTCTAACCTCTGATCACTGTCTCTTGACAAAGGGACTGACCCGCGAGCACAATCGCGCCTCGCCTCAAGAGGCTGTTCACGTCCCCGACTTCGATCCCAACTACTCTCGCAAACACAATGAGCCGCTCCGCGACCGTCACCGAAACATCGCTCGGCGATCTCCCGCTCGTGCGGCGCGGCAAGGTGCGCGACGTTTACGGCGTCGGCGGCGAACAACTGCTCGTCGTCGCCACCGACCGCATCTCCGCCTTCGACTGCATCCTCCCGACGCAGATCGAGCGCAAGGGCGAAGTGCTCACGCAAATCTCCCGCTTCTGGTTCGACCGCCTCGCGCACGTCACGCCGCACCACATGATCACGACCGAAGTCGCGGAGATGCCCGCCGAGCTTCGACGCCACGCCGGCGTGCTGCGCGGTCGCTCGATGCTCGCGCGCCGCACGGAGGTCTTCCCCGTCGAGTGCGTCGCGCGCGGCTACCTCGCAGGCTCCGGCTGGAAGGACTACCAGCGCACCGGCGAAATCTGCGGACACAAACTGCCCGCGGGCCTGCGCGAATCCGACAAGCTGCCCGCGCCCATCTTCACCCCCGCGACGAAAGCCGAAGAGGGCCACGACGAGAACATCAGCGAGGCGCGGGTGCGAGAGATCGTCGGCGGCGAAGTGGCCGCGCACCTCCGCGACACGACGCTCCGGCTCTACGCCGAGGCCGAGGCTTACGCGCGCACGCGCGGCATCATCATCGCCGACACGAAGTTCGAGTTCGGGCGCGACGCGCAAGGCCGGATCATTTTGATCGACGAGGCGCTGACGCCCGACTCCTCGCGCTTCTGGTCGGTCGAGACCTACGAGCCCGGACACCCCCAACCGTCTTTCGACAAGCAGTTCGTCCGCGACTACCTCGAAACGCTCAACTGGGACAAGCGCCCGCCCGCGCCCGCGCTCCCCCCCGACGTGGCCGCCGCCACGACCGCGCGCTACCTCGAAGCCTACAGGCTGCTCACGGGGCAGGAGTTGTTAGCTCTTAGCTCTTAGCTTTCAGCCCGTCGAGCTTGAGGCATAGCCGAGTGGTGATTCATCTGCGATCTTAACGCATAGGTTTTGGCTAACAGCTAACAGCTAACGATGACATTTTTTGATCTGATCGTGCTCGCCGTCGTCGGCGCGTCCGTGGTGGCGGGCGCGTTGCGGGGCGCGGTGCGCGCTCTGATCGCGACGGTCGCGCTGCTCGTCGGACTCGTCGTCGCGGCGCGGGCTTACGAGTGGGCGGGCGGGTGGCTGCGCTCGTTCGGGGTGGTCGAGACGCGCGCGGCGGCTGACGCCGCGGGCTTCCTGCTCGTCGCGTTCCTCTTCCTCTCAGCCGGGTTCGCGGCGGGCGCGCTTTTGCGCGACACGCTCAGGCGCGCGAAGCTCGGCTGGCTGGATCGCGCGCTCGGCGCGTCGTTCGGGTGTTTGCGCGGCGCGGCGGTCTGCTCGGCGATGTACCTCGCGCTGACGGCGTTCCCCGTCCGCCTCGGCTTCGTCCGCGACGCGCGCACCGCGCCGGCGCTGGCCGAGGGCGCGCGCGCTCTGGCGCTCGTCACCTCGCCCGACCTGCGCGCGCGATTCCTCGCCGAGTACAGGCGGCTGTCGGCGTGAAAGTTTTCGCCGTCCGGAGTTTTCGTCGGTAGAACGCGCGGGGCATTAGTAGTTTCCATTCACGAAGACACTTGGAGAAGCCATGCAGATGCGCGCCCGCCTCGAAGCCCTGATCGACGAGATGCTCGACGGGCAACTGATGCTCGACGAAGCCCTCTCGGAATTCGAGAAGCTCTACATCGAGAAGGCGCTCGCGCGCCACAAGGAGCACCTCTCGCGCACCGCCTCCACGCTCGGCATCCACCGCAACACGCTCTCCAAGCGCGTCGCCACCTACCGCACGCAGCAGCGCCAAGCCTCGAAGAAAACCGCCAAGCGACGCCCGCGCTGAGTCAGCCCCGCCGGCGGCGGAATCCGCCGGAAACTCAAGCAATTCCCGCACGTTGACAACACCCGCACACACGAGATAATCTGTCTCCTCGCCCCGCAAGCGAGACGCCGAGTGAACTGTTCTGAGTCGAGCAGTCGGGCGTGTTTCTGCGCCCGCGCGCTTAGCACTCTCGCGGGGCGGGTGATAAAAGTTCGATTCTGAAGTCCGTCATCAAGACCGACATTCATCTCTCAAGTGAAACCCGAAAGGAGAAGCTCATGGCTACCAACATCAGACCCCTGCAAGACCGTGTGATCCTGCGACGCATAGAGGAAGGCGAGCAGCAGCGCGGCGGGATCATCATCCCCGACACCGCCAAGGAGAAGCCGATGGAGGGCGAGGTCATCGCCGTCGGCGAGGGCAAGTACAAAGAGGACGGCAAGCGCCAGTCGCTCGACGTGAAGAAGGGCGACCGCGTTCTGTTCGGCAAGTACTCGGGCTCCGAGATCAAGCTCGACGGCGAGGAGTTCCTGATCATGCGCGAGGACGAAATCCTCGGCGTTATCGAGCGCGCGGGCGCGCAGGCGGGCGGCAAGAAGGGCGGCAAGTAGGCCCCCGCCCCCGCCGGAACCGTTCGTTCGCACAAAACATTTAACGTGAGGAGAAGAAAGAAAGATGGCAAAGCAAGTTATTCATGGTGAGGAGTCGCGCGCGGCGATCCTGCGCGGCGTCAACCAGCTCGCCGACGCGGTTAAGATCACGCTCGGGCCGAAGGGGCGCAACGTCGTCCTCGACAAGAAGTACGGCTCGCCGACGATCACGAAAGACGGCGTGACCGTGGCGAAAGAGATCGAGCTGAAGGACTCGCTCGAAAACATGGGCGCGCAGATGGTGCGCGAGGTCGCCTCGAAGACCTCGGACATCGCGGGCGACGGCACGACGACGGCGACCGTGCTCGCGCAGGCCATCTTCCGCGAGGGCGTGAAGACGGTCGCGGCGGGCGCGAACCCGATGGCCTTGAAGCGCGGCATCGACAAGGCGGTCGAGAAGGTGACGGAAGAGATCAAGCGGATGGCGAAGCCCGTCAAGGGCGACATGATCGCGCAGGTCGGCACCATCTCGGCCAACGGCGACAAGACCATCGGCGAGCTGATCGCCGAGGCGATGCAGCAGGTGGGCAAGGACGGCGTGATCACGGTCGAGGAGTCGCGCACGATGGAGACGGCGCTCGAAGTCGTCGAGGGCATGCAGTTCGACCGCGGGTACCTGTCGCCCTACTTCGTCACCGACCCGGAGCGCATGGAGGCGGTTCTCGACAACCCGCTGATCCTCATCCACGAGAAGAAGATCAGCTCGATGAAAGACCTGCTCCCGCTCCTCGAACAGATCGCGAAGATGGGCAAGCCGCTCATCATCATCGCGGAGGACGTGGAGGGCGAGGCGCTCGCCACGCTCGTCGTCAACAAGCTGCGCGGGACGCTGAACGTCGCGGCGGTGAAGGCCCCGGGCTTCGGCGACCGCCGCAAGGCGATGCTCGAAGACATCTCGATCCTGACGGGCGGCAAGGTCATCTCGGAAGACCTCGGCATCAAGCTGGAGAACGTGCAGGTGGCGGACCTCGGGCGCGCCAAGAAGGTGACGATCGACAAGGACAACACGACCATCGTCGAGGGCGCGGGCAAAGCCACGGACATCGAGGGCCGCGTCAAGACCTTGCGCGCGCAGGTCGAGGAGACGACCTCCGACTACGACCGCGAGAAGTTGCAGGAGCGGCTCGCCAAGCTCGTCGGCGGCGTCGCCGTCATCCGCGTCGGCGCGGCGACCGAGACGGAGCTGAAGGAGAAGAAGGCGCGCGTCGAGGACGCGATGCACGCCACGCGCGCGGCGGTCGAGGAGGGCATCGTCCCCGGCGGCGGCGTGGCGCTCGTGCGCGCGGCGAAGGCGCTCGACAAGTTCCGCGCGAACAAAGAGGGCGAGGGCGACGCCGACGAGCAGATCGGCGTGACCATCGTGCGCCGCGCGCTCGAAGAGCCGCTGCGCCAGATCGTCTCGAACGCGGGCAAGGAAGGCGCGGTCATCGTCGAGAAGGTGCGTGAGAACAAGAAGGAGTCTTACGGCTACAACGCGGCGACCGAGGAGTTCGGCGACATGGTGGACGAGGGCGTCATCGACCCGGCGAAGGTCACGCGCACGGCGTTGCAGAACGCGGCGTCCATCGCCGGCCTGATGCTCACGACCGAGGCGCTCGTCTCCGAGATTCAGGACGACGACAAGAGCAGCCCCGCCATGGGCGGCGGCGGCATGGGCGGCATGGGCGGCGGCATGGGCATGTAATCGAACCTTCGATTACCAACTCAAAACTAAATGCGGCTGCGCTCCATCGCGAGCGCAGCCGCTTCTATTTGCGCCTTTGCGCCTTTGCGTGAGAAGTAGGTTCGCGCAAAGGCGCAAAGACGCTAAGAGGTATCGAATCTTTTATGACTTCCCCGCTACTCCCACTCGGCGCACTTCAAGTGAACGACATACGCGCCCAACTCGTTGC
>DASVQC010000103.1:0-82971 GCA_036389335.1 Pyrinomonadaceae bacterium | reverse complement strand
TCGGACGCGGCGGGGGATCGCCCATTCCGATGGGGACGACGCCCACCTCTTCCAGCCGCACACGAACTACCGGACGCTGGAGTTCGACAAGGCGCTCTCGACGCGGATGGCGCAGAAGATCGTCAAGCGGTGGGCCGACTAGTCGAGGAAGTAGGGGCTGGCGAGCGGCGCAGTCTGCCCTTGGTTCCGGGTCGGGCAGCTGTTAAAACACAGGCGTACCGACACGAAACTCGTCGATGATTTTGGTGGGCCGCTCATGAGGGAAAAAGACATAGGGATAACTTTCGCCGGGGGCGGGAACAAGTCTTTCTACCAGTTCGGGCTGATGCGGCGCTGGCGGGATCGTTTACTTCCGCGCGTACGCGCCGTGGCCGCGTGCAGCGCGGGTGCATGCGTCGCCGCGCTCCTCCTGAGCGGGCGAGAAGAACTGATTGGCGAGTTCTGGCGGCGCCGTTGCCGTGGCCTGACGCGGAACTTTGACTGGGGGCGCCTGCTCTCGGGGCGGTGCCCGACGCCTCACGGCGAACTCTACCGCGAGCTACTCCTTTACGCCTTCGCGGACGGCGGGCTCGACCGAGTACGCTCGCAGCCCTTCCCCATCTTCGTCATCACGGCCGCCTTCCACGTGCGAATGCCGGCGTTCGCCGCGGCCGCCCTCGGACTTTGCGCTTACACCCTTGACCACGGGCGGCGCCGCGCGCCGGGCGTGCATTCGTTTGCGAGGCGCACGGGCTTCAGGCCCGCCGTCTTCGACGCGCGCGACTGCGAGACGGCTGACGAGTTGGCCGACCTCATCATCGCCTCCTCGGCCACGCCCCCGTTCACGCCGCTCGGGCGAGTCCGCGACGAGAGGCTGCTCGACGGAGGCATCATCAGCCCCGCCCCCTCCTTCTTGGCTGAAGAACATCCCGGCGTCGAGCGCTCCGTCGTCCTGCTGACCGCGCCACCGCGCCCGCTCGGCCCGCACGACGCGACCCGCCGCCTCTACGTCTCACCGAGCGAGAAGCTGCCCATCGGCACGTGGGACTTCACCCGCCCGGACCTGCTGGCGGCGACGATAGAGCGTGGGGAGCGCGACGCGGGACTCTACGACGAACGCCTCGCGGCCTTCATCGGAGACTGAAACTTCCCTCGCGCGGGCATCCCCTTTTGTGCCCGGCGCGGCGCGAGCCCGTCCTTCACGGAAGAAAATCTTTATCATTGACGTTGGTTCGGCAAGGCGGCTATGATGCGCCCAAGTTCAAGCATGGGCGCGGCACTTTCACCCGCGGTCGTCGACTTTCGAGCGAGTGGCACCAGGCTCGCTCCGTCTCATAACTCTCTTTCCACCACCTGCCCTTGCCCTCAGCAGAAGGTGCTCAGCCCGAGGCAGATCTCATGGCCGACCACAACGACCCCAACGCGGTCAACTCTATCTTTTCCGACATAGATGTGAGCGCCGCAGACCTCTACGACCTCTTCGGCTTCCCCAGCGACGACCGTGAAGGCGGCGAGAAGGTCGTCGTCGCGCTCACCTTCGCCTCCGTGCCGGAGGCGGGCGTCCTCGACACGGACATGCTCTACCGCATACAGATGCACGCCTCGCCGCGCGTCCCGAGCCCCGTCAAGGAGCACAGCCTCGAATCGCTGCTCGAATACTTCGACGCCGTCAAGGACAAGTATTTCGGCAACTTCCGCCCGTCCGAGATTCGCGTCACCGTCGACCGGTCGCAGCGCGCCACCGTCAAGTTCTTCAACTTCCCCGGCGGCAACTTCCAGACGGTCGTAGACCTCAACCGCGTCCTCGACATCGACACGCCCGGCGGCCACTCCATCAAGACCTTCATCGGCGGGCGCGACGACGCCTTCTTCAACGACCTGACCGGCTTCTTCCGCTCGATCAACTACGCGCCGCAGTTCTACCACGTCCCGCACACGATGCAGTGGGCGCGCGAGCTGCCGATCCCGAAGACGCTCCTCGAACTCGAAGGTAACGACCTCTTCAACTTCGACCCCGCAGACCCCGACTGGGGTTACCTGAACGTCCACGGCAGGGCGACGAACGGCTCCAAGCGTGAGTTGCCGCCCGGCCCCTACACGTGGGGCGGCGACAAATTCAAGAAGGACGCTAACGGCAACTACCGCTTCGTCTACACCGGCTTCGACTGCCAGCAGCAGAAGAACGTCAACGCCATCATCCTCGAAATCCCCCTCGCCTTCATCACGCCCGCGCCGCAGGAGGAGCGCGTCGTCAACGTCTGGGGCGAGAGCTGGGTCTTGAAGGCGGCCGACAAGGTCGAGACGATCCCCGACCATCCCTTCTGGCTCGAACACCCGCTGGCCCTGCTCGACCCGTTCCGGCAGGACGAGGAGCTACGGCGCTACAAGCTCGTTGACACCGACGGCCAGCCCTTCGCCGACGCCGGCCTCTCGGAGCGCGAGGACAGCCGCCAGCTCGGCGCGAATAACTTCTGGCTCGCGCCCCACTTCATCAAGCGGCTCGCGCACCTCGGCTGGGGCTTCGGGCCTTCCATCAGCGCGCTCGGGCTGAAGTGCGCCTTTGATCATGACGACTCGCCCGTCTCGGTGCACAAGACCTACTCGCTCGTCGCCACGGCCTTCCCGCGCGTGCGCCGAGTCCTCTTCCAGCATTTGAACATGCCCGACGACTCGTGGAACCCGAAGGGGCTCGACATCCCGCTCCGGCGGCCGTTCGAGATATTCATCCCCAACGTCTGCGCCATAGACATGGACACGACGGGCACGTGGCCCTTCGGCCGCCGCCTCGAAGACCAGGTGGCAACGCGCTTCCTCTCGGTCTTCCTCGACATGGAGGCCGAGTGGAATGGCCGGAAGTATCACCTCGACCTGCTCAATGACCAGTCGCTCTGGGACGCGACGCCGATAGAGCCGAAGACGCCGCCGAACCCGCTCAAGAACGACAAGGAGTTCCTCGCACACTTCCCGTATCTCGCCGAGCCCTGGTGAGCGCGCGGCGTCACCCCGCAGACGCGCGCGCCGCCCGTCACACGACGCGGGCGGGGCCAGCCCCTACGCACGACGCGGCCGCACGCGCTAATTCGATCCATGCCCGACCCTACCGATTTCGAACTCGAACTGGGGCGCATCGACGGTGCCTTCTCAGAGTTCCGCCGCGACCCGACGACTGACGACGCCTTCGACGTCGAGCGGGCGACGCGCTACGTCTACGGCCTCTACCAGCGCGCCTCGCTCAAGGGAGACCTCGGCGAGCTTGAGCGCGCGGGCGAGGCCGTCGAGCGCGCCCTCGCGCGCGCCGCGAACCCCGCCGACCTCTACTTCCTGAAGGCGAGCCTCGATTTCAAGCTCCACCGCCTCGCGGGCGTGAGGCGCTGCCTCGACGCGAGCCCCGAACTGCGCGCGAGCCCGCAGGGGCGTGCGCTCCAGGCAGACCTCGACTTTCAGGAGGGCAGGTACGAAGAGGCGCGCGCCGGCTACGAAAGCCTCGCGCGCGAAGAGCCGACTTGGGACAACCTCGCGCGCCTCGCGCATCTGCGCGCGAAGTTCGGCGACATCGCCGAGGCCGAGCGACTGTACGCGGAAGCGGAGGACGAACTCACCGCCAAGGAGATGCGCCACTTCTGCTGGCTGGAGCTTCAACTCGGAGAGCTGGACATGTCGCGCGGCCGCTTCGAGGAGGCGCGGGCGCACTACGAGCGCGCGCGGCGTGCGTACTCGGGCTACTGGATGGTCGAAGAACACACGGCCGAGCTGCTCGGCGCGCTGGGGCGCTTCGAGGAGGCGGCCGCGCTCTACCGCAAAGTCTTGTCGCGGCTGCCGCGCCCCGAGTTCATGCAGGCGCTCGGAGAGTTGTTCGAGTCCGCGGGCAGGCCCGAAGAGGCCGGGCCCTGGTTCGAGCGCGCGCTCGGCGAATACCTCGGCGCGGCGCGGCGCGGCGGCGTCCATTACTACCACCACCTCGCCGACTTTTACTCTGACGTTCGAGAAGACGGCCCGGAGGCCGTGCGCTGGGCGCGCAGTGATCTGGAACTGCGCGAGAATTTCTCGACGCAGGCGGCGCTCGCGTGGGCGCTCTACCGCGACGGGCAGTTCGCGGAGGCGGCCGAGATGATGCGGAGGTCGCTCTCGTCCGGCGTCCACGAAGCGCGACTTTTCTCCGAGGCCGCGGCCGTCTACAGGGCAACGGGCGAGGAGGCGGAGGCCGAAAAGTATTCGCGCATGGCCGCCGAGATCAACCCGCGCCGTGGCAGTTTCCACGTGCACCGCTGAAGCGCGGCCGCAGAGGCCAGTCGTCGCTCACATCCGCCTTTGAAAATTTAAGTCACCTGTCCCGCCCGCCGCCCGCCGCCCGCCCCGGCGAAGGCCGCGCGGCATCGCAAGACCTTTTGAGTTTTAGGAAGACTCCGAGGAGCGTGTCCCATGAAGATAAAAAGCCTGGTCAAGATAGTCGTGCTGCTCATCGTCGTCGCGGCCGTCGGCCTCTTCCTTCTCGCGAGGTGGCGGGGCGGCGGCCCCGAGCCGGGCACCGTACTCGACGAGGCGCGGGGCGCGGGCCGCACGCCCGCGTCGCTTCAGGCCGCGGACGAGGACTACTTCCACGACATGGACGGCGGCGTCCCGCTCACGCCGAACGAGGTCAAGGGGCGCAACACGTGGATCGTCTGGACGGGCGGCAACGACCGCTTCTGGGATAAGATTTCGGTCAACAGCTTCGGCGCGCTCGACCTGCTGAAGACCGTCTCGTCGCACCCGTCGCTCAAATACAGCCGCGACAACCGCTGGTACTACCTCGGCCTCGTCAACGAGCCGTGCTTCGAGAAGCCGTCCGGCCCCGACAAGGAGCACTTCGGCCTCTGGCTCGACAGGCGCGTCTCCTCGCCCGAATGCCCGCCCGAGCCGTTCGAGAACGAGGCCAAGTACCCCGGCGTCCGCGTCGGCGCGCGCGGCACGCAGTTGCCCGCCGGCAAGGACATCCCGAGCGACGGGAAGCTGCCCGTGGGCTCCCTCTACGGCTACGCCAGCGGCGTCTCCGGCCTGCGGCTCTTCCCGAACCCCGCCTTCGACGAGAAGGCCGCGGCGAAGTGGGACGCCAAGCGTTATTACGAAGACCCCGCCTACTACAACGACAAAGACCTCGTGAAGCCTTACCGCGTCGGGATGTCGTGCGGCTTCTGCCACGTCGGGCCGAACCCCATCAAGCCGCCCGCCGACCCCGAACACCCGAAGTGGGAGAACCTCGCGTCGAACGTCGGCGCGCAGTACTTCTGGATTGATCGCATCTTCGACTGGCAGGCCGACGAGGCGACCTACATCTGGCAGATGTTCCACACCTCGCGGCCGGGCACGCTCGACACCTCGCTCGTCTCGACCGACAACATCAACAACCCGCGCACGATGAACGCGCTCTACAACCTCGGGCCGCGCCTGGCGCAGGCGCAGAAGTTCGGCCGCGAGACGCTCGCGATGGGCGGCGGCAGCGGCGACAACAAGCAGTTCAACGACTACCCGCAGACCGCCGCCCTCAACGGCCTCTTCCAGCGGCCCTCGACCGTCTGGTCGCCGCGCGTGCTCAAGGACGGGGCCGACTCGGTCGGGGGCTTAGGCGCGCTCAACCGCGTCTACCTCAACATCGGGCTGTTCAGCGAGGAGTGGATGCTCCACTTCAACCCGCTCGTCGGGGGCAAGACCGTCACGCCCATCCTCATCGCGGACGCGCGCAGGAACTCCTCCTACTGGGAGGCCACCGAGATGCAGACGCCCGACATGGCACTCTTCTTCCTCAAGACCACCGCGCCGCACTACCTGAAGGACGCGCCCGACGGGGCGAAGTACATGAACGGCGGGCAGCCGCTCGACGACGGCTACAACCGGAAGCTGGAGCGCGGCAAGGAGGTCTTCGCCGAGAACTGCGCCCGCTGCCATTCGAGCAAGCTCCCCGCGCACGCGGAAGACCGGATGAAGCCCGACTGCGCCGGCCCCGGCTACATGAAGTGCTGGGACGACTACTGGGCGTGGACGAAGACGGACGAGTTCAAGCGCGAGATGACGGCCATCGTCAAGGCGCCCGACTTCCTCGACGGCAACTACCTCTCGACGGAGTTCCGCGTCCCCGTCACGCTCCTGCAGACGAACGCTTGCAGCCCGCTCGCGACCAACGCCATCCGCGGCAACATCTGGGACAACTTCTCCTCGGAGACCTACAAAGACCTCCCCTCGGTCGGCACCATCACCATCTACGACCCCGTGACGGGCGAGGCGCGGCCCTACAAGATGCCGGGCGGCGGCCGCGGATTCACGCGCCCGGCGTCGCTCATCAGCCTCTGGTCTACCGCGCCGTTCCTGCTCAACAACAGCGTCGGCCCGTTCAACCCCGATCCTTCGGTCGCCGGCCGCATGGACTCGTTCGAGAAGTCTATCCACCAGATGCTCTGGCCGCAGGACAGGGAGAAGGACTCGGTGCTCGGCGACAAGGTGCCCGGCACGATAGACCGCACGACGCGAATCTCCTCCATCCGCATCGCGCCCGGCTTCGTGCCCGACGCGCTGAAGGGGTGGGGGCCTTGGCTGCTGCCGAACGTCTTCAAGCAGGAGAGCATAGAGATCGGGCCGATCCCGCGCGGCGCTCCCGTCGGGCTGCTCACGAACCTGATGATACGCCCCGAAGAGATGGGGTTCTGGGAGCGGCTCAAGCACGACCACGAGCTGGTCGGGCTCGCCTTCGACATCAAGAAGAAGATGGGGGAGCTTGGGCCACCGCCGCCGGCGGGGGGGGACGACGAGGAGTACAACAGGCGCGCGCAGGATGTCTTTAGGCCGCTCGCCGCGCGGCTGATGTCTCTGAGCAAGTGCCCCGACTACGTGGTCAACCGCGGCCACTACTTCGGCACGGGCTTCGGCGGCGAGCCCGGCTTGAGCGACGACGACAAGAACGCGCTGATCGAGTTCCTGAAGACCTTCTAGGCGCGCGCGGCGGCCGCCTCTCTCACGCGACGGGCTTGGCCGCCCACTCTCCTCCTTCCGAAGGGTGAGGACGAACATGAGCACCGAGAGATACGACTACATCGTCGTCGGGTCGGGGGCGGGCGGCGGCCCGCTCGCGGCCAACCTCGCCAGGGCCGGCTTCAAAGTCCTGCTGCTGGAGGCGGGCGGCGACCCCTGCACGGAGGACAAGACCGGGCGCGGGCGCTACATGTACGAGGTGCCGATCTTCCACGGCCTCTCGACCGAATACCCGGAGTGCGCGTGGGACTTCTTCGTGCGCCACTACACATCGACCGACCGGCAGCGGAGGGACTCGAAGTGCGTGGAGATTAACGGCGAGCCCTTCATCTGGTATCCGCGCGCGGGCGCGCTCGGCGGCTGCACGGCGCACAACGCGATGATCACGGTCGTCCCGCAGGACAGCGACTGGGATTACATCGCGGGGCTGACGGGCGACGATTCCTGGTGCGGCGAGCGCATGCGGCCGTACTTCCAGCGCCTCGAAGACTGTAAGTACGTGCCGCGCTCGCGGACTATCAAGTGGTTCTTCAAGACTCTCTTCTGGTGGGCGGTCGGGCTCTTCCGCGGGCGCAGGCCGAGCTTCGACTGGAAGCACGGGCACGGCTTCGACGGCTGGCTTCCGACTTCGGAGGCCGACCCCTTCCTCGTCCTCAAGGACAAGAATCTGGTCAGGCTCCTCATCAAGAGCGCGAAGAGCACCCTCCGCGATCACGTCGGCGACGTGCTGCTCGGCGTCGAGACGCGCTTCGACCCGAACGACAGCCGCAACACGGGCGACAGCCCCGAAGGGCTCGCCTTCACCCCGCTCGCCGTGGACAAGGGCAAGCGCATGGGGCCGCGCGATTACCTGCTCCGGGTCAAGGAGAGCAAGCAGCATGGCGCGAACCTGACGATCAAGATGAACGCCCTCGTCGCGCGCGTCCTCTTCGAGGGCAAGCGCGCCGTCGGCGTCGAGTACATCGACCGGGCGCACGTCTACCGCGCCGACCCGAACGCCGCGAAGCTCACGCCCGACACCTCGGCGCTGCCGCGCGTACAGGTACGCGCCGAGCGCGAGGTCATACTGGCGGGCGGCGCCTTCAACACGCCGCAGCTACTCATGCTCTCCGGCGTCGGCCCGGCCGACCATCTGCGCGAGTTGGGCATCGAGGTCGTCGCGGATCGCCCCGGCGTCGGCCTGAACCTGCAAGACCGCTACGAGGTCGGCGTCGTCACCGCCTTCAAGAAGGACTTCGTCCTGCTCGAAGGCGCGGCCTTCGAGCCGCCCGGCGAGGACGGCAAGCCCGACAGCTTCCTCGAAGAGTGGGCGAAGGGCGGCCGGGGCATCTACGCGACGAACGGCGCTCTCATCGGCATCATCAAGCGCTCAAGCCCTGAGCTGAAAGACCCGGACCTGTACATCTTCGGGCTGCCCGGCTTCTTCCGCGGCTACGTGCCCGGCTACTCGAAGGTCTTCGAGGCGAAGCACAACAGGTTCACCTGGGCCGTGCTGAAGGCGCGCACGAACAACACGGGCGAAGTGCGCCTCGCCTCCGCCAAGCCCTGGGATCGCCCGTGGGTCAACTTCAAGTATTTCGGAGACGGCGAGCCGGCGGCCGACCCCGACCTCGACGCCGTCGTCAGCGGCGTCAAGTTCGTCCGCTCGATGAACGACCGCCTCGCGCGCTCGCGCTGGTTCTGGTTCTTCCGCACGAACCTCATCAAGCAGGAGCAGGTCCCCGGCACCGACGTGAAAACCGACGACCAGTTGCGCCAGTTCATCAAGGACGAGTCGTGGGGTCACCACGCCTCCTGCACGTGCCCCATCGGCCCGGACGGCGACCGGACGGCCGTGCTCGACAGCCGCTTCCGCGTGCGGGGGGTGGAGGGGCTGCGCGTCGTGGACGCGTCGGTCTTCCCGAAGATACCGGGCTACTTCATCGTCACGGCCATCTACATGATCAGCGAGAAGGCCACGGACGTAATCATCGAGGACGCGCGCGCAGCCGACCGGAAGTGAGCGCACGGCGGGGCGCGAAAGAGATGCCGAACGACACGCCGAAGCCCGTCGAGACCAACCGCGTGCTGGTCAAGCTCCGCCCTTCGAGCGTGAGCGCGCTGAGGGCCGCGGAGTCGCGCGCGCAACTGAGGCCGCTCCACGAAGGGGAGGGGAAGCAGGCGCAGGCGTCCGCCTTCGGGCTCGACGACGGCTCGGCGCTGGTCGTAGACCTCACGGTGCCGGAGGTCAAATACCGAATCGTCAAGAACATCAACAGCCCGCGGCGGCAGGAACGCACCGCCGCCTTCACGCGCGAAGCCGCCGCCGATCCCCTGCGCGCACTCTTCCTCGCGCCCGACCGCCACGGCGAGCCCTTCGCGTCGCTCCACTCGCTGGCGGACGACGGGTTCTAAGGGGCCGCCCGGCCCGACACGGTCTCGCGTGGGTCGATAACGCCGCGACACCGCACGGGAGATGATCAAATGCCTGACTACTACTCGGAACCTTTCATCACCCTCGCCGGCCTGACGCATAAGTCCGCACTCATCGCCTGGGGGGCCTTCTACTTCAGGGTCAAGGACTCCGGCAAGGAGTTCAAGCTCGTGGACGACGACGATCTCAAGAACATCCATCCGCCGCGCAGCGACTCCATCGGCGCGACCTCGAAGAGCTACGGGCCGGCCCGCGTCGAGGTCTCGGACGCCGCCGGCAACCTCGTCGGCTCCTTCCCCGGCGAACCCGGGAAGAACCACTGCTTCGTCTCGGGGCTGACGCCCGACACCGAGTACGCCTACAGGGTGTTAGTGATGTCGGGCGCCGACGAGGAGGAGTGGGCCGGCGGCCCGCGCCGCAACTGGGAGCGCGTCGGGGACAAGATGGGGCTCGGGCCGAAGAGCAAATCCTACCGGAACCGCTTCCGCACCTTCCCCGACCCGGCCCGGCCGTCGCCGCGCCCCGTGACGTTCGCCGTCATCGGCGACTTCGGCGTCGGCGTCAAAAAGGAGGACGAGCGCGGCCAGCGGCAGGTGGCCGCGGCGCTGGAGGCGGCCCTGGATCGGCACGGCGTGCGCCTCGTCCTGACGACCGGCGATAACATCTACCGCAGCGGCGGATTCCTCGGCCTGCTCGGCGGCGACACCGGCGACGAGGACGACGACTGGTACTTCACCTATTATCAGCCCTACCGCTACGTCATCAACCGCGTCCCCGTCTACCCGAGCATCGGCAACCACGACTCGGCCGAGACCGAGGAGAGGGACGACCGCACGCAGCTCTTCGACAACTTCTACGTCGAGGAGCGCGTCGCCGGGGAAGAGAAGGAAGGGCGAGCCTCGATCAACCCCGGCCTCTTCTACCGCTTCCGCTTCGGCTCCGAGGCCGAGTTCCTCTGCATCGACACTTCGAAGGAGCCTTCCGTCTTCAAGAAGCGGCTCTTCGAAGTCCCCAAGCACAAAGAGTTCCTCGCCAAGGCGCTGCCCCCGGCGGCGGCAGGCGCGCCGGCCTCGCCTGTCTGGCGCATCCCCTTCTGCCACCACCCGCCTTTCTCCGCCGGCCCGGAGCACGGGGACACGGACGGGATGGACGAGCTGGTCGAGCAGTTCGGGCGCGCGGGCGTGCGCCTCGTGCTGAGCGGCCACGACCACGACTTTCAACATAACCGTCTCGGCGGCGTCAACTACTTCGTGACGGGCGCGGCCGGGAAGCTCAACGAGGACGAGCCCGGAAAGTCCACGCAGGCCGAGCGCGTCTCGTGGGCCGGCGAGTACCACTTCCTGCTCGTCACCATTGACGGCCGCCGCGCGACCATCCGCGCCCTCGGCGCGCTCGACGGCGACGGGAATCTCGCGGACGTGAAGAGGGAGGCGCCGGGCGGCGGCGACGTGGAGGGCGAAATTGTCATCGACCTCCCCTGAAACGCTTCGCCCTCAGTCCCCATATTTATTGTAAGCCCAGAACCCAAGGAGGGCGTCCCGTGAACAACGACCTGCTCAAGCGAATCGCCTTGGCAGCCTTCGTCCTGCTGTCGGCGTGTATGGTCATGGCCCCGAGCTGTGAGAATAAACCACCGAGGCCGCAGCCGGGCGGGGTGCTCGACGAGGCGAAGGCCGTGGGCCGCTCGCCGGCCTCGTTCCGCGCGCCCGGCAGCAACCACGCGGCCGACGAGGACTACTTCCGCGAGGCGGACGGCGGCGTGGCGATGACGCCGGAGGAGGTGAGGGGGCGCAACACGTGGATCGTCTGGACGGGCGGCAACGACCGCTTCTGGGATACGATCACCGTCAACAGCTTCGGCTCGGTTGACCTCCTCAAGACGCTCTCGTCCTACCCCGACCCCATCAACAATAAGGGCGAGCGGATGAAGTTCAGCCGCGACAACCGCTGGGAGTATCTCGGCCTCATCAACGAGCCGTGCTTCGAGAAGGCAACTGGCCCCGACCCCGCCCGCTTCGGCCTCTGGCTCGACAAGCGCAAGCCCGACTGCCCGGCCGACCCCTTTGAGGACGGGGGAAAATACCCGGGCGTGCCCGTCGGCGCGCGCGGCAAGAACATGCCCGTCGGCTCCTTCTACGGCTGGGCGAGCGGCATCGTCGGCCTGCGCCTCTTCCCCAACCCCGCCTTCGACGCGAAGGCCGCCGCGAAGTGGAACCCCGAGAAGTATTACAACGACCCCGACTACTACAACAACAAAGACCTCGTCCGGCCCTACCGCGTCGGGATGTCGTGCGCCTTCTGCCACATCGGCCCCGACCCCCTGCGGCCCCCCGCCGATCCCGAGCACCCGAAGTGGGAGAACCTCTCTTCGACCGTCGGCGCGCAGTACTTCTGGGTCGATCGCATCCTCGACTGGCAGGCCGAGCCTTCGAGCTACATCTTCCAGATGTTCCACACCTCACGGCCCGGCGCGCTCGACACCTCGCTCGTCTCGACCGACAACATCGTCAACCCGCGCACGATGAACGCCATCTACCAGCTCATGCCGAGGCTCGAACAGGCGAGGCGCTTCGGCAAGGAGAGGCTGGGGGGCGGCAGCCTCGACAACAAACAGTTCAACAACTACCCCGCGTTCGCGCCCGGCGACTTCCTCAACACGCTCCTCGTCTCGCCCGTGACCCCCGAGTCGCCCACCTTCGTTTACTCGCCGCGCGTGTTGAAGGACGGGGCCGACTCGGTCGGGGGCCTAGGCGCGCTCAACCGCGTCTACCTCAACATCGGGCTGTTCAGCGAGGAGTGGATGCTCCACTTCAACGCGCTCGTCGGCGGCGTGCCGACGACGCCTATCGAGATAGCCGTCGCGCGCAGGAACTCGTCCTACTGGGGCGCCACCGAGGATCAGACGCCCGACATGGCCCGCTTCCTCATCCGCGCCGGCACGCCGCACAAGCTCAAGGACGCGCCCGGCGGTGAGGCTTATTTGACGAAAGATGCGTCGGTGCTGAGCCGCGGCAAGGAGGTCTTCGCCGAGAACTGCGCCCGCTGCCATTCGAGCAAGCTGCCGACGCCCGACCGCCCGCTCGGCATCATTGTGAAGGAAGGCTGCTCCGGCCCCGACTACATGCAGTGCTGGAACGAGTACTGGGCCTGGACGAAGACCGACGAGTTCAAGTCGAAGATGCGCGCCGTCGTCGCCGCGCCGGACTTCCTCGACGGCAACTACCTCTCGACCGACTTCCGCGTCCCCGTCACGCTCCTCCAGACGAACGCTTGCAGCCCGCTCGCGACCAACGGCATCCGCGGCAACATCTGGGACAACTTCACCTCCGAGACCTACAAGCAACTGCCGTCGGTCGGCGAGATTACGGTCTACAACCCGGAGACGGGCGAGCCCGTGAAGTTCGCCGCGCCCGGCGGCGGCCGCGGCTACACGCGCCCGGCCTCGCTCGTCAGCCTGTGGTCGACGTCGCCCTTCCTCCTGAACAACACGGTCGGCCGCTTCTTTTCGAGCCCGTCGGTCGAGAAGCGGATGGAGTCCTTCCAGATAGCCATCGAGCAGATGCTCTGGCCCGATAAACGGCGCAAAGACCCCGTGCTCGAGAAGGCTTTCGCCGCCGACCACCGCACCGACTTGCACAAGGATTTCCCCGGCGTCGTTGACCGCACGACCGAGCGCAGCTACATACGCATCGCGCCCGGCTACATCCCCGATAAGCTCCGACCGCTCGTCGGCCCCGGTCAGGTTCTCCTCCCGAGCATCTTCCGCGACAAGGGCATCGAGATCGGCCCGATCCCGCCGGGCTTCCCCGTCGGCCTGCTCTCCAACCTGAGCCTGCTGAGCGAGGAGACCGACCCGAAGGCCCGCCTCGAACACGACAAGAAGGTGCTCGCGCTCGCGCTCAAGCTCAAGAAGTCGCTCAAGAAACTCGGCCAGGACGCGACCGACGAGCGCGCGCGCAAGGTCTTCGCCGACCTCGTCAAGCCGCTGATGGAGTTGAGCAAGTGCCCCGACTACGTCGTCAACCGCGGCCACTACTTCGGCGACGGCTACGACGGCGAGCCTGCTCTCTCCGATCAAGACAAGCGCGCGCTCATAGAATTCTTGAAGACCTTCTGAATACCTGACACCGCAGAGGGCGAGACATGAGCACAGCCGTACATGACTACATCGTCGTCGGGTCGGGCGCGGGCGGCGGCCCGCTCGCGGCCAACCTCGCCAGGGCCGGCTTCAAAGTCCTGGTGCTGGAGGCGGGCGGCGACCCCTCCACCGAAGACCTGGAGCGGAAGCGGGGCGAGTACCTCTATAAAGTCCCGATCTTCCACGGCCTCTCGACCGAGTACCCCAAGTGCTCCTGGGACTTCTTCGTGCGCCACTACACGGACGACGCCTTGCAGGAGAGGGACACGAAGGTTGTGAAGGACGAAGACCTCCCTCCTGATTTGAAGGGCCAGAAGCGGGTCTGGTATCCGCGCGCCGCCGCCCTGGGCGGCTGCACGGCGCACAACGCGATGATCACGGTCGTCCCGCAGGACAGCGACTGGGACAACATCGCCGCGCTGACGGGCGACAGCACGTGGCGCGCCGAAAGCATGCGCCTCTACTGGGCGCGCCTCGAACGGTGCAAGTACGTGCCGCGCCCCAACGGCTTCAGCTCGGCCCTCAGCAAAGCGTTCTCGGCGTTGCAGAGCGGCGGCCCGAAGTCCGATCCCGCGCACGGCCACGGCTTCGACGGCTGGTTGCCGACGAGCGGCACCGACCCCGCCCTGCTGCCGCGCCTGCTGCGCGACAAGCAGCTCGCCGGCCTCCTCATCAGTACCGTCAAGACCGCGCTGCGCGAGCACCTCGGCAACCCGCTCCTCAAGCTGGCGACGCGTCTCGACCCGAACGACACGCGCAACGCCTCCGCGCAGGGGCTCGTCTTCACCCCGCTCACCGTGGACAATGGCCGGCGGGTCGGCCCGCGCGAGTACCTGCTGAGCGTCGAGGAGGAGTTGAAGAAGAAGACCGCGGAGTTCCAGAAGAACCCGCAGGGACAGCCGCCCGGCTCTCTAACCATCAAGAAGAACGCGCTCGCCGCGCGCGTCCTCTTCGAGGGCAAGCGCGCCGTCGGCGTCGAGTACATCGACCGGGCGCACGTCTACCGCGCCGACCCGGCGGCCGCCGCCTCCACGCCCGACCCGTCCGCGCTCCCGCGCCTGAAGGTGTTCGCGCGCCGCGAGATCGTCCTCGCGGGCGGCGCCTTCAACACGCCGCAGCTCCTGATGCTCTCCGGCATCGGCCCGCGCGAACAGTTGCAGAAGTTCGGCATCCCCGTGCTCGTCGAGTCGGAGGGCGTCGGCGCGAACCTGCAAGACCGCTACGAGGTGGGCGTCGTCTCGCGGTTCGAGGCCGACTTCGCCCTCACCAAGAACGGCAAGTTCGCCCCGCCCGACGACGACACGCCGGACGAGCTGCTGGCCGAGTGGGAGAAGGGCGGCCCGAGCGTCTACGCCTCGAACGGCGCGCTCATCGGCATCATCAAGAAGTCGGACAAATGGCTCAAAGACCCTGACCTCTTCATCTTCGGCCTGCCCGCCAACTTCAGGGGCTACAAGAAGGGTTACTCGAAGGAGCTGGAGCGGCACCGCAACCTCTTCACCTGGGCCATCCTGAAGGCGAGGACGGAGAACACGGGCCGCGTGGAGCTGGCTTCGCCCAACCCCTGGGACCCGCCGCGCGTCAACTTCCAGAACTTCCGCGACGGCCTCGGCACGGGCGACCGGGACATGAACGCGCTCCTCGACGGCGTCAAGTTCGTCCGCAGGATGAACGCGCGCCTCAACGAAGACAAGGTGAAGAACACGGAGATATGGCCGGGTCCGAACGTGGACGATGACGACGCGCTCCACCAGTTCATACGCGACGAGACGTGGGGTCACCACGCCTCCTGCACCTGCAAGATGGGGCGGGACGAGATGGCCGTGCTCGACAGCCGCTTCCGCGTGCGTGGGGTGGAGGGGCTGCGCGTCGTGGACGCGTCGGTCTTCCCGAAGATACCGGGCTACTTCATCGTCACGGCCATCTACATGATCAGCGAGAAGGCGTTCGACCTCATCAGGGAGGACGCCGGTTGAACCGCTCGCGGAATGCGGAGTTGAAGAACGATTGACGGCGCGCGGTTTTCATCAGCTTTCCCCTCCGCATTCCGCAACCCCGCAGCCCTCAGTCGTGGAGGTTTCCGATGGAGCTTCGACACGTCCGCGCCTCGCGCAAGCGCTTCTCAATCGCTTGCGCCATCGTTTCCCTCTGCTGCCTGTTCCTCCTCGGAGCGGCCGGCGCCGGCACGGAGACTAAGGAAAGGAAGCCCGACCCTTGCCTTCAGGCGATCACGCGCCCGCCCACCGACGAGTTCGAACTGGTACCGCAGCAGTTCAACTCCGCCGCGCCGCAGTTCGACCCCAACAACCTGATGTTCAACCCGCAGTGGGGCTTTCAGGTGAAGCACCCGCCGGAGCCCGGCACGCCCCCGACGAGGAAAAACTACCCCGACAGCCTCAACGACAAAGTCTGCTCGAACGCCTGCTTCAAGGACTGCGCGGGGCCGCGGCAGCCGACGACGATGGATCGCCCCGTGGGCTGCTTCATGTGCAACCTCGCCGAGCAGCGCCCGAACCGCGAGGTCGGTCATGTCAACTGGTTCGCGGCGACTTACACGGGCACCGTCTGCTTCCACAATTGCAGCTACCCCGACATGGACTTCACTTTCAGCCTCGTGACGACGAAGGGCGCGGGGCTGACGCGCTGGAACCACCCGAACAAGCCCCCTTCCCCTTATGATCCGAGCAAGCCCGACCCCGACGAGAAACAAGCCCCGCTCGCCATGCACATCGAGCTCGACTCGCGCGAGTCGATCAACCGCTTCAAGTCGCCCATCTGGAGCGAGTTCGACTCAAAGGCCGCCCCGTGGGAGGCGAAGGACGTGGGCAAACCCGGCAAGAACTCCCGCGACCTCGAAGGGGCCAAGAAGATGATCGAGCGGCAGCGCGCCGTCGTCATCGGACTCGTCGGGCTCGACTCCGCGCACACCGTCTACAGCGAGCTGCACCCGGTCTACGCGATGGCCATCGAGATGAACTCCGACCCCGCAGACAATACCTGGATCGTCTTCGCGCGCAACACGGGTAACGAGGGCGCGTGCGCCGTCGAAGACCACCCGCTCACCTGCCCGCAGGGCGGCGGCGACGCGCTCAGAAGGTTGACGCTGCTCATCCCGCCGCCCAAAGGCACGACCGGCGTCCCCACGGTGGTGCGTAACGCCCGGACGCTGTTCTACAGCAACACGCCGGGTTGCGCGCAGCTCAGCTACTTCGTGCACCCCGACGCGAGGTACACGGAGGACAACCAGGGCGTCCTCGTCTCGTTCGACCTCGGCGACTGTGTGGGTGCGGGATGTCTGCCGCTGGTCGAGGGCGAGATACACCTGAAGTGGACGGGTAACTTTCCGCCGCCGGAGAAGCCGAAGGGCAGCTCGTCGGTCAAAGACAGTCACCTCGACGCCTGCATCATCCGCGAGGACGAACCGAAGGCCAAAAGCACGAGTGGTGAGGACGACAAGGAGTACAAGCTCGGCGTGCCGTCCAGCCAGCAGGCGGCGCGCCTGATTTCATTGCTCGGGCAGGAGCGCGCGCAGTTCGTCTCGCAGATGAGGCTGTGCCCGCCCGCGGGCGAGGCGGCCATCCTGCAAGGCCCGCCGCCCGCCGCCGTCTGCCAGCCGTTCGACCCGCTGGCGGCCATCGGCGGCCGACGCTCGACCAGTGTCGATAGGGTTTCAGACCTCCGCCGGAAGATAGAGGAGATTCTGGGCGCGAAGAAGGATGATAAATAAAGGCACTGAGTCAGGAAGGGTTCAACCCCTTACGGAAAGGTCAAAGCCATGCGAACCAACCTGTTGGCCGGAACACTCTTCCTCGCTTCACTCGCCGGGGCCGCGGCGCTGCCCTCGACCGCGCGCGCGCAGGGCGCGGCCCCGACGCCGACGCCGGCAGAGATGCAGTCGGCCGAGGGGCGCGCGGCCGAAGCCGAGTTCGAGGCCGACCTCTCGCTCGCGCGCCACCTCCGCGAGATCGTCCGCGGCTCGGTCGCCTTCGAGAAGGCGACCGACGAGAAGCACTTCTTCATGGGCCCCTCCCTCTCGGCCCCCGGCGGCATGATGGGCGACATGGGCATGCACCCCGTCATCTTCAAAAGCAACCTCCTGAAGATGAACCGCCCGATCAACCAGATCGACTTCGGCTTCAACATGGCCAAGGGCAGCGCCCGGCGCGCCGACCCGAACTTCTTCAACATGGGGATCAACTTCCGCAAGATCATCCCCGTCCATTGGAAGAAGGCGGGCCGCATGCTTGACTTGAGCAGGATGATCGAGGATCAGGTCGCGCGGGCGAGGCTCGACCGAAGGCTGGACGAGGGCGAGGCCGGGACGCTCGGCGAGACTCTCTCGTCGGCGCTGAAGGAGATCGATCCGTCCAAGCAGGACTTCATGAGCGCGCTAGTCGTAACGCCCTTCAGCCCGCGCGTCGAGATGAACCTCCGCGCCCTGCGTCCCGGCCCCGTCATCAACTTCGTCAACACCACCGGCCTTGAGCTGCGCACCAACACTAGGCAGGCGATTCACCGGAGCATGTTCTGGAGTCTGAAGCTCACGCCGCTGGCGCTGGAGTCCGGCGCCACGCTCCGCCAGCGAGACCTCCCGGCCCTCAAGGGGAGCGGGATTCTGCGACTCAACACGGCGGCCGAGGTGCGGCTCGCGCTCCACTTCCCCTGCATGACCGACCTGCTCGCCAACCGCATCCAGTTCGAGGCGAAGGCCGTCAACCGCCACCTCTTCCGCGAGGAGAGCGCCTTCGACCGCGTGCGCGAGCGCTACGACGCGCGCGTGCGCGGGAACCGCTCCGCCTTTCAAGTCGATGCCAAATACGTCTTCGGCTTCACGACGCCCATCCCGCACTTCAGGCGGCATCCAGCCCTCGTCGTGACCTACAGGAACGGCTTCTTCCCGCCCTCCTACATCTTCAACAACGCCGTCACCTTCCACTTCGTCTTCGAGTCGGCCGACAGCGACAACGTCGGTGACATCAGCGTCCGCTGACGGCGGCCGTCAGCTTCCGGCGGGGGCCGTCCGCGGGCAGCGGCCGAACGCCTCGCGGACGCGCGCGAGGATCGCTTCCGCGTACTTCGCCTCGCCCCTCAAATTCGGGTGGCCCGTGCCCGCGGCCCGACAGGCGAGGAGGCGCACGGGGTCGTGCTCGTACTCGGTGCACTGCGGCTGGCGCGGCTCGTACATCTGGTCGTTCGAGCGGAACCCGCCGCCGGGTGTCTTGCCCGTGATCTTCCAGAGCGCCGTGTGCGGAGCCCCGTAGCTCTCGTCGGGGGTGAACGGGATAGGCGCGAAGTATGCGCGCGGCCGCCCGCCGTGGGGTGCAGTGCCCGCGCGGCGTTTCGCGTCCGACGCGTTCGCCCCGTCCACGGCCCGCTGAAAGTTACTGTCCGACTCCCTGTACCAAAGCGTCGAGAGCGCCGCCTGCCGTTTGAGAAACCAGTCCGGCCCACGCTTCAACATCTCGGCCTCGGCCCTCCTCATCATCTTCGCCCCCTCGTCGAGGCCGAAGAAGGCCGCGATGAGATCGCGCATGGTGTCCGGGTCGGTCTTCTCCGAGAGGACGGGGAAGTAGCCGGGGACGACCACGACCGCGTTCGGGAAGGTTCGCAGGACGGTGTCGAGCAGGTCGCGCATCGCCTCGCCGCAGAACTCGCGCGCGAGGCTCACGATCTCGCTGTCGGGCGTGAAGAAGTTGATGATGCGCGCGACGGTCACGTCGTTGATGCCGCCGTCCATGACGACGAGGTCGACCGACTCGCGGGGCACGCCCGCGCCCGCGTAGTCCCGGATGGCCAACTCGACTTCGGCGTTGATGGTCGGCCTGCGCGCGGGCACCTCGCCGGGCGCGTCGGGGCAGAATTTGTGCCTAGGCAGGATGGTGGCCTCCGAGTGGGCCAAGACCCGGAGGTTAACCCCGCGGCAGACGATCTCGCGCTCCAGCGTCTCCCTGACCTTCGTGTAAAACTTCTCCTCCTCCCTCAAGCCCTGCCCCCACATGACCGAGTCGCCGAGGACGAGCATCTCGAAGGGCCGCTCGCGCGCGAAGGCCGGCGCGAAGGGGCGGCGGCCGATCAGCAGCGGGGCGGCGGCCGCGGCCTTCACCGAAAGGGCGAGGAACGTTCTGCGGTCGGTTCGTCTCACGGCGCGGGCTCCTCAGAGCAGGTCGTAGCCGGGGTCTACGCCCAGGTGGGACTGGAAGTGGATGAGTATCTCGTGGATGTCGTAAGGGTCTGTGTCGTCACCCGAGAACCTGTGCTTGAGCACGTCGCCCGCGTGCTGGACGCCGGCGTGGTCGTCGAGGTCTATGTCGGCGAGGAACACTCCGTCCGCGTTGGTGCCGAAGGTGAGCTGAACGTTGCCGGCGTCGTCCCTCGACTTGAAGCTGTTGTCCTGATTGACGGGGCTGAATCCGCCGGGGAACTTGTGCAGCACGCCCGAGACTCCCTTGAACCTCTCCGGGAACTTGCGCAGCGCGGGCATCAGGCCCGCGTCGGTATTCGAAAAGATGCGCGCGCGGTTCTTCTTGGTGAGCAACTCCCGGTCTATGTTCTGCACTTGGCTGATGAGCGTCTGGCCGTTCTTGGTGGTCTCGCGCAGCAGCTTGGCCGAGAGGTTGAGTATCGTCGCGCGGTTGCGCTTGTCGAGATCGTCCCAGACCGACTGGGTGATGCGGGACGCCTTCAGGATGCGCAGCAGCTCGGCCCCGTACGCCTTG
Source organism: Pyrinomonadaceae bacterium (assembly GCA_036389335.1). Taxonomy (GTDB): domain Bacteria; phylum Acidobacteriota; class Blastocatellia; order Pyrinomonadales; family Pyrinomonadaceae; genus JAIVGV01. The sequence goes on along the minus strand of DASVQC010000103.1, from coordinate 62,726 downwards.
GAGGCGAGGTCTTGGAAGTCCATGAGCTTAGGGCGCGCCTTGGACGGGTCAACGAAGAAGATCTCGTTGATGGTGTTCTGCGTGCCGCCGAGGACGTTGATGAAGAACGCCTTTGAGCGGTACTTGTTCGGGATGATGATGACCTGCGCGCGGCCCGTGGGGAAGGCGGGGACGCCGGGGAGGACGACCGAGTCCTGCGAGCCGTCGAGCTTGAGGTTGAAGCCCTGGCTGAGGCTGCTGACCTGCATGTTCTTAAAGATGATCTGCACGTCGTCCTTGACGGGCCGTCCGTGGACATCGCGGAGGCTGACCAGCACGTCGGTGCGGTTCACGTTGCTGCTCATGCATAGCTCCTCTCTGGCGTGAGTGAGATGTAGGAACCGCTGCGCCGGCGTGCGAGGCATACCGTCAAAGGGCAGTGTGCCGGCGGGGTGCTATCGGGCGAACCGCACGATATTCTCGTCAGGCGGGCATTGTCAACGATTATCGTCGCCCGGCCGCCTTCAAAACGGGCGACGGTCAAATCGTCGGCCGGTTGGAGCTGCGGGCCCGCCGTCGCAACTCGGCCCGCGCAGGGCCGTCAGGCTCCCGGGGGGGCGTGAAGAGCCCGCTGGAGTTGTGATGCCGTAGAGGGTTCCTATTAGTAACCCGAACATGGGTCGGCAAAGGAGCCGCTTGTATACACTTCCAGGGCTGAACCCGACACGCCCTCAGATGGGTGTCGTTAAGGAGTCGTCCAGTATGTCGACCTACTAATTACCTCTTCCGGGAACTTTAAAATACTCACTTCTGATTTCGACTAAATTAGGTGGGGTGAATACGGTGCCTAATTCTTCCGGCGGAGTGTTAGGAGGCATGATGCGAAACACGAATATGATTTTAGCGGTTCTTACCTTTTCACCGCTTTCTGAAGGCACGAACCGCCATTGCCGGGCGGCCTTCTCTGCGGGGCGGCGGAAAAATGTTCCCCCGCCGACCGCTTGCGCTGAAGTGACGTTGCCCTGTTCGTCTATTCGAACGCTGACAGTAGCCGGCTCCTTATCACTAATCTGCGACCCCCTGAGGATGAGAGGCGGGTAGAGGGGGGCGACAGCAGTGACCACGGAAATTTCACCAGTCGGCGACGTGTGGGCCGAAGATGAGAAGCCGGTAGAACGGTAAAAACCGACGACCACACCAGCCAAGGGTAAGGCGGAAATTAGTAACGTGCGTCCAGCATTCAGCAAAGCATTTTTTCCACGCATCATGATCCCCTCACAACTATCTCGGCTTCGGTATGCGCACGAGCTTATCACCTTTATCGTTGTATGGAATTTTATATGGAGTGTTCGTTATAGGCTCTGCACCATGCCCTGGGCTAGTGCCCAAGAATGCATTAGCTGCCTTAGTAGCTGCAGTTGCACTGTGAGTCGCCGAAAATGTAGTGGCAAACTTCTTAGCCCCCCCTACGAGACCCGTTACGCTTGTAAATCCATCAGGCCCCCCATTATTTGCAACTACATTCTGTCCGTTACTATTAAGCCCTGAAGCAACAGAAGACCCGTTACAAACAAACACGCCCGTGGCCTCGGTAGAGTTCGTCGGGAGGACTACAAGGGGCTCAAAGTGTAGTTCACCTGCGTCATTAAAAACTGGTTCCATAGGTCCATAAGGCTTTGCCCAACGAATCAAAATCGCTGCTCGATATGGTGAGCCTTTGAGAATAGACCACCAACATCTTGTATTAACAGCGTCTCGTTGGGCAAAGCCGCCAGCCGGCTAGTCAGCTAGAAACCGGCGGGCCTCTCCCCCGCCACGCCGAACTCTCTTTCGAGCGCCAGCCCCATGCGCCCGACGAGCCCGTCGTCGAAGAGCCGACCGAGGATCGTGATCCCGTGCGGCACGCGGCGCGGCGGGTTGAACTTCGGCAGCGGGTTCGCCGGGTCGGGCGCCCAGTCGCTGCGCGCCTCCGAGACCTCTACGAACCCTGCGCGCAGCGTGAGCGACGGGTGGCCGGTGTGGTTCGTGACGGTGAGCTGCTCGTCGCGCAGCGACGGCACGATCATCAGATCAACGTCCCGGAAGACGCGCGCCATCTCCAAGGCCACCTTGCGCCGGAGACGGTCGGCCTGCACGAAATCGATGGCGGAGAGAAAACGCGCCTCGCGGAACAGGTTGGGCCACGCGTCCTTGACCTGCATCTTGAGTGAGCCGAGTCCGCCGTTGAACGCAAGCTCCTCGAACGACGCCGCGCCTTCGGCAAAGAGGATCGGCATCAGAGAGCTGTACGGCCAGTCGGGCAACGTCACCTCCTTCAGCTCCATCCCCAACTTTTTGATCGTCTCCATCGCCGCGCGGTCAACGTCCGTCGCGGGCGCCTCTCTCATCCACTGCGCGACGTAACCTACCTTCAACCCCGCGACCGGGGCCGTCGCATCAAAATCCAACTTGCTCGGCACGCTCGACGGGTCGCCCGCGTCCGGCCCCGTGATGGCGGCAAGCACGAGCATCGCGTCTTCCACCGAGCGCGTCATGGGCCCGAGCTTGTCCAGAGACCAGCAGAGCGTCATCGCGCCGGTGCGCGCCACGCGACCGAAAGTGGGCCGCAGGCCCACGACGCCGCAGCGCATCGCCGGGCTGACGATGCTCCCGCCGGTCTCGCTGCCGACGGAGAAGGCCACGAGGGCCGCAGCCGTCGCCGCGCCGGGCCCCGCGCTCGACCCCGACGCGCCCTCCTCAAGAAGCCACGGGTTCATCGTCTGGCCGCCGAACCAGATGTCGTTCAAGGCGAGCGCGCCCAGCGAGAGCTTCGCGAGCATCACCGCGCCGGCGTCGTTGAGCCTGCGCACCACCGCGGAGTCCGCCGAAGGGACGCGGTTGCGGAACGGCTCCGCGCCGTAGGTGGTCAGGATGTCCTTCGTGTCGAGGAGGTCTTTGACGCCGTAGGGGACGCCGTGCAGCGGGCCGCGGTAGCGACCCGCGGCGATCTCCGCGTCGGCTGAGCGCGCGCGCGCGAGCGCGTGATCGCGGGTCAGCGTGATGATGGCGCGAATCTTCGGGTCCAAACGCTCGACGCGACTGAGGTAAATGTTCGTCAGCCGCTCGGAGGTGAGTTGCCGCGACTCGATCCACTTCGACAGTCGCGTGACGGGCGCGAACGCGATGTCGTCTTCCGACGTCGGCAGCTTCGCGCCGTCGTCCTTCGACCGGACGAACCGATCCGTCAACGGCGGCAACGTCAGACCGGGGAGCACGGGGTTCCAGAGCGTGGCCGGCGCGTCGGCGGCTTCGATTGCGACTTTGCGCGGGCCGGTGCGGCGCTCAAGGTAGGGGGCCATCGACTCGCGCCAAGAGTCCGCGGCCTGCTGGCGCTCGGCGGGCGTCATCGTGACCTGCGCCAGCTTCTCCGCCTCGGCGAAGGTCGCGGGCGTCACGGCGGGGCCGGAGCCGCGGCCCGTGCCGAACGTGGGCGGCGCGCCCGCCGTCGTCGTCGTGGGCTGCGAACTGGTCGGCGGCGTCTCGTTGCGACACGCGGAGGCGGCGACGAGCACGCCGAGCGGCGCGCTTAGCAGAAACTGTCGGCGGGTGTTCATAGGATCGGGAGACTACGCCTGCCCCACTTCCGGGGCAAGTCCATTCCCCCGAAGCGACTCGGGAAACACTCCGGATTAGTGGCCGGGCGAATCGATTGAAATTTGATTGCGTCAGGCCACGTATCAGCCCTGAATCTTTGTGCGAGGGCGGGCGGCGCCCGTCTTATTTGTGGTAAGCTTATCGCTCAAGGTTTTATCACTCAACGCCGATGCAGTCGTTTCCTTTCAGCGCCAGCCTCAAGCTGCGGTCAGCGATCAGCGTCGCGGCGTCGCGAAGCGGCCTGATGGCCGCCGTCGCTCTCGCGTGTCTCTTATCGCCGCCCGTCCGCGCACAGCAGGCCGACCCCGCTGCGCCGCCGGTCGTGGTGCAGCCCGGCGCGCCGGGCCAGCCGACCCGAACGCTGCCGCCTTCGTCGAGGGCGAAGCTGCCGCCCCGCTCGCCGAAGGACGTGGAGTTCATGCAGGGGATGATCATGCACCACGCGCAGGCGGTCGAGATGACGGCGCTCATCGAGTCGCATACGCAGAACAATGATCTCCGGCTGCTCGGAGCGCGCATCAGCCAATCACAGTCGGACGAAATGAAGTTTATGAAACGGTGGCTCGAAGCCAGAGGGGAGCCGCTTTCGCCGCCGATGCCGGGCATGGATATGCCGGGCCACGACATGTCGGGCCACCACATGCTCATGCCCGGGATGCTCACCCCGAAGCAGATGGACGCCTTGAGGAAGGCGAAGGGCGCGGAGTTCGATCGCCTGTTCTTGACCGGGATGATTCGGCACCACAATGGCGCGTTGGTCATGGTAAAGGATCTGTTCGATACTGCCGGCGCGGGTCAGGACGCCGAGCTGTTCAATTTCGCAACTGATGTCGACAGCGGCCAGCGAGCCGAGATTAGGATTATGCAAGCCTTGCTGGGTGAAAAACCCGTAGAGGAGAAACGATGAGTCGAGTACACGCTACAGCTTTCCGTTTACTGACAGCCTCCCTTGTTTTGTGCTCGTGCTTCGCCGCCGGGGCGCCGGCGCAAACTCCCTCGCCGTCGCCGTCTCCCGAACCCACGAAGACGCCCGAGCAGGAGGGCGGGAGTCCGTTCGCCCCTCAACCGGCGCCGCCCCTGCCGGCGGGGATGACGGGATCGGATACAAGCGACCCGCGCGCCAAACTGTCTCCGGGAATGTACGAGGCGGGTGAGGCGGCGATGGGCTTGAAGCACCTCACGCTGCTCAGAAAGCCGGACGCGTTTCAACTCGGCTCCGACGATCCCGACAACCCGAAGGTGCAGAAGACGCTGGCCCTCCTCGGCAGCGACCCCTCGAAGATGCCGAAGCCCCTTCAACTGGTCATCGCCCAACTCGCTTTCGCCAACTCGGACCTCGCGTTCCAGGGCGACCACCTGTTTCAGGGAAACTTTTACGGCGTCAACATCTACGACATCTCCGATCCGTCGAAGGCCAGATTGCTGACCTCGATGGTGTGCCCGGGCGGGCAGGGCGACGTGTCCGTTTACAAAAACCTGCTCTTCATGTCGGTGGAGCAGCCCAACGGCAGACTGGATTGCGGCACGCAGGGTTTCCCGCCGGGGCCCCCGCCCGCCGCCGGGCAAGAGGACAAGCCGCGCCCGCTGGCGGCGCAAAAAGAGCGTTTCCGCGGGGTCAGGATTTTCGATATCGCCGACATCAGGAATCCGAAGCAGGTGGCGGCGGTGCAAACCTGCCGCGGCTCGCACACGCACACGCTGGTGGTCGATCCGAACGATAAGAACAACGTCTACATCTACGTCTCGGGAACCTCTTTCGTCCGCCAGAGCGAAGAGCTGGCCGGGTGCTCGGGCGAGAAGCCGGACAAGGACCCGAATACCGCGCTCTTCCGCATCGACGTGATTAAAGTGCCGTTGGCCTCGCCGCAAAATGCTCAGGTGGTGTCGAGCCCGCGATTGTTTATGGACCCGAGGACGGGCGCTCTGAACGGCCTCAACAACGGCGGCACGCACGGCAAGGACGGGTTGCAAAAGCCGTCCGACACCGACCAGTGCCACGACATCACCGTGTACTCGGCGCTCGGACTCGCGGCGGGCGCGTGCTCGGGGAACGGGATTCTGCTGGACATCAAGGACCCGGTTCACCCGAAGCGCGTGGACGCGGTGAACGATCCGAACTACGCCTACTGGCACTCGGCCTCGTTCTCGAACGACGGGAAAAAAGTCGTGTTCACAGACGAGTGGGGCGGCGGGCTGGGCGCGCGCTGCCGCGCGAACGATCCGAACAAGTGGGGGGCCGATGCTATTTTCCGCCTGGCTGATAATAAGCTGAGCTTCGCGAGCTACTACAAGTTGCCAGCCGCGCAGGGTGACAGCGAGAACTGCGTCGCGCACAACGGCTCGCTCATCCCGGTTCCCGGCAGGGACATCGAGGTGCAGGCTTGGTATCAGGGCGGCATCTCCGTCATGGACTTCACCGACGCGCAGCACCCGGTCGAGATCGCCTATTTCGACCGGGGGCCCATCGATCCGAAGATGCTCGTGCTCGGCGGCGACTGGTCCGCCTACTGGTACAACGGCCACATTTACGCGTCGGAGATCGCGCGCGGCCTCGACGTCTTTGAGCTGACGCCGACGCAGCACCTGACGCAGAACGAGATCGACGCCGCGAAGGCGGTCCGGGTGGCCGAGCTGAACGTGCAGAACCAGCAGAGGATTGAGTGGCCCCGGCAGTTGGTCGTGGCGAAGGCCTACGTCGATCAACTTGAGCGTTCTCAAGCTCTGCCTTCCGACCGAATCGCGGAACTGCGGCGGGCGATCCAAAGCGCCGAGAGCAATCGCGGCGAACTCGGAAAACTCAAAAGCCTCGCGCCGTCTCTGGAGAAGAGCGCCGGCCAGACGAAGAGTGCGGCGGACTCGGCCCGGCTGCAAGCCTTGGCTGAAATCCTGAGCCGCCCCGCGCTCTGATCCTTTCGGGCGCGAACTCGGGCGCTGTCCGAGAACGTGCGCCGCCGCGTCGGCAACTCGACCGTCAGTCGTTCGCGCTCGGTCGCCGGGACTCATCCGCGCGCCCGGCCACGGTTATACCTTCGGGCCATTCGGCGGCGGCGCGGACTGACGCGGGACTCGAACCGTGGCCGGGGCGATGTTGCCCTCTCGGGCGCGTGGCCCCGGCTGCGTCGTTTCTTTTGCGCCACGCTTCAATTAGAATCGCGCTCGCCTCGCCAGCTCTCGTCAGGACGGTTCGCGTGCTAAACAAACCTTTTCGCACTCCCAAGACCTACTCGCGCAGGAAAGCGTTGACTGTCAGGAGCCTCCTGACGACTTCACTGATCGTGCCGCTGATCGCCGTGTTCGCCGCGGGGGGCGCGGTCGCCGAAGACTGGCCGCAGTTTCGCGGGCCGAACGGGAGCGGCGTTTCCGCCTCGACCGGGCTTCCGGAAGAGTTCGGCCCCGGGAAGAACGTGGTCTGGAAGACGCCGCTGCCGCCCGGCCACTCTTCGCCGGTGCTGACGCGAGATCGACTGTTCGTCACCGCCTACGTCAAGGAAACGCCAGTCGGCGGCCAGCCGTCGGCGGGCGGCGCGCAGGGGAACGCCCGCGAGAAGAATCATAAGCTCTTGGTTATCTGTCTCGACCGGCAGACGGGGAAGCTCCTGTGGCAGCGCGAAGTGCCGCGCACGCGCGAGGGCCGTTTGCAGAACGTCAATAACCCCGCCTCGCCGAGCCCCGTCACGGACGGCGCGAATGTCTACGTCTTCTTTCAGGAGTTCGGGCTGGTTTCCTACGACGGCGGCGGCAGGGAGCGTTGGCGGCTCCCGCTCGGGCCGTTCAATATGTTCTACGGATTCGGGGCGTCCCCCATCCTCGTCGACGACAAGGTGATCCTGCCCGTCGATCAAGACAGCCCCAGCTCATACCTGATCGCGGTCGATAAAACGAGCGGGCGCGTGCGTTGGAAGGTGGATCGGCCCGCGGTCATCTCGGGCTACTCGACGCCGATTATTTTCCAACCGAAGCGGGGCCCGAAGCAGATCGTTATTCCCGAGTCGTTCCAGCTCTCGGCTTACTCGGTCGCGGACGGCAAAAGAGTGTGGTGGGTGCGCGGCCTGGCGTGCGAGATGAAATCGATTGCCAGCAGCGACGGCGAATACGTCTACATCAACGGCTGGGGCTTCCCGCAGAATCAACCCGGAGAGCAGATCGGCACGATCCCCCTCGAAGAGGCGTTGAAGAGATACGATAAGAATAACGACGGGCTGATCGCGAAGTCGGAGATATCCGGCGCGGAGAAGATGGACAGGATGTTGAAAGACGCCTTCGAGGCGTTCGACACCGACCGCGACGAGAAGTTGAACGCGAAGGATTGGGAAGTGTTCCGCGGCATGATGGCGTCGGAGAATGGCCTGCTCGCCATCAGACTGGGGGGGGAGGGCGATCAAACGGCGACGGCGATTCGTTGGCGCTACCAGAGGCCGGTGCCGCAGGTTCCTTCCACGCTCCTCTACAAAGGCGTCCTCTACATGGTCAACGACAGCGGGATTCTGCTCTCGTTTGATCCGGCGACCGGGGACGTGATCAAGCAGGGCCGCCTGCGCGGCGCTATTGATAAGTACTTCGCGTCCCCGGTGGCCGCCGACGGCAAGGTGTTTCTGATCGGCCAAGGAGGTCAGGTGTCCGTGTTGAAGGCCGCCGGCGACTGGCAGGTGCTCGCGGTGAACGAGTTGGACGACGAGGTCTTCGCGACACCGGCGATTGCGGACGGGCGGATTTACATCAGGACTCGCAGCGCGCTTTATAGTTTTGGCAAATAACGCCCCCTAAGTCTCCGTTCGAGCAGCCCCACTTCGAGCCGGCCACCATCCTAAAAGATTCAGGCGTAAATGAGCGGCATCCTGATAGGGCATCGCTGAGGCGGCGATGCCCTATAAACATCGGGGTGAAAACGCTTGAACTGCGGCGTGCCGAGCAAGAGCTAGAGACGAGTCCGATAATTTTATCAGAGCCTTGGGTCGCAGAAAGCGATGGTCTGATGCTCTTATGAGTGAGGATGCGGCGAGCCTCGCCACACTCGTCAAAGTGCATCATCGTTGCGTGATTCAGTCCATGCACGAACTTTGAGTCGGGCCGAAGGCGCGGGCTTGTCCGGCATTATCGGACGTGTGGCTCTCCCCTCATTTTCATACCCTCAGTGAAAGCATTATGCAATTCAGCGCCAGTCCTGCGCGCAGCGGGCGGGCGGTCGCTTGAGCACCCAAACTCTTCTCCTATTGCTATCCCATACGACTTGTGCGATACTCCTATGCGACGCCAATAGGAGGGCTCGCTGTGGTCGATAAGTCCGACATCCCGCAGGGCACGCTCGCCCTGATGATCATGAAGACGCTTGAGGCCATGGGCCCGCTGCACGGCTACGGCGTCGCCCGTCGCATCGAGCAGACGAGCGGCGACGCCTTCGTGATCAACTACGGGACTCTCTACCCGGCGCTCCTGAAGCTCGAACAGGAGGGCTACGTCTCCGCCGAGTGGGGGCTCTCCGACAACAACCGCAAAGCCAAGTATTACAAGTTGACGCGCGCGGGCCGGAAGCGGCTAGCTGAGGAAGCCCGCGAGTGGGAGCGGACGACGGCCATCCTGGCGCGGTTCTTCGCCCCGGCGGAGGAGTCGTGATGCGCGTCGGGCAATTACGCTCGCTCGCCGTGCGCTTGGCCGGCCTCTTCCGCCGTGAAGCGCCCGACGGGGAACTGGCGGAAGAGTTGGAGAGCCATCTCCAGATGCACATAGAGGACAACGTGCGGGCCGGGATGAGCGCGCGGGAGGCACGCCGGCAGGCACTCGTCAAGCTCGGCGGCATCATGCAGACGAGGGAGGATTGCCGCAGGCGAAGGGGGCTCCCGATGCTCGAAGACCTTTGGCAGGACGTGCGCTATTGCGCGCGTATGCTGTGGAAGAAACCGGGCTTCACTTTAACCGCCGTCCTCACGCTCGGCTTAGGCATCGGAGCGAACACCGCCATCTTCAGCGTCGTTGACGCGGTGCTTTTGCGCCCGCTCCCGTATAAAGACTCGGAGCGGATTCTCAGACTGTGGCTCACCCCCGCCTCCGGCGGGACGAACAAACTGTCCCTTTCGGAGCCGGAATATCTCGAATACCGGAGTCTAAGCAGGAGTTTCGATCACACCTCGGCGTTCGCCACGGGCGCGATAAATCTCACCGGGGCGGGGGAACCTGAACGGATTACCGCGGCTTGGGCATCGGCGGACCTCTTCACCGTGCTCGGCACCCCGCCCCTCCTGGGTCGCCCTTTCTCCGCGGACGAGGATCGTATCGGGCATCACTTGGTGGCCGTCCTGAGTTATAGCCTGTGGCGGCGGCGCTTCGGCGCCGACCCCGCTCTCGTCGGCAAGGCGATCACTCTCAACGGCAGAAGTCGGACGGTGGTCGGCATCATGCCCCCCGACTTTAAGTTCCCGGCTGATGACGTGGAGATGTGGGTCCCGCTGGCCCTGGAACCTTCCAGCACCGATTTGGGGACTCGCTATCTGGAAGTGATCGCGCACCTCCGTCAGGGGGTCACGCTTGAACAGGCGAAAGCCGAGACGGCGGTGAGCGCCGGCCTGATCGCACAAAAGTATCCCGAGTATTATAAGAACGGCGCGAAACCGGTCGTGGGCATCGCCCCGCTGCGCGAACACGTCGTGGGCGATGTCCGACCGGCCCTGCTCGTACTTCTCGGCGGCGTCGTCTTCATGCTCCTCATCGCGTGCGCGAACGTCGCCAATCTTTCACTGGCCCGCGCGGCGGCGCGGAAGAAAGAGTTCGCCACGAGGGCCGCTTTCGGCGCCTCCCGCGCGCGCATCGTCCGGCAACTGCTCACCGAAAGTCTGCTCCTCTTTGTACTGGGGGGCGCGTTAGGGCTACTCATGGCGCTGTGGGGCGTCCGGGTACTTGTCGCGGTGAGCCCCCTCAACCTCCCGCGCATGAGTGAAGTTAAAGTCGACTTGTGGGTCCTGACTTTCACGACGCTCACCTCTTTGTTGACCGGAATATTATTCGGGCTGGCCCCGGCGCTACAGGCGTCAAAGGTCGACTTAAATAAGGCTCTGAAAGAAGGCGCGCGCGGCGGCGAGGGGGCGGCAGGGAATGGCCGCACGCGGAGTCTGCTGGTCGTCTCGGAAATCGCACTCTCGGTCGTGCTGCTCACGGGATCGGGGCTGATGGTGAGGAGTTTCGCACACCTGCGGCAAGTGCGGCTCGGCTTCGACCCTGAGAACGTCATCACCGTGCGGCTCTCCCTGCCGCAGCCGAAGTACGCGGAGGGTCGACGCGTGGCGGCCTTCTACCGGGAACTGCTAGGGCGGCTCAAGGGCCTCCCGGGGGTGGAGTCAGCCGCCGCGACGAGTCAGCTACCCCTGAGTGAGGTCGTGCCGACCGCCTCCTTCGAGGCCGACGGCCTCAAGCTCGAACCCGGGAGCGACATCGCCGACTTCCACACGATCAGTCCCGATTACTTCCGGGCGATGAACATCCCGCTGCTGCAGGGCCGGCCTTTCACCGAGGCGGAGGGCGGGCAGTCGCCGGCGGCTGTTATCGTAAACCAGACGATGGCCCGCAAGCTCTGGCCCGGTGAAGTGCCGACGACCAAGCGGCTCAGACTGACGCCGGAGTCCCCTTGGCTCCCGGTCGTGGGCGTCGTGGCCGACGTGAAGAATCACGGGCCGGGCGCGGAGACAAAGCCGGAGATGTATTTCCCCCACGCCGAGGTGCCGTTCGGTCTGGGGCCGCCACGGGGGGCCATGATCTTGGTCGTACGGGCCGCGTCCGATCCGCGCGGGCTCGTCGGTGCGATCAGGGGCGAGATTTGGTCGGCGGACAAGGACCTTCCTGTCTACGAAGTTCAGACGATGAAGCAGATCGTCGCGGCTTCGATCTCTCAAACGCGCTTCACGACGGCGCTCCTCTCCTTCTTCGCCTGCCTGGCACTCACCCTCGCCGCGGTCGGGGTGTACGGCGTGACGTCTTACTCGGTTCGCCAGCGCACGCACGAGCTTGGCATCCGGATGGCGCTCGGGGCCCGGCGCTCGGACATCCTCAGGCTGATCGTCGGGCGCGGGATGCTCCTGACCGCGTTCGGCGTCACCTGCGGCCTCGCGGCCTCGTTCGCGCTCACACGCTTCATCACCTCGTTGCTGTTCGGCGTGACCGTGACCGACCCCTTGACCTTCGCCGCCATCACGACACTGCTCTCCGCGGTCGCGCTCATCGCCTGCCTCATCCCCGCGCGGCGGGCCGCCAAGGTCGACCCGATGATCGCGCTCAGGTACGACTGAAGTCGTGTCGCCATAAGAATTATTAACTCACATTTCCAATAAATGTGAGCGTGATTGACGTAAGCTCCGTCGTCCGACTCCTCCCGTATTGCCTCGTCACCTGTAACTCTCCGCGTGATGATGATTCATACGTTCGGTCGCAGGCCCGACTGATCGCGCGGCACGCCCGTCAGCCCCCTAACGCCACCCGCCAAAACGCCCCCCACGCCCCCACGCCGCGTGCGTGGCCCTCTCCTATTGACACGCGATAGGTGTGCCTGTATCCTCTCTCTCCTATCGCATGTATAGAGGAGGGGGCATGGGGAAGCAGAAGACAGACCTTTTACAAGGGACGCTTGAACTCCTAGTCCTGCGGCTGCTGCGCGCGGGGCCGCTCAACGGCTGGGACGTGATGCAGCGCCTCAAGCTCGCCTCGGGCGAGGTCCTGAGCGTCACGCCGGGCGCGCTCTACCCGGCGCTGCACCGGCTTGAGGGGCGCGGGCTGATCTCCTCCGAGTGGGGCGAGTCGGCCAACAACCGGCGGGCGAAGTTCTACCGGCTGAGCGCCGCCGGGCGCAGGCGGCTCGACGAGGAGCGACAGACGTGGGCGCGGTTTGCGGGCGCGGTCGAGGCCGTCCTGAGGGACGCGTAAGGAGGGGGATTGCGATGCCGGGCAGGCTAGGGAGGCGGCTGCGGGCGCTGGCGCGAAAGGGCGCGCTCGATCGCGAGCTGGACGAGGAGTTGCGCTACCACTTGGAGCGACAGATCGAGCAGAACGTCGCGGGCGGCATGAGCGCCGAGGAGGCGCGGCGGGCCGCCGTGAGGGAGTTCGCCGGGTTGCAGCAGGCGAAGGAGGGGTGCCGGGAGGCGCGTGGCCTCGGACTGCTCGAAGACTTGTGGCGGGACCTGCGCTACGGCGCGAGGGCGCTGCTGAAGAGCCCGGGCTTCACGCTCGTCGCGGTGTTGACGCTGGCGCTGGGCATCGGGGCGACGACGGCGATCTTCAGCGTGGTGAACGCCGTGTTGTTGCGCCCCCTCCCATACCCGGACGCCGACAGGCTCCTGTACGTCGGGCAACGCTACCGGAGCGGCCTCGCCGGCTCGGGCGAGCCGAAGTTCCTCTTCTGGCGTGAGCAGGCCCAGTCGTTCGAGGCGCTCGCGTGCTATTCGGGTTACGGGGGCGCGGGCGGCAATCTGGCCGGGGGGGGCGAGGCGGAGTACGCGCGCGGGATGCGCGTGTCGGAAGACTTCTTCCGCGTGCTCGGCGTCTACCCGGCTCTGGGCCGCCCGTTCACTCACGAGGAGGATCAGCCGGGCGGCGCGGGCGTGGTGATCCTGAGCGACGGGCTGTGGCAGAGGAGCTTCGGCGGGGACAAAGGGCTGATCGGTAAAACCGTGACGCTCAACGACCGCCCGGTGACGGTCGTCGGGATCATGCCCCCGCACTTCCGGTTCGGCTCCGACGTCGGACTGTTCGTCCCGATGCGCGCGCGGCAAGGCGCGAACGTCGATCCGAACGCTGAGGTGGTCGGTCGCCTCAAGCCCGGCGTCAGCCCGGAGCAGGCGCAGTCCGAGCTGAGGACGATCGCCGAGAAGTACCGCGCCGCTTTCCCGCGCCAGATGCTGGAGAGCGAGTCCGTAGGGGTGCAGCCGTATCAGGAGTTGTTCACCGAGGGCGTCGCCAAATACCTCTGGATCGTTCTCGGCGCGGTCGGCTTCCTACTGCTGATCGCGTGCGCGAACGTCGCCAACCTGCAGTTGTCGCGCGCGGCGACTCGTCGGCGCGAGATCGCCGTGCGGATGGCCTTGGGGGCCGCCGGCGGGAGGGTCGTGCGGCAACTGATTACGGAAGGCTTGGAGCTGGCAATCGCGGGCGGGGCAGCCGGGCTGTTACTGGCTCTGTGGGGCACGCGGCTGCTGTCCGCGCTGATACCCAGAGGCGTGCTGCCGACCGTGGCTGAAGTCAGGATGGACTGGCACGTGTTGGGGTTCGCTTTCGCGGCCTCGGTCGTGACCGGGCTGCTGTTCGGGTCTGCGCCGGCGCTGCAGGCGCGCAAGGTGGACGTTAACTCTGCGCTGAAAGACAGCCCGGGCAAGGGGGCGACGGCGCGGGGGCGTCTGCGCGGCGCACTCGTGATAGCTGAAGTGGCGCTCTCGCTCGTGCTGCTGGTCGGCGCCGGACTACTCATCCGCACCTTCGCCAACCTGATGGGCGTGGCGCCGGGATTCGATCCGCACAACGTGCTGACCTTCCAGATCGATCTCAACGGCCCGCGCTACGACACGACGGGCGAGTCGGCGGCGTTCTACCGCGACGCGCTCGAACGGATCAGACACCTCCCCGGGGTAGAGGCGGCGGCTATCACCAACAAGCTCCCGCTCGACTGGCAATTCAACATGCCGATCTTCTTAGCCGCACAGCCCGACGAGGCGCAGAGCGTGCAGGTCCGCATGATCACGCCGGACTACTTCCGCGTCATGAAGATCGGCTTGCGGCAGGGGCGCTCATTCGGCGACGCCGACGACTCCGCCGCGCCGCCCGTCGCCATCGTCAACGAGGCTTTCGCGCGGAAATTCTTCGGGGGGCAGGACCCGTTCGCGCAGCAGTTATCCGTCGGTCGAGGCTTGGACGAACCGTCGCGACAGGTGGTCGGCGTCGTCGCGGACGTCAAGCAACAGGGGTTAGACCGCCCCGCACCCCCGATGGTTTTCGTTCCCGTTGATCAGGTGTCTAACAAGTTGATGGCGTCCGTACGCGCCTTCACGTCGGCCAACTTCGCGGTGCGGACGACCGTCGAGCCGCTGAGCCTCAGCCGGGCCGTCAAACGGGAGATCGCAACTCTGGACGCCTCGCTGGCGCTCTCGCGCGTCGCTTCGATGGAAGACATCGGGGCGCGCTCCGTGGCTTCACAGCGGTTCAACATGCTCCTCCTCGGTCTGTTCGCGGCGCTGGGGCTGGCGCTGGCGGCGGTGGGCATCTACGGCGTGATGTCCTATGCCGTGGTACAGGGCACGCGCGAGATCGGCATCCGCATGGCGCTCGGCGCGCAGCGAATCAGGGTGCTGACGCTCGTCGCCGGTCGGGGGATGGCCCTCACCTTCGTGGGCATGGCGGTCGGCATCGCCGCGTCCCTCGCGCTCACGCGCCTGATGGAGGGTCTGCTATTTGGCGTGAGCACGACCGACCCGGCGACCTTCACCCTGTATTCGTTAATCCTGGCGGCTGCGGCGTTGGCGGCTTGCTTAATCCCCGCGCGGCGCGCGACCAAAGTCGATCCCCTGATCGCGCTGCGGGCGGAGTAGGGCGGGCGGCACTGAGCACGGACTACGCGCGCCCCCGGCTGGATCAGCCGGGGGCGAAATTTCACTCCTGCCTGAGCGCCACCAGTGGATCCACTTTCGCGGCCCGCCGGGCCGGGATGTAGCACGCCAGCAACGCCACGCCGACCAGCAGCGCCGGAACGCTCGTTAAAGTTAAAGCATCAGTCGCGCTGACCCCGAACAGCAGGCTCTGCATGAACCGCGCCGAAGCCACGGACGCGATTAACCCGACGACTATCCCCGTCGCGGCGGGCCTCATCCCTTGTTTGATCACCAGCATCAGCACGTCGCGGGTGCGCGCGCCGAGCGCCATGCGGATGCCGATCTCGTGCGTCCTCCGGCTGACCGTGTAGTTCACGATCCCGTACAGGCCGACGGAGGCAATCGTCAGGGCGAGGGCCGCGAAGACGCCCATCAGCAGCATCAGGAAACGCCTGTCGGCGACGTTGTAGGCCATCAGCGATTCGACCGTCCGCATCTTCCACATGGGCTGATCCTTGTCCACCTTCCACACGGCCTCGCGCACCGCCCGTGAGAGCGTCATCGGCTCGACCTTCGTGCGGACGACGGCGGTGGCGAAGAATCCCGGAGACTGGCTGTAGCAGTTGTAGAGTTGTGGCCGCTGCTCTTCGGTGAGCCAATCCTGCTTGGCGTCGCCCACGACGCCGACGACCGTGCCGGGCGCGTCGTCGCCGACAATTTTTATCTGCTTGCCGACGGGGTCTTGGCCCGGCCAGAAGCGGCGGGCCATCGTCTGATTGATGACGAAGACGACGGGCGTACCGAGCCGGTCGCCGTCGCCGAAGAGGCGGCCCCGAACGGTGGGGATGCCCATGGCGGCGAAATAGTCAGGCGTCGCCGTGTTGAACTGAGCCTGCGGCTCCTGCCCCTTGGGCGGCGTCTCGCGGTCGGGCAGGACGATGCGCGCCGAGGCGCTGTTGCCGGTTAAGGGCAGCCCCCTGATGAGCGCCGCCGATTCCACGCCGGGCACCGCCCTCAGTTGCTCGACGACCCGGCGATGAAATTCCCACTGGGCGGAGCTTTCGGCGTACTTGTTGCGCGGCAGACGATATTCGAACGTCAGCAGGTTTTCGGCCTTGAAGCCGGGGTCGACCTGAAGCAGCCTGTAAAAACTCTTGATGAAGAGCGCCCCCCCGGCCAGCAGCACGAGCGCGAGCGCCATCTGCACGACGACGAAAACGTGGCGCGCCCGGAGCGCGCCCGCCCCGTCGCCGACGGAGCGCCCGCCCTCCTTCAGTGTCGTATGAAGGTCGAGGCGCGAGATCTGCCACGCCGGGGTGAGGCCGAACAGGAAGCCCGTCAACACGGACGCGCCGAGCGTGAACAGCAGCACGGGCGTGTCGAGCCGCACTTCGCCCCGCGGCAGCACGCCCGGGTTGACCGCGAGCAGCGCGTCTAACCCCCACTTGGTAAGGAGCAGGCCGAGGCCGCCGCCCAGCAAAGCGAGCAGCGTCGTTTCGGTGAGCAACTGCCGCACGATTCGCCACCGGCCCGCGCCCAGTGCCGAGCGCAAGGCGAACTCCTTCTGCCACGCCGTGCCGCGCGCCAGCGTTAAATTGGCGAGGTTGGAACATGCGATCAGCAGAATGCAGCCGACCGCCGCGAACAGGGCGATGAGGGTGGGGCGGATGTTCCTCACCGTCACCTCTCCCAACAGTTCCACCTTCGCGCCGCGCCCGGCGCTCTCGTCCGGATACGCCTGCGCCATCCGCGCGGCGACGGTGTCGGCTTCGACCTGTGCCCGCGCCGGCGTCACGCCCGGCTTGAGATGGCCGATGCCGAAGAGGAACCGCGCGTCGCGCCGCGCGTCGTAGCCGGGGAAGCGCTGCACCGTCGTCCAGACTTCGACTTCATCGTCCAGCGGATGCCGGAAGGAGCCGGGGACGACGCCCACGACGCTGTAGGGCTCGCCGTTGAGGATCACTTTCCGGCCCGCCAGCTCGGGATCGGAGTTCAGGCGGCGCCGCCAGAACCCTTCGTTGACGACTACGACGCGGTCGGCCCCCGGCTGGTCTTCGCCGCGCGCGAAAGTCCGACCGGCGGTGGGCGAGAGTTTGAGCACCTCAAAGAAATTGGCCGTCACGAACGCGCCGCGCACCCGCTCCGGCTGAGCGCCGCCGCCGGTCAGGTTAATACTCTGCGACTGCGTCGCGGCGAAGTCTTCGAGCGTCGTGAGTTGCGCCGAGAAGTCCTGCGCCTCGGCTGGGGAAATCGTCCTGAGCCCGGGGCCGGAGCCCTGATCCGTGCCGGAGACGAGCACGAGCCGGTTCGAGTTGGGGTAGGGCAGGGCTTTGAGCAGGACGGCGTTGACCACCGAGAAGACGGCGGTGTTGGCCCCGATCCCAGCCGCCAGCGTGAGCACCGCGGCGGCGGTGAAGACCGGGTTTTTGATCATCACGCGCCCGCCGTAACGGACGTCTTGCAGCAGCGTTTCCAGCACCCCGCCTCCTATGATCTCGCGGGCGGCGTCCTTGGTGCGCTCCAAGTTGCCGAAGCGCCGCCGCGCGTCGCGCATGGCCCCCTCGGGCGTCATGCCGCTCCTCATGTTCTCCTGCGCCCGCATCGTGAGGTGGAATCGCAGCTCCGCGTCCATCTCCTCTTCCACGTGCCCCTTGCGCAGCAGGGCCCGGAGTCGCAGACGGACAAATCTCAGCCAGTACATCTCGCTCGCCTCGTCACGCGGTTCGCATCACCTTGAAAACGGCGTCCGCCAGCCTCCCCCAGTTCTCCTCTTCGACCTTGAGCTGCCTCCGGCCCGCCCGGGTCAGCTTGTAGAACTTGGCCCGCAGGTTGTTCTCCGACACGCCCCACTCCGAGTCGATCCAGCCCTGCCGCTCGATGCGGTAGAGCGCCGGGTAGAGCGAGCCCTCCTCCACCATCAGCACGTCTCCGGACATCTGGACGATCCGCTGACCGATGCCGTACCCGTGCAGCGGCCCCATCGAGAGCGCCTTGAGGATGAGCATGTCGAGCGTGCCTTGCAGCAGCTTGGTGTCGGGCGTGGGCATGAGTTGACTCCCCGGGCTACCTAGACTGTCTAGGCTGACCCGCGGATGATGACGGAGACTACCTAGATTGTCAAGGTACATTTACGGCGGCGCGCCGGGGTCGTGAAGAATCTTCGAAAGGCGGGCCGGGCGCTGACCTCGGCCACGGCGGTTAAACCCGTCAGGGCAGGGCTAACAGGCGGACGGCGAGGCCGATGGCCGGCCTGCTTGAGTGCCGGTCAACTATCGGGCTGGCGGAGTGATGGGTACTGCGCGGCGGGCGGCGAATTGATCTTCGGGGCCGGCGGGCGGCGATTTTCCACTACTTACTCGCGGGCGGCGTGAACAGGGCGCGGAAAGCTTTAAGCGCCGCCGGGTGGTAGATCGTCGAATGTTTTTCTTCCGGCATCTTCTCGTAATGCCAACGCAGGCCGGGGGGCGCATCCTTGCCGAGCACGTCCGCGAACCGCTGCATGGCGTCCCCGGCGTCGCCGCTGCTGGCAAAGTACAGCGTCTTCTCCAGCTTCGGGCGCGCGCGCAGCCGCCCGGCAGCGCCGTCGACCAGTTTGTGATCGTTCCACCAGAGGCTGGGGTCGAAAGCGATATAGGTGTCGAACAGGTCGGGTTCGAGCAGAAAAGTCTCGACCACGAACAACCCCGCGAGCGACTCGCCCACAATCGCCGTCTCGTCGGTCGTGCGGTAGCGCGACTTCACCTGCGGCATCAGCTCATCGCGGATGAACTTCCTGAACGCCGCGGAGCCGCCCACGCGCCGCGCGATCTTTTTATCGTTCTCGTTTTCGGTCGGGCCGGTCATGTCGCGCCGGCGCTCGGTGTTCTCGATGCCCACGAGGAGGAACGGTCGCATCGTCCCGTTGCCCGCCGAGACCTGCACGAGACCCGCCACGTGCAAAAAGTCTTCGGCGATGCCGCCGTCCGGCATGTACAGCACAGGCAGCCGCGCGCTCGCAGACTCGGCGTAGCCCGGCGGCGCGTAGACGTTGATGCGCCGCGTTTCATTCAGGGCCTTTGACTCGACGGTGAACGTCTCGCCGATGACCAGCGGCGCCGCCTTGGCGTCCGCAGACGCGCGGGCCTGACCGTTCGCCGACGCCGCGCACGCCAGAGCAAAACACAGGGCGAATAATTTCCTGATCATCTGCATATTTCACACCGGCTCGCAAAGGTGAGCCGCCGCGGCGTTCGGATCGGGCGCGTCGGGCGCAAACGGGACGGGCCTTCAAGCCCGCGCACGAAGGGCGGGCTAATGACGCCCCGGCTCGGCGGGCCGCGCGCCGCGTCTTTATTTTCGGATCATTCGTTTGCCGCGGAACGAAATGATCTCGCCGGGCTTCATCTCGTAGAAAGGTATCTTCAGCCTCTTCAGCTCGGCGGCGAATGCGTCGGCGTTTTCGGCGATGCCGGGGAACGTGGCGTAGTGCTGCGGGACGGCGAGCTTGGCGCGGACGGCTGCCGCCGCCCTCGCCGCCATGCGCGGCTCCATCCCGAAATGGCCGCCGACGTTGAGCAGCGCCAGATCGACTTCGTATTCCTCGCCGATGGTCTCCATGTCTTTGAAGTACGCCGTGTCGCCGGAGTGGTAGATGGTCGGCCCGTCCTTGACGATCAGGACGAACCCGGCGGGGTTTCCGCCGTAGGCTCTCTCGGCCTCGGTCGCGCCTGCCTTGGGATTGAAAACGCTGCTCGAATGGACAGCCGGGGTCATCGCGACCGTCACCTCGCCGCCGGCGATCTTGATCTCGCCGCCGATCCCCATGATCGCGTCCGTCTCGGCCTGCTTGCCGGGGAAGTCGGCCAGCTTAACTAAATTGCCCGCCAGCTCGGGATTGCAGACGAGTACCGCCCCCGTCTTTCTGGCTATCTCGACCGCGTCGCCGACGTGATCGCGGTGCCCGTGCGTGATGAGGATGTAGTCGACTTTCGGGACGGAGGCCAGCGGGTCTTTGCCGTCTTTCGCCTCGGGGTTGGAAGGGTTTTTCAGCCACGGGTCGATCAGCAACACCTTCCCGCCGGGCGTGGTGATCGAGAAAGCCGCGTGCCCGAACCACCTGACTTTCGTCTCCTGCGCCGAAACCCGATCCGCCGAACCGACCGCCAACATCAACAGGGCCGCAAACAATCCGGATACCTTCATGCTCATCCCCCCGAAAGGCTAGAAGCCGATCCTAGCCCAAAGGAGTGTGCGCGCAAGTGCCACTTTGGGACTTTAAGATCAGACCGCTTTCGTGAGTTTGTAAAAGCCTACTCGTCGTCTTCAATATTACTCCGCCCGCGAAACTGGACTGCGGCTTTTGATAAAAACCGGCCCTTGCATTCTTTTAACTGAAATTTTATCTTCACGATCTGCGGCAACGTGCGCGCTCATTTTTCTCGCGGCCTCGAAACGCCCGAAGAGAAAATATCAAACAAAATGAAAAAAACATCAAGGACGCTGCTGACAACTGTTTTTTATCAGTTGGTATTTATCTCGGGTGTTTTCTGTCAATCTTCGCCGCCGCCGCAGAGCGCGACCGGCGCGCAGAAACCTCCCGCCCCGCAGACGGTGAATATCTGGCCCGGCGTGGCCCCCGGCTCCGAGACTTGGACGCGTAAGGAGAAGGTAATAGAGAACACCCCCGTCGGAACCGTGGTCTTAAACGTGGTGACCCCGACTCTGACGGCTTACCTGCCGGAACCGAGCAAGGCCACGGGCACCGGCGTGATCATCGCTCCCGGCGGGTATTGTGTGGCGCTCGCCATCACGCAGGAGGGCGACGCGGCGCTCTGGCTTCAAAGCAAAGGGATCGCCGCTTTCGTGCTTAAGTACCGGATCATAGAAAAGCTTGAGGAAGGCGCTCCGAAGAATATTGACATGGACGAGGCGTGTAAGTACGGCATCGCCGACGGGATTCAGGCCCTCAAGGTAGTCCGGCAGCACGCCGCCGAGTGGGGCGTCTCTCCCGACCGGGTCGGCTTCATGGGTTTCTCCGCCGGCGGGATGGTGGCGAGCGGGGCTCTGCTCCAGAAGGACGCCGCCGCGCGCCCGAACTTTGCCGCGCCGATCTACGGCGCGCCGTTCGGCGTGATGCCGGACATCCCCGCAAAACTGCCGCCCATCTTTTTAGCTTGGGCGCAGGACGACGACTTGGCAGGCAGGGCCGTGAATAGGTTTTATGACTCCTTAAAAGCCGCGGGCAACAAACCGGAAGTTCACATTTTCAGCGCGGGCGGGCACGGCTTCGGCGTACGAAAGCAGGGAACCTCAAGCGATCACTGGATCGACGAATTTTACTACTGGCTGGAAGCGCAGGGATTGACCAAGCCCCCGGCCAAATAGAATTCGTGATGCGTCCGTGATCGGAGTAGGTCCCGGCGGGCCTCCGCGCGCCGAAACACGTCACGCCGAAACCTGAATCCCTCCCCTCCCCCGTCAAGTTTTCCACCTCACTCCCGGCCCTCCGAAGACCTCCGCCCCATAATCTTCCTTACCGCCCGCAGGGCCCCCGGCGCGGATTTTCGCCGACGCCTCTTCGGGCGGGAGCGCGTCCGCCGTCGTAACTTTTAGTTCGTTCGCGCGGGGCAGCCGGGCTTCGGCCCGGCGGGCGGGACTCACGCGTGCGGTGAAGACGCGGGGGTTTTTCCAATCTTCCAACAAACCGAATTGGCATAACTCACACTCTTTATTTGGAAGCCTTTTGCCATGCCAATTCGGTATGCTATAAGGAGACGAAAATGAAAAACCAGAGCCCCGCATTCCCGTTCGTTAACCTGTGCGACCGAACGGTCTCGCAGACGCCGCTCTACCGCCAGATTTACGAAAGGCTGCGGCTGGCGATTTTGAGCGGCGAGCTTCCGGCAAAATCACGTCTCCCGTCTTCGCGCGCTCTGGCGCGGCAGCTCGGCATTTCGCGGATGACGGTCGTTAACGCCTACGACCAGCTCTTCGCCGAAGGCTACTTGGGAGGCCGGATCGGCGCGGGGACGTTCGTCGCCAGCGTGCTGCCGGAAGAATTGATGCAGACGCCGAAGCCGCGCGCCGTGAAGACAGCCGCATTTTCGCGCGAGCTGAACCTTTCCAAACAGGGAAAGCTAATGGCCCGTGGCTTCGCCGACGTTTTGCTCGAACACGAAGAGACCAGATTCATCCCGTTTCAAAACGGCCTGACCGCGGTTGATTTTTTCCCCTTCGACACCTGGGCGAGAATCGCCGCGCGCCAGCACCGTCAAGCGCCATCGGCGGCTCTCCTGAACGGCGATCTGGCGGGTTTTCGCCCCTTGCGGGAAACGCTCGCCGCGCACTTAAAATCCGCCCGCGGCGTCGCCTGCG
Source organism: Pyrinomonadaceae bacterium (assembly GCA_036389335.1). GTDB lineage: Bacteria > Acidobacteriota > Blastocatellia > Pyrinomonadales > Pyrinomonadaceae > JAIVGV01. The sequence goes on along the minus strand of DASVQC010000103.1, from coordinate 40,209 downwards.
AGCCGGAGCAAATTATCATCACCGCCGGCACCCAGCAGGCGCTCGCTTTAATCGCGGCGGTTTTCCTCGATCCGGACGACGAGGTTTGGATGGAAGACCCGGGTTACGCGAGCGCGCGAAACTTATTCGCGCTCTCAAGGGCCAAGATAATTCCCGTCCCGGTCGACGGGGACGGGCTGAATTTAAAGGCGGCACGCGGGCGGGGCAAAAAGCCGAAACTCATTTACGTCACCCCTTCGCACCAATACCCGCTCGGCGTGACGATGAGTCTGGCGCGGCGTCTGTCGCTGATCGAAGCGGCGCGTGCGGCGGGCGCGTGGATTATCGAGGACGATTACGATAGCGAGTACCGCTATAGCGGACGCCCGCTCGCTTCCCTGCAAGGTCTCGACGAGGGAGGGCGAGTGCTGTACGTCGGCACGTTCAGCAAAACGATTTTCCCCACTCTGAAACTCGGCTGCCTCGTGGTGCCGCCGGATTTGGTGGACGTTTTCACCGGCGGGCGGATTTTAAGCGGGGCGCAATCGCCGCTGATTAATCAGGCCGTACTGGCCGAGTTTATCGCCGAAGGTCATTTCGCCCGCCACGTCCGCAGGATGCGTGCGCTTTATGAAGAGAGGCAGCAGATTTTAGTCGAAGAGGTTAAGCGAAATTTAGGCGGGCTGGTGGAGATGAAGGCCGACGACGCAGGCATGCATCTCGTGGGCTGGCTGCCCGATCGCCTCGACGATCAGGAAGCGGCGCGAAAAGCCGCCCTGCACAATGTCAGATTCCAGCCCGTCTCCGAGTCCAGCATCAACAAATACCCGCGCAGCGGGCTGGTCTTCGGCTACGCCGCGTTCGACAAAAAACAGATCAAGCGCGGCGTCGGGAAACTGGATAAAGTTTTGACCGAGATGATGCGAGATCGAAACGGCTCGACGCCGAGAAAGCCGCGCCGCCCGACTCCCGCCCGGCAATAGTTGTATCAACTTTTGCAGGCCCGCTCATTATAGTAAGGCATGCTCCGCAGAGAGGCAGCGGGGGGCGCGGGGGAGTGTCGAGAGAGGGTATAGCCATTAATTATGCCGCGACGTTACCCACTCTTATCGGCAAGCTGATGGATGATGCTCTCCTCGATCGAAGATGCCATCACGTTCAGCATTACCTGTGGCGTAATTCCGCCGAAGCTGAGGAGGACGCCGTCAAGAGCATCCTGTTGGCTGATGGTGATCCAACCCCAGCCGAACGTCTCCCCGATGAACCCGCTCCACGGCTCGGAATGACCGGCGTCTATCCAGCCGTCCATCTCGCGATCGTTATTGTCGATGAGGTGAAAGGCTATGGTGTCGTCATCCGACACGGCTTCCACCACGAGTGAGTGTCGATCAAACCCAAGTATGATTTTGTCTAAGCTCCCCTCCTTGTAGACACGCCACACCCCTCTCAGCGGATGCCCATTGACCTCGTGGAACTCCAATAGCAGCGGGTGTAGTTCCGGGTGTAAATTCCGATGTGGAGTTTCTTCCGACATGGTTATGCCCCTCGTGCTTGGGCGGGCCGTACGCTAATGCTTCTGACCCAGACGACCGGCTGATTTGACGATCTTAATCGCCTTCGCCGCCGTCTTGTCTCCTTTAGCGGCGGCCTGAGCTGTTTCCGCCAAAGTCTTTTCGGCCCAGTGACCGACCTCTTTAACATTAGCGCCGCTGCCGCCTCTCGAACGAATCACATCAGAAACTTTCTCCTCCGCCCGACTGACAAGATTGCCCAGCTTATTCCGTACAGATGGGGGAAGCGAGTGCTCAGGTTTGTTGGAGCCTGCCGCCGGGATAATATCAAGTACGATCTTTCTTCCGTCCGAGACGACACTTGTTTCTCCTCTTTGCAGTGCGTTATAGAAATCTATAACTTGCTGATTACTAAGTCGGGAAATTTGATTCGGATCAAACCCCAGCTTCCTGAGTGCTTCCGCAGCCTTATACGCGTCCTGCGCTTTCTTCGTCTCTGCCGCTCTTCGTTCGGCCTCGATTTCGGCGTCCGTCTTCCAGCCCAACCCCCGAGACGCATTTATCCATCGTTGCAGCCATTCCGGCAAGAGCGCGACGTGCCCGTCCGCGTCGGATGTAAATAACGGATTGTTATTTACATAAGCATAAAGGTTAAGTGTTTGCGGATTGGCTAAATCCGCGTAGGGGACCGGCTCGGGGGTTTCCGACCAGTCAGGGGACACCCAACGCCCCATCGGACTCGAATAATACCTTGCGCCGAAATAATCTAGCCCCGTCTCACTGTCCCGTTCTTTCCCGGTGAAATGTTGGCGCACGTTATCGATCTGCCCATAGCCTTGACCTGTCGTCCTCCCGCCCGTCCCCGCGCCGATCTCTTCCCCGAAGGGTAAATAATCGTGCCGCTTGACGCCGCCCAGACTCCCCGTCTGATCGACCGTCATGCGCGGCGTGCCGAGGTGGTCACTCACCATCCAGTTGACGCCCCCCTGCGCCGCCGCAGCCGCCGCGTACTGCGCGTTCGAGCGATTCACCCACTCCCCGTTGCCGCTCGAAGAGAAGCCGTAGATATTCGCCGGCCTGCCTTGGCTCGGCACGCCCGCCTCCCACGCCGCCCACCCCCCAGAGTCCGGCTCCCTGCCTAAGAACGCCACGTAGAGGTCGTAGACGAACCAGTGGTCAGTCCTGCCGCGATTCGCGTACTCCTGCGAGAGGAAAAGGTTCTGACCCATCTGCGAGGCCGCGTCGAAGAAGGCGGCCTGCCCCTGCCCCATCGCCGCCGCGAGCGAAGCGACCCCCGACGACAGCTCGCCGCCCGTCGGCTGGCGGCTCAGGACGGAGGCGTAGAACGAGGTGACGAACGAGGAGAGCTGCGCCGAGGGGTCGCCCGCCTGCGCCGTCACCAGCAGCGCGCCCCCGCGGTAGCCGTACTCCTTCTGCGGCGACGAGGGCGCGCCACCGCCCGCGTACTCCGCTATCAGTTCACCGCCGAAGCCGTAGACCTGCCACGTCACCTGACCGTTCAGGTCGCGCCGCGTCCGCTTGCCCGCCGCGTCGTAGGTGTACCGAGTCTGGTAGGTGCCGCTGGCGGCGTTGCCCGACCACGCCATCGTCATCCGGTTCTCGGCGTCGTAAGTGCGCGCGCCCGCGCTCTGCGGGTCCGAGTAAGTGTCGTAGGTCAGGTTCCCGGCGTCGTCGTAAGCCACCCCCGCGTGCGTCAGCCGGTTCGTCGCCGCGTCTACGGTGAACTGTTTGCTGTTGACGCCCGCGGACGTGCCCGCCGCGTTGATGGTGCGGTTGCCGAAGCGGTCGTAGTCGTAGGACTGCGAGACGGCGGCACCAACACTATTCGTCTCGCCGACGGACGTGAGACGGTTCAGCGGGTCGTACGAGTAGTCGTCGTGCGCCACGTAGTATGAGCCCGCCCCCACGTCACTGTAGGAGGCGTTCGGGTCGGTCGGGACGTAGACGCTCGCGCGCTTGAGGTTCCCGTTGTTCTCGACGCCGGAGAGGCCGTGCCCTTCGTTCGTCGGCGAGTTGATCTCCGCTTGGCTGTAGTAGTTCAGGAGCGCGCCGCGGTTCCAGTCCCACTCGCCGTTCGCCGAAGTCCACGCGACCGAGGAGAGGCGCACGTCGAAGAGCTGCCCGCGCACGTTGTAGTGCAGCTTGTGGTAGAGCGGCGTGGCGGTGCCGAACCGCTCCTCACGCATGCGGCTTGCCTCGTCGTAGGAGACGCCCGCCGAGTAGGTGCGCTGCGCGCCGTCGCCGAGGTTGCCGGAGAAGGCCGGGTTCGCGCCGTTGTCGCCGAGGCGGCCCGCCGCGTCGTAGTTGTAGCTGACCGTGTGGCCCGAGGGGTAGGTCTCGGACGTGACGTTGCCCGCCAAGTCATAATTACGTGCGCTGTCGAAGCCCCAGACCCAGCCCGTGCCGCTCAGGTAGAAGCCGGTCGTGCGCGTCTTCGGTCTCCCGACGGCGTCATACGAGAGGACGTAGTTGAGCGTCCCCGATGTGCTGCTCTCGTAGTCGGCGTAGTAGAGGCCGCGCCCGTTGGTGGCGAAGTCGTAGGTGTTGAGCGTGTAGGGCGTGCCGTCGGAGTAGTCGGTGCGGATCAACCGGTTGAGGTCGTCGTAACCGTAGGTCGTGACTGTGTTGCGTGCGTCCTTGCGCTTGTAGAGGTTACTATTGGCGTCGTAGGTGTAGCCCATCGACCAGTTGCCGTTGGGCGTGCCGGAGGTCGCGTCGGTCAGCGCCGGGAAGTCCGCGTCCGCCGCGATGCTGCCCGTCTGCTCCGGGTTTTTGGCGCGGATGAGCCGAGAGAGCGAGTCGTACATGAAGAAGCGGAGCTGCCCGCCCTGATCCACCCTCCGCAGGTTCCCCATCGCGTCGTAGGCGTAGTTCGTCACGAAGCCGTAGCCGGTGACGCCGGGCGCCTCGGTCACGGAGGCGAGCCTCCCCAGAGCGTCGGACACACTGCTCCTCACTTTGCCCGCCTGATCCGTCACCGTCACTTGGTTGCCGCTGTAGGAAGTATTGGCCGCCGCGCCGTCGGGCGTCGTCACGGTCTTCACCCGGCTGAGCGCGTCGTAGGCGGTCGTCGTCCACCTGCCCGGAGGGTTGGTGGGAGCGCCGCAGCCAGCCGAGCGGTACGGGTTCGAGACCCTCCACGCCCTGCCGAGCGCGTCGTACTGCGTGTCCACCCTGATGTAGGGGTTATTCGCGTCTTGATTCTCGTAGGTCTCCGAAAGGTACGGCCTCCCCAGCCCGTCGAAGAACTGCCACGAGTCGGTCTCCCGCCCCGACGCGTCGAGCAGCGTGCGCGACTCGACGTAGGGGCCGCACTGGTGTGCGTCGACGTAGGTGTAAGTGGTGCGCCCGCCGTCGGGCCGGGTGACTTGCTTCAGGCGGTTCAGGGGATCGTTGTACTGGTAGGAGGTCGTCTGGCCGTTGGCGTCGGTCGTGGAGGTGACGAGCCCGGTGCTCAGGTCGTAGGCGGTGAAGGACTCGAGCGCGGTGGCGGAGCCGCGCTGCCCGCTCGCGTCCGGGGCGGCGGATATCGTGCGCGTCGGGTAGGCGTACTGGTAGGAGGCCGAGTACTCGACCTGTGAGACCTTGCCGCGCGCGTCCGTGCTCTTCCACGCGTTGCCGAACTGGTCGTACTCCGCGCGCGTCTCTAGCCACGTGTTCGAGGTGTCGAGCCAGCGGCTGACGGTCGTCGCGTTGCCGCGCGCGCCCGCGCCCGGGTCGCCCCACCCCTGCGCCCCGCCGTACGCCTGAAGCCCCGTCTCGTCGTAGCGCACGCGCGTCTCGGAGACGACCGGCCCCGTCGCGTCGCCTTGGTGTAAGCGCGAGACGGTGGGCAGCGCAATGAGGTTGCGCGCGCGGTAGCCGTCGCGCGTGCCCTGCGCCACGCTCGGGTCGTTGACTAGATAGACGGTCTCGTCGGTTCGCACCAGCGTGCCGAGGGGCATCGCCGAACTCGCGCCCGACTGCGCCGTCGCCTGAGCGACCGACGCGTAGTCGTAACGCCTGACGACGGTCTGGTTCAGGTCGGCGTCGTAATCGGAAGTCGTCGTCGCGGCGAGGGCATTCCCGCCCGTGTCGAGCAGGATGTCAACCACCTTCGCCGGGCGCGGGTTGCGCTGCTTGTACATGTTATAGCCACCGGCCTGCACCACCTGCCCGTCCACCGCGTAGTCGGTCAGCCTGCGCCGCAGCGCCGCCCCCGACGGCGCGTAGGTGCGCTCGTCGTAGATCATGCCGAGGCGCGGGTCCTCGAAGCCGTAGGCCGACCAGTCGTACTGGTTAGTGAAGACCGAGCGGTCGGTGCGCGTGCCGTCGGGCGCGATAGTGCTAAAGCCTTCGTACGACCAGTGCGCTTCGCTGGCCGCCGTCCCGTCCGGGCTGATCCAAGCGTCGGTCACGCCGCGGTTCGCCTGCGAGTAGAGCCCCAGACTGTCCTGCGCGCTGAGCATCGGCGCCGCGCCGTAGGCGAAGCGCTCGTAGCCGCCGGTCGGGTAGACGACCTTCGAGACCTCTCCGTAGATGTCGTACTTGAAGGTGTAGGCTTGCCCGTTCGGGAGCGCGATCTGGTAGAGCACTACCGGGTCGAAGAGGTTCGACTTGAGTATGCCGTCGTAGCTGCCGTCAGCCGAGTGGAAGAGTCCGGAGTTGTCCGTGCCGTTCTGGCAGTTGGTCGTGTGGTCGCCCTTGTATCGCAGCGTCTGCACAGTCTCCTGCTCGCTGATGACGCCCGCCGTCGAGAGGTGACGCCAGCGCAGTGTGTAAGTGAGCGGGCTTCCGCCGACGCCGGGGACCGAATAGGTCGTGTCATGATCGACGAGACCGGCGGCGTCGCCGACGCCCGAGGTCGGCAGCGGCAGGCCGAAGGCACGCCCGAGCGTGTCCGCCCACTGACCCGTGGAATAGTTGTAGGCGAGCTGGTTGCCGTTGCGGTCGGTCGAGGTCACGACCGTCGGCGTCTGCGTCGTCGGATCGTAAGAGGTGACGTAGCGCGAGCCGTCGGGCAGGTAGAGCGTGTGTGTCGTCGTGTCGTAGACGAGGCGCGAGCCGTCCACCGAATAGAAGAGTCCGGTGATCACTTCGGCGGCGGCGTGGAAGTCGTCGTCCTTGCGCAGTTCGTGGCGCGAGCCGTCGGGCAGCGTGACGTATATGCGCGCGATGCGGCGCAGGTTCGTGCCCTTGCTGGCCGCCCTCGTGGTCAGCGGATCGTAGGTTTCGAGCGAGAGGTCTTGCGGCCACAGGAACCAATCGAGCGTCGAAGTCCAGCCCGAGGCGGACGACTTGGCGTACTCGGCGCGGTAGAGCGAGCCCGGATCGTCGACGCACCGGATGGTGCTCATGTACTTGACGTTCCAGAGCTTCGACGAGTAGTTGAGCACGACAGGGGTGTCCGCTCCGGCCCGGCCCGAATACTGGCCCAGCGGGATCTGGAACTGGAGTGCGTGCGAGACGGGATCGATGCGCAGGTCGGTGCGCGCGCGGTTGCCGACGGAACTCTGCGGGTTCCTCTCGTCCTGCGCCGCGGCGCGCGGCGGCGTGAAGAATAGGGCGCACCACGCCAGCGCAATAAATACGAACTTGCCGGTCTGGCCCACGGTCGTGAGGGAGAGGGGGGCGACACGTGTCACCGGAGAAGGGCGGCGCGATGGCTTCATGGCGAGGTAACTCCCAGACGTGTAAAGCTAATCGGACTAAGCGGGACGTTCAGTCGTCGTGAGCGGTAAGGCTACGTAACCGAGTAGGGACACCGCGCGAGAAGTAGGCTTGAGTCTGCCCGTCGATGTCGAGGCGGTCAGGCGAAACTCGCGGAGGATACACGATGCGCGGGGGGCCGTGTGTCGAGGACTCGACATAAGGTGAAATTATTCCGGCGGGATGGGTGCTACGCCGCGAGGTAGCGTTCGATCTCGTCGCTGATCGCCCGGTAGCACTCGCACGAGCAGCGCTCAAGCCCCGCGCGGTCGAGGATGCGCACCCTGCCGCGGCCATAGCGCACGAGCCCCATCCGCCGGATGCGCGAGGCCACCGCCGTCACGCTCGTGCGCGGGCAGCCGACCATCTCGGCGAGGAACCCCTGCGTGAGGTCGAGGTCGTCGGAGCCGGCGCGGTCCCGGCTGATGAGCAGCCAGCGGCACAGCCGCTCCTCGGTCGTGTGGAAGCGGTTGCACGAGGCGGACTGTGAGACCTGCGTGAGCAGGGCGTGCGTGTAGCGCAAGAGCAGGTCTTGCAGCCGCCCGCCGCGGGAGAACTCATGGGCGAGCGCCTCGATCCCGACCTTCAGCGCCGGAGTCGGGAGCTGCGCGACGACGCGGTACGGGGCGTTCCGAAGCCTCAAGAGCGCCGAGACGCCGGCAATCCCTTCGCTCCCGATCATGCCGACCTCGACCGTGGAGCCGCCCCCCGTGACCGAGAGCAGCGAGACCATGCCGCCCAAGGGGAAGAAGGCGTGGCGCACGGGGTCGCCCACGTCCCAGAGCACCCTGCCCTGCGGCAGCCGCACGTGTGAGAGCGAGGGGAGCAGGCGGCTATACTCGTCTTTGGGGAGCGCGGCGAGGATACGGTTCTCGGATGGGAGTCTCAGGGCGTGAGGCGCTTTCGGCGAGGACATGAGGAAGCCTCCGGCTCGACCATAGGTTGTGGAAAGGGTGCGTCAGCCGGAACGGGAGTGGGGCGAGCTTCAGACCGAGCACTGGGTGATTCTGGCGAGTAGCATCATAGTCGATCCGGGGGGGTAATGGTAGGTATGTTCACACGCCGAGGTCGAGCATCGGCTTGATGTCATCACGACTTCGATGCACTCGTCATGACCCGGCTCACGGGAGAACTCAACGAGCCTTCCCCGGTTCATCCTTCACGCGCGTGTCAACCGCGATCCAATTTACCTCCCAAGTTTTGCCGCCGTCGTCCGAGAACGCTTGTTCAAAACGGCAAGAGTTCGGAGTTATGTCCGAGATGACGAATCGAACGAAGATGGCCCGCCCGTCGAGCATCTCCTGACTGTAAAACTCGCCGCGCCCGTTCCTGAACTCGCCGATTGTCGGCGTAGTCATCACGCCGCCCCTGACGCTGGCAAAATTGAGACTCCACTGGCGGGACTGCGGGTTATACAGGCGCAGGCTCAGACCTTCAAAGTGCCCGGCGGGCCCGTCGGCGACCAGTTCGACCAAGTTGGCGCGACCGTTCCAAACTTTTCTGACGACGGTCGTCCCCTCGTATTCGACCCAAGCGGTCGAGCCGCTTAACGGGTTCAGGATGCGCTTCAGGTTGGTCTTCCAAGTGCCGATTTCAAAGTCAAAATCGTTCTGCCCGTCGCGCTCCCTGACGGCTCGTGGCGAGTTTGCCTTTGCTGCTTCCGGGTTCGTCTGCGCGAGACCTTGGTGGGCTTGCAGGGCGACGATCACGCCGCACAATAGGAAATAGATTCGCAAACGCTTCGCCGCGCCCGCCGCCGGGCTGCTTCTTTTATTGATTTTTTCCACCGATCCCCTCCGCCCGAGTGAGAGGAAATTGTAGAGAAAATCGGTATCGTCACAAGTGCCAGTTTCCGACAAATTACGTGTACCAATTAGCTCCCCGACGCGCGTAAAACTGTTGTGCCGTCTAATCCGTCTGTGCTAACGTCTGCGGCTCAAGGCAGTTACTCACTACCGACTCTGCCGGGAGCGTCCGCGAGCTAACACTGCCGCCCGCACTAGATCGAATTTTATTCGCATGAAGCATTGCGGCATGGCCGGTCGAGCCGTCCGATCGAATCCAGCCGTGAAGAACCTGTGAGCGGCGACCGCCGGCTCAGGGAAAGTTCAAGAGGAGACACGATCATGATGAACCCCCGGAAGCGGAGCGCGCGCGCCCGCGTCCTCTCGCTCTGCGCGGCGCTATTCGTGGCGCTCGCCTCTTCCGCCTTCGCGCAAACCGACGCGGCCCGCTTGGTGGGCAACGTCACCGACCCGACGGGCGCGGCGCTTCCCGGCGCGACCCTGACCGTAACCGACCTGCGTACGAACCGCGCGGTGACGACGAAGTCGGACGAGGGCGGCGCCTATTCCGTCCCCGCTCTGCCCCCCGGCCAGTACCGGATCGAGGTGGCGCAGGGCGGCTTCAAGACCGTCCGTCAGGACGTCACGCTGCAAGTCCAGCAGGCGGCCACCATAGACTTCTCGCTGGAGCCGGGCGGCGCCTCCGAGGTGATCGACGTGACGGCTGGCGCCCCGCTCGTGGACGCCTCCACCTCCTCCATCGGCGAGGTCATCGGGGAGCGCCAAGTCATCGAGCTGCCGCTCAACGGGCGCAACGTGCTCGAACTGGCGACGCTCACCCCCGGCGTCACCCGCGGCGTCGCCGACAGCGACGCCTCGGGCGCGCGCGGCAACGCCGAGACCTTCCGCGGCGGCAACACCGGCGGCGCCGTGCTCGTCGTCAACGGGCTGCGCCCGCAGGCCAACAACTTCCTCCTCGACGGCCTCGACAACAACGAGTCGCTCGTCAACACCATCAGCATCTTCCCGCAGGCCGAGGCGACGCAGGAGTTCCGCGTGCAGACGAGCGTCGCGCCCGCCGAGTTCGGTCGCGCGGGCGGCGGCGTCATCAACACCGTCACCCGCTCGGGGCGCAACGCCTTCTTCGGCAGCGCCTTCGCCTTCATCCGCAACGACAACCTCGACGCGCGCGCGACCTTCGACGCCCGGAAGAATGAGTTCCGCCGCGGACAGTTCGGCGGCACCTTCGGCGGCCCCCTCTACCTGCCGCGCTTCGGCGAAGGCGGCCCCTCGACCTACTCCGGCAAGGACAGGGTCTTCTTCTTCGCCGACTATCAGGGCCTGCGCCAGTTCCTGCCGCTCGGTCGCGAGCTGGCGACCGTGCCGACGCTGGCCTTCCGGCAGGGCGACTTCTCGGCGCTGCTCAACCCGGCGTCGTCGGGCCTGAGCGCGCCCATCCAGTTGCGCGATCCGCTGACGGGCCTGCCCGTGCCCGGCAACCGCCTCGACCTGCTGCCGGGCAGCCGCCTCAACCCCGTCGGGCTGCGCTACCTGAACGCCTTCCCGCTGCCCAACAACGGCACGGGCGTCTTGCAGAACTACCAGAACACGCGCGTCCAGACGCTCGACGAGAACACGTTCGACGTCCGCATCGACTCCAACCTGTCGCAGTCCAACCAGCTCTTCGGGCGCGTCAGCTACGGGCGCGACATCCTGACGACGACCTCGCGCCTGACGACGCTCCCCGCGGGCTTCGGCTCGGGCGACAACTTCACGCGCACGCGCGGCCTCGCGCTCGGCCTGACGAGCACCGTCAGGCAGAGCGTCGTCAACGAGCTGCGCGTCGGCGCGCACCGCGTCTTCTTCGGCTTCGTGCCGCCGTTCCAGAACGTGCGGCTGGCGGCAGACCTCGGCATCCCCGGCGCGAACCCCGATCCGCTGCGCGGCGGCGGCGCGCTCATCGGCGGCTTCAACGGCCAGCTCGAATACTCGGGCGACTTCGGCCCCTACCTCGTGCCGCAGAACACCTATCAGGTGACCGACAACGTGAGCTACGCGACGGGCCAACACACGCTGCGCTTCGGCGGCACCTTCATCCGCCGCGACGTGAACCTCTTCCGCCCGAACCGCGGCAAGGGCTTCTTCTTCCTCTTCGGCAACGGCGACAACCCGGCCTCGACCGGCTTCGAGCAGTCCGACCTGCTCGTCGGCTTCGTCAACAACTTTCAGGTCGGCCCGCCCTTCGGCACGGTCGGCACGCGCACCTACGAGGACGCGGCCTTCGCTCAGGACGACTGGCGCGTCACGCACCGCCTGACGCTCAACCTCGGCCTGCGCTACGATCTCTTCACGAACCCCGTCGAGCAGTACAACCGCCAGACCAACTTCGACCTCGCCACGGGACGCCTCCTGCTCGCGGGCTCGGGCGGCAACTCGCGCGCGCTCGTCGACACTGATAAGAACAACTTCGGCCCGCGCGTCGGCTTCGCCTACGACCTGACCGGCGAGGCGCGCACGGTCATCCGCGCTGGCTACGGGATGTTCTTCTTCATCGACCGCGGCGGCATCGACAACCAGCTCGCGCAGAACCCGCCGTTCAGCGGCTTCTCGCAGTTCGATTACGATCAGGGCTTCCGCATCACGCTCTCGGGCCGCTGCCCGAACAACACGCAGGACTCGCGCCTCTGCACGCAGCCGCTGCCGACCGGCGACGTGTCGAGCGTGAACCTCAACAACCCGCAGAACGTGACGGTCTTCGCCACGGTGCCCGACAACAAGACCTCCGAGGTGCACCAGTTCAACGCGCAGGTGCAGCACCAGTTCACCAACAACTTCGTCCTCGACGTCGGCTACGTCGGCACGCGCGGGCGACACCTCGCCACCTACTACAACATCAACCGTCAGCGGTTCAACGCGCCCGCCGGCGCGCGCCTCTTCCCGAACCTCGGCGACGTGAACGTGCGCGACGACAACGGCCACTCGCGCTACGACTCGCTTCAGGTGCAGGCCGAGCGGCGCTTCTCGCGGGGCCTGCAATTCACCGCCGCCTACACTTGGTCGAAGACGAAGGACAACTCGTGCGGCGCGTTCGACTGCCGCCGCCCGCAGGACGTCTTCAACATCGAGGGCGAGTACGGCACCTCCTCGCTCGACATCCCGCAGCGGTTCGTCTTCAGCTCGATCTACGAGCTGCCCTTCGGGCGCGGGCGACACTACGGCTCGGAGATCGCGCGCGGGCTCGACTTCCTGCTCGGCGGCTGGCAACTGAACGGCATCCTCAACCTGCAAAGCGGGCAGGTCTTCAACGTCTTCGCCACGGGCGGGCAGCCCGGCGACGACATACGCGCCGACATCATCTCCGACCCGTTCGCCAATGTGCCCGCGGGCCGCTTCATCAACCCCGCGGCCTTCGCCAACCCGCCGCGCACCTCGCAGGGCGTTTACGTGCGCCCCGGCAATCAGGCGCGCAACTCTCTGCGCGGGCCGGCCTTCAAGACGCTCAACCTCGGCATCTCGAAGAACTTCGGCACCACGGAGAGGCTGCGCACGCAGTTCCGCGCCGAGATGTTCAACGTGACGAACACGCCGCAGTTCAGCACGCCCAACGTCGATCTGAACAACGCGGGGGCCTTCGGACTGTTCCAGAGCACGCGCCTCGCGACGAACCGGCAGATTCAGCTCGGCCTCCGGCTGAGCTTCTAAAGCGACGAAGGGCCGCCCGCGCGCGTCCGGCGCGCGGGCGGCCCCGGCCAAAGCCGCGCCGTCGGCGGCCACGGGCGAACGGGCGACACCGGCCCGCCCGTGGCCGCCGACGTTTGTTCGCGGGTGGCGACTCGCCGGGCCGAACGCCCGCCCCGGCGAGCCGAACCGCCGCTTCAGGAGACGTGACATGGCAGCTCCGACGAACCGTCCGCGCGGTGGCCCTCGACCGGCTGCGCTCCGCCCTCGCCTCGCCGCGGCCTGTGCGCTCCTGATGCTCGCGCCGTCTTGTTTGCGGGCCGCCGCCGATCCGTCGGTCTCTGCCGCGCCGTCCGTCGTCAGTGTCGCGCCCGCCCCTTCCGTCACGAAGGTCGAGCCGCCGTCGTGGTGGGCCGGTCACACGATCAACCCCGTGCGCCTGCTCGTGCGCGGCACGAACCTCGGCGGCGCGCGCGTCCGCGCCGTGAGCGCGGGCACGTCGGCGGAAGTCTCAAGGGTCAACGCCGCCGGAACCTACGCCTTCATCGACGTGCGCGTCTCGCGCGGCGCGCGCCCCGGCGAGTACCCGCTCGAACTTGAGACCGGAGGCGGGCGCGCCGCCGTCCCCTTCCGCCTCGAAGCGCCGCTCGACCCCGCCAAAAATTTTCAGGGCTTCTCGCCCGACGACGTGATCTACCTCGTCATGACCGACCGCTTCGCCGACGGCGACGCGTCGAACGACTCCCCTCCCGGCTCGCCGCGCGAGGCCGACGACCGCCGCGACGCGCGCGCTTGGCACGGCGGCGACTTCCGCGGCGTCATCGACCGCCTGCCCTACCTCAAGGGGCTCGGCGTCACCGCCGTCTGGCTCACGCCTTGGTACGACAACTGGGACGGCCTCAACCGCTGCGACAAGCCGTGGTGCCCGAACACCTACTACCACGGCTACCACGCCGTCGATTACTACTCGGTCGAGAACCACTTCGGCGATCTGCGAACCCTGCGCGAGCTGGTCGCGCGCGCGCACGCGCTCGGGCTCAAGGTCATACAGGATCAGATCGCCAACCACGTCGGCTCGCAGCACCCGTGGGCCTCCGACGCGCCGCTCGACGACTGGTTCCACGGGAGCCCCGCGCGCCACCTGCTCAACCCCTTCCGCGGCGAGCTGCTCCTCTCGCCCCACGCGAGCCGAGAGGCCCGGCGCACGGTGCTCGACGGCTGGTTCTCCGACGATCTGCCCGACATGAACCAAGACGAGCCCGAGGTGGCGCGCTACGAGATTCAGAACGCGCTCTGGTGGGTCGGCGTGACGGGCGTGGACGCCGTCCGCGAGGACACTATTCAGTACGTGCCGCGCACGTTCATACGCGACCTCTCGCTCGCGCTGCGCGCGCAGCACCCGAGACTGCGGATGGTCGGCGAAGTCTTCGACCGAGACCCCGCCCACACCTCCTTCTTTCTCGGCGGGCGCAAGGGGTGGGACGGCATCGACACCGCGCTCGACTCCGTCTTCGACTTCCCCCTCTGGCAGACCTCGCTCGACGTGTTCGCGGGCAAGTCGCCCGCCTCGGCCCTGCGCGCACGGCTGCGCGACGACGCGCTCTACGCAGACCCCTCGCGCCTCGTCGTCCTCGCGGGCAACCACGACGTGCGGCGCACCGCCTCTCTCCCCGGCATGACGACCGACGGCGCGATGCTCCACGCGGCCTTCGTGCTCAGCGTCCGCGGCACGCCGCAGCTCTACTACGGCGACGAAATTTTCATGGAGGGCGGCGAAGACCCCGACAACCGGCGCGACTTCCCCGGCGGCTTCCCCGGCGACGCCCGCGACGCCTTCCGCGCCGAGGGGCGCACCGAGCGCGAGCGTCGCGCGTTCGACTGGGTGCGCGCGTGGCTGCGCCTGCGCCGCGAGCACCCCGCCATGCGGCGCGGCGCTCTCGTCGATCTCGCGGCGGACGACGAGTCTTACGCCTTCGCGCGGCGGGCGGAAGGCGAGACGCTGGTCGTCGCCTTCAACGTCGCTCCGACGGCGAAACGGATCACGGCCCCGGCGAATTACGTGGGCGCGGCTGACGGGTCGCGGCTCGTCCCCGTCTTGGGCGCGTCGCCGGAAGGGCGTGTCACGGGCGGGCAGATCAGTTTCGAGATCGCGGCTCGCGCCGCAGTCGCCTTCAAGATCGAGCCGCGGTAGTCGCTTCCGGGGTCGAGGCGCGGGCGCAGCCGCGCGGGAGTAGTGCCCCTGTTTCTGCTTTCCTCTGTGCATCCTCTGTGATCTCTGTGACTCTGTGGTGAGTGCTTCTGATCCTTAACTCACCACAGAGTCACGGAGGGCACGGAGGGGGCACAGAGTACAGATCAAATCAGGACACCACCTGCGCGGACGAAAATTTTGACAAGCCCCGAGCGAGCGCATTATCTTTGCCCGCACGCTTCCCCAGAGTTCACAACTTCCGAGCCCCCACGCGCGAGCCGTGCTTCGCCGGTCTCCTCGCGCCGACGAGTTACGGGCGCGGCGTAGAGCCCTCCGGCAGCTTCTCGTAGCGCGTCGCACCGATACGCATATGCACGACGCACGACACCGCACGCCCCGGCCCGCAGCCGCGGCCCGCGCCGCGCTCCTTCTGCTCACGCTCCTTGCCGCCGCCGCGAGCGCGCAGACCGCGCCGGAGGTGACGAAGGTCGAGCCGCCGAACTGGTGGCCGAATCATTCGATCAACCCCGTGCGGGTGCTGCTGCGCGGGCGCGGCCTCGCGGGCGCGCGCGTCGAGGCGGTCGGCGCGGGCGTCCGCGCCGGGCTGACGCGCGTGAACGCCGCCGGAACCTACGTCTTCGTCGACGTGCTCATCGACCCGCGGGCGAAGCCCGGCCCGCGCCGCCTGCGCGTCTCCACGCCCGCGGGCGCGACCGACGCCGCCTTCGAAGTCAGCGCGCCGCTCCCGCGCGAGGGCCGCTTCCAAGGGTTCTCGGCGGACGATCTCGTCTACATGATCATGATCGACCGCTTCACGGACGGCGACCCTTCGAACAACGATCCGCCGCGCTCGCGCGGCCTCTACGACCGCGCCAACAAGTTCTATTACCACGGCGGCGATCTACAAGGCGTCATCGACCGGCTGCCGTACCTGAAAGACCTCGGCGTCACGGCCATCTGGCTCTCGCCGTGGTACGACAACTACGACCGCCCGAACGAGATCGAGTTGAAGGAGGGGAAGCCGAGCACGGGATTCCACGGCTACAACGCGCAGGACTTCTACGCGGTCGAAGAGCACTTCGGCACGCTCACGAAGCTCCGCGGGCTGGTGGACGAGGCGCACCGCGTCGGCATCAAGATCATTCAGGACAGCGTCGTCAACCACACCGGCCCTTACCACCCGTGGGCCGACGATCCGCCGACGCCCACTTGGTTCAACGGGACGCGCGCCCGACACCTCGCCAACGTCTTCCAGACGTGGGCGCTCCACGACCCGCGCCCCGATCCGAAGATCAGGCGCGAGACGATGGAGGGCTGGTTCCTCGACTTCCTCCCCGACCTCAACCAGCACGACGAGGAGGCGGCGCGCTACCTCGTCCAGAACACGCTCTGGTGGATCGGCTCGACCGGACTCGACGCCCTGCGCGAAGACACTTGGCAGTACGTCCCCAACGACTTCTGGCGCGACTGGACGGCGGCGATCAAGCGCGAGTACCCGCGCTTGAGAGTCTTCGGCGAGGTCAAAGACGGCGACGCCGTCCACGTCTCCTTCTTCCAGGGCGGTCGCGCGCGCTTCGACGGCGTGGACTCCGGCCTCGACTCGCTCCTCGACTTCCCCCTCTTCTACCCGGCGCGCCGCGCCTTCGCCGAGGGGAAGCCGGTCAAAGAGGTCGCGCAGGCGCTCGCCCGCGACTACCTCTACACGAACCCCGATCTGCTCGTCACCCTCGTCGGCTCGCACGACGACGGGCGCTTCATGAGCGAGCCGAATGCTTCGACAGCCGGCCTCAAGCTCGCGCACACCTTCCTGCTGACGACGCGCGGCGTCCCGCTGCTCTACTACGGCGACGAGATCGCCATGCGCGGCGCCGACGAGCCGACGACGCGCGCCGACTTCCCCGGCGGCTTCCCCGGCGACCCCCGCAACGCCTTCGCCCGCGCGGGCCGCACCCCGGAAGAGCAGGACGTCTACGAGCACACGCGCCGCGTCGCGCGCCTGCGCGCCGAGCTTGAGCCGCTGCGCCGCGGCGCGCTCGTCACGCTTTACGCCGCCGCCGATCAGCAGTACGCCTACGCGCGCGTCGCCGGGCGCGAGTCCGTCATCGTCGTCATTAACAATGACGACAAGCCCGCGGGCCTCGGCTTCAGCGTCGGCCCGCTAAATTTGCCTGATGACTTACGGCTCATCGACCGCCTCGGCGCGGTTAATGCGCGCGTCGTCGACGGGACGCTGAACGTCTCGTTGCCCGCGCGCTCGGCGAGCATCCTGACGGCGCAGTAGCTAATAGCTGTTAGCTATTAGCTGTTAGCAAATCAATGGCGACTTGGACACGAAAGCTGAGAGCTAAGCCTTGATTGAGAGCGAGGCCGTTCGGCACTCAGTCAACAGCCAATAGCTAACAGCCAATAGCTAGCAGCTAACAGCTATTAGCTGTTAGCTAATTCCGAGGACTGTGATCATGCAGAAGCCGCGACTGAGTTTCGGCGAAATCTTCAACATGAGCTTCGGCTTTTTGGGCATCCAGTTCGGGTGGGGCCTGCAGCTCGCCAACATGAGCGCCATCTACACGTACCTCGGCGCGAACCCCGATCAGGTGCCGATCCTCTGGCTCGCGGGGCCGGTCACGGGCCTGCTCGTGCAGCCCGTCATCGGCTCGATGAGCGACCGCACGTGGAACCGTCTGGGCCGCCGCCGCCCCTACTTTTTGGTCGGGGCGATCCTCTCGTCCGTCGCGCTCTTCTTCATGCCCGACTCGCCCGCGCTGTGGGTGGCGGCGACGCTCCTGTGGGTGCTCGACGCCTCGATCAACGTCTCGATGGAGCCCTTCCGCGCCTTCGTCGCCGACAAGCTGAACACCGATCAGCGCACGGCGGGCTTCGTCATGCAGTCGTTCTTCATCGGCGTCGGCGCGACGCTCGCCAACGCCCTGCCGTGGCTCTTCGCGCGCGCGGGCGTCGCGGGCCGCACCGCGGGCGGCGTGCCCCTGTCCGTGCAGTACTCGTTCAAGATCGGCGCGGCGGCCTTCCTCCTCGCCGTCCTCTACACGGTCTTCACGACGCGCGAGTACCCGCCCCAAGACATGGAGGCGTTCCGCCGGATGCGCCGCGAGAAGCGCGGGCCCGTGGCCGGGCTCGTCGAAATCTTCACCGCTCTGTCGGAGATGCCGGCGACGATGGCGCAGCTCGCCGTCGTGCAGTTCTTCACGTGGCTCGGCCTCTTCTGCATGTGGATGTTCTTCGGGCTGATGACCTCGTACCACGTCTTCGGCGCGCCCGACAGTGATTCGCCGCTCTTCCGCGCGGGCAACGAGTGGGGCGGGCTGATGTTCGCCGTCTATTCGGTCGTCTGCTTCCTCGTCGCCTTCGCGCTCCCCCGGCTCGCCGCGGCGACGAGCCGCAAGGCCGTCCACTCGCTCGCGCTCGTCTGCGGCGGCGTCGGCCTGCTCTCGACCTACTTCATCACGAACCAGTACGCGCTCATCCTGACGATGATCGGCGTCGGCGTCGCGTGGGCCTCGATCCTCTCGATGCCTTACGCGATCCTCGCGGGCGCGCTGCCGCCCGAGCGCATGGGCGTCTACATGGGCGTCTTCAACTTCTTCATCGTCATCCCCGAGATCATCGCGTCGTGCACCTTCGGCCCCGCCATCCGCGCCGCCTTCGGCGAGGGGAGCCGGGCCGCCCCGCTCTACGTGGTGATGGCCGGCGGCGCGTTCATGTTCGTCGCCGCGCTCGCCTGCCTCTTGCTCGTGCGCGACGTGGCCGACCGCGACGCGCCCGCGCGCGCCGTCGTCGCCGCCGACGGACACGAGCCGTTGCTCGTGCAGCAGAACGCGCAGCCCGTGCCGAGCACCGCGCTCGCGGACGAAGCGCGCGGGCGCGATTAGCGGCGCGCGAAGGGGCCGCGACTGTTGGGCTACGCCGCGAGACTGCCGACCGACCGAAGGACGTGCCGCGCGTGATGAACCCTGCGAAAAAGATCGCCCTCGTCTGCTCCCTCCTCGCCGCACACTGCGCCGGGGCGGCGGCCCAAAGCCGCGCCCCGCTCGCCCCCGGCGCGCCCGGCGGCGACGCGCACTGGACGGACGCGGGCAAGGACGCCGTCGGCACCTCGAACACCACCCGCTCGAAGGTCTGGTTCACGCTCGGCGGCGGCGTGCTCGAAGAGGTCTACTACCCGACCGTGGACGTGGCGAACGTGCAGAGGCTGGAGCTGATCATCGCGCACGCGCAGACCGGGACGATCCAGACGGAGGAGAAGGACACGGTCTCGCGGATCGTGCCGCACGCCGGCTCGCTCTCCTTCACGCAGGTCAACACGGCGAAGAACGGCGAGTACCGGATCGAGAAGGACTACACGGTCGATCCGCAGAGGAACGTCCTCCTCGTCAGAATCCGCTTCCGCGGCCACTTCAAGCGGCGCGAGAACGACTACCGCCTCTTCGTCTACTACGATCCGTCGCTGAATAACAGCGGGATGCACGACACCGGCTTCACCCGCGGCGAGGCCCTGCTCGCTCAGGACGGCGACAAGGCGTCCGCGCTCTTGGCCTCCTACGACGGGGCGCGGCCCGGCGGCGGCGGCGGCTTCGTCCGCACGACGAGCGGCTTCATGGGTGTGAGCGACGGGCTGACGCAGATGTCGAGGGGGGGCGGTAAAAGCTTCCCGCCGGAGTTCGTCTCTTACGAGAGGGCGGAGGACGGCAACGTCGTCCAACTCGGCGAACTCCCGCAGCCGGCGATAGAGGCCGAGTACTGCTGCGGCGAATACACGCTGGCGCTCGGCTTCGGTAAGACGACCGGAGAGGCTTTGGAGGCGGCGCGGGCGTCGCTCAGGAAAGGGTTTGCCGCTTGCGAGGCCGAGTACGTGCGCGGCTGGCGGGACTACTTGAAGGGCGTCCGCAGGGTAGCGCCGGAGCACCAGCGGCAGTACGACATGGCGGCGATGGTCTTGCGCGCGCACGAGGACAAGACCTACCGCGGGGCGATGATCGCTTCGCTCTCCGTCCCGTGGGGCGGCGGCCCGAACGCCAACGAGCCGAACGTCGGCGGCTACCACCTCGTCTGGTCGCGCGACCTCTACCACGTCGCCACGGCCTTCCTCGCGCTCGGCGACAAACCCGCCGCCGACCGCGCCCTCAACTACCTCTTCACCGTCCAGCAAAAGTCGGACGGCAGCTTCCCGCAGAACTCTTGGCTCGACGGGCGGCCCTTCTGGGGCTCGCTCCAACTCGACGAGGTGGCCTACCCGCTCGTCCTCGCTTACCAACTCGGACGCACGGACGCAGAGACGTGGGCGAAGCACGTGCGTCCCGCGGCGGATTTTCTCGCGCGCACGGGGCCGCGCACCCCGCAGGAGCGTTGGGAGGAGAAGCCCGGCTACTCGCCCTCGACGCTGGCGGCGGAGATCGCCGGGCTGGTCTGCGCGGCAGAGATCGCCGGGCGCAACGGCGACCAAGCGGCGCGCGCACGCTACCTCGCCGCCGCCGACGAATGGGCGCGCAACGTCGAGCGTTGGACGGCCACCACGACTGGAAAGTACGGCGACGGGAACTACTACCTGCGCGTCACGGACAACGACGATCCGAACGACGGCGCGGCCCTCAACGTGGGCAACGGCGGAGGAGACTACGACGAGCGGGAGATCGTGGACGCGGGCTTCCTCGAACTCGTCCGCCTCGGAATCCGCCGCGCCGACGATCCGCTCGTCGCGAAGTCGCTCGCCGTCGTCGACAGCCTCATCAAGATCAAGACGCCGAACGGGGAGACTTGGTACCGCTACAACCACGACGGCTACGGGGAGATGGACGACGGGCGGCCTTGGAACTGGGACGGGAAGTACACGGGCAAGGGCCACCCGTGGCCGCTGCTGGCGGGCGAGCGCGGCGAGTACGAGCTGGCGCGCGGTGAGAAGGCGGCGGCGGCGCGCAGGCTCGCCTCCCTCGCCGCGTTCGCCAACGAAGGCATGATGATCCCGGAGCAGGTGTGGGACGCGAGGCGCGGCCCCGGCCCCCGCCTCCGCTTCGGGGAAGGCACGGGCTCGGCCACGCCGCTCGCTTGGTCTATGGCGCAGTTCGTCCGCCTCGCGACGAACCTTCAAGCCGGACGCAATCTTGAGACGCCCGACATAGTCTCAGCCCGCTACGCCGCACGGCGGGTTCGCCGTCGCCGGGATTTGTCTCGTCCGTTCGGAGCGCCTTCGCGTCGAACGTTTCGGGCAAGATACGAGAGTTGATTATTCAAGAGTAGAACCTGAACTAGGAAGGGGCGGCGGCCCGATTATTTCCGGGCACGCGGGGCCATGACTTCGCAGTTGAACATCTTCGGCGGGACGAGCGGCCCGCACAGTACGGCGGAACTCCCCCGCGGCTTCCGGTACGAGCCCGAGTTCGTCGGCGCGGCTGACGAGGCCGCACTCCTCGCGCGCGTGCGTTCCCTGCCCTTCCGCGACTTCGAGTTCCACGGCTACACCGGCAAGCGCCGCGTCATCTCCTTCGGCTGGCACTACGACTTCTCCGGCCACCAACTGCGGAAGGCCGACGACATCCCGGATTTCCTCCTCGCACTCCGGCCTGCCGCCGCCGCGTTCGCCGGGTTGAAGGCGGAGGAGTTGCGGCACGTGCTCGTCACCGAGTACGGCCCGGGCGCCGGGATAGGCTGGCACCGCGACAAGGCGGTCTTCGGGGAGACGGTCGGCGTCTCGCTCCTCTCGCCGTGCGTGCTGCGTCTGAGGCGGAAGTTGGGCGAGCGGAAGTGGGAGCGGGCGAACATGACCGCGGAGCCGCGCTCGGCCTACCTGCTGAGCGGGCCGGCGCGTTCGGAGTGGGAGCACAGCATCCCGCCGGTTGACGCCCTCCGCTATTCAATAACCTTCCGCAACCTGCGCGAAGGCTGAGCACGTCACGCTTTGACGTACGTCGAAGAAAGCCGGCGCGAAGCTCATTTGAGCTTCGCGCCGGCTTTTCAGAGAGTTCGATCTCCGGCGGCTCGGCCTTTCATCAGAGTGCACGCTTTCCCCGCTCGGGCACTCAAGAATTAGCCAAGTCGGACGCATATACTTCAAATCAGGCCCGACCGCCTTGCTTTGAACGGCGCGCGCGTCGCCGTGCCCCGCCGAGGGCTGTTAGTAGCAGCGAGTATGCAAGTCATTCACGACAAGATCGCCGTCCCCCAAGCCCCGCGCGCCTCGCGCGCGCGCCTTCTCAGGATGTTGGGCGAGGGGCTCGACTCGTGCACCTCCACCATCATTACGGGGCGCGCGGGCACGGGCAAGACGCTGTTGGCGGCAGACTTCGCGCGGCGTTGCGGGAGGCGCACGGCTTGGTACACGGTCGAAGCCCCGGACGGCGAGCTGCCGATCTTCATCCGCTACCTGACGGAGAGCGTGCGCCGGCAGCGCCCCGGCTTCGGGCGGGAGGTTCTGGCGGATTTCGCGGAGTCGCCCGACCTCGACGACATCCCCGCCCTCGCCGAAGCGTTCCTCTACGAGTTGCAGGAGTGCGTGGGCGAGCCGCTGCTGATGGTGATTGACGACCTGCACCTGATCTACGACGCGGGGTGGGTCGTGCCGTTCTTCCGCCGGCTCCTGCCGCTGCTGCCCCCGGAGGCGCACATGCTGATCATCGGGCGCAGCCTCCCGCCGACGCCCGTGTGGCGCATGCGCTCGAAGCAGATGCTCTGCCTCGTCGAAGAGGCCGCGCTGGCGTTCACCCCGCAGGAGGCGGCTGACTTGTTCGCCGGCTACGGGCTCGCGGGGCGCGACGCGCGCGCGTCCCTCGAACGCACCGGAGGTCGCGCCGCCGCGCTCGACGCGCTGGCGCTGCGGATGAGGGGCGCAGGACGCGCTACCCCTTACGCCCGTGTAGAGGCGCGACTGCCGCCGTGTTAAGCTCGGACAAACTCCAACGAGAGCGGCGGAGGCTTCGCCCGATGGCTCAGACGACGAGAAGCGACGGCGCCCCCGCGCCGGCCCGGCCCGCGCCGGAGGACGCGCGCAAGCGTCCGACCTTCTTCCTGCGGACGAAACTCCTCCCGCCTCAGCCCGCCTCCGTGCTGCTCTCGCGCCCGCGCCTGACCGAACGCCTACAGTCCAACCTCTCGCACCCCGTAACCCTCGTCGCGGCCCCTGCGGGCTCGGGCAAGACCACGCTCGTCGCGGACTTCGTCAGGGCGCACGCGCGCCGGTTCGTCTGGTACCAGCTCGACCGGGGGGACGCCGACCCGCTCGTCTTCCTCGAATACCTCACGCACGGCGTCAGGCAGTCCGTGCCCGGCTTCGGCGACGTGACGCTCTCCTACCTGCGCCAGTCGGCTGACGAGATCGCGCGCAGCCCCGCGCGCGCCGTCGACGTGTTCCTCGACGAGGTGCTCCGCGAGGTCAGCCAGCAGCTCGTCGTGGTGCTGGACGACTACCACCACCTTGGCCGCGAGACCGCGGTTCACGCCGTCCTTGACCGCCTGATCTCTTACCTGCCCGACGTGATGCACGTCATCGTCGTCTCGCGCGACGTCCCGCCGCTGGCCCTCTCGCGCCTGCGCTCGCAGGACTCGCTCGCCATCATCGATCGCCAGGAACTCCTCTTCACGGACGAGGAGACGCGCCAGCTTTTCCGCCAAGTGTTCGACCTCGAACTCAGCCCCGCGCAACTGGCCGAGTACCGCGAGCGCACGCAGGGGTGGATCACCGCGCTGCAACTGGTGAGGCAGTTCGCGCAGCGCGAGGCGCAGTCGTTGGCGGCGGGCGAGGGGGGCGACGCCGACCTCCGGGAAGTTCTGCGACGTTCGGAGCACGACATCTTCGACTACTTCGCCGAGGAGGTCTTCGCCGAAGAGCCCGACGACGTGGGACGCTTCCTGCTGCGCATCGCGCTGCTCGACCGGATCGAGCTGGACGCGTGCGCGCGCCTCTACCCGGAGGTGAACAGCCGCCACGTCTTGCCCGAACTCGTGCGGCGCAACGTCTTCATGACGGTGGCGCGGGACAGCCGCGGCGAAGAGTACCGCCTCCACCCGCTCTTCCGGAGTTTTTTACAGCGGAGGTTCAGTCAAGAGTCGGGGCGCGACGAGGTGGCCGCCGAGCACGCCCGCTGCGCCGACTTCTACCTCGAACGCGGGGAGTGGGAGCACGCCGCGCGCCACCTCATCGCCTCGGAAGACTTCGGGCGGGCCGCCGCGGTCGTCGCGGAGCGGGGCGGCCACTGGATCGCGGCGGGCGCGCTGGCCTCCCTCGCCTCGCTCGTCGAGGCGCTGCCCGCCGAAGCTCTCAGGGCGCACCCGCGCGCCCTCTTCTTCCGCGGCGAGGTGGCGCGCCTGCGCGAAGAGCTGGACTCCGCGCGCTCGCTCTACCGCCGCGCCGCCGCGCTCCTGCGCGAGCAGAACGACCGCGAGGGCGAGGCCGAAACGCTGCGCTCGCTCGCGACCGTCGAGCGGCGTTACGGCGACCTCGAAACGGCGCTCTCACACCTCGACCGCGCCGCCGAGTTGGCGGACGGGGACTCGGTCGTCAGCGCCAAGTGCGCCGGCACGCGCGGGCTGTGT
This sequence comes from Pyrinomonadaceae bacterium, assembly GCA_036389335.1. GTDB lineage: Bacteria > Acidobacteriota > Blastocatellia > Pyrinomonadales > Pyrinomonadaceae > JAIVGV01. The sequence continues at coordinate 15,820 of DASVQC010000103.1, read as the reverse complement.
CTGATGGCGAAAGGCGATTGGGCCGCGGCGGAGCGTGAGCTGCGCGTCGCGTTGCAGGGCGCGGAAGACCACGGCGACGAACACTACGCGCGCCTGATGTCGCACAACCTTGGGCTGCCGGCGCTCACCCGCGGCGACTTCGGAGAGGCGCTGCGCTGGCTGCGCCGCACGCTCCAGTACGGCAGGAACGCGCCGCCCATCCCGCAGGAGGCGGCGGTGCACCTCAACATCGCGCGCTGTCACCTCTACCGGGGCGAGTTCGACGAGTGCGAGACGCACCTCGACCGCTCGCTCGAACTGTCGCAGCTCTTCAACCTCGGAGTGCTGCAGGGCGAGGTCTTCGAGAACTACGGCAACCTGTATCGTGAGCGTCGGGAGTTCGAGCGGGCCGTGGAGTTCTACGCGCGCGCGGAGCGCACCTACAAGGAGGCCGGGGTTGATCTCGCGCGGTACGAACTGCCGGAGGAGCGGGCCGTGCTCTCGGCGCGGGAGGGCGATCTCGCCGCGGCGCGCGCGGCCCTCGACCGGCTGGTCGCGGCGCGCGCCGCGATGCAGAACGAGGCGGCGCTGAAGTCGGCGGTGCTGGCCCGCGCCCACGTCATGCTCGCGCAGGGCGAGCACGACGGCGCGCGCTCCGAACTCGTCCCGGCCCTCCGCCACTTCCGCGAGCACAACTTTCATTACTACGAGGCGCAGGCCGCGATGGCGCTCGCCGCGTGCGACATGGAGGCGGGCGGGGAGAAGGAGTATCTGGGGCACCTGCGGCGCGCGCTGGAGTTGGCCGTGCGCTACGACTTGGAGTACTGGCTCCGGCGCGAGGTCGAGCGCAACCCGCGCCTGTTCTCGCTGGAGGAGGCGCAGAAGCTCCTGCCCGCCGACTTGCGGCGCAGACTCTCGGCGCTGCAGTCCGAGCCGCCCCCGCCGCGCGAGGCAGCTCCCGCGGCGCGCGCCGCCTCGGCGTCCGAGTCGTCGAGCGATCTCGTCATCAACATGCTCGGCCCGGTCGAAATCTACCGCGAGCGGGCGCGCCCGCTCGCGCCTGAGGCGTGGACGAGCAAGAGAGCGCGCGACATCCTCTGCTTCATCGCCTCGCGCCAGCACCGCCGCGCCTCGAAGGACACGATCATCGACGCCTTCTGGGGCGACGACGACCCCGAAAGCGTCGAGAAGAAGTTCCACCCCACGATCTCCTACGTCCGCAAGGCGCTCAACAGCAACCAACTCCTCCGCCAGAACTTCCTGCTTTATAAAGACGGGGAATACCTGCTCAACCCCGACCTCTCCTACCGCTCGGACGTGGAGGAGTTCAACCGCCTCGTGGACGAGGCCGCGGCGGCGCGCAGGCGCGGAGAGGCCGAGCGCTGCCTTCAGGCTTACGAGGACGCCGTGGCGCTCTACCGGGGCGAGTTCATGCGCGGCACGCACGACGAGTGGGTCGAGGAGCAGCGCTCCTATTACCGCGACCAATACCTTCGCATGCTCGAAAAGCTCGCCGCGGCGGCGCAGGAGGCCGCCGAGTGGGAACGCTCCCTCGCCTTGGCGCAGAAGATACTGCGCGACGATCCCTTCCGCGAGGAGGTTCACTGCCGCGTCATTCGCGCCCACGCGGCGCTCGGCAACCGCGTCGCCGTCAAGGAGCAGTACGAGACGCTGCGCGGCCTCCTGCGCGAGGAGCTTGGCGTCGAGCCCGCGCAGGAGACGCAGAGGGTCTACCGCGAGTCGGTCGGGTGAGATGGCCCCCGTGTCGGCCACCGCGGATTTACCCGGCGCGGGGCCTGCTGTATCATCAGTGAGGCGGCGAGCGCCGGTAGTAGAGACGAGAGGGGTTCGAGTCGCGCCCCTTCGTCAGTCGCACGGGCGTCGCCGCGCCCCCGGCTCGTTGGTCAACCTCACCCATCCTTACTTTAAGGTTTGTAGAAGTAACGCTGTTTCGGCCCGACTATTACTATGCGCGCGTTAAGAAAGTCGCGAAAAGTTGTCGCCGTGCTCCTCGCCTGCCTACTCTCGGCGGGCGCGGCGACGGCTGGCGTGAGCGTCAGGCGCGGCGAAGGCATCTCGCTCACGGGCGTGGACGGCATCACCCTCACAGACCTCTCCGGCGTCACGGCCACCGGGAGCGACGACCTGCTCGCCTTCAAGGTCAACGGCGTCACGGCGACCGGCTCGGACGGGGTGACGGCGACGGGCAGCGACGGTGTGACCGCCACCGGCTCCGACGGCCTCCCTTACACCGGGGCCGACGCGCTCGTGGCCCGCGGCGTTGACGCCATGAGCATCGCCTCGGCTGACGGCGTCACCGTCACCGGCTCCGACGGCGTCACCGTTACGGGGTCGGACGGCTCCCGCTACCGCGTAGACTCGCTCCTGATCAGGCGGGCCGAGGGCGTCACGGCGACGGGCTCGGACGGGGTGACGGCGACCGGCTCGGACGGCGTCACCGCCACCGGCAGCGACGCCCTCTCCTTCGCGCACGCGCAGGGCGTGACGGCGACCGGCTCGGACGGCCTCGGCGTGGAGCGCGCAGAGGGCGTCACCGCCACGGGCTCTGATGGCCGCGTCTTCTCCATCGTGCCGGCCAGCCTCCGCCTCGAAGGCGCGGACGCCGTCATCGCGACCGGCGCCGACGGGGTGACGCTCCAAGGCATTGACGGCGTGACGGCGACCGGCTCGGACGGCGTGACCGCCACCGGCAGCGACGCCGTGCAGCGCACCGGCCTCCAGAGTCTCGACCCCGAACTCGCCATCCTGCTCGACCGCGCCACCGACGACAGCAACATCAACGCGGCGGTCGTCTACCACCAACAGCCGACGGAGTCCGACCTCGCAGACCTGCGCCTCAATGGCATCTTTGGCGGCACGCTCTACCGCGCGCTCCCCGTCATCGCCGTGACGGCGACGCGGCGACAGCTCGTCGCCATCTCGCGCCTGCCCAACGTGCGCTCCATCTACGGCAACCGCACGCTGCAAACGAACTCCGACCCCTACGTCGCCCTCGCGGGCGCGGAGCGCGTCCCGCGCGACTCGGAGTTGACCGCCTTCAACGCGGGACTGCCCTTGACCGGGCGCGGCGTCACGGTCGCCGTGATAGACACGGGGCTCGACGGCACGCACGCCGACCTCGCCGGTCGCGTCGCGCGCAACGTCAAGCTGGCCGACACGCAGAGCGTGAGCGTCGGTTTCACCTACCCGGTCGGCGTCGAGAACGTGCCGAATACCGACCTGACTTACGGCCACGGCACCTTCGTCGCGGGGGTGATCGCGGGCGACGGCGCGCGCTCGGGCGGCGCTTACGCGGGCGTCGCGCCGGGCGCGAAGCTCGTCGGCCTGAGCGCCGGAGACCTCAACCTCTTCCACGTGCTCGCGGGCTTCGACTACGTCCTGACGCACCCCGAACTTAGCGTGCGCGTCGTCAACTGTAGCTTCTCGGCGGAAACCCTCTACGACGAGAACGACCCCGTCAACGTCGCCACGCGCATCCTCTACGGGCGCGGCGTCAACGTCGTCTTCTCCGCGGGCAACGGGGGGCCGGGCCTCCACAGCCTGAACCCTTACGCCGCCGCGCCGTGGGTCGTCTCGGTCGGCGCGACCGACAACAAAGGACGCCTCGCGTCCTTCTCCGCGCGCGGCGAGTTCGGCGGCCCCGGCTCGCGCCCGACGCTGGTCGCGCCCGGCGTGAACGTCGTCTCCTTGCGCGGCTCGGGCGCAAACCTCCTCGGCGCTTCCGGCCTCACCTCCACACGCAAGCTGTCGGTGGCCGAGAGTCTGTACTACACAGCGGGCACGGGCACGAGCTTCAGCGCGCCGCAGGTGTCCGGCGTCGTCGCGCTCATGCTCGAAGCCAACCCCGACCTCACGCCCGCCGAGGTGCGCGACATCCTTCAGCGGACGGCGACGCCGCTCGCGCCCTACTACCGTCACGAGGTCGGGGCCGGGATGCTCAACGCGCACGCCGCCGTGCTCGAAGCTGCATTTCCCGAACGGCTCATAGGGGCGTGGCGGGCCACGCTCGACCGCGGGCAGGTGCGTTTCGTAAACGACCCGTTGCAGCAGTTCGGCGGCACGGCGCAGCCCGTGTCGGGTTATGAAACCCCCTTGAACATTCCCGAGGGCGCGCTCCTCGCCTCCGTGCAGATCGCGTGGGGGCCGGTCTACAGTACGAACGATCTCGCGCTCGCGCTCTCAGACCCCGGCGGCGCGCGGCGCGCGTCGTCGAACGAACTGAACGTGCCGGGTCTGACCGGCAGGCGCGAGCGCGTCGCCGTCAAGTCGCCCGCCGCCGGGCGTTGGCGCGTCGGCGTCACGAACACTCTGGGCTTGGCGGGGACGCCGCAGCAGTTCTCAGGCGTGCTTGAGTTGACGCGCGCCGAGTACGCGCCCCTGCCGGACGTCGACGGCCTGAGCCCGTCGGCGCGCGAGGAGGTCTACCAGAACATCCGCTCCTTCGTGATGTTCCCGCTCGGAGACTCTTTCCGCCCGGGCTTCGGCGTGACGCGGGCCGACCTTGCGACGGCGCTCGTGCTCGGCGCGCGCGTCCCGCAGTACGCGCCCGGTCAGTATTCTTACACCGACCTGCCAGACCGCACGACCGCCCTCTTCGTCGGGAGCGTTCAGGCCGCGCCGGGCGGCGCGCTCTTCCCCGACGCCGCGCCGGGCTCGCGCTTCAGGCCGGACGACATGGCCGACCGCCTGACGGCGACCGTCGCGCTCGTCCGCGCCTCGGGGTTGAGGGCCGAGGCCGAGCAGAGGGCCGGCGCGCTCCTCTCCGTCACGGACGCCTACGCGATCCCTACGGCGCTTCGCGGTTACGTGGCCGTCGCGCTTGAGCGCGGGCTGCTCAACGCGGAGGGCGGCAGTTTCCGCCCGCAGGCCGCGCTGACGAGGCTCGAACTCGCCCACGCGATGAGCGTCTTCGCCAGACAGTACGCGGAATAAGGGCCGGACTTCCCTAAACTTTTCGGACACTGACGCCAGCGCCCGACACCCTTCGAGGTGTCGGGCGCAAAATTTTTTCCGCGCATTTTCGGTCGATTTTCTCTCGTTTTCGGTCGAGCGTCTCGCCCCAAGCGCCAGCCAAGAATTAGCCAAGACCCCGCCGCTAGACTGCACCGTCCGTCATTGAACTATCAGGAGAACTGGCAAGGTTGTCCGGCGCAACCCTGCCGGGCACCCCACCCGCCGCCAGAAGGAAACATTCGTGATGAGAAAATCGAGAACCCCGAGATCGAAGAGTGCTTCTAAGTCGCTCGGCGCGGTCGTCGGCGCGGTCGTCGTTTTGACAACAATTTTCGTCCTCTCGCAGAGAATGACTGCGGACGCCGCCAGCCCGGCCTCCGTGACCATCAGCCCGACGGCGACCGCCCCCGTCACTTGGTCGGGGACGGCCCTCGGCGGCGGCGCGCTGAACGCCCCGGTCGTCGTCGGCAGCGAGACGCTGTGCCGCGAAGGGCTTACCTGCGACACCTTCACCCTCAACGTCGGCGGCACGCAGGCCGCGTGGGCGGGCAAGCGCGTGCGCGTCAAGATGGAGTGGAACCTGCCCGTCACCGACTACGACCTCTACGTCCACAAGGGCTCGAACACCGGCCCCATCGTCGCCAGCTCCGGCAACGGCCTCACGTCGCCCACGGGGCCGCTGACGAGTGAGGAGACGACGATTGACCCCGCCGCCTCGGGCACGGGCGTCTACACCGTCCACGCCGTCTACTACGCGGCCACGACCGTTGACCAGTACCGCGGCAGCGCCGCCGTCGAGGCCAAGCCCGTCCCGCCCGCGACGCCGACGCCGACGCCCTCGACCGCGACGCCGCCCACCTACCAGAACTTCGCCGCGCCTTCGGGCTTAGGCGAGAGCGCGGGCGAGCCGACCGTCGGCGTCAACTGGAACACGGGCACCGCCATGTTCATCGCCGGCCTTCAGACCTTGCGCGTCCGCTTCAACGACGCGACCACGCCCGCGACCGCGACGTGGGAGGACGTGAGCGCCTTCAACACTTCTATCACGAGCCTCGACCCGATACTTTTCACCGACAGCTCCACGGGGCGCACCTTCGTCTCGCAGCTCGCCGTCAAGTCGAGCCTGATGTCGTTCTCGGACGACGACGGCGCGACGTGGACGCCGAGTCAGGGCTCCGGCATCAACTCGGGCGTCGACCACCAGACGGTCGGCGGCGGCCCCTACGCGCGCAACGCCGACGGCTCGCTCAAGGGCGGGGCCGTGCAGTTGCCCGGCCTCAACCTACAGAACTACCCGCACGCCATCTACTACGCCTCGCAGGACTCCGGCCTCGCCGAGATCGCGCGCAGCGACAACGGCGGGCTGACCTTCGGCGTCGCCATCCCGATGTACACGCTCGTCCAGTGCGGCGGCATCCACGGGCACATCAAGGTCGCGCCCGACGGGACGGTCTACGTCCCGAACAAGTCCTGCAACGGCGCGCAGGGCGTCGCCGTCTCCGAGGACAACGGCCTGACGTGGAGCATCCGCACCGTGCCCGGCTCGACGCCCGGCGACAGCGACCCTTCGGTCGGCGTCGGCTCTGACGGCACGGTCTACTTCGCCTACTCCGACGGAGACGGGCGCGCACGCGTCGCCGTCTCGCACGACCGCGGGCTCACTTGGGGGAACGTGACGGACATCGGCGCCGCGCACAACCTCAAGAACTCGGTCTTCCCCGGAGCCATCGCCGGGGACGCCAACCGCGCCGCCGTCTTCTTCCTCGGCTCGACGACCGAGGGCGCGAACGGCCGCGGCGACGACACGACCTTTGACGGAACGTGGTTCGGCTACGTCGCCACGACCTACGACGGCGGCGCGACGTGGGTCACGGTCAACGCCACGCCGGGCGACCCCGTGCAGCGCGGCGTCGTCTGCACCTTCGGCACGACCTGCCCCGGCAACACGCGCAACCTCCTCGACTTCAACGACCTGACCATCGACAAGCGAGGCCGCGCGGTCGTGGCCTTCGCCGACGGCTGCGTCACGGCGGCCTGCATCGCCGGCACCGACAAGAACGGCGACGGTCGCCTCGACAACAACGACAACGACGGCGCGGCACGCGCGACCATCATCCGACAGTCGGGCGGCAGGACGCTGTTCTCAGCCTTCGACTAACCCGCCGGGGTCGCCCGCGTTCGTGCGCGGCGCGGGGGGGCGCGCCGCGCACGAACCGTGCCCTCGGGCACACCGCAACCCCGGACTGTCGTCGTCCGTCTCGTCGAAGGGCGGTCGGCGACCGGCGAGCGAGCCGGCGGGCGATCTTGCGAGGTCGCCCGCCGGCTCGCGCTATGTGTCGTCGCCAGCCGGACTGTCTCACCGCCCACGCGTTTTGATAGACTCGGGCGCGGGGGCCGCCCACAGGTTAAGTATGATGAAAAAAGTCGTCGCCGTTTGCTGCCTGCTCCTGCTCGCTACGGCGTGCTCCACCGCGGGCGAGCCGAAGCCCGAGATACTCGGCGTCCGGCTCGGCATGAGTCGCGACGAGGCGCACGCACGGCTGCAACAGATCGGGAAGCTGGAGAAGGAGGAGCGGAGGCAGCAGGAGGTGTGGCGGCTCAACGGCGACCCGAGCTACTCACACCTCATGGTCGCTTACAACAAGGACTACACGTCCGTGCGCTACGTCACGGCGGTGGCGAGCGAGCATGGCCGCCCCGTCCCTTACGCCGAGGTCATCAACCTCGGCGGCGCGCGCCTTGAGAACGCGCAGACGAGCCGCACCTACATGCAGGAACTTCCCGAGCGCTTCGGCAGGCCCGGCTTCGTGGCCAAGGCGATCGGCACCGACCCCACGTATCTGAAATATTACTCGGTCAAGCGTTCCGACTCGGAAGGGGAGGAGGAAGACGAAGAGTGACGCCGGGGGGCGGTCGCCGCCCGGCGTCAGAGATCGTCAAGCCTCCGCGCGCCCCGGGGCGATGTCTGCGACGCGAGCGGGAGACGCTCGGACGCGTCATCGCCGCTCCGGCTTCGCCGCCCCCTCCGCCGTCCGGGCCGGCGCGTTCGCCCCGAGCGCCGTCGTCTGGGCCTTGATGTAGTCGATCAGCATGGCCGCGTCGTCCTCCGACAGTCGCAGGTTCGGCATCTGCACCTTGTTGAACTTTATGTACAGGGCCGTGGCGAGCGGGTCTTTCTCGGAGAGCATCTGATCCGGCACGGAGATGAGCCGGAGGAGCCACGCCCGGTCGCGCGACTCGGCGACGCCGAGCAGGTCGGGGCCGAGCCCGTTCCCGCGCCCGATGGTGTGGCAGGCGGCGCAGCGCGTGGCGAAGAGGTGCTGGCCCTTGGTGAAGACGATGGTCGATGCCCCCGCGTAACTCTTCGAGTCCTTCCCGTCCCCCCAGTCGCCGGCCATCTCGCTCATCTTCCGCGCGAGGAAGCGCGGGTTGTCGAGGGCCGAGTGCTTCGCCCACTGCCCGGTCGCGACGTTGCCGATCATCAGTGTCGGGGTGTGGCCGTCGCGGTCGGCGGGATCGGGGTAGGAGTAGAGCCCGAGCTTCTTGCTGATGAGTTCGATGTCCGCCTCCTTCCCCGTGAGAAACTGCCAGCCGGGGCCGGTGTGGAACTTTTCGGCGTAAGCCTTCAGTTCCGCGGGCGTGTCGCGCTTGGGGTCGATGCTGATCGAGTAGAAGAAGATGTCTTTGCCGACGTGGTCGCCCAGCATCTTCTTCACCTGGACGAGCATCGCCGTTTCGAGCGGGCACTTGTCCACGCAGTTGGTGTAGATGAGATCGATGGCGACGATCTTGTCTTTGAGCACGTCGTCGTAGAAGCGCAGCGTCTTCCCGTCCTGATTGGTGAGCGCGACGTTGGGGAAATAGTTCGCGCCCCAGGGGGTGGACGCGCGCGTCTCCGCGGGGGCCGGCGCGGACTGCCGCTTGAGAGTCATCTTGCATTTCGGGCACGAGCCGGGGGTCTTCGACTTCACCTCCGGGTGCATCGGGCAACTGTACAGGGCGTCCTCCTGCGCGGCGGCAACCCACGCCATCCCCCGCGGGGCGACTGCCGGAAGCACGACGAACGTCACCAGCCCGAGCAGAAGCAGAGACAATTTCAGTTTTGCCAACTTCACTCTCATAGCCGTCTTCTCCCTAGTTATTTAATCCGTCGGCGGGCGGGCCCGCCCGCCGACTAATTGTTGCTCTCTCAAAATCGCCGCCCCCGTCGGGGCGTGAATCCCGCGGCGGACGGGATGGGCGGCGCACTCATCGCGCCCCGCCCATCCGCCGCGTCAACCCGCGCGCCTAATCTTCGAAGGCGGTCGGGAGAATCTCGGTCGGGTCTTCGAAGGTCACGCCCTGCGGCTTCGGGATGGGGGTCGGGAGCGGGCGCAGGAACGGCGCACCTCCGTCGTCGATCTCCCACCGCAGCAGCATGGCGTTGTCCTCGTGGACGGTGTTGTGGCAGTGCTCCATGAACATGCCGCCGAAGTCGCGGAACTGCATCGTGATCTTGACGCTGCCGCCCGGCGTGAGGCGGTACACGTCCTTGCGGCCCTGCTCCTGCGGCTTGACGTTGGCGAGGCTGCCGTTGCGTCCGAGAATCTGGCCCTCCTCGAAGTGGATGTGGATGGGGTGATCCCAACCGCCGCCGCCGTTCTCCAGAGTCCAGATTTCGCGCGTCCCGAACTTCGGCGCGGCGGAGATGCGCCCGAAGTCGGCGGCGCGCGTCCCGCTGCCATCCGTCTCGATGCCCCAAGGGCCGAAGAACGAGGTGACGGGATCGAACGTCGTCTGGTTGGCGCCCGCGCTGAAGGTGAAGGTGCGCTCGCGCGCCACGGGGATCCCCGAGAGGTCCGGGTTCGGGATGAGCACGTCGGGCACCTGGCTCTGGTCGGGCCGCGACGGGTTGCGGACGACGCGGAATTCCAGGAACCTCCCGACGCAAGGATCGGGCGAGTTGCCCGAGAGGGCTTCGGCGATGGTGAGGTCCTTGGCCGGCAGCTTCCCGTTCTCGTGCTCGGCGAGGTTCACCATGTGCACCTTGTCGCCGATGCGGTAGCGGGAGAAGTCGATGACGATGTCGTAGCGCTCGGCGATGCCCTGCTCGTCGAGTTCGGTGAGGGGGACGGTGCGCGGGAGCAGGTTGCCGTCGTTCGCGATCTGGATCATCTGCGAGCCGTCGCTCAAGGCGATCTTGAAGAAGCGCGAGACGGCGCCGTTCAGGATGCGGAAGCGGTACTTGCGCCGCTCCACCTCGAAGAAGGGCTTGTAGACGAGGTTGACGGTCATGACGTCGCCGAGGAAACCGTCGAAGTCGAAGATGTCGAAGGCGAGCTGCCCGTCGGAGTCCCAAGCCTTGTCGGCCAGCATGAGGTTGACGTCGTAGTCGAGGTTGCCCCACGCCTTGCCGGTGGCCGCCGCCTGACCGCTCGGCAGTCTCAGGTTGACGCCGTCATTGATGTCCTCGGCCCCGCGATCCAGTCCGCTGTAGATGTTGAACATCCCGGCGTTGCCCTTGTAGACGTTCTGCGAGGTGAAGCTGAACATGTGATCGTGGAACCAGTGGGTGCTCATGGTCTCGTGCCAGTCGCCCGGCACCTTCGTCAGGCCGCCGGCGTCGGTCGGGCTCGACGCCCTGATGTCGGTGGCGGTGGTGTTGATGCTCTTCAGGCCGGCCAAGACGATCGGGTAGTGGTAGTCGTAGAACTGTCCGGGGAAGAAGAACGCGCCGGTGAAGCCGTCGTTCTCGGCCCCGTGATGCCCGTTGTGCTCGTGGGTCGAGATCGTGTGGATGCCGAAGCCGCCGTTGTCGTTCTTGTTGAACGGGAGCTTGTTGTGATGGCGGAAGAGGATGGGCTCGCCGTAGCGACCGACGAGCAGCTTGGGCGGCAGAGTCCCGTTAAACGTCCAGAGCGCGAGCGGCCCCTGATCCGGCAGGTTCGGGTGGAAGCGCGGGCGGAAGGGGGACGCGGCGTTGATGCCGGAGTTGAGGCTCGAAGGCACGGTGGGGTTATAAATCTTATTGACCTTGGCCCCCTCCTGCGTGACGTCCGTGGCGACCACGGGGGGGAACGTGCTGAACTGCTGGTGAGCCCAGATGGCCCCCGGCGGGCGGCCCTCGATGGGCCCGGTGTCGCCGGGCTTGACGCCTTCGAGCGCGGTGTTCAAAGGCTGCTGGGTGGTGTTCGCCTGCGCAGTCGGGGCCGGGGTGAGGGTGGAGACCGGGTCCCGCGGCAGAACGTCGAAGCGCGGCATCGGCTGGGTGAAGGCTTTGACGCCGAAGAGCGGGCTCGGCGGTAGCCCCGTCGGGATGTTGGAACTCGACGAGGAGAAGGCGGTCTGGGCGTGGGCGTTGAAGCCGTTCATCGGGAGCAGCAGTCCGGCCCCCGTGAGCAGGCCCATCTTGATCAGGTCGCGCCGGGAGACGTCCCCCTGCGAGCGCGCCTTGATCATCTCCTGACGGTTCCGACGCGCGTTCTCGGCCTCTCTCAGACGCGCCTTCGACGCTTTCTCCGATAACCAAAAGTTTCGTTCGCGCATTGATTGTCTCCTGTAATGGACGATGGATTTATGTGGTTAGAGCAGCAGGCTCAGCCCTCGACGGAGCACAGTTTGGCAGGGACGGGGAGAAACCCTGTTCGTGTAGAGTTGTGCGGTAACCGAAGGAAGACACTAACGGGTGCGGCTCGGGCTTGGGGGCCGCCTTCACGCATAGTGCGGGATTGACATGAGACAGGATGCCGGACTCGGAGCGGGCTTCTTCGCGACGCTCCCCTGTCAGCCCCAGATGCTCGTCACCGCGTCTTCCCTTCTCGCCGACACCGTAGGTCGTGTCGGCTCAGGCATCTGGTTCCGGGGGCGGAATCATAGGTTGTCTGAGCCGCACGCGGATCAGCGCATGTGACCATTTTCGATGGGCGAAGTTGATGGATTTGGATGGGCAACTCTGCCCATGCGCGGGCGGGGCGCGGCGGCGCGTGCGGGCGCGGCGATCCTCAGCGGCTATCCGCCCGCGGGCGGCAGGGCCACCGTGGCTCGATCCACAATGTCGTGCGGTAAGAGTCCGGGCGGCGACGGCTACCCGGTGCGGAGTGCGGGCGGTTTTGACAGGCCGTTCTGGTTAGCGAACACCATCAGTTTGAAGCGGCCAGAGACGCCCAGCTTGTCGTAGATCGACGTGAGGTGGTGATGCACCGTCGCCTCGCTGATGAACAGGCGCTCGGCGATCTGCTTGTTCTTGAGCCCCTCGCAGATGAGCGCGACGACTTCCCTCTCCCGCCCGGTGAGGGCGGTTGTGAGGGCCGCCGCGGTGGCTCGGCCTAGGCCTTGGCCTGCCGGATACGCCTCGCCGATTACGCTGGCGAGGGCCAAGCCGTTGAGCCAAAACTCGCCCGCGTGCACCTTCTGAATCGCCGTGTAGAGAACCTTGACCGGCTCTTCCTTGAACACCAGGCCCATGGCGCCGAGCCTGAGGGCTTGGTGGTAGAGTATGGGGTTGCGGATGCCCGTCAGGACGATGGCGCGCGCGCCCTTCTTGGCGGTCAGAAGCCTTGGCAGGGTGTCGAGGCAGGTGTCTGAGCAGTTGGCCGACTTGTGGCAGTCTTTGGCGTAGGGGAAGGGCTTAAGACAGTTGTTGGCGCAGAAGTCGCAATCAAACAGGATGATGTCCGGCCCCTCGACGTCGTGCGCGGCGGCGGCGGCGCAGCTCTCCGACTCGTGGACGACGCGCAGCGACGGCGATTCGTCGATCACTTTTCGGAGTCCCGCGCGAACTATCTCAAGGCCGCTGATGAGGAGCACGCGGATGGTAAGCCCCGGTGAGCTGGACATGACTTTAACATTCCTTTGATCGCGGGAATTCGGCTGAGGGCCCGCAGGCTATCCCCAGCCCACTTTAAGATTGTGCAGAGAAATTATCGGCGGCGACGCGTCCGAACGGAAGGTAGCTATGAAGACGTAAGGAGAAGCAATTTGCCTCAGGCGTAATGAGGTCTTTCACTTCTTAGCAGGACACCTTTGAACTTCCGTGGACACAGAGTCCGGCGAGTGCTGAACGCGCCGGATTATATACCGACGACTTGGATTGTACAAATAGTTAATGACTCTTTGGCGGTTGCGCGTCAGCCTCGCTTCGGCGCGGCGGCGCGCGTGTCATAGCCGCCGCCCGGATAACACTTACCGCGCCTTCATCGATCGCAGGCTGAGCGTTGGGCCGGACGCTTGCCCTTTAGCTGAAACGTCCCGGCGGTCACTAATACGCGGGGCGCTTCGGGACGTTTTCCTCCGGGTGGGCGGCTCGACAACGGTGACGCCAAGCAGATACTTCCCGCGCAGGCTTTCGGCTACCCCTCACCCGCAGCCAAGCCGCCGGGTCATGCGGGGGCTCGCCCGAGGCCAGCAGCTTTTGCGGTCGTGCCAAGACTGATCGGAGAGGCCCTTCATCGCGTATCCTTTCGCCGCCACCGTGCTCGCCTAGCTGCCGCAGGTGGACGGCGAGCACTATGTCTTCACGCAACCCAAGCGACGTTCACTGGGTTAGCCATTCAGCCAGCTTCCTAAGAGCGTTTTGATCCTCACGCGTGACCCTTTCCGCCAACTCCATCTGCGCGGCGAATGCCGAGTTATACGGACCGGTCCGAACGTCGTCCGGGAGTTTCCGTAACGTAGAGAAGAACCCCCTTTCCGCATGCGGGGTCTTTCCAATAATTCTTTCGGGAAGACCACTCCGACGGAGTTGCCTACGGTCTTGACTTGCAACGTCGCCATATATGGTTACTCCCTAAGCTAGAATAGAAACCGAGGAGCATAATATCCATTACAACTAAATCACAGTCAGAATTTAGAGCCTTTTTCCGATATTCCTCTATCCCGAGCAGATTCTTGCGACGACGGATCTTTACGCCTTCAAGCGCTTATGCTCGCACCGCGCCACGCCCTTCTCCTTCCCCGACGGATAATAGAAGCCGGTCCCCATGCAGTCTGGACACCGCGAAGCGTCGATCCCCTTTTGATCTATTTCTTTTAAGATCCTTTCTTTATTGGGTGCCATATTGGACGGGCCGTCCTTACTGGACACCCTGTCCTCCTTGGACAGCCTGTTCAATAGGAACACCCTATACTCGATTCCCTGCTCTGTTCGCGAGCCGAAGACGCGCTCCGTTTTCTCGACGAGTCCTTTCGAGGCCAGCTTCTTTACAGCGCGCCGCATTGACGTTTCCGGCACGCCTGATCTCTCGGAAAGTCTAGGATTCGAGATAAAACACGTGTCCTTACCCCAACCCCATGAAAGCCGGTAGAGCTGCACATAGACTGCCTGCTCGTCGGCCGAGAGCCAACGCGCCAGGTGATCCGTGTAGGCATGCGGCAGCTCCGTATGCCCCTTAACATGTGGGACGAGCGCGAGAAGTTGGCTGTCCTTTGTGGACGGGCTGACCATCTTGGTCAGGCTGTCCGATTTGGACGGGCTGTCCAATGGCGGGGGAGGTGGGGTGCCAGTGGACGGGCTGTCCAATAAGGCTTGCCCGTCCACATCGGTTTGGCTGTCCTGTACGGACGGGCTGTCCGATTTGGACGGGCTATCCTGTTTAGTAGGGGTCTGCGCCGCGTTGACAAGTCTTGCGAAGCGGCTGCTCACGAGATCGCGACCTCCGGCACCGTGTCTTCAATGTAGTCGGGTCCGACCTCGCGGTCGCCCGCCATCTGCATCATCTCGTAGGCGAGTGCGCAGAGCTTCAGGATCGAGCGGGGGATGCCCTTCGACTTGATGTAGACCGTCTCCATCGCCTCCTTGGTGAACGGGTTCGGGATGCCGGCAAACTCGCACCGGTACTCGATCATGGCGGCTGTCTCGTCCGCCGTGAGGGGGTCTAAGACGGAGTAAGTCGAGATGCGCGAATAGAGCGCCTTATTCTTATCGGTGTTGAGTTTATCGCGCAGCTCGAGCTGCCCAGCGAGGACGATCTGGATCAGCTTGTGGCGGTCGGTCTCGAAGTTCAACAGCCCACGGATGAGCTCGAGCAGCTCGTTATTTAAAAGCTGCGCCTCGTCGATGAAAAGGACGACGTTGCGGCCCGCCTCGTATTCACCCAACAGGAACTCCTGAAGCGCGTCCTGCTGGGCGACGAAACTGCGCTTGGGTGCCACGCCGAAGTCCGAGCAGACGTATTTCAGCATCCCGAAGATGGAAGGGAACTTGGGCGTGGGGATGAGCGTCGTCGTCACCGCCTCCTTCGCGGCGTACTCGCCGTAGAGGTAGCGCAACACGGTCGACTTGCCCAACCCGACGTCACCCAACGCGGCACACGTCAACCCTTGCCGCTTATCTATCGTAAATCTCGCCTTCGCGATGACGGCGCGCAGTGAAGGAGTCACATAGAGGGAATTAGGGTTTGGAGAGATCGAAAAGGGTGTCGAACTGTCAGTTTGAACCTGAGCCACCATAGTGACGGCTTATATCATAGTTTTTACCGCCGATGATAGTTAATTCTTGCCGAAAGGAGAGCAAAGTATGTTAACTCCGCACTCAACAGTACCTAAGCAGGTTAATTTAGGGGAAACAGAGACTGCCTGTCTTAATAAATGAGGAGCCGAAACCGTGGTTAAGAAGCCATCGCCCAGACGTCGCCCACACCCACTTCACGCCCCGACTTAGTTCGTGAGTCCTTCTCGCGTGTTTGCCGACGGGCTGTTAAGACCAGTCAGCCTGGACGCTTAACATGTTTCACGCATTTCTTCATTTCATTTCCGGTAATGCACCTTTTACGAATTATTCTATTGACTGTGCCAGGGCAATAGTCCATCCTTCCCACCGTTTTTGCTCATTAAGGCTTTCTGAAAGGCACCTAGGCTCTTGTCTACAAAAGTGTTGACGCCTGAAACCCTT
>DASVQC010000102.1:0-6603 GCA_036389335.1 Pyrinomonadaceae bacterium | reverse complement strand
GGCCGCCGCCGCCACGCCCGCCCTGTGACGCCTGACGAACTTCGAGGCGCGGTAGGAGAAGGTGTCCTTGCGCGCGACGATGGGTAGACCTTTGAGGTGCCGCTCGATGTCTTCGGAGAACTGCGCGACCGACTCGTAGCGGCGTGACGGTTCTTTACGCAGAGCCATCAGGACGATGTTGTCGATGTCACCCTTAAGTTGCGACGCGGGGGCGCGGCGGCGCGGCGACGCGGAGACGTGAGAGGAGGGGGCGTCGCCTTTCCCCCCGCCCCCGCGCCGCGTCGCCGCGCCGCGAGAAGCCTCGCTCGGCTTCGACGGCTCGGTGTCGCAGATGGCGCGCGACAGCTCTTCGGGCGAGGCGTCTCGCAGCCGGTAGGGCTTCGCGCCGGTGAGCATCTCGTAGAGCACGACGCCCAGCGAGTAGACGTCGGTCGCCGTCGTCAGCCGCTCGCCGCGCACCTGTTCGGGCGAGGCGTACTCCGGCGTCAGCACGCGCAGGGCGGTCTGCGTGAGGGCGTCGGCCTCGCCCGCGGGGTCAGGGCTGAGCAGCTTCGCCACGCCGAAGTCCAGGAGCTTCACCTCGCCCGCGGGCGTGACGAGGATGTTGGAAGGCTTGAGGTCGCGGTGGATGACGAGGCGCTGGTGCGCGTGCGAGACGGCGGCGCAAACCTCGCGGAAGAGGCGCAGCCGCGCGCCGGTCGCGAGACCGCGCTCGTCGCAGTAGGCGAGCAGCGGCAGCCCCTCGACGTACTCCATGACGAAGTAGGGCAGGCCGTCCGCGGTCGTGCCGCCGTCCAAGAGGCGCGCGATGTTCGGGTGGTCGAGCGAGGCGAGAATCTGCCGCTCGGTGCGGAAGCGGCGGCGCACCTCCTCGGTGTCGAGCCCGCGCTTGATGACCTTCACGGCGACGCGCCGGTGGAACTCTTCGTCGGCGCGCTCGGCGAGGTAGACCACGCCCATGCCGCCGCGACCGATCTCCTCGACGAGCCGGTACTGCCCCGTCCGCTGCCCCACGCGCCCGAGCCCGTCGTCGTCGGCGAGCAGGCGCGCGGCCTTCGCGACCGCGGGCTCGCCCAGAAAGCCCGCCGCCTCCTCGTCGAGGGCGACCAGCGACGAGACCTCCGCGCGCAGCCCTTCGTCGCCGACGCAGTTAGCCGCCAGCCACGCCGCGCGCGCCTCGCCCGCCGGGACGGCGAGTGCCCCCTCGACCAGCGACTCGATCAGTTGCCAACGCTCAGGGTTCATCTCTTCACGCCGCCCGGTCGGCCCGCGCCGCCCGCCGGCGCGCCTCAAGCGGCGTGCGCCGACAGCTCTCGGTAGAGCCAGAGCCGCGCCATGCGCCAGTCGCGCTGCACGGTCTTGTCCGAGACGCCCAAGACCTCCGCCGCCTCGCGGTTCTCCAAGCCCCCGAAGTAGAGCAGTTCGACGACGCGCCCCTTGCGCTCGTCGATGGCGGCGAGCCGGGTGAGCGCCTCGTCGAGCGCGAGCAGGTCGGTCGCGTCCTGCTCGGTCGAGAAGTCTGCGTCGCGGATGGTGAGGCGGCGGGCCGCGCCGCCGCGCTTTCCGGCGGCCAGCGCGCGCGCGTGGTTGACGAGGATGCGGCGCATCATCGTCGACGCCACGCCGAAGAACTGCGCGCGGTTCTGCCACGAGACGCGCGTCTGCTCGACGAGGCGGAGGTACGCCTCGTTGACGAGCGCGGTCGGCTGTAGCGTGTGCCCCTCGCGCTCGCGGCGCAGGTAGCGGCGTGCCATCAGCCTCAGTTCGTCGTAGACGAGCGGGAACAGACGCTCCTCTGCGCCGGGCTCGCCCGCGCCCCAAGCCAGCAGCATCTGCGTCACGTCTCGCGCCTCTTCGCTCATCACCACCACCTCGGCGGCGCGCATTTTAGCCCACGCCCGCCCCCGGCGGGAAGAGTGGGGAAAAAATCTGCCGGGCGTGTCCGCCCGCGCCCGCCTTTCGTGCGTTAGGGGACAGGTGCGAAACCAGTAATGCCGAGCCGCAAAGGAGTCCCCGCCATGAGTCGAGCCTTACGCCCGTCCCGCGAAGCCGCGCGCGCGCCGCGCCGCGCTCTCACCCTCGCCGCGCTGGTCTGCGCCTGCACGCTCGCGCTCTTGTGGTGCCCGTCCCTGCTCGCCCTGGCGGCGGGCGGCGATCTCGACACGACCTTCGGCACGTCGGGGCGCGTCTACACGCCGCCGCCCGCCGGACAGTTCGACGGCGGCGCGGCGGCAGTCCTCCAGCCCGACGGCAAGATCGTCGTCGCGGGCACCACCGATTCCACGTCCTTTCAGGACGACTTCTTGGTCGTCCGTTACAACGCCGACGGCTCGCTCGACAACAGCTTCGGCACGTCGGGCCGCGTCGTCACGCACTTCGACCTCGATCCCACCCTCGACGAGGAGTCGTTCGCCGGCGCGGTCGCGCTACAGCCCGACGGCAAGATCGTCGTCGGCGGCTCGCTCGAAAAGCTCGACGGGCAGAGCGTCGTCAAGAGCCGGGGCGCGGCGCTGGCGCGCTACCTCCCGGACGGAGCGCTCGACACTTCGTTCGGCTTCGGCGGGCTCGTCTACGACGCGGGCTCGGCGGCCAGCTCCGCGATACTGCTCGAACCCCCGGTCGACGCGGCGCAGAACCCCAACAGCCGGATCGTCATGGCCGGCGGGGTCTCCACCTTCTTCGTACTCCGCCGCTACAACCCGGACGGCGCGAACGACTCCTCTTTCGGGCAGGTGCAGACCTCGTTCGCGGACTTCTACCCGTCCGACCAGCCGCCCGACGACACGGTGGCGGTGGCGCTCGCCAAGACTCCCGACGGCAGGATCGTCGCCGCCGGACGCGCGCACCGCCTGAGCGGCCAAATCATCGAAGTCGGCGATTTCGCCGTCGCGGCGTACAGCGCGGACGGCGCGCCCGACGGCTCGTTCGGCACGAACGGCAGGGCCATCGCAGACTTCGGCGGCAGGGACTTCGGCTCCTCCGTCGCCGTCGGCTCCGACGGCAAGATCGCCGTCGCCGGCTCCAGCCTCACCTCGCCCGCCGCCAACCAGTTCGTCCGAAAGATGGCCCTCGCGCGCTTCACCGCCACGGGCTCGCCCGACGCCGGCTTCGACGGCGACGGGAAGGCGACCGCAGATTTCACGGGCAACTCAGAGGCGTTCGGCGTCGCCGTCCAGTCGGACGGTAAGGTCGTCGCGGCGGGCCGCGCCGGCGCGCCCGGCGCGAGCGAGTTCGCGCTCGCGCGCTTCAACGCCGACGGCTCTCTCGACGCGGGCTTCGGCACGGGCGGCAAGGTCACGACCAGCTTCGGCAACGGCTCCCACTCCGCCGGGGAAGTGCTGATCCAGCCCGACGGGAAGATCGTCGCGGCGGGCACGGCCTTCGAAAGCGGCACGTCGCGGTCGGGCGTAGGTCTGGCGCGCTACGTGTCGGGCGGCGCGGCGACGCCGACCCCGACGCCGACCCCCACGGCGACGCCGACCGCCACGCCGACGCCGACCGCGACCCCGACGCCGACGCCTGCCGCGACGCCGGTCATACAGTTCTCGTCCGCCGCCTACGCGGTGGCCGAGGGCGCGAACAACTCGGTCACGATCACGGTCACGCGCACGGGCGATACGTCGGGCGCGGCTTCGGTCGATTACACGACGGTTGACGGCACGGCGACGCAGCGGCGCGACTACACGGTCGCGCTCGGCACGCTCAACTTCGCGCCCGGCGAAGCCTCGAAGAGTTTCGACGTGCCCGTCAACGTCACGGCCTGCGCTTGCGGCGACCAAGCCTTCACGGTCGCGCTCTCGAACCCCGCGGGCGCGGCGCTCGCCGCGCCGCAGACGGCGACCGTCACCATCACCGATCCACGCACGCAGAACGCCGCGGTAAACCCGATCGACGCGACCCCGGTCTTCGTCTCGCAGCACTACCACGACTTCCTCGGTCGCGTCTCGGACGCCGCCGGGCAAGCCTTCTGGGAGGGCAATATTGATTCGTGCGGCACGGACGCGGCTTGCCGCGCGGCCAAGCGCATCGACACGTCGGCGGCCTTCTTGCTGAGCGAAGAGTTTCAGAGCGCCGCCTTCTACGCCGTGCGACTTCAGCGCGCCGCCTTCGGGCACAGGTCTGTCGATCCTTCGACGCGGCTCCCCTACCTACAGCTCATGCGCGACCGTGCGCGGATCGCCGAAGGTGCTAACGCGGGCCAGCCCGACTTCCAGCAAAGGTTCGATCAGAACAAGCAGGCTTACGCCGAGCGCGTCGTCGCCGACCCGGCGTTCGCCGCGCGCTTCCCCCTCACGCTGAGCGCCCCGCAGTACGTTGACGCGCTCTTCGCCTCGGCGGGCGTGACGCCGACGGCGGCGGAGCGGCAGAGCGCCATCGACGCTTACGGGCAGGGCGGCGCGGCGGGTCGCGCCGCCGCGCTCAGGTCGGTCGCGGACTCGACGACGCTCAATAACGCCGAGCGTAACGCCGCGTTCGTGCTGCTCGGCTTCTACGGGTACTTCCGCGCCAACCCCTCAGACATCATCGGCGGCGAATCCGACTACCAGTCGAGGCTCGGCGCGCTGAATCAGGCGAACGGCGACTTAGTGCAGGCCGGGACCGTCCGCGGCTTCATCACGTCGCCGCTCTACACGGGCAGGTTCGGCCCCGGCTCCGCCGACACGCCGGCGGGCTCCGGCGTGTCGGTGTCGGGCGGCGAAGTCTCCGTCAAGTTCTCCGGCGTCACCTCCGGCGGCGCCACGACCATCGCGCAGATCAACCCGGCGTCCGCCGGCCAACTCCCGCCGGGCTACCAACTCGTCAACCCCTCGCTCGCCTTCGACGTGACGACGACCGCCGCTTTCACGCCGCCCGTCGAAGTCTGCTTTAACGTCTCTTCGGCGAACAACCCCGCCGCCTTCGCGCGCGTACGCATACTCCACGGCGAGGGCGGGCAGTTGGTTGATCGCACGATCCTCCCGCCCGACTCGCCCGCGCCCGACTTCGCGACGCGCACGGTCTGCGCGCGCGTCAACTCACTCTCGCCCTTCGTCGCCGCGTTCGCCCCCGCCGACGCCACGCCGACGCCGACCCCAACCCCGACTCCAACGCCGACCGCGACGCCGACCCCCACGCCGACCGCAACGCCGACGCCGACACCGACGCCGACGCCGTCGCCGACGCCGTCGCCGTGCCCGGTGGCCGTCGGCTATTCGGTCGGCAACGCCGTGTTCGAGCTGGCAGGGGATCAGATCGGGATTACCGGCGTCGATGTCGCCGCCACGCTTACGGCGGGCGCGCCGCAGGACGCCTCCCTCTACGGCGCGATCAACATCGCGGGGCACGGCACAACGCCGGTCGGCGAATACAGCGCCACCTTCACTCGTACCATCACCTTCGACAACGGCGTCTCGCAGACCATCTCCCAGACGTTCCGGTATTCCGTCACTTCCACCAACAGGTCTTTCTCCATCGACGCCGGGGGGGCCAAGACTGTTGACTTGGGGGCGAGGGGTAAACTCGACATCGCCCTGAACTCGCGCCCGACAAACTCCTTCTGCCCCAACGGGAGCACCATTACCTGCACTGTCCCCAAGCGGACGGACGACGCGACCCTCCTCTTGCACGACATCCCCGGCGGCTCGGCGTGCCCGGCGCCGCAGACCTTCCAGTTCAGCGCGTCCGCCTACGCGGTGGGCGAAGGCGCGGGCTCGGTCTCCGTCACCGTCACGCGCGCGGGCGATTCGTCCGCGCCCGCGACCGTCGAGTTCGCCACCGCGCCCGACGCGGGCGTCTTCGGCTGCGAGGTCGTCAACGGCAGATCGTCCGAGCGTTGCGACTTCACGACGCGCCTCGGCACGCTCCGCTTCAGTGCGGGCGAGCAGTCGAAGACCTTCTCGATCTTCATCACCGACGACACGTACGTCGAGGGCAACGAGACTTTCCCCGTCACGCTCTCGAACCCGACGGGCGGCGCGTCGCTCGGCAGTCCCGCCGCGGCGACCGTCACGATCATCGACAACGACGGCGCCGCGGCGTCCTCACAGCTCGCCGACCTCCTCGCCGCCGCCAACCCGATTGATAGCGCGCCCTTCTTCGTCAGGATGCACTACGTGGACTTCCTCAACCGCGAGCCAGAGCCCGTCGGCTTCAACGCCTGGGTCGGCACGCTCACCAACTGCCCGGCGGGCGACACGCGCTGCGACCGCATTCAAGTCTCCGCCGCCTTCTTCCGCAGCGAGGAGTTCTTCATCAAGGGCTACTACGTGATGCGCTTCTACAAGGTGAGTCTGGGCACGAACCCGACGTATCGCGACTTCACGCGCGACTCGCAGCGCGTCACCAGTGACACCTCCGCGGGCGTCGAGGCGGCGCGCACAGAGTTCGCCGCCGAGTGGGCGCAGCGTGCCGACTTCAAGGCCGCCTACGACGGGCTCCCGAATCAGGCGTATGTGGACAAGCTCGAACAGACGGCGGGGGTGGCGCTCTCGAACAAGGCGCAGCTCGTCGCGGCGCTCGACGCCGCGACGAAGACGCGGGCGCAAGTCCTGCGCGAGGTGGTGGAGAGCCCGGAGGTGCAGCGCAAGATGTTCAACGACGCCTTCGTCGCCATGCAGTACTTCG
>DASVQC010000101.1:0-16725 GCA_036389335.1 Pyrinomonadaceae bacterium | reverse complement strand
CCGTCACGCTTTCCACTGACGTCGGGCAACGGACAACTGACAACTTTTTTTCAGAACGCGTAGCGGTTCGCCTGAATCACCACTTCGGCGACGCGCTGGCGCGCGGCGACGGTGTTGGCGGGCGTGCGCTTGGTGAAGCGGCGCAGCGCCGCGAGGAGCGTCCGCAGCTCGTCGCCCTCGCTCATCGCGGCGAGGACGCCGCGCGCGCTCGTCTCGACGCGCTCGACGGCGTCGTTCGTGAAGACGCGCACCATGTCGAGGTAGCGCGCCGCCTT
The DNA here is from genome assembly GCA_036389335.1 of Pyrinomonadaceae bacterium. GTDB lineage: Bacteria > Acidobacteriota > Blastocatellia > Pyrinomonadales > Pyrinomonadaceae > JAIVGV01. The sequence goes on along the minus strand of DASVQC010000101.1, from coordinate 16,450 downwards.
CTCTTCGCCCTGCGAGGCGACCATCTTCTGCGCGCGCAGGATGGCCGACTCCATCGCGTAGGTGTCGATGATGATGTCGGCGACGCCGAGCAGTATCTCCTGCTGTTCGGCGAGCTTGGTCATGTACTTCTGCGCCGCCGTCCCCAAGGTCATCAGCGCGACCTTCTTCGCGTTTTGCGCGAGCTTCATCTCGGCGGCGAGCGCCTCCTCGTCCTCGTCGAACGAGGCGGGCGCGGGCGAGAGCACCTCCTCCATCAACCTCTGCGCGGCGGGCAGGAGCGCGAGCTGGCCGGAGATGGCGCGCTTCATGAGCATGCCGGGAATGAGCATCCGGTTGATCTCGTTCGTGCCCTCGAAGATGCGGTTGATGCGCGCGTCGCGGTAGGCGGCCTCCGCCGGGTAGTCGGCGGAGTAGCCGTAGCCGCCGTAGATCTGCACCATCTCGTCGGCGGTGTAGCCGCAGTACTCCGACAGGGCCACCTTGATGATCGAGCACTCGGCGGCGTACTCCTCGATCGCGCGCAGCTTCGCCTCCGGCGTCGCCGTGTCCGTCAGCGACGAGTCGATGAGGCCGAGCGTGCGGTAGATCATCGACTCGCCGACCCACGTCCTGATCGACATCTCGGCGAGCTTGTGCTTGATCGCGCCGAATGAGGAGATGGGCCTGCCGAACTGGTGCCGCTCGTTCGCGTAGCGCACCGACTCGGAGGTCATCAGCTTCATCCCGCCGCCGCACATCGCGCCGAGCTTGAAGCGACCGATGTTGAGGATGTTGAAGGCGATCTTGTGCCCCTTGCCCACCTCGCCGAGCAAATTATCCACCGGCGTCTTCACGTCCGAGAGGATGAGCGCGGTCGTCGAAGAGCCCTTGATGCCCATCTTGTGCTCGTCCGCGCCGTTGGTTAAGCCCTCCTGCCGCTCGACGACGAAGCCCGTGAACTTGTCGCCGTCCACCTTGGCGAAGACGACGAACACGTCGGCGAACGCGCCGTTCGTGATCCACATCTTCTCGCCGTTGAGGACGTAGTGCGTGCCGTCTTCCGAGAGCCGCGCCGTCGCCTTCGCCGCGAGCGCGTCCGAGCCCGATCCGGCCTCCGTCAAAGCGTAGGCCGTCACCATCTCGCCCGAGGCGATCCGCGGCAGGTACTTTTTCTTCGCGGCCTCGGTGCCGTAGAAGAGGATCGGGAGCAGGCCGATGCCCGACTGCGCGCCCATCGTCGTGGCGAACGAGGCGGAGCGCCCCAAGTGCTCGCCGACGATGCCGCCCGAAACCTGATCCAGCCCGAGCCCGCCGAACTCTTCCGGCACGGTCGCGCCGATGAGGCCGAGATCGCCCGCGTGCTTCAGCAGCTCGCGCGAGATGTCCCACTTGTGCTGCTCCAGCTCCGGCTCGCGCGGGCGCACCTCCTTGTCCATGAACTCGCGCGTCGTCTCGCCGATCATGCGGTGCTCTTCCGTGAAGTCTTCGGGCGTGAAAATCTCCGCGGGCGCGCGCTCCTCGATCAAAAAGCTCCCGCCCGTCACGATCTTTTTCTCGTCTGCTACGGCTGACATCGTTTGCTCCTTTCGGTCGCGAATAGCTGTTAGCGATTAGCGATTAGCTGTTAGCTCTTAGCTCTTGGTTTGGCTGATAGCTAAGAGCTAACAGCTAACAGCTATTTACACCCTCTCGAAGATGCCCGCCGCGCCCATGCCGCCGCCGACGCACATCGTGACCATCGCGTAGCGACCGTCGCGTCGCTCCAGCTCGCGCAGGATCGTCGCGGTCAGCTTCGCGCCCGTGCAGCCCAGAGGGTGCCCGAGCGCGATGGCCCCGCCGTTGACGTTAACTTTTTCGGGGTCGAGCCCGAGCGTGCGGATGACGGCGAGCGACTGCGCGGCGAACGCCTCGTTGAGTTCGATGACGTCGATCTCGTCGAGCGTGAGCCCGGCGATCTTCAAGACCTTCGGGATGGCGAAGACGGGGCCGATGCCCATCTCCTCGGGCGGGCAGCCCGCGGTCGCGTAGGCGACGAAGCGACCGAGCGGCTTCAAGTTCAACTCGCGCGCGCGCTCGCCCGACATGACGACGACAGCCGCCGCGCCGTCCGACATCTGCGAGGCGTTGCCCGCCGTGATCGTCCCCTTCACGTGGAAGGCGGGCTTCAATTTCGCGAGGCCCTCTTCGGAAGAGTCGCGGCGCACGCCCTCGTCTTTCGTGAACTCGATCTCGCGCCGCGCCTTGCGCCCGCGCGCGTCCAGCTCCTCGGAGGCGACCGTGAGCGGCACGATCTCGTCGTCGAACTTGCCCGCGACCTGCGCGGCGGCGGCCCTCCGGTGCGACCGCAACGCGAAGGCGTCCTGCTCCTCGCGCGAGACCCCGAACTTGCGCGCGACGTTCTCGGTGGCGAGCCCCATGTTGAGGTAAAAGTCGGGGTAGTGCTCGACGAGGTACGGGTTCGGGCGGATGGTGTGCCCGCCCATCGGGATGAGCGACATCGTCTCAAGGCCCCCGGCGACGATCACGTCCGCCGCGCCGGTGCGCACGCGGTCGGCGGCGATGGCGATGGATTGCAGGCCCGAAGAGCAGAAGCGGTTGATCGTCATCGCCGAAGTCTCGACGGGCAGCCCCGCGCGGATCGCCGCCGCGCGCGCCACGTTCATGCCCTGCTCCGCCTCCGGCATCGCGCAGCCCATGATCACGTCCTCGACCTCCGCCGCCTCCACGCCTTCCGCGCGCCTCAATGCCTCACGGATCACAGCCGCGCCCATCTCGTCCGGTCGCGCGTCGCGCAAAGTCCCCTTCGGCGCTTTCCCCACCGCCGTCCGCACCGCCGACACGATCACCGCTTCTCTCATCTCTAATCTCACTCCCTTGCTTCTACACTTGGCGTCTTCGCGCCTTTGCGCCACGCAAAGGCGCAAAGCTCGCGAAGAATGACTGACGACGAAAGGATCGCTTAGCTCGCCCGCGCGCCGCGCGCGATGAGCCGCGCCATCTCGCGCCGCGCCGCCTCGACCACGGCGGGCGAGGCTTTCTCCGTCGAGCCCGCGTCGAAGGGCGGCTGCGGATCGTATTCGATGATCAACTGAATCGTTTGCGCCGCTTCCGCCCCCGCGATCTCGGCGGCGAGGTAGAGCGCCATGTCGATCCCGGCGGAGACGCCCGCCGCCGTGACGATCTTGCCCTCGCGCACGACCCGTTCGTGCACGGGCTCCGCGCCGAAGGCCCGCAAGTGTTCGAGCGCGACCCAGTGGGTCGTCGCCCTCAAGCCTTTCAAGAGGCCCGCCGCGCCGAGGACGAGCGCGCCGGAGCAGACCGACGTCGTCCAACGCGTCGTCGCGTGGACGGCGCGCAGCCATTCGAGCGTCGCCGCGTCCCCCATCGCGTCGCGCGTGCTGTTGGACGAGCCGGGGACGACGACCACGTCCGCGCTCCCGACGTCGGCGAAACCGTGATCGGCGACGAGCGCGAGCGCGCCGTTGTCGGTGCGGACGGTGCCCGCCCTCTTCGCGACGAACCGGACGCGCGCGCCCGGCAGCAGCGTCAGCACTTCGTACGGCCCGACGGCGTCGAGCGCGGTCAAGCCTTCGTAGAGCAGGATCGCGACGTCCATTCTTTCAGCCCTCCCGCTTCACCCCGCGCCGCCGACGGCGACCGAGACCTCTTCGACCGGGAGCAGGGCGCGCAGGACTTTCGGATCAATCGAGACGAGGAAGCCGCGCTTGCCGCCGTTGATGTAAATCTTCGCGAGGTCGAAGATCGTGCGCTCGGCGTAGACCGGCATTTTAGCGCGCGTGCCGAGCGGCGACGTGCCGCCGACTAAATACCCCGTGTGCTTCTGCGCCGCCTCCGGCTTGCACGGCCCGACGCTGCGCGCGCCGATCTGCCGCGCCAACTGCTTGGTAGAGACTTCCCGGTCGCCGTGCATCAGCACGATCAGGGGCTTGCGCGCGTCGGTCTCCATCACGAGCGTCTTGACGACCGCGTGCTCGTCAACGCCCAGACTCTCCGCCGAGCGGCGCGTCCCGCCGCGCTCCTCGTAAGCGTAGAGGTGCGGCTCGAACTCGACCTTCCCCTCGCGCAACGCGCGCACGGCTGGCGTCACCGGATAGTCCATAGTCCAAAGTCCGAAGTCCGATGCCTCATGTCTCGCGCCCGGAGTCCGCCGACTCTAGACTTCGGACATTAGACTTCGGACTTAATTACGGAGCGGCTTGCCCGTCTTCAGCGTGTGGGCCATGCGCTCCTGCGTCTTGCGCGTGCCGCACAGCGAGAGGAACGCCTCCCGTTCGAGGTCGAGCAGGTATTGCTCGGAGACGCGCGTCGGGCGGTTGAGATCGCCGCCCGTCAGTATGCGCGCGAGCTTCTCCCCGACGAGCGCGTCGTGCTCCGAGATGAAGCCGCCGCGCAGCATCTGGTGGATGCCGATCTTCAGGGTCGAGAGCGCGGGCAGACCCGTCGCGAGGATGTCGGCGCGCGGCTGCGACGGCGTGTAGCCCGACGCGGCCAGCGCGAGCACTTCCTGCTTCGCGTCGGCGATCAGGCGATCCGCGTTCATCGAGACGGCGTCCTCTTCGCGCAGGTAGCCGAGGGCGCGCGCCTCTTCCGCCGAGGTCGAGACTTTGGCGAGCGCAATCGTCTCGAAGGCGCGCTTGACGAAGGGGAACGGGTCGGCGTCGTCCACGCCCGCGGGGATCGAATCGAGCGCGCGCAAAAGCATCTCCTTCGTGCCGCCGCCCGCCGGGATGATGCCGACCCCGACCTCGACGAGCCCCGTGTAAACCTCGGCGTGCGCGCGCACGCGGTCGCCGTGCAGGAGCATCTCGCAGCCGCCGCCGAGCGCGAGGTTGAAGGGCGCGACGACGACCGGCTTCGGCGAGTAGCGCAAGCTCATCGTCGCGTCCTGGAAGGCGCGCGCGACGAGGTCTAAGTCTTCCCAGTTCTCGTCCTGCGCTTCGAGCAGGACGAGCATCAGGTTCGCGCCGACGCAGAAGTTCGCCCCCTGATTGCCGACCACGAGCCCGACGAAGTTTTTCTCCACCTCGGCGAGCGACTGCTTCATCATCTGGATCGTGTCGCCGCCGATGACGTTCATCTTCGAGTGGAACTCCAGACACGCCACGCCGTCGCCGATGTCGATCAAAGACGCGCCGGGGTTTTTCCTGACGACCTTCGTGCGCTCCTTGACCGACTTCAGGATGATCGCGCCGGGCGGATCGTTCACCGGCCTGTAGTCGAGCGCGCCGAAGTCGAAGTAAAACCGCTGGCCGCCCTCCGTCTTGTAAAAACTCTTCGCGCCCGCCCCGAGCATCTTCTCGACGTTGGCGGGAACCGCCGCGCCCTCTTCGCGCATCCGCGCGACGCTCTTCTCGACGCCGACGGCGTCCCACGTCTCGAAGACGCCCAGCTCCCAGTTGAAGCCCCAGCGCATCGCGCGATCGACGTCCACCACGCCGTCGGCGATCTCGGGGATGCGGTTCGCCGCGTAGCGGAGCGTCTGCCCGACGGTCTTCCACAAGAACTGCCCGACGCGATCCTTGCCCCAGACGAGCGCCTTGATGCGCTCGCCCACGTCTTCGATGTTCTTCGCCACGTCGAGCGCGGGCAGTTTGGCTTTTTGCGGCGGGCGGTATTCGAGCGAGGCGTGATCGAGCGTCCAGATCTCCTGCTTCTCGCCCTCGCCCTTCTGCTTGCGGTAGAAGCCGCCGCCGGTCTTCGCGCCGAGGAGCCCCCGCCCCGCCATCCGCCGCAGGAATTCGGGCGCGACGAACGTCTCGCGCTCTTCGTCTTCGGGCAGCGCGTCGTAGAGATTTTTCGTGACGTGCATCAGCACGTCGAGGCCGACGATGTCGAACGTGCGGAAGGTCGCAGACTTCGCGCGCCCGACCGACTGGCCCGTCATCTTGTCCACCTCCTCGACGGTGTAGCCGTCTTCGAGCATCGTCCTGATGGTGACGAGCGCGCCGTAGGTGCCGACGCGGTTGGCGATGAAGTTCGGCCTGTCCTTGGCGACGACGACGCCCTTGCCGAGCCGCTGGTCGAGGAAGCCGAAGACGGCGCAGGCGACTTCGGGGCGCGTCCACTCGGTCGGGATCAGCTCGCACAGGTGCAGGTAGCGCGGCGGGTTGAAGAAGTGTATGCCGAGGAAGTGGGCGCGGAACTCTTCCGAGAAGCCCTCGGCGATCTGCCGGACGGGGATGCCGCTCGTGTTCGTCGCCACTACCGAGCCGGGGCGGCGACTCGCCTCGACGCGCGCGAAGAGCTGGCGCTTGATCTCAAGGTTCTCGACGACCGCCTCGACGACGAGGTCGCAGTCCTTCAGCTTGGCGAGGTCGTCCTCGAAGTTGCCCGGCGCGACGAGCCGCGCCGCGCCGTCCGACATGAACGCCGCGGGCTTCGCCTTGCGCGCCGCTTCCAACCCGGCGCGCGCGATGCGGTTCTTCACCTCGGGGGATTCGAGCGTCAGGCCCTTGGCGGACTCTTCCGCGCTCAACTCGCGCGGCACGACGTCGAGCAGGAGCACGGGGACGCCGGCGTTGGCGAGGTGCGCGGCGATCTGCGCGCCCATCGTGCCCGCGCCCAGCACCGCCGCCTTTCCGATCCGAAGCATAGGGGAGGAACCTTCCTTCGAGACTTAAATTCTCACCGAGAGGCCAGCAATCATATTGAATGAGCACTCATTCAGCAAGTCGGGAAGCCGCGTGCCGTCGGGGCGCGCCGGGCGACGGGCGCTGTCGGTTCGGGCATAAACCCTAACTTGGGCTAGGGGCGGGTTGACTGCCTGCCAACGCAAATTCGACTGGCGAGATTCCATCGTTGCACCCGGGCGCGGGGTCGTCTTCCCGCGCGGGCTGAAAAAAAGACTGCGCGTCAGTTGATCAGCCGCCGCCGGTTTGCGTATAAACTAACCACCTCGCGGGCGGGCCCGAAAGCCTGTATTCATTACTCCCCACACACTCCCGAGTGGGCGTTCGCGCGCGGCTGGCCGTCTTCTAATTTTCGTCAACACTACGCGCGCCCGTCGAGTCAGTTTAAGCGTGGACGTGATCGCCGAAGGCACATTCCTCGCGCACTACCGCATCATCGAGCTGCTCGGCGCGGGCGGCATGGGCGCGGTCTATAAGGCGCACGACGAGAAGCTCGGACGCGTGGTGGCGCTCAAGGTGCTGCCGCCGGAGGCGCTGGCGCAGGACGACCGCCGCCGCCGCTTCCTGCTCGAAGCGCGGGCCGCCTCGGCCCTCAACCACCCGCACATCCTCACCGTCTACGAGATCGGCGAGGCCGACGGCAAGCCGTACATGGTGACGGAGTACGTGCGGGGCGAGACGCTGCGGCAGAAGCTCGCCCCCGGCGCGCTGCCCGTCCGCGACGCGCTGGAGATCGCGATCCAGATCGCCGCCGGGTTAGCCAAGGCGCACGAGCACGGCATCGTCCACCGCGATCTGAAGCCGGAGAATCTGATGCTCAGCCGCGACGGCTACGCGAAGATTCTCGACTTCGGCTTGGCGAAGCTCGTCGAGCGGCGGCAGCCGGTGTTCGCCGCCGACAGCGCCCAGAAGACGCTCGTTCAGGTGCAGACGCAGTCGGGGACAGTCCTCGGGACGATCAACTACATGTCGCCGGAACAACTCCTCGGGCAGCGCGTCGATCCGCGCAGCGACATCTTTTCCTTCGGCATCGTGCTCTACGAGATGGCGACGGGCCGGTGCCCCTTCGCCGACGAGAACAAGATCGACACGATGCACGCCATCCTGCACGCCGAGCCGCAGGCCGCGCACGCCGTCAACCCCGGCCTGCCGGTTGATCTTCAGCGGATTCTCTCCAAGGCCCTGGCGAAAGCGGCGAGGCAGCGGTACCAGACGGTTAAGGAACTCTCCGCCGATCTCAAGGCCCTCAGACGCGATCTCGACTCGGGCAGGGCGTCGGGCCCGGCGCGCGCGAAGCTCGTTTTGCGGCGCGTCGTCGTGCCGAGCAAGCGCGCGCCCAAGATCGATTACGAAGGTGAGCTGAACGAAGCGCAGTACAGGGCCGTGACGACGACGGAGGGCGCGCTCCTCGTCGTCGCCGGCGCGGGCACGGGGAAGACCCGCGCGCTCGTCTACCGCGTCGCGCGCCTGGTCGAGACGGGCACGCGGCCCGAGTCCGTGCTGCTGCTGACCTTCACGCGGCGGGCGGCGACGAGTATGCTCGCGCGCGCGGCGTCGCTGGCCGACGAACGCTGCCAGCGAGTGTCGGGCGGCACGTTCCACTCGGTGGCCCATTCCGTCCTGCGGAAGTACCCGGAGTCGGCGAACGTCCTGCGCACCTTCACCGTGCTGGATTCGGGTGACACCGAGGACCTGATCGATCTGCTCCGCCGCCAGATGCGCCTGACGGGCAAAGAGCGGCGCTTCCCGCGCAAGCGCACCATCTGCGCGATCTTCAGCATGGCGGCCAACAAGCTGCTCACGCTCGAAGAAGTGCTCAACCAGTACTACCCGCAGTTCGCGCAAGAGGCGGGCGACCTCGGACAGTTATTCAAGGCGTTCGACGATTACAAGCGCTCGCGCCACATGCTCACCTACGACGATCTGCTCGTGCGGCTGCGCGAGGCGCTCGAAGGCGACGCCGGGTTGTGTCGGCGGCTCTCCGAGCAGTACCGCTACGTCATGGTGGACGAGTATCAGGACACCAACCGGCTGCAGGCGCGGATCGTGCGGCTGTTGGCGGCGACGCACGACAACGTGGCGGTCGTCGGCGACGAGTGCCAGTCGATCTACTCGTTCCGCGGCGCGAGCTTCAAGAACATGCTGGAATTCCCCGCGCTCTTCCCCGGCGCGCGGCTGATCAAGCTGGAAGAGAATTTCCGCAGCACGCAGCCCGTCCTCGACGTCGCCAACGCGATCATCTCCGAGGCTAGTGAGGGCTACGACAAGCGCCTGTTCTCGCGCGCGCCGGAGGGCGAAGCGCCCGTGCTGGTGAGCGCGCGCGACGAGAACGAACAGTCGCGCTTCGTCGCGCAGCGCATCGGGGAGCTGCGCGAGGAGGGCGTGCCGCTCTCCGAGATCGCCGTGCTCTTCCGCGCCGGCTCCCACTCGTTCGATCTCGAAATCGAGCTGGGCAAGCACGGCATCCCTTTCCGCAAGTTCGGCGGGATCAGGTTCGCCGAGTCCGCGCACGTCAAGGACGCGCTCTCGTTCCTGCGCGTGGCGCTCAACCCTTCCGACACGCTCTCTTGGTTCCGCGCGCTCAAGCTGATTGACCACATCGGCGACGCGACCGTCGAGCAGATCATCGATTACCTCGGCGTCGAGAGGCGCGACTTCAGGGCGGCGCGCGCCAGGCAGAGTCTCTTCAAACGGCTCAAGCAGTTCCCCGCCCGCGCCAGCTACCAGAGTCAACTGATCCGCCTGGCGCACGTGTTGTGCGCCGTCGTCGAAAACAGCTCGCCGCACGAGCAGCTCGCCAACGTCCTGCGCCTCTACCGCCCGCTGCTCAAAAACAGGTACGACGACTACCCGAGACGGCAGCGCGATCTGGAGCACCTGCAACAGATCGCCAAGCGTTACAAGAGCGCGGCGGAGCTGCTGGCCGACGTGGCCCTCGATCCTTCCGACGCCGCGCAGGGGGAGAGGGCGGCGCGCGGCGGCGGCTTCGTCACGCTCTCGACGGTGCATTCGGCGAAAGGCTTGGAGTGGGACGCCCTGTTCGTCATCTGGATGACGGACGGCTGGTTCCCGTCCGCCCGCGCGGGCGAAGAGTTTGAAGACTTGGAGGAAGAGAGGCGGCTGCTCTACGTCGCCACGACGCGCGCCAAACGACACCTCTACTTCACCTACCCGCTCGGCTTCTCCCGCGGCGCGGGGCCGGACGCACCCCCCGCCGTCTCGCGCTTCCTCGACCCCATCCCCGCCACCACCCTCGCCCGCGCCGCGCTGTTCGGCGACGGCGAGGAATAGTCAGGATAATCCGCGTTCCCTTACGTCATCGGCGCTTATTCTTCTTCCGTTTTCGCCGCTGCGACCTATTAGAAGGCTGCCGAAAGCCCGGACGGATAGTCTGAGATAGAAGGTTGTGCTCAAGCTTTTTCAGCTCGTCATAACGGATATGATCTGTGGGTAATTGGCTTAAAAATTCTCCCGGCAATTGAAACGCTTGAGGGCGTCGGTTCATGTTTGCAAGGAGCGAAACGAGGTTACTAACGGACAAGATCGTGGCAGGGTGTTTATCGCCTAAAATTTCTCTACGAAGCTTCGGTGCCTTCTCTTTGTATTCCAGATTCTTTTTGTAGTCGCCTAGCTCCCCATAAGCGTTACCGACGTTGCTGAATGAAGCGGCGGTGTCGTGATGCTGTTCCCCGAACAACTCCCGGCGAAGGACTCAAGCCCCCCGGCTCGGGTTAGTAGTTCGTCAAAATCTTCTCGGCGTCGAGCCCCATCTCGCGGAGGCGGTCGCGGGTGTGCTCGATCATCTCGCGGGAGCCGGCGAGGAAGGCGACGGGCGAGGCGAGCGTGGGCAGCACGTGATCGAGGAGCGACTGGACGTAGCCGGTCTCTCCGGCCCACTCGTAGCCGTCGGGGCGGGAGATGACCCGGCGCAGCTCGACGCCCGCCGCCTGCCACGACTCGGTCTCGTCCGAGTAGCAGAAGTCTTCGGGCGTGCGCGCGCCGTAGAGGACGACGAGGCGACCGAAGCGTCCGGGGCGCGCGATGGCGTGGCGCAGCGCCGAGCGCACGGGCGCGACGCCCGTGCCCATCGCGACGAAGACGAGATCGCTCCCCGCGTGCGCGTCCACGCGGAAGCCGCGCCCGACGATCTGCGCCAGCCCGACCGTGTCGCCCTCCTTCAAACTGTAGAAGGGGCCGCCCACCTCGTTGCTCGCGCCGCCCGTGCGCTTGATGAGGAATTCGAGGTCGTCGTCCTCGGGCGCGCTGGCGACGGCGAAGTAGGACTCCGCGCCGCCCGAGCGCAGCCGCGCCACCTGCCCCGGCTCGTAGGTGATTCTCGGCGCGCCGCCGCGGCTCATCAGGAAAGAGCGCACGTCGCGCGCCTGTCGGCGGACGCGCGTGACCGTGAGCGGGATCGTTGCGCTGTCTGTCATAAACACCCGGCGTCGGAGGTTTCGGTTTTTACTTCCGCGCGTGCGGCGCAGTGTAGCGCGGCGGCGGGGCGGCTGAAAAGCGCGGCCCCCGCGCGTGAGCCGAACGCGCGGGGGCGGGCGGGGCGCGGTCGCGCCGAGTGCGCCGGGCCTTTTCACTTTCGTCTTATTTCGCGGCTGTGGTAAAACAGCAGGGTTCGCGCCGGATCAAAAAACATTATGCGGGCGGCAGTCGGCGTCGGCGCCGCGCCGGTGTGCTCTCGGCTGCGGCGGGCCTTCACCGGGCGTCCGCGGAGGTTCAAGAGATGTTCCAGAGACTGATCGCGACGGCTCCGACGTGGATCACCGTGCCGCTGAGGCTGACGCTCGGCTTAATCTTCACCGGGCACGGCGCGCAGAAGGTGTTCGGCGCGTTCGGGGGGCCCGGCTGGGCGAAGATCACTTCGATGCAGACGCCTTTCCCCTTCATGCGCCCGGCGTGGCTCTGGATGGGGATGGCGGCGGTCTCGGAGCTGCTCGGCGGCCTGCTCGTCCTGACGGGCCTGCTGACGCGCGTCGGCGCGTTCCTCATCCTGTGCGTGATGCTGACCGCCATGCTCGGCGTGCACCTGAACAACGGCTTCTTCCTCCCCGCCGGCATCGAGTACACGTTCGCGCTCTCGGGCATGTGCCTCGCGCTCCTCATCGCGGGCGGCGGCCAAGCCTCCGTCGACCGCGCGCTCCAAGACCCGCGCGGGCGCAGACGGTGAAAGACCGTGACGGGTAAACCGTGACGGGTGACAGGTAGAACTGTCAGTCGTTATTCCCCGTCACCCTTTACGGTTTATCCGTCACTGCTTTCCCCTCGTCACCCGTCACGGTTTACGGTTCACGGCTCTTATGAAGCGCTCGCCGCTCGTCGTCATCTTCGTCACGGTCTTCATCGATCTCATCGGGTTCGGGATCGTCATCCCCGTCCTGCCGTACTACGTCGAGGGGACGAAGTTCAACGCGAGCCCTTCGATGGTCGGGCTCCTGTTCGCGTCCTACTCGGTGATGCAGCTCGTCTTCACGCCGGTATTGGGGCGCCTCTCGGACAGGCACGGGCGCAGGCCCGTCCTCTTCCTCAGCCTGCTCGGCACGAGCCTCGGGTTCTTCGTCCTCGGCTTCGCGACCACGCTCTGGATGCTCTTCGCCGGGCGCGTCATCGACGGCATCACGGGCGGCAACATCTCGACCGCGCAGGCTTACATCGCCGACGTGACGACGAGGGAGGAGCGCGCCAAAGGGATGGGCCTGATCGGCGCGGCCTTCGGCCTCGGCTTCACGTTCGGGCCGGCCATCGGCGGCATCCTGTCGAAGTGGGGCATCAGCGTCCCCTTCTTCTTCGCGGGCGCGATGGCTCTGGGCAACGCCGCGCTGCTCTACTTCACGCTGCCCGAAACGGTCACGCCCGATCACCCCGCGCGCGCCTCCGCCGCCACGGGCCGCTGGGCGCAGCTCCTCGCGGCGCTCAGAAACCGGCGGCTCGCCTTCGTCCTCGCCATCTACTTCATGTTCGTCGTCGCCTTCTCGATCATGACGGCGTCGTTCGCGCTCTTCACGATGTACCGCTTCGGCTTCGACGCCGCGCACAACGGCTACCTCTTCATGTACGTCGGCATCGTCGGCGCGCTGATCCAGGGCGGTCTGATCGGTCGGCTCGCGAAGAAGTTCGGCGAACTCCCACTGACGGTGGTCGGCGCGTTCCTCTTCGCGGCGAGCCTGCTGGCGATCCCGTTCACGTCCCCGCACACGGGGCTCTGGGCGCTGCTCGGCGTGGGCGGGCTCTTCGCGGTCGGCAACGGGCTCGCCACGCCTTCGCTGACGGCGCTCGCCTCGAAGTCGGCGGGCGCGGGCGAGCAGGGCGGCGTGATGGGCGTCACCCAGTCGGTCGCGAGCCTCGCGCGTGCCGTCGGCCCCGCCCTCTCGGCGTGGCTCATCTACAGCGCGGCGGCCACGGCGGGCGCCGACGGCAAGCCGCACAACATGAGCCCGCAGTCTTTCCTCCACACCTTCGGCGCGGCGGCGGGCGTCATGTTCGCCGCCTTCCTCCTCGCACTCTACTTCGCCCGCGCGCACGCCGGAGACAAAGAGTACGCGCACGCCGAAGCCGCGACGACGTAAGAGCCGTCCGTTGTCAGTTGTCCGTTGTCCGCAGCCGGTCGTGCGTAAATGAGGGGGGCGCGATTCTTAGCAACCCGCTCGATCAGTCACGAATAACCGACCACGGACTACTGACAACTGACAGCCCTACCAGATCGAAGGCAGCTTCGACTCGTCTATTTCGAGCGTCGAGCCGTCGGGCAGGATGTGTATGACGCGCGCGCCGCGCTCGCGCAAGGGGGTGGAGAGCAGGCCGACGCGGTGGCAGTTGGCGCGCGGCTGGACGTGGCGGGTGAGCGGGTGCGACTCGGAGCACATGATGGCGACGCGCGCGTCCGCCGCCAGCTCGACGACGCGATCCAGCCCGCGCGCGAGGTCGGCGGGCGTCGCGATCTTCTTGCCGCCGCACTCCGGCAGCCACTCGTAGCCGATGCGCTCCCTCCCGAGCGCGGCCCCCAACACCTGCCCGTTGAACTGCACCCAGCGCGAGCGCGCGACGCTGCGCACGTCGCACAGCAGCTCGATCTCGTGCCGGCGCAAGAGCGCGAGGAAGTCCGCCCACGGGTGGCGACCGTGGCCGATGGTGTAGACGGTGAGTTGCGGGGCTGCCGGCATCGACGTTTTTAGAGGAAGCGGCTCAGCAGGTACACCGCGAGGCTCAAGAGGAGCGAGAGTATCAACATCGACGTGAGGGGCGCGTAGACGCGCGTGCGCGCGCCCTCGTGGCGGATGTCGCCCGGCAGGCGACCGAACCACGAGAGCACGCCCGCGCGGGCCAAGAGCCCGACGAGGATCAAGATCACGAGTAGTCCGATGAAGCGCATGATGAGAATTTTTGCCGCTTGCTAAGCGCGCGCGGGGGGCGATCCGCGCCTCCGCCTTGAGCGTCCGCCGGGGCGGGCGGGGAGGCGCGCGCGCGTCAGGGCGTCGGCGCGCGTCCGTCGATCAGCTCCCTGCCCTGCGTCAGCTCCTCGACGCTCTTAATCTTCCACCCGCGGGGGGTCTTAACCCACGTGTCCCTGTGCGTCGTCCCCTTGCTGACGACCGTGCGCTCGTTGCCCTGCGGGTCGGCGACCACCCTTGAGAACTCCTGCGTGGTGATCGCGACGGCCACGTCGCCCGCGACCGTCAGCTCCTTCAGCCTGACCTTCAGGTAGTTCAACCTGATGACGCGCGCCATGCGCTGCTTGACGCCGGCCTCCACCTGCTCGCGCGTGGCGACGTTGCCGCCGAGCGACCGGGCGGTGAAGTCCGCGGTCTTGTCGTCCATGAACGCCTCGATGTCCTTATTCCTGTAAGCCTCTGCCACCTTCGCGTACGTCGCCTCCAACTCCCTGCGGACGGCGCGCTCGCGCCGGCCCTGCGCGTAGCCCTGCGGCGCGAGCGCGCCCGACAGCGCGAGCGCCGCGAGGGTCAGCAATCGGATTCGCATTTTCACCCTACCCCTCATCACCCGCCCGCCCCCCGCCGGCGCGACGCGCGAGCGCGGCGCGCAGCTCGTCGGCGGTGGTGTAGGCGAGCCTGCCGCCGGTGAACAGCTCGTCGCGGGTCACGTCCGCCGAGGCGAACGGAGGCTTGGGGAAGTCGTCCATCTCCGCGTCCGCGTCGAAGTCCGTCTCGGCGAGGATGAGGCCGTAGAGCGCGCCGAGGAAAACGTCGATCGAGTATTTGCGCCCGTCGTGCTCGAAGGGGTAGCGGTTCTTGCGCAGCTCGTTGCCCTCGAAGACCGAGAAGACTTCGTACTCGTACTCGTTCAGGTAGAGACTCGTGATGAGCGTGCGCGAGAAGTCGGGCGGCGCGGGCGTGTGCTTCTGCGTCAGCTTGAGCGTCCACTCGTTCGTCGGCACCCAGCGGCTCTTGCGCAGGCGCAGGCGCGTGCCCGTGATGTAGTTGTCGGTGATCTGCGCGTGCTCGTCCTGAAGCTTGAGCCCCTCGGGGAGGCCCGCCAGCAGGTAGCGCCGCTCGCGCTCGACGCGCTCGTACTTCGGCGCGTGATCCGAGAACAGACGCCCCGTGCCGATCCCCTTCACGCGCCGACCAGCTCCTCTTCGCGCTCCTTCAGGAACTCCCCCGGCTCGACGATGTGGCCCGCGATCGCCGAGGCGGCGACCACGTACGGCGACGCGAGGTAGACTTTGCCGGGGCCGCTCCTGCCGGGGAAGTTGCGGTTCTGCGCGCTCACCGTGACGGTCTCCGCCGACTTCGACGCGCCCGGCCCCGCGTTGATGCACGCGCCGCACGAGGGATCGATCATCTCCGCGCCCGCGCGCTCGAACAGCTCGATGTAGCCCCTCTCCCTCGCGTACTCCTTGATCTTCTGCGAGCCGAACTGTAGGTAGAGGTGGACGCCGGGCGCGACGCGCCGTCCCTGCTCGACGGCGCGCCGGAGAACCGCCGCGTACATGTCCATGTCGGCCATCTTGCCGCCCGTGCACGAGCCGCCGTAAGCCGCGTCGATCTTGATCTCTTCGGCGAGTTGCGTGATGTCGATGCCGTTGCGCGGATCGCCCGGCAGCGCGACCATCGGGCGAATCTCGCTCAAATCAATTTCAAACTGCGCGGCGTACTCCGCGTCCTCGTCGCTCCGCAGGAAACCCTTGCGGACTTCGTCGGCGTCGAGCCCGCGCGTGCGCGTCAGGTATTCAAGCGTGACTTCATCCGGCTCGATGATGCCGGTGAAGCCGCCCGCCTCGACCGCCATGTTCGTCAGGGTCGCGCGCTCGTCGATCGACCAGCCTTTGAGGCCGTCGCCCGCGAACTCTAAAACTTGTCCGATCCCACGGCCCTGCTTCATGTAGTCGGACGAGAGGATTTTGAGCATCACGTCTTTGGCCGAAACGTCCGCGCGCTTCTCGCCCGTCAGGGCGAAGCGCACGACTTCGGGGACTTTGACGCGGATGTCTTTCGTGTACCACGCGTTCGCCATGTCGGTCGAGCCGACGCCGAAGGCGAAGCAGCCGAGCACGCCCGCCATGCAGGTGTGCGAGTCGGTGCCGATGACGAGCTGTCCCGGCAGCGCGATGTCTTCGACGACCGCGTTGTGGCAGATCGCTTCGGAGCCGCGCTCCTCCGTCCCGCCGTAGAGACGTATGCCCTGCTCGTCCGTGAAACTCGCCTGCGTCGTCGCAAGACCGTTCGCGCGATCGAGCAAGCCCATCTTGCGTTTCTCTTCCGGCATCACGCGACCGAGGAAGGTCAGGTGATCGCGGAACGCATAGACCGACTCCGGCTCGGTCACGCGCGCGTTTTTTCCTAACGCCTGCTTG
>DASVQC010000100.1:0-13694 GCA_036389335.1 Pyrinomonadaceae bacterium | reverse complement strand
CTCGTTGCAGTAGGTGCAGGCGAGGTTGCAGCGGCGCATCGGGATGACGTGCGCGAGCACGGGGTGATCGGTCGAAAACAGCGCGCGCGTGATGAAGCGCGCCTCGCGCAGTTTGATACTGAGGAATGTGCTGCGTCTCATTTTCCGATTGATCGATGCCCGGCGCGCTCTCGCGCGATGCACGCGATTTAGATGCTTGCGGGAGAAGATACGAGAAAGCGAGCCCGCCTTGCAAGGCGACGGAATACGGCGAAGGGCTCCGGTGTTGAGACGCCGGAGCCCTTCGGCTTCCAACTTAACTTGTCGCGCCCGCTCAGCCGCGGTTCTTCTTCACGTCCGAGCCGAGGTCGAGCTTGAACTCGTCCTTCGAGACCTGCACGTTCTTCTCGACGTTCATCAGGCGCACGGTCGTCGAGTCGTTGTTCTTCTCGACCACCTTCGTCTGCACGGGCATCCCCGAACCGTCCACCCACAGCTCCTCGTACTGGAAGCTCGCGCCGCCCTTGGGGACGAGTTTCATGTGCGTGGTGGCGACGCCGCCCCAGAGCGTCTCGTCGTAGATGTCCTGCACGTCGAAGCTGCTCTTGAGCTGCGCGGCGGTGGCGTTCAGGCCGAAGCCGAGGACGCTCGAAACCTTCGCGTTCTTCGAGCTGGTCGCGCCGACCCAAGCCGTCTTGCGGCGCGGGCTGAAGAGCGTGTACTGCCCGTCGGCGACCGCCAGAATCTCCTGCACGGGGCTCTTCCAGTCGACGCGCACGTAGGCGTTGCGCCCCGCGGCGGGCAGGTAAAGAACCGTGCCGGTGCGCTTGTCGGAGTCCTTGATCTGCGCGTTGTACTTCTCCATCGAGATGCCGGCGCGCATGGATTTGAGGTCGCGGCGGTTGCGCTCCATCTTGTTGAAGATGGAGCTGACCAGCCCGGCTCCCTGAGCGTTGGCGGGGGAGGTGTTCGAGAGCGCGACGGCGGCGGTTAAAACGAGCGCCGCGCCGAGCGCGAAGTATTTCTTCATCATGACTCCTTCAAAAATCGAGGGGAAACTTATCTGCCTCCGCCCGGCTTGGTTCGGGTCCGCTCGGGGGCTCGTCCGAAAAACCGTGCGATTATTAGAAAAGAGCTACTGTATGTCAACCTCGTAGGCGACAGTTTTGCCAACTGTACTCCTGACCGCCCTCGCCCCCGCCACCCTCAAATCGGAACGTCCCGTCAACTCTCTGGCGCGCCGTTCCAACTCGTTTGTCGAGGGGTTTTCCGGAAGATTTTCCGACCACGGGAGCAGCACCTTTGTCGCCGCCTTCGAGCCATTTAGATGCGACGCCGGGGTCATCCGTTCGCCCGTCTTGAACCACCCCTGCGGCGTCAGAAAGATGAAGGCGAGGATCAGCGCCGAGAGCACGTCGTACTGCCAGGAAGTACGCCCGTAAGACCAAAAGAGGATTTTTTTGACTAATCCGAACAATGGAGACGGTTTTCCGGTGAAAAGCGAGGGAGCGACCTGCGGTGTCAAAGCTGGGCCGGCGAAACCCTTGTCCTCTGCCAAACTGACCAGCCGGGCGGATTATAACTGTACACCCGTGCTGGGCGCAACTATCTGCCCGTCCCTCATCTGGACGATGCGCCGGCACATGGCCGCCGCTTCCGGGTTGTGCGTGATCATGACGATGGTCTGGTTGAAGCGGTAGTTCATCTCCTGAAACATGTTGAGGACGATGGCCGAGTTCTCCGTGTCGAGGTTTCCGGTCGGCTCGTCGGCGAGGATGATGGCGGGCTGGTTGACGACCGCCCGGGCGAGCGCGACCCGCTGCTGCTCGCCGCCCGACATTTCGAGCGGCTTGTGCTGGAGCTTGTCTTCGAGCTTGAGGAGCTTCAGCACCTCGCGCCGGCGCTCCTCGCCGTCCTTCGCGCCCGCGCCCTTCCCGCCCGTGTGGATGCGCTCGGCGAGGCGCAGATTGCCTTCGGCGGTGAGCGTGGGGAAGAGGTTGAAGCGCTGGAAGACGAAGCCGATCTTGCGCCGCCGGATGTCGGTGCGGCGGGCGTCGGAGGCGGCGGTCATGTCCTCGCCGTCGAGCGAGATGCGCCCGCTCGACGGCGTGAGCAACCCGCCCATCAGGTGCAGCAGCGTCGATTTGCCGCACCCCGAAGGCCCCATGATCGCGAGGAACTCGCCCTCCTCCACGTCCAGAGAGACGCCGCGCAGCGCGTGCACGTCCACGCTCCCGACGCGGTAGACCTTCGCGAGATTTTCTGCTTGCAGGATCGTTTTCATTAAAAACTGTCCGTCGTCAGTTGTCCGTGGTCAGTTGTCCGCCGCTAATCCCTTTATCAGCCACCCGCCCGCTTAATCACGAACAACGGACAACTGACCACGGACAACGGACAGCTTTCTTTACTCGTATGACAGAGCCGTGACGGCGTCGAGGCTCGCGGCGCGCACCGCCGGGTAGAGCGCGCCGAGGAGCCCGCCGCCGACGCCGATGCCGGCGGCGACCAGGGCCCAGCGCCAGCCGTAGTCGAACATGAGCCCGTAGGCGCGGTGGATCGCGTAGCCCGCGGCGAGCGAGACGATGAAGCCCGCGACGAGGCCGAGCAGGCTGATGACCAGCGCCTCCCGCTCGATGAGCCCGACGATGTAGCCGCGCGAAGCGCCGAGGGCTTTCAGGACGCCGATCTCGCGCGTCCGCTCCGTGATCGTCGTGTACATGGCGAGCATCACGACGAGCCCGCTCACGATGGCCGAGAGGGCGACGAGCGCGCGCAGGAAGACGCCGAGGAACGGGATGCTCTTCTCCAGGTTGAACATCGGCAGATCGCTCGTGAACTGAATCTTGTTGCCCGGCAGCGCCGCCGTGATCCGCCGCGCGAGCGTCGGCGCGTCGACCCCCGCCCGCGCCTTGACGAAGATGTAGGAGCACCTGCCCGGCGACTCCATCGCGTCCTGCATCGCCGCCAAAGACATCTTCACGCGCGCGCCCGCCTCCGGGGCGTAGACGCCGACGATGCGGTAGGGCTTGCCGCCGAAGATGCTGATCACGCCGCCGACGCCCGTCTTGTTGTTCTGCGCCTTCGTCTCGTCGATCACGATCTCGTCGACCGCCGTCGGCGCGCGCCCCTCCGAGAGGCTCAGCCCGTTCTGCGCGGCGAAGGGCTCCCAGTCGACGCCCTCGATGAACTCGAAGCCGAACCCGCGCCCGCCCTCGAAGACGTAGCGGATCGCGGGCACTGCCGACTCGACGCCCTCGACCTTCAACAACTCGTCCACGTACTTCGTGCTCAGGTTCGAGTTGGAGGCGGTCAGCTCCATCCCGCCCTGCCGCGTGAAGATGATCTCGGCCCGCAGGTTCGACGAGCGCCGTTGCAGATCGTTCGACATCCCCCGCGAGAGCCCCGTGAAGAGCATCACGAGCGCCACGCCCAGCGCCACCCCCGCCACGCTCACGAGCGCGCGCAGGGGGCGCTGCCGGATGTTGTTGACGATGAGGTTATCCATCGAAAGCCGTAAACCGTGAATCGTGACAGGTGACGAGGGAAAGCCGACAGGACTTACCTGCCGCTTGTCACCTGTCACCCGTCACGGTTTTACTCGTCACTTGTCGCCGTTCACCCGTCACGGTTTTTTCGCGTCGAGATCGACCGCCTTCAGGTTCGAGCGGTTCTCTAAGACGAACGACTCGCGCGGGAGGGGCTGATCGACCTTGACCGCGTCGGGCGTCTGGTAGTTGATGCGGATCGAGTAGCGATCCTGCGGGCGCGTCAGCTCGATCTCGGAGGCGAGCGTGTACTTGCCCCCCTCGCCGAAGGGCTTGGGCGCGCGGTAGACCACGTCGGTCACGAGCGCGCCCGCCTCGTCGAAGGTCTGTATGCGCGCGAGGCGGACGCCGCCGAAGCGGTCGAACCAGAAGCGGCGGAGCAGGCGCGCGCGCCCGCCCGCCTCTGGCTGCAACTCTTCGAGCTGGTAGTAGCCGCGCACGACGCGCGCGCTCTTCGACGCGCCCGCGCGCGGATCGGGCTCTTCGGCGAACGCCTCGTTGCGCGCGTAGATCAGCCCGGAGCCCTCCGCCGCGACGGGGCGCACGAGCAGCGCGTCGGTGAAGTGCTGCGGGCGCAGGCCGGAGAAGGCCGAGACGGCGCGCTGCTGCATCGCCGCGTTCTTCTTCCTGTCGCCGCCGCCGCAATCGACCTCCGCGTCGCCGCCCGCGAGCCGCTTGTAGTCCGCCGCGTTCGTGCCCGTCAGGAAGTTGCGGTACTTCTCTTCGCCCTTCAGGATGGCGACCCAGAACTTCGTGCCGTCCGAAGACATCTCGGCGATCTTCGAGCCGACGAACGGGTCCTGTATTTGCAGGTAGATGAGGCCGGGCCGCTGGACGGTCACGTCGCCGTCAGCCGTCCGGTACTTCTCGACGACGCCGCATCGGGCGAAGGAGGTGTCGAGGAACTGTATGTCGACCTTGCCGCGCAGGGACTGCACCCGCGTGACGCGGTCGATCTCGGCGAAGAGCTGTGCGGCGTCGGCCTGCGCGAGCGGTTCGAGCAGCGGCGTCACCGCCACCTTGCTCTTGATGAACTTGCTCTTGATCGAGTCGCACCCGGCGGAGGCGATGGCGAAGAGGGCGAGGGCGAGGGCGGCGAGCACGCGCGCGCGCGCCGTCGCCCGGCGGGCGCGGCGCGGTAATCCGTATGCCGGGGGGAGACGGCGTGCAAGTGTCATAAGATTCCGCAAGTTATCCCGTCACGAAAACGATAGGGGAAGCTAACAAACGGGTCACCCCTTGTCAACGCGCGCCGCCCGCGCCGATCCGCCCCCCCGCCCGCTTCCGACGGCGACGAAAATACGCCGCAGCAGCAGCGGAACTCCTGCACCTTACGCGCCCGCGCCCGCGTCCGGGCGGCCAGATAGGCGGTAAATTTACTGCACAGCGCGACGGACAGGTTCGCGGGCTCACTTAGGCAAGCGGCGAGCCAGCCGTCTCAAGCGCGGGTGAGCTATCGGGCGAGTATGACGCGGGCGCTTGATGAGGTCGGCGCGCCCGTCAGTCGAGCAGCAGCGGCGGCTTGTCGAATCTTTTCCTCACGCCGTCGAGCGCGCGGCGCACCTGCTGGCGGCGCACGAGCCTGAGTTCGAGCCCGCGCTTGCCGGGGAAGTCTAAGAGCATGACGCCGAGCAGGATCGTCAACACGCCCGGCCCCGGGATGCCCGGCAGCGACATGACCACCCCGACGACGACGAGCAGGAGGCCCGCGATGTTCTTCCCGACGAGCCCGGCCCAGCGCAGCACGGGGTGCTGTTCGACCCAGAACTCGCGCTCGTTCGACGGGTGAAAGTAGTCGGCTGGCAGCTTGACGATGATCAGCGCGGCGATGGCCGAGGTGACGACGAACGTCGCGGCGAAGATCAGGAGCCCGTACATCAGCCCCGCGCCCGTCAGGCGCGACGCGACGTTCTCTCTGATCCACTCGAACAGTCTCACCTCGTCGGCCCCCGCCCCGGCCCGCGCGCCCCCGACAGCCTTCAGCCCCGCGCCGCGTCAGCGCCCCCTTAGCTCTTCCCGCGCCGCGACGAGCGCGCCGAGCGTCTCGGCGACGACCTCGCGCGCCGCGCCTTCGAGTTCGAAGTCGCGCCCCTCGACGCCCTCCCAGAACTCGTCCAGCTCGCGCGCGCCCGCGCGCTCGAACGCGAGGGCCTGCGCCAGCAGATCGACGATGTCCGCGGCCTTCACCAGCCGCGCCTCAATCGTCGCGCGCCCCTCGTACTCCTCGTGAAGACCGGCGTACTCCGCGCCCTGCTCCGCGCCGAGCCCCTCGATCATCTCCCCGAAGGCCGCGCCCTCCGCCGCCCTGCGCGCCCCCGCGCCGTAATACTTCGCCATCGTCCGCGGCATGTCGCCGGTGCGCGCCTCCGCCAGATCGTGCAGCAGCGCGAGACGCAGCACGCGCTCGACGTTGACCTCGACGCCGCGCGCCCTCACCCCGTCGGCCAGCAGCATCGCCGCCAACGCGACGCCGAACGTGTGCGCCGCGACCGACTCCGCCCCCGGCGCGAGCCCGCGCAAGACCCAGCCCGTCCGGTCGAGCCGCTTCAATCGCTGCAGGTCTGCGAGAATGGGTAGCATAAAGGAATGTCAGTAGTCAGTTGTTCAATTCCGACACGACGCGCCTTTGACACGAGCTACCGACAACTGACTACCGACTACTAAAAACGGACTACTGACTACTGACTACTGACTACTGACAATCAATTAAACATCTTCCCCGGATTGAGAATCCCGTTCGGGTCGAGCGCGCGCTTGATCCGCTTCATCATTTCTATCGTCGGCGCGTCGAGGGCCATCGAGAGGTAGGGGGCCTTGACGTAGCCGATGCCGTGCTCGCCGCTGATCGTGCCGCCCAGCTCGACGGCGGCGGCGAAAGTCTCGCGCACGGCTCGGCGCGCGCGCCGCATCGCGTCTTCGTCGTCGCGGTCGCACATGAAGTTGACGTGGATGTTGCCGTCGCCCGCGTGGCCGAAGTTGACGACGAAGGTGTCGCGGCGTTTGCCGATCTCGACGACGCGCTCGATCAGCTCGGGCACGCGCGAGCGCGGGACGACCACGTCCTCGTTGAACTTCATCGTGCCGAACTTCTTGATCGCGGGCGAGAGGGCGCGGCGCACGTCCCAGAGTTTTTCCTCTTCGTCGCGCGAGCGCGAGCGCACCACGTCGAAGCCGCCGCCGTCGCGCACCACGCGCTCGACGATCCGCGAGTCGCGCTCGACGTCCGCGGCGTGGCCGTCCACCGACACGAGCAGCAGCGCGCCCGCCTCCGGGCCGAAGCCGAAGGCGAACTCCGTCTCGACCGCCTCGATGGAGTTACGATCGAGGACTTCGACGGCCACCGGCACGACCTTCGCCCGGTTGAAGGCGGGGACGCAGGCGCACGCCTCGCGCACTGTGCGGAAGGTCGCGCGCACGGTCTGCGTGGCTTCGGGCAAGGGCAGGAGCTTGAGCGTCGCCTCGGTGATGATGCCGAGCATCCCCTCGGAGCCGCAGAGCAGGCCCGTGAGATCGAAGCCGACGACGTTCTTCGTCGTGCGACCGCCCGCGCGCACGATCTCGCCCGTCGGCAGCACGACTTCGAGCCCGAGCACGTAATGCTTGGTCACGCCGTACTTGGCGGAGCGGATGCCGCCCGCGTTCTCCGCGATGTTGCCGCCGACGTATGAGCTTTTGTAAGACGCCGGGTCGGGCGGGTAGAAGAGCCCCAGCGCCTCGACCGCCTGCTGCAAGGCGTAAGTCGTCACGCCCGGCTCCGTCACCGCGTAGAGGTCGTCGGCGTCGATCTCGCGTATGCGGTTCATCCTGTCCGTCCCGACGACGACGCCGCCCTCGACCGGCACCGCGCCGCCCGTGTAGCCGACGCCGCCGCCGCGCGCCGTGACGGGGAAGCCGCGGGCGTTGGCGAGCCGCAAGATGGCCGCCACCTCCGCCGCGCTCGCGGGCAGCAGGACGGCTTCGGGCGGAAACTTCTCCTTCACCGCGTCCTGCGCGTAGGGCTCGACGCGCTCCTCGTCCACGAGCACGTGCTCCGCGCCGACGATCCCGCGCAGCGCCGCGAGCACGTCCGCGTCCGAGGCGGCGGTGCGCGCGCGCCCTTTACGGTCGAGCAGTTCGTGGTGTCGGCTCATGTCCGCCCAGTCGTGGCGCGCGTCAGAAGGCTAAGGCGAAGACGACCGCGCCGAGGATGAAGAGGTACGAGACGAGCAGGTTCCAGCGCGGCGTCTCGCCGAACATGACGAAGACGACGAGCGTGAAGACGACGAGCGTGATGCACTCCTGCATGATCTTGAGCTGCGTCACGCTGAAACGCCCCGCCCCGATGCGGTTCGCGGGAACCTGGAAGGCGTACTCGAAGAGCGCGACCGCCCAGCTCAGCAGGATCGCCACGGCGAGCGGCTTCCGCTTGAACTTCAGATGCCCGTACCAAGCAATCGTCATGAAGACGTTAGAGACGACGAGCAGGGCGACCGTCTTCATCCCTCGCGCTTTGACCTCCGGGTTCTCGTCCGTGTGCTCTTGTTCGGCTAAACCTTATCACAGACGGCGCGGGCGCAGAATCGTTCCCGCCCGCCGTCCCTCACTCCCGCCGCCCCCGGCCTATGAAGCGAGCCCGCCGGCGACCCAACTGGATCGCCGGCGGGCTCGTCGGTGCTTGGTAAATTTCAGGAGCAGCCGTCGTGCTGGCAGCTACAGCCGATCTCGTTGATGCCGACCTTGTGCGCGTCCTCGCAGTACTCGCTGCAATAATCGCTGTCGGCGGGAGCCGGGCAGTCACAAGAAGTGTGCTTGCACTTCTTCCTTCTCTCTTCGTCCGCCATCTTCGGTCTCCTTTCGTCAGGCAGGCAGAAACACGCGGGGGAAGTCCGTCGGGCACGAAGTCTGACGCCGCGCGGCGCGGGGGTCAAGCCGCGGCGCGCGCGCGCTCTCTAGGGCGCGCGCCGCACGACGATCAGCACGCGCTCCTTGCCGACGACCACGTCGAGCGGGTTGTCGAGTTGCAGCGGCAGCGTCTTACCGTTGACGTTGATCTCAAGTCGCGGCGACGCCTCCGCGCCCGCCGCGGCCTGCGCGGGGGTCGCCGGGGTCGCCTGCGCCGCGGTCGCCGCGGGCTGCGCGCCCGCGGGCGGCGCGGGCTCATTCGGCTTCGCCACGTCGGTCGAGCGCGTGAGCAGGTTGAGGGCGGTGACGCGCCACGTGGCGGGCGCGCAGGTCAGGCGCAGGCCCGGCGTGTCCACCTCGGCTGACTCGCCCGGCGCGAACGCCTCGACCTTCCACAGCCCCTCGCCGCAGCGCACGCCCGCGCCGTCGTAGAAGGTCGCCCAGCCCGAAGCGTAGTTGAAGAAGACGCCGCTGCGGTTCTCGACGACGATGGCCGCGTTGCGCGCGGGCGCGTCGACCGCGCCGGCGAGCTGCGTGGTGCGCAGCCGCGCCGAGAGGGCCACGCGGCCCGCGATGTCGTAGGCGGTCGCCGCGTCGGCGAGCGCGACGCGCGACTCCCTCACGCCCCGCTCGTCCGGCGGCGGCTGCGGCGACTGCGCCCGCGCCGCGCCCGAGCACGCGCACGCCGCGAGCGCGGCGCAGAAGATCGATCTGGCGATTCTCTCTCTCACTTCTCTTTTCTCCTCGGCTGTTGCGGCTGGGTACCCCGCGCGACAGTGTACGCCGTCACGCCGCCGGCGTGAAGACTTAAAGGGCCGACGACGCCTCACGCCGCGACGACCGGCATGAAGTGCGCGCCGCGCGGCATCACGTAGCCGTCGCCGCCGCCGCCGATCCCCGACAGCGCCTCTTCGACGGTGCGCGCGGGCGTCATCCTCATTCTCCTCACCTGCTCGTCGGGCAACCGCGAGACGAGGTGGACGCGGAACCGCTCCGCCTTCGTCAGCAGCGCCCACGCGGTCTGGCCGTTGACGGCGTAGTCCTCTTTCAGCCGCGCCGCGAGCGCGCGCGAGTCGGCGGCGTCGAACCAGCCGAGGAAGTCGGCGCGGCCCAACCCTTCGGCGCACTCGGCGACGAGGACGACGTGGCCGCCTTCGGCGCACGCATAGGTCGCCATGTCGAGAGCCTTGTGCGCCTGAATCAGGTTGATGTCGTGCGGCGCGCCCCCGCAGGAGGCGACGACCACGGCGCGCTTCTCGTCGATCTTAACCGCGTGCGTGTCGGCGAACTCGGCGCAGGCGAGCCGGTGCGCCGCGCGCCAGTCGCCCGCGTAGAGGCGCGTGGCGCGCCCGCGCCCGTCCACCACCGTGTTGATGAGAAACGACGGCGCGACTTCAGCGGCGACGCGCTCGCACTCCTCGTGGACGGCGTTGCCGTCGAGCCGCCCCGCCGCGACGCCCGCGCGCCGCCCGCCCGTCTCGAAGTCGAGGGCTTGGAGGTGCGTGGCGCGGATCGTCTGCGCCGAGGCGAGGCCGGGGCAGACGCTCTTGCGCCCGCCCGTGAAGCCCGCGAAGTAGTGAAAGTTGACCGCGCCCGTGAGGATGACGTGCGAGTGCTCGACGAGCGCGCGGTTGACCTCCATCGGCGTGCCGCGCCCGGTCGCGCCGAGCGAGACGTGCTGGCCGGGATCGTCCGCGTCGTGATCGAGCGTGCGGACGCGCTGCGTGATGAAGGGCGTGAGCAGCTCGCGCCGCTCCGCGTCGGCGACTTTGCGGTGGATGCCCGTGGCGAAGATGATGCGGAGGTCGGAGGGCGCGACGCCGAGCTGGACGAGACGCCGCACGAGCAGGTTCACGACCTGCGCCGAGGCGGTGGCGCGCGTCGCGTCGGAGACGACGACGAGCACGCTCTCGCCGGGGCTCAGGATGTCTTCGAGCGGCTGCGAGTCCAAGGGGTTGTCGATGGCCACGCCCATCTCCGCGTCCGAGAGCGGCGGCTCGGCGAGCGCAGCGGTAGGCGAGAGGACGCGGAAGCGATCTTCGGCGTCCTCGAAAGAGATTGTGCCGCGCCCGTAAGCTAGTTCGATCTGAGACATGAAATCAGACGGCGGTACAAGTGGTTATATGCCGAATCGGCGGCGCGGGCGTCAAATCGCTTTGACGAACTCATCAACCGTGAGGTTTGCGGAGCGGATGAGACTTCGGAGCGTGCCGCGCGCCACCTCTTTGTGGTCGGGGACGGAGAGCGTCACGTTCTCGCCTTCTTTCGTCATGACGATGTGGCTGCCCCGCTGACGCGCCACGCGCCACCCGAAGGACTCGAAGACGCGCACCAGCTCCCGCCCGCTCAATAACGGAAGCGTGGGCCTTTACGCCGCGGCCTCGATCTCGATCTCGACCTGCTGCGTCTCAATCGTCAGCGGCAATCCCTTCTCCGATCTCACCTCAAGGCAGAGGGCGATGGCTTCCTTCACGTTCGCGATGGCTTCGTGCTTCGTCGCGCCCTGACTCACGCAGCCGGGGATGGAAGGGCACTCGGCGATCCAGACGCCGTCCTCGTCCCGATCAATCGTAACGTTGAATATCATCTCAGACCTCCAGCCGTCAGATGATCACACGCGACAGAAAAACAGGCAAGATTTAAGCGGGCGGTTAGACGCCGAAGCGGGCGAGGGCTTTTTCGATGACTTCGAGGGCGGCGAAGTCGCCGCTGTCGGCGGCGCGCGCGTCGGCGAGCCAGCGCTTGAGCTTGCGCGCCTCCTCCAGCGTCGCGATGCGGCACGCGCCGGTGAGCGCCATCGTGACGAGCGGGTCGGGCGCGCCGTGCGTGACGAGCGCCGCCTGCAGCGCCGCCTGCTCGCGCAGGTCGAGGGTTAAGAGCAAGTTGATTTCCATAACGGGTTCGAGTCCGGGGCCTGAAGTCTGAAGTCGGGGGTTCGGGGCGCGGCAATCTCCCGACCCCGACTTCAGACTTCAGGCCCCGGACTTCGGGTTGAAGCAAGCCGTGCCCGCGTGGCAGAAGTGGTACGTTTCGTCCTCGAAGTCGGAAGTCTCCATCTGGATCGTGAGGTGGTCGACCCCGAATCGTTCGTGAAGCTTGGCGCGCAGCTCGATCAAAAGCTCGCGCGGGGCGACGCCGTGGGCGTGGACGACGTGCGCGCTGAGCGCCTCCCGGCCCGAAGTGATCGTCCAGACGTGCAGGTCGTGGACGCGCTCGACGCCCTCGGTCTCGCTGATCGACTCCTCGACCGCCGCGAGGTTGATGTGCGCGGGCGTGCCTTCCAAGAGCACGTTCGTCGATTCGCGGATGAGGTGCCACGAGCTCCAGACGATGAGCAGCGCGATCGCCGCGCTGAAGACGGGATCGGCGCGCTGCCACCCGTAGAGCCACATCAGCGCGCCCGCCGCGATGGCCCCGACCGAGCCGAGCGCGTCGCCGAGGACGTGCAGCCACGCGCCGCGCACGTTCAGATCGTCGTGGTGGTCGCCGTGCAGCAGCCACGCGCAGACGAGGTTGACCAAGAGCCCGCCGGCGGCGACCGGGATCATCAGGCCCGTCCCGACCTCGCGCGGCGCGTGGAAGCGCAGGTAGGCCTCGTAGAAAATGAAGAGCGCGATGACGACGAGCACGACGCCGTTGGTGAGCGCGGCGAGGATTTCGAGCCGGTAGTAGCCGAAAGTTTTGCTGGGCGTCGCCGGGCGCGAGCCGAACCAGACGGCGGCGAGGGCGAGGGCGAGCGCCGCCACGTCGGCGAGCATGTGCCCGGCGTCGGCCAGGAGCGCGAGCGAGCCGGAGAGCCAGCCGCCGGCGGCCTCGGCGACCGTGTAGGCGGCTGTCAGGGCGAGCACCCAGAGGAGTTTGCGCTTGCTGCGGGAGGCGCGCGAAGTGCCCGCGTGGCCGTGCGCGTGTGAGTGCGTGTGGGCTCGTCCCGTCTGGTGCTCGGAGAGTGCCGCCATCGGAGTAAGGCTTTCGGGGGCTCAAAGGGTCTGGACGACGTTGCGCGAGCGCGCGGCGCGAAAAAAAGTTGCCGGGCGCGGCTTGCTAGAGTACAAGCCGCGCCCGGCAAGGTCAATCAACTCGGCGCGCGCGCCGCGGCGACGAAGCCCCTTCAGGCCGCCCCGATCTGAGTCGCGTTGTTGAAGTCGCGGTAGAGCTCGTTGAACTCTCTGACGGTGCGGTCGAGCAGCGCGGGCAGCTCCTCCACGTCCGCCGGGTTCAGGGCGAGGTTGGAGTGGCCGACGAAGGCTTGGTGTGCGTCGCCGCTGCGCACGTCGGGCGTCATGACGACGAAGAAGAGTTTGCGGCGCGCGGCGGGGCGCAGGGCGCTGATCTCGCGGCGGATGAAGGCGGCCCCCTGCTCCACCTCGTCGAACTTCGGATCGAGCAGCACGACGTCCATCTTGTCCTCGCGCATCCGCTCGATGGCCTGCGTCGTGTCGTCGGCGACGAAGACCTCGTAGCCGCCCTCGACGAGCACGCGCGCGACCGAGAAGCGGTGCTCCTCGGCGGCGCACACGAGCGCGCGGCGGTGCTCCCACCCGCGGCGCAGCGCGCCCTGTGAGGCGGCGCTCGCCGCGGAGGTCATCGCGCGCGAGAGGAGCGAGGTGAGCAGCAGCGCGATCTCGTCGCGGTCGCCGCGCAGCGCGTCGGCTTCCGACGCCTCGCCGTCGGCGGCCTCCCCGCCCTCGGGCCGGAAGGCCGGGGCGGGCATCGGGCGGGCGAAGCGCGAGCTGTGCGCCGCGGGCATCTCGCCGATGCCGAGCGCGCCGCCGACGCTCTGGGCCTGCGAGGGCGGCTGCGCGTTGATGATCTGCTGGCACTTCGGGCAGCGGACGGTGAACGCCCGCGACGGCACTTTCGTGTCGTCGAGCTGAAGGCGGGAGCTGCACTGCTGGCAAGTGATGACCATAGATTCAAGTGACGGGCGACGGGTGATGAGTGACAGGTGACGAGTGACAAGTGACAAGAAAAACTTCTTGCCTGTCACCCGTCACTTGTCACTTGTCACTGGGTGATGTCGAGCATGGGCGCGCCGCGGCGCTGGTGGCCGTTGGCGGGGGGGAGGCCGTCGGGCTGGAGGAAGTCGTCGCGGATGCTGACGCCCTTGAGGGCGAGTTGCAGGTTGTGGGGGTTGGTGGCGAACGCCAGGCCGTCTTCGAGCGAGACGACCTTGCGCTCGATCATGTCTTTGATCACGGTGTCGAAGTCCTGCATCCCGTCGAGCCGGCTGTCGCGCATGGCGTCGAGCAGGGTCTTGCCCTCGTTCTCGCCGTTCTGCAGATACTCGCG
>DASVQC010000099.1:0-49547 GCA_036389335.1 Pyrinomonadaceae bacterium | reverse complement strand
ATGGCCGACCGCCCGTTTCCACTGCCCGCGGCGGACGCTGCCCTCATCCCGGCAACTTGTTTGACTCGCCGCGCGTCCTTCTCCTAGACTCTTCCGCAAGGCGGCGCGCACGCAGGAGTCTCCCCGAACACTTGACGCCCTCGCCCGCGTCCCCGCGACGAGGAGGCGCGCGCCCGTTTCGGTCAACCGTCCGGCTCGACAAAAGGAAGTTCCCATATGCGAAGTAAGATGCTCGGACTCGCCATCGCCCTCTCGACCTTCGGCGTCGGCGTCGCCGCGACCACGCTCTGGATCAGTCACCACCAGCCGCACCCCCGCGAGACCGTCGCGCGCGAGACGCGCTACGTCCTCGTCGCCGAGCCCTCCGCCGCCTCAGTCGGCGCGGGCGAAGTGACGCCGTGTGAGACGGCGCGCACGAACAACGCCGTCTTCGTCGGCAAGGCGGTGAACGGCGGCGTCCTGAACGACAAGGCTGTCAGCAAGCCGCAGCCGATCTACCCTTCGGCGGCGCGGGCCGCGCTGGTCTCCGGCGGAGTGCTCGTGGAGGTGACGGTGGACGTGTGCGGGAACGTCGTGATGGCGCGCGCCCTTTCGGGCCATCCGCTCTTGCGGCAGGCGGCGATAGACGCGGCGATGCAGACGCGCTTCCCCCCGGCGCGGCTTTCCGGCATACCCGTCCCCGTCAAGGGGACGATGTCTTACAACTTCACGCTCCAGTGAGCGCGGCGCGACGGCGCCGCCCGCTTCGTCAGTTAGCCCCGACACGACCGCCGCCGCGCGCGGCGGACGACTCCGCGATGCTCAGGTTCCAGAACACGCTCACGGGCCGCCTCGAAGAGTTTCGCCCCATCCGCGAGGGCGAGGTGGGGATGTACGCCTGCGGCCCCACCGTCTGGAACCTCGCGCACGTCGGCAACTTCCGCACGAACGTCTTCGTGGACGTGCTGCGCCGCTACCTCAAGTACAAGGGCTACGGCGTCCGGCACGTGATGAACTTGACCGACGTGGACGACCGCATCATCAATCAGGCCATCGAGCGCGGGGTCTCGATTGACGAATACACCGCGCCCTACATCGAAGCCTTCTGGCAGGACTTCGACCTCATCGGCTGCGAGCGGCCCGAAGAGGCCCCGCGCGCCACGCAGCACATCCCGCAGATGGTCGAGATCATCGACAAGCTCATGGGGGCGGGCCACGCCTACCGCTCGGACGGCTCGATCTACTACCGCATCACTTCGTTCCCCGAGTACGGCAAGCTCTCGAAGATCAACTTCGCGGGCAACATCGCGGGCGCGAGCGAGCGCGTGGACACGGACAAGTACGAGAAGGAGGACGCGCGCGACTTCGCGCTCTGGAAGGCCCCCGACACGGAGGGCGAGCCGACGTGGGACGCCGAGATCGGCGCGGGCCGCCCCGGCTGGCACGTCGAGTGCTCGGCGATGTCGATGCAGTACCTCGGCGAGACTTTCGACATCCACTGCGGCGGCGTCGATCTCATCTTCCCGCACCACGAGAACGAGATCGCGCAGTCCGAGGGCGCGACCGGCAAGCAGTTCGTCAACTACTGGCTGCACGGCGAGCACCTGAAGATCGACGGCGAGACGATGTCGAAGTCGAAGGGCAACTACTACACGCTGCGCGATCTCGTCGAGCGCGGCTTCACCCCGTCGGCGATCCGCTACGCCCTCTTGAGCGTCCCCTACCGCAAGCAGCTCAACTTCACGCTCGACGGCCTGCGCGGCATCGAGAAGACCGTCGCCGGCCTGCAAGACTTTAACGCGCGCCTCTCCGAAGCCCGCACCGAGCCCGGCAGCAACCCCGCGCTGCGCGCCTCGGCGGCCCGCGCCCTCGAAGAGTTCGAGGCCGGGCTCGACGACGATCTCAACACCTCGGTCGCCCTCGCCGCCGTCCATAACTTGACCCGCGAGGTCAACACCGCGCTCGCCTGCGAGGGCCTGCGCGCCGACGACCAGCGCGACCTGCTCGAACTCGTCCGCCGCTTCGACTCCGTCCTCAACGTCTTCACCGCGCCGCAGCGCGGGATGCTCGACACGGAGATTCAGGCCCTCATCGACGACCGCCAGCAGGCCCGCCGCCGCCGCGACTTCGCCCGCGCCGACCAGATACGCGACCAGCTCCTAGAGCGCGGCATCGTCCTCGAAGACACCCGCGACGGCGTCCGCTGGAAGCGCAAGGCTTAACTATTCGTCAGCCCCTACACGCGGGCGACGGGTCGTTGTGATGGCGGCGACGCGAGGTGACTGCTCATGTCTGAACAACTAATCCAACGCTCCGACGACATCCTCGGCGGCACGCCCGTCTTCGCCGGGACTCGCGTGCCCGTCCAGACCCTCTTCGACTATCTCGAAGAAGGCGACAGCCTCGACGAATTCCTCGACGACTTCCCCGCCGTCACGAGAGATCACGCCGTCAAAGTTTTGGAGAAGATGAAAGAAGACTTTCTGGCGCGCGAGTATGAGAGTGCTGCCTGACGAGTGCGTGCCCCGCAAGTTGAGGCGCGAACTGCCCGGACACGACGTTCTCACCGTCACCGAGCGTGGTTGGTCGGGCGTGAAGAACGGGAGGCTATTAGCTCTGGCTGAGGCCGAGTTCGACGTCTTCCTCACCGTTGACCAGAATCTAAAGTTTCAACAGAACCTCAAAGCTTTCAGGATCGGCATCGTTCTTCTGATCGCAAGGAACAATCGTCTGCGGACATTATTGCCGTTGACGCCCGCGGTGCGGTCGGCGTTGGAGAATATCAAGGCTGGTGAGTTCGTGCGCGTGAGTTGAGGTGGATGAGCCATCCTAAACGACCGCGCGGCATCGTCCTCGAAGACACCCGCGACGGCGTCCGCTGGAAGCGCAAGGCTTCACCTTTTGTTCACCCTACCGGTGCGAAAATCGACATTTCCGGCGTAAAAGTCGCCATTTCCGGCCTGAAAGCTCCCGTTTCCAACGCGAAAGCTCGCATTTCCGGCGTGAAAGCCCCCGTTTCCGGCGTGCGAGACGCCATTTCCGTGTCAAAAGTTGTCATTTCCGCCGCGCGAGCTTCCATTTCCGCCGCGCGAGACGCCATTTCCACGTTGAAAGCTCCCATTTCCGCCGCGCGAGATGCCGTTTCCGCGGTCGCTTGAGACGCTGCGGCGTGTGTGCTTGCGACGGGCGGGGCTGGAAAGGTCGTGGACGAGGTGATAAGATTCGCGCGCGGAGCAGATTCGCGTTCCGCGGTCGCAAGACAGCTTCCGGTCTAACTTGATGTTTCGCTTCCCACTCATCAGCTTCCGCCCACTCGACCTGCGCGCCAACATCTTCGCGGGTTAGCCATTCCGTCCCTGTCGCTCCTTATCGTCGCGTCTGAAATCCGAGGTTTCTGACGCCGGTCGGCCCTTCCGCTTTTCTGACAAGGAGAAAATTTTTATGACCACGATGGCTCCGCCGAAGAGACCGGAGATCAAGACCGCGCTGCCGGGGCCGAAGGGCCAGCGGATCGTCTCGGACGACGCGCAGTGGGTTAACCCTTCGTACCCGCGCCCCAACTTCAAGCTCGTCGCCGAGCGCGGCGAGGGCGTGTGGGTGACGGACGTTGACGGCAACGTCTTCCTCGACTGCAACGCGGGCGTCGCCGTCTGCTCGACCGGCCACTGCCACCCCGAGGTCGTCCGCGCCATCCAGGATCAGGCGGCGAAACTGATCCACATGTGCGGCACCGATTATTACTACGAGCACATGCCCGCGCTCGCGCGCAAGCTCGACGAGATCGTCCCCGTCCCGTCGCCGACGCGCACGCACTTCGCGAACTCCGGCACCGAGGCGGTCGAGACCGCCCTGAAGCTCGCGATGCACGCGACGGGCAGGGAAAAATTCATCGGCTTCTTCAACAGCTTCCACGGGCGCACGCTAGGGAGCCTCTCCCTGACCTCCTCGCGCGTCGCGCAGCGCCGCGGCTTCAAGCGGCAGGCGCTCGACGTCGTCCACGTCCCCTACCCCAACGCCTTCCGCGATCCGTTCACCGGCCAGCGGTCTGACGCCGCGACCGTCAGCCGGCAGTGCCTCGCGTGGATCGAGGAGCGGCTGTTCAAGACGACGACGCCGCCCGAAGAGGTCGCCGGGATAGTCGTCGAGTGCGTGCAGGGCGAGGGCGGCTACGTGCCCGCGCCGAAGGAGTTCCTGCAAGGCCTGCGCCGCATCTGCGACGAGCACGGCATCATGCTCATCGTCGACGAAGTTCAATCCGGCATGGGCCGCACCGGCAGGATGTTCGCCTCCGATCACTACGACCTCAAGCCCGACATCGTGACCATCGCGAAGGGCATCGGATCGGGCCTGCCCATCGGCGCGTGCGTCGCGCGCGCGGATTTGATGGACTGGAAGCCCGGCGCGCACGCCTCCACCTTCGGCGGCAACCCCGTCTGCATCGCCGCCGCCCTGAAGACCATCGAACTGCTCGAAGGCGGCCTCGTCAAAAACAGCGCGGAGGTCGGCGACTACCTGAAGGCGGGCTTGCAGAAGTTGATGCACAAGCACGACTGCATCGGCGACGTGCGCGGCCTCGGCATGATGATCGGCGTCGAGTTCGTCACCGACGGCGCGACGCTCGCCCCCGACGCGGAGATGCGCGACCGCGTCGAAGTCGAATGCTTCAACCGCGGCCTGATCATCCTCGGCGCGGGCGCGAACACCATCCGCTGGTCGCCGCCGCTCACCCTGACGCGCGAGAACGTCGACGTGGCGCTGGAGATTTTCGACCAAGCCGTCGCCGCCTCCGGGCGCGGCTGAATCGGCGCGGGCAAAGGACTTGCCCGCGCCCCGACACGATTATGCGAGTCGCCCGCCGCCCGAAAGAATCGGGACGGCGGGCGACTCTTTTCGCGCCCGCCGCGTCAAAAACGTGACGGATTCGCCACGCAGATGTTCGTTGACAAACGGGCGGGCCTCGCCTAACTTTCGCCTGTAACCGGACGCCCCCGCCCGCGCGTCTTTATTACGGAGCAAGTGATGAAGAGATTTCTATCCCTAACCCTGTTGCTCGCCTCCTGCGCGCCCGCGGCCCTCGCGCAGTCGCGCACGGCCAAGGAGTATTTCGAGAGCAGCCGCGCGCACATGCAGCGCGGCGACTTCGCCGGCGCGATCGCAGACCTCGACAAGGCCGTCGAGCTGAAGCCCGACTTCGTGCAGGCTTACCACCAGCGCGCGGGCGCGAAGATACTCTCGCAGGACTTCGACGGCGCGCTCGCCGACGCGAACAAAGTCCTCGAACTCGATCCCAACTTCAAGCCCGCCTACCAGACGCGCGCCATAGCCCGCTTCCGCAAAGGCGACTTCGACGGCGCGCTCGAAGACTACGACCGCTCCATCGCCGCCGGCTGGCTGATGTACGAGTCTTACATCGGTCGCGGCAACGTCAAGCGCGCGAAAGGCGATCTCGACGGCGCGATTGAGGACTTCGGCGCGGCCATCGCGCTCAAGCCCAAGGCGACCGAGGCTTACATGAACCGCGCCAACGCGCGCCGCCAGAAGGGCGACACCGCGGGCGCGATGGAGGACTACAACACCGCCGCCCAGAGCGGCGCGCCCGACCCTTCGTCAATCGTCTCGCGCTCCGGCGCGGACGCGGGCGGCGGCGGCGACCCGGCGCGCGACGCCGCCGCGGGTAAGCAATCGCGGGTGGTCTCCTCGGCGCGCACGGAGATCGTGGCGCTGCCCGATTCGGTCATCCGCACCGACGGCGCTTCGACCGAGATCGACAGCCCCTCGCGCGCCAAGATGGGCGCGGCGATGGCCCTCTCGAACCGCGGCTCGGAGTTGATGAGGCAGGGTAACGCGGACGGCGCGATCGAGGATTACACCAAGTCGATCGAGATCTACCCGACCGCCCTCGCCTACGGCAACCGCTCCGCCGCCCTGCTCCAAAAGGGCGACGCCGAAGCCGCCCTCGCCGACATCGATAAGGCCATCGAGCTCGCGCCGAAAGCCGCCGTCTATCACTTCCAGCGCGCCTCGGTGCTCATCAAGCAGGGCAAGACGGAAGAGGCGCGCAAAGATTTGGCGCGCTGCCTCGAACTCGACCCCAACATGAAGCGGATCGTCGACGCGACGCTCGCCAACCTGAAAGAGCCGCCCGCCGACCGGCAGCCCTGAGCGCGGCGCGGGCGCTCAGCGCGGAAACATTCAACGCCCCGGCGGCGTCTAACGAATCGACGCGGGGATTCGGCGGCGCGCCGCCTTCATCGGAACGGAAACCTCAGACGCGGAGATCAGTTGCGTGAACAACCACGTTCGTAAAACTTTGCACCTCCTGCCGCGGCTCGCCGCGGCGTCGCTCCTCTTCTCCGCGCCCGCGGCCTTCGGGCAGGCAACGCAGACGGCGCAGACCATCGCGCGCCGCGCGGCGGAGCGGCGGGTGAAGGGCGATCTCGACGGCGCGCTCGTCGAGTACGACCGCGCCATCGCCGCCGACCCGCGCGCCGCCGACATCTACGCCAAGCGCGGGGGCGTGCGCCGCGCCAAGGGCGACCTCGATGGCGCGCTCGCCGACTACGATCAGGCTTACGCGCTCGACCCGCGCGCGCTGCAAGACGACCGCTTCGTCGCCGACGCCTTCTCGGATCGCGGCAACGTCCGCATCGAGAAGCTGGACATGCCGGGCGCGCTCGCCGACTTCGACAAGGCCGTCGCCTGCTACCGCGGCAACCCCGACATCTACTTCCGCCGCGCGCAGGCGCGACTCATCAACGGCGACTACACGCCCGCGCTCGCCGACATCGACAGCGGCCTCGCCCTCAAGCCCGACGACAAGCTCGCCTCAATCGCCTACGCCGTGCGCGGCTACCTCAACGTGCAGCGCGGCGACGAGGCGGCGGCGCGCAAGGATTTCGACCAGAGCCTCAAGCTCAACAAGGAGGGCAAGTTCTTCCTCCACCTCCACCTCCTCAACCTCGACTCCCAACACAAAGAACTCAAGCGCCGCCGCGCCGTCGAAGACCAGCGCATCAGTTAAAGGCCGTGACAGGCAAAGACCGTGAACCGTAAACCGTGACAGGTGACAGGAGAAGTCCGGAGTCAGAAGTCGTGAGTCTTGAAGTCAACGCGATCCGAATTCGCCTTTGACCACTGACTACTGACCACTGACCGCCTTCCCTGTCACCCGTCACCTGTCACCTGTCACGGCTTTCAGTATCTCCTCCATCCTCGCGCGCAGTCGTTCCTCGTCGACATTCAGGACGCGACCGTCGCGGAAGATTTCGTTTCCGGCGACGACGGTGAGCACCGCGTCGCGGCCCGAAGAGGCGAAGACGAGGGCGCGGGCCGGGTCGTGCGCGGGCGTCTGGTGGGGCGCGTCGAGGCGGACGACCGCGAGGTCTGCCTGACGGCCCTCTTCGAGCGAGCCGCAGTCGTCGAGGCCGAGCACGCGCGCGCCGCCGAGCGTGGCGTCGCGGAGGGCGCGTTCGGCTGTCAGCGCGTCGAGGTTCGCCCGCTCGTTCGCGGAGCGCGCCAGCAGCAGAGCGAAGCGCGCCTCTTCGAGGATGTCGCAGGTGTTGTTGCTCGCCACCGAGTCGCTGCCGAGCCCGTGGCGAAGCGGTAAGAACTTTTCGTAGGGCGCGCGACCGTGGCCGAGCTTCGCGTTCGACTTCGGGCAGTGGGCCACGCCCGCGCCTGACTCCTTGATGGTCTCGATGTCCTCGTCGCCGGCGCGGACGCAGTGCGCGAGCACCGGCTTAACGCGGAGCAGGCCGAGTTGTTCCAGATACCGGATCGGCGAGACGCGCGGCGCGCGCCACTCGATGCCGCGCGCCGCGAGGCTGTCGGCGAAGATGCCGCGCCCCTCCCTCAACAGTAAGTCTTCCGCCTCGGACTCCGCCGCGTGGATCATCAGGGGCAGATCGTCGGCCTCCGCGAGGGCGGTCACGCGCTCGATGAGCCGCGCGCTCGCGGAGTAGGGGGCGTGCGGCGACACGCCCGCGCGCACGAGGGGCGTCTCCAGCGCGCGCAGCCTCGCGAGATTAATTTCCAACTTGCCGAACGTCTCGTCGGCCCTCGCGGGGTCTGGGTGGATCGCCTCCTGATAGACGACGCCGCGCAGGCCCACCTCGCGGAGCGCGCGCGCCGAAGCCTCGCCCTCGCTGCAAGCGTCGCCGAGCGTCGTCACGCCCGCGCGCGCCGCCTCGACCGCGCCCCACGCCGCCGAGTCGCGCAAGTCCTCCGGCGTCATGCTCCCCGTCCGCGCCGCCGTCAGCTTGAAGAGCCACGCGAAGAAGTCGCCCTCCACGTCTTCGAGGTAGCCGCGCATCGCCGTCAGCTCAAGGTGCGAGTGGCAGTTGACGAGGCCGGGCAGGAGCGCCGCCGCCCCGAAGTCCTCGCGCGCCGCCTCGGGGAAGCGCGCGGCGATCCCGTCGGATGAGCCCACGCCGACGACGCGCGCGCCTTCGACCGCGACCGCCCCGCGCTCGATTGGCGGAGACGTGACGGGCAAGACCCACTGTGCTGAGTAAATTTTAATCGGCATTAACGATACAGCTCACCACAGAGACACAGAGGGCACGGGGATCGCACGGAGGCTTTGATGAATGATCGCATGGCTGATCGGTTCTCCCCGTGCCCCTTCAGCGTCCTCCGTGTCTGTGTGGTGAGTTCCCTTTCAAACTTCGCCGGCCCGCGCCGTGCTCAGGGTAGTCGCGCCGCGCCGGAGCACGAACCACGCCGCGCCGAAGAGCGCGATGATCGCTCCGCCCGCGGCGGCGACGATGCGGATGCCGTAAGTGTCTGCCACCGCGCCCGCGGCGTAGATGGCGCAGACCATCGTGAGCGTCGTCACGGTCTCGTGCGTGGCGAAGACGCGACCGGCGTAGGCGTTGTCGGTGCGGCGCATCATGATGGTCTGCTGCGCCGTCCACCAGACGGCGTAGTTCATATCGCGCGCGACGAGGACGGCGGCGGCGCCCCACAGGTTCGGCATCAGGCTGAAGAGGAAGAGCCCGCAGCCGTCGAAGAGGAGCGAGCGGCCCATGCGCGCCCCGAGGCCCGCGCCTCCCGCCGAGTTGAAGCGGCGCGCGAGCGGCGCGCCGAGCACCCCGCCCGCGCCCATCGCGACGAAGAGGACGGAGATGCCGAAGTCCTTCGGTCGCGCGAGCCACCCGGCGGCAGCCGCCTCGCCGAGACGCGCGCCGAAGACGCTGTAGAGGGCGCGCGCCGCGCCGTTGCCCAGGCCCCACCCCGCCGCGACGACGAAGATCGCGGCGAGCGCGCCGTCGCTGCGCACGTAGCGCAGCCCCTCGCGGAAATCCACGAACGCCCTTTTGATCGCGAATCGCGGGTTGCGGGTTGCGGATTGCGGGCGTGGCTGTGGGTTAGCAACTACGGGCCGTTGACTCGAGATTTCGAGTTCCGGAGAAAGTATCTGCGGCTCGTGATCTGAAACTCCCGCCTCGATAGTCGGTGGCTTTGAATCCGCGTTCCGCAATCCCCGATCCGCAATTGAAGAATCCGCGTTCCGCAATCCCGAAGCCGAAATCGAAGGGCGTATCTGACGAATCATCAGCGCCGAGATGACGAAGGTCGCGGCGTTGGCGACGAAGACGGTCTCGCGCCCCGCGAAGGTGGCGACCAGTCCGCCGAGGGCGGAGCCGACGGCGATGGTCCCGGCGGTCGTCGAGGCGGAGAGCGAGTTGGCGGCGAGCAGATCGTCGGTGCGCGCGACGAGGTTCGGCAGCGTCGCGCGCTTCGCCGCGTTGAAGAAGGCGGAGACGGAGAAGAGCGACGCGCCGATGCCGTAGATGAGCGGGAGCGTCGAGAATTTTTGCGCGAGCAGGAAGCCGAGCGCGAGGGCGGCGCGCGCGACGTCGGCGGCGATCATCACGCGCCGGCGATCAACGCGATCCACGACGACCCCGGCGACGGGGCCGAACAGGAAGAGCGGCAGGTGGCGCGCGACGGCGTAGACGGCGACGGCGTGACCCTGACGGGCCGGGCCCGCGATCTCGATGGCGAGCGCGAGGACGGCGATGTTGTTGAGCCAGTCGCCGATCTCGGAGACGACCTGCCCCGTCCACAGCCGCCGGAAGTCGGGGTTGCGCGCGAGCAGCCCGCGGTAGGTCAACGCGCCCTCCCGCCGCGCGCGTCGCGCTCTTCGCGCGCCTTGCGGTAGCGCGCGAGGATCGAGGTGACGTAGGCGCGCGTCGTCGGGTAGTCGATGCGCGCGATGAACTGCTCGGCGGTGAGCGGCGGGCGGTTGGCCGGCACGCGGTTCCACTCGACGGCGCGCGTCGGCCCGGCGTTGTAGGCGGCGAGGACGTGCGCCTCCGCGCCGGGCGTGTCGCGGTAGTCCTTCGAGATTTTTTCCAAGTACCAGCAGCCGACCTGAATGTTGCGCTCGGGGTCTGTGAGGACGGAGGCCGGGTCGCGCTCCATCGCGCGCGAGAGGTCGCGCATCCCCGTCTCGTCCGCCCACTCGCGACCGACCGTGGGCGTCACCTGCATCAGCCCGATCTCGCCCGCCTCGCCCCGCTTCCACGGGCGGAAGTAGGTCTCCTCGTAGACGACGCTCCAGACGAGCAGCGGATCGAGCCGGTAGATGCGCGCCTGCCGCTCGATGATCTCGTCGAAGCGGTGAATCCAGAACTGGTTGAAGAAGTAGAGCCCGACCGCGGCGGCTAGCGTGAGGAGACTTAAGACGAGGGCGAGACGTTTCGCGGCGCGCATTTATTTGACGAAACCTTTACCGAGTCGGAGGTCTGCGAACGACCGGAGCCGACGCCCTCAATCATAAGCCTTGCTGCGATGTTTGACAGCGATCACGTCAACGATATGTCTCGCATCGCCGATCTCGTAAATCACGCGATAATCGCCGACGCGAATGCGCCAAAGTTTTCCTCGCCTACCAACTTACGACAGCCGCCAGGGCGCGGCTGTCTCGACAGGGCTACGATTTTAGGGAAGATGCGATTGACGATCCGGTTGTCGAGTGATTCCAACTCTTTCCGCGCGGAGCGGGCGAAGCTGATCTCGAAGTCAGCCATCAAGTTTTCCCTGCCGCCGTAATTTCTCCCGCACGACCTTTAATGACTCTCTCGGCTCGTCGGCGCGCTCGCGGGCGAGCAGGGCGTCGTAGAAATCTTCCCACAGCTCGCCGAACTTTTTGAGATCGATGAGCACCGCCGTCTTCCGCCCTTCGTCGTCCGTCACGTACTGGATGCCTTCCATCTTAAAACCCCGTCCTTCTAGTTCCGCCGCCGCAGGCTGCGCCACAGGTCTGCGCGCGTGGAGGTCTCGTCCAGCCCCTCGTAGCGCGAGCGGAGGGCGCGCGTGTCGAGGACGTGACCTTGCAGCCACACGTCAGCCGCGACGGTCGCGCCGACGGCGAGCGCGCCGCCGCGCAAAGATCGCTGGTTGATGAGGACTTCGAGCTTGAAGCTGTCGAGATCGAGGTGCGCCCAGTAGAGTTCTCCGCCGGAGAGCGGGTTGCGCAGCGGCTTGTAGGAGAGGACGCGACCGACGAGGCTCCAATCGTTCTCGTGCGCGGCGCGCGCCGGGGCGCAGGCTTCGAGCGACTGCCAGCGCGCCCGCTCCGCCTTGGCGCAGACCCGCGCGCGGTAGGCGAGGCCGCACAGCCCGACGTGCAGCTCCTGCGCGCGGAAGCCCTCGGGGCCGACCTCCGTCAGGTTTTGCAGCTCGAAGAGGACTTCCGTCTCCGTCCCGTCGCAGTAGCCGTGGACGATGGCCTCGCCCTCCTCGTCGTACTCGGTGAGCGCCCAAGGGCTGATGCGCTGCGTGTAGCGCGCGCGAAAACCCGGTCGGCAGTCGGCGTAGAAAATCTCGCCCGTCCCCGACTCGTAGAGCACCGTCCAGACTTCGAGCCCCTCGCCGAGCTTCCAGCAGCGACCGTGCAGCACCGCCCCGCGGCGCAAAAGCTGCGTCGCCTCGCCCTGATCCCCGGCGCGCTCGGCGAGGTGGTTGAAGTCCTTCTCGCTCGGCACGTCCAGCCCGATTGCCTCGAAAGTCTCTTCCATGATTGCCTGACTTGACCGACTGCCCGCCGCCGGGGAGTCTGCGCGCTCAACGCTTTCCCGCCGCCTCGGCTTCCAACTTCTCCAACTCTCGCCTGACCTCCGCGACCGCGGAATCGTAACTCTGATCTATTTTGAACGGCGGCTGCGTCACCCGCCCGTCCTTGATCAAAATCTTCCCCGCCGCCGTGTAAGTGGTCTCGTAGCGCCCGTCGGGCTTCTTCTTCGCGAAGAGCAGCACGTCTTCGCCCGTCTCGTAACTCACGTTCGGGCAGCCGACGTTGACGAAGGCGTTCCCCAGCTCGAAGGCTGCGCCGACCTCCGTCCCCTTCAGCGCCTCGACGACGCTCGCCACGGCGATCTTGCCGTAGCCCTCCCGCGCCCCGGTCTCGCGCACGTGGATGATCTTCACGCGCGCGATCAGATCGGACGGCGCGACCAGCTCGCCGACGTGCCGGACTACGATCTGCTCAGCCGCCGCGACGACCGCCGACGAGAGTAGGAGCGAGAGCGCGATTGAATAACTTCTTCTCATCCTCAGCCCGCGGCGCGCTTGCGCTGTTTAGTCGGCGGAAAAGTTTTGACCTTCTCGTCGGCGCGCGGCGCGCGGGTGCGGAAGCCGCGCAGGTTGCGGGCGGGCCCGTGCGCGGGGCGCGCGCCGGTGCGCGCCATCTCGGCGAACAGCTCCACGTCGTAGTCGGCCTCGCGCGACATCTCTTCGCGGATCGCGTGGAGCATTTCGAGGAACATCGGCTTGCGGTACATCAGGGATAGTAAATCGTAAATCGTAAATCGTGACAAGAGCGGAGGCGCGCGGCGAGTCGCACCGCCGATACTTTTTTGATCGGCGGTT
Source organism: Pyrinomonadaceae bacterium (assembly GCA_036389335.1). Lineage (GTDB taxonomy): Bacteria > Acidobacteriota > Blastocatellia > Pyrinomonadales > Pyrinomonadaceae > JAIVGV01. The sequence continues at coordinate 36,692 of DASVQC010000099.1, read as the reverse complement.
TTCGATTTACGTTCACGACTCGCGCTTCTCTGTCAACTCCGAAACTAAGAACTCGGGCGTGACGATGACGGGCGAGAAGAATCCGGCGGCGGTGTTGAAGAGGCGGATGCGCGCCTGGCGGCGCACGTTGGCGAGGTGGCCGAAGTTCCACGTGACGAGGTAGTCGATCTTGTGGACGGAGGCGAGCGCCACGTGCAGCGCGTCGCCGAGGTACTTGCGGTGGAAGATGCCGCGCGTGACGTAGCCCTCGGCGAGGATGGCCGCCTCCTCCGAGACCGACACCTGTTCGAGCGGCGCGATCAGTTTCAGGTAGCCGGTGCGGTGCGGCTCCGGCACGCGCTCCAGCTCGCGCTCGACGAGCGGCGAGACGACCGCGCGGTACTCCGACAGCTCGCGCTCCCACCAGCGGATCGTGAGGTCGCGCCGGAACGGCTCGCCGTTGTCGAGGTACGCGCCGACGACCGAGGTCTCCAGATAAAGGCTCTGCTTCATTCGTCTTAAAGGCTCCGCTTCACCCGCCGCCCTCCCCGCTCATTCGAGCCCCTGCGGGGTGACGCTCGCGTCCTTCGAGATGGGGGCGGGCGTGAAGTTCGGGATCATCTCAAGGCGGAGCAGGCCGCGCCGGAAGTCGAACGTGACGCGGAAGAAGCGCAGGAGGTTGCCGCCGATGATTCCGGCCTGCTCGAAGCCGGAGGTCTCGTTGAGCGGGTCCATGTCGAGCACCGCCGCGGCGAGGTTGGCCTGCACGTATTCGCCGACGGTGACGCGCGGCAGCATCAAGAGCGGCACGTCCTCCGTCACGCCCGCCGCGCCGAAGACGCTCAGGCGGAACTTCTGCTCGAAGCGCGAGAGCGTCTCGCGCTCGGCGAGCTGCGTGGAGACGACCGAGACGGTCGCGCCCGTGTCGATGATGAAGTTGGTCGGCTTGCTCACGCCCTCGACGCGGACGAGCCCGCTCCAGAAGCCGCTCGAAGTGGAGCGGATCGGAATCTCGAAGACGCGCCGCGGCGAAGGCTGCGGCGCGTCCGCGATCTGGGGCGCGGCGCTCGCGCCCGCCGCCGCCGCGGCCTGTTCCCCGCCCGCCGCGGGACGCGCGTCGTCGCGCACGATGGAGAAGACGTGCTCGCCGTAATCGACCGTGGCGACGAAGTGGGAGAGCACGGAGAGGCCGATGTAGCCGTCCACGGGCTCCTGCGAGCTGTGAAACTCGCGGATGTAGACGGGGACGTTGCTCACGCGGGCGTCGCCGATCTGGAACGAGTCGAGGAAGCCGTAGACGATCTCGAAGCGTCCGCCGCCGCCGACGGCGCGCGCGAGGCCGCCGCGCGCGACCGTTTTGATGCCGAGGCGTCGCGCCGTCTCGTCCGACACGACGCTCATGCCGGAGCCGGTGTCGACGACGAAGCGCAGGGCTTTCTTCGAGCCGTTGAGCCGCACGGGGATGATGGGCCGGCTGTTGACCAAGTCGAACGGGACTTGGACGCGCTGCGCGCCGCCCGTCTGGTAGAGCTCGCCCTGGATGGCGATGAAGCGCAGGAAGTCGATGAGCCCGCGGATGCGCGCGCGCCGGTCGGCGTCGGTGCGCGGGGCGATGCGCAGGAAGGTCTCGTAGGCGTCCGCCGCCTCCTTGAACCGCTCGGAGCGCGCGGCGGCTTGGGCGAAGCTGAAGACGAAGTCGGGCTCGTTCGGATCGAGATCGACGGCGCGGCGCAGTCCGGCGAGCGCGGCCTGCGTGCGGTTCTCGTAGAGGTTGACCATCGAGAGGCCGGCGACCGCCAGCGCCTCGTTCTCGTCGAAGCTGAGCGCGGTCTTGAACTCCTCGACCGAGAGCGGGAAGTCGCCCGAGGCGAGCAGCGCCGAGCCGAGGATGGCGTGCGCGCGCGCCGAGGTGGCGTCGAGCGCGATGGCGCGCGCGGCGTTGTCGTAGGCGTCGCGCAGGTTGCGCTGCTTGAGCTGCGCGTAGCTCAGGCCGAGCCGCGCCGGGAGGTCTTTCAGGTCGCGCTCGACCAGCTCGCGGTAGATCTTCTCCGCCACCGCGAACTCCCCCTCCCTCAACGCCCGCTCCGCGCGCGCCCTCTCCTTCTTGTCGGCGGCGGACGCGCGCGGCGCAACGCCCGCCGTCATCGCCACCAACACCACGGCGGTGGCAAGGCCCGAAAGTCTCACTACCTTACTCATAGATCGACTCCTGTGATTTGTCAGTGGTCGGTAGTCAGTAGTCAGTAGTCAGTAGTCAGTAGTCCGTTGCATCCGGCTCAAAAGTAACGTACGGAAGCTCGGTTCGCGCGGCGGATAACACAACTGACCACTGACTACTGACCACTGACTACTGACCACTGACCGCTCTCCTCACTTCAGAATCTCCCCGGTCTTCATCGACCAGAGGACGAGATCGAGTTCGTCGAAATCAATGCCCGAGCGGCGGGCGAACTGGCGCAGCTTCTCCTCGGCGGCGAGGTAGCGCGCGCGGGTCGTCGGCGGGTCGGGCGACGCGACGACGCCCAGCTCGGCGAGGCAGCGCAGGATGTGCTTGTCCAAGATCGCGTAGCCGCGGTAGCCGACGTTGCGCAGGTAATGGCTCGATTCTTTGTAACCGAGCCCCTTGATGTTCCGCTCGCGCGCGAGCCAGTCGCGGCGCTCCGCCGGATCGTCGAACGATTCGAGCCGCTCGCGCAGGCGCATCCCGCACGTCTCCCGCAGGTGCTCGCGCGTCACGACGATGTAGCCGGAGCGCGAGCGCGGGTAGCGGTGGCTGCCGGCGAGCGCGTCGGCGAGCGCGTCGTGCGTGCCCGCCGAGAGGAGCGGTCGCACCCGCTCGACCGAGCGCAAGCCCATGCGCGCCGACGCGCCCGCCGTGAAGATGCAGTAGACCAGCTCCTCCCACAGCCGCTCGTCCGAGGCCGTGCGGCGCAGCTCCTCGAACTCGGCGAGCCGCTCGCGGATCGCGCCCCGCCGCTCGCGGTGCGCGGCGCGTATGGTTTCGAGTGTGACGGGCTGTTTGTCCGGGCGCACTAGGTTTACAAGCGCGAAGGTCGTCGGGCTGACGGGGGAAATACTAGGAGCCGTTCCGAGCCGTTGTCAATGAACTCGTCGCCCGTGATAGTGTCTCGCTGCTGCGATGACGGCGCGGCGCGAACGAGTTGCATCCGCCGCGCCCGCCGGGGCATCTAAATTCGGCGCGCACCTTCCCGCGAAAGTTTCGCGCGCGCGCGGCGACTCCCCACGTGCTATGATGGGAGCACCCCGCTATTAGCACTATCCTTGCACCGAGAGACGTGAGGTTTCGACGGATGCCGAAGTTGATCTTCAATCGCGCGCTAATGGCTCTCGCGCTCGTGCTCGCCCTCGCGGCGGGCGCGGCGGCGCAGGAAGACCCTTACGCGCCCGCGCCGCCGCCGACGCCGACGCCCAAGCCGCTCGTCGTCCCGCAGTTGATGACCGTCAGCCCGCCCGCGGCGGCGGTTGACGCCGTGCTGCCAACGCCGACGCCGACGCCCGTCGTCTACCGGCAGGGCGTGCTCGTCGCGACGCTCGACGGCAAGGTCGTCATGGAGCAGGGCGCGGATCAGCCCTTCAACCCGGCCTCGACCGTCAAGCTCGCCACGGCGCTTCAGGCGCTCAAGACTTACGGCCCCGACTACCGCTTCACGACCGCCGTCTGGACGACCGGCACGTTCGACAACGCGACCGGCGCGGTCACGGGCGATCTCATCATTTCGGGCCGCGACCCCTCGCTCCACGACGAGCACGCCGTCGCGCTCGCGCGCGAGATGAACCGGCTCGGCGTCCGCACCGTGACCGGCGACCTCGTCGTCTCGCCGGGCTTCACGATGGACTTCCAACCCTCTGCGCTGCGCTCGGGCGAGCGTTTCTACGACACGCTCGACGCGACGCGACGCCCCGCCGCCGCCACCACCTCGTGGTACGAAGAGTGTCAGGCGAAGAAGGACGAGGCCTGCCTGACGAGCGTGCCGAGCGTCGCCGTGATGGGCGCGGTCTACGTCGCGCCCGTCCCCGCCGGGGCGAAGGTCTTGCTCACGCAGCGTTCGAGCACGCTCGTGGACGTGCTGAAAGTCCTGCTCTGCTACTCGAACAACTTCATGGCGGAGCGGCTCGGCGAGAGCCTCGGCGGCGCGTCGGGCCTGCAAAGCTTCCTCGTCCGCGAGGTCGGCCTGCCCGCCGCGGAGGTGCGTCTCGCCTCGACGAGCGGGCTCGGCGTCAACCGCCTCTCGCCCCGCTCGATGATGAAAGTTTACGTCGCGCTGCGCGGAGAGCTGGCGCGGCACGGGCTTGAGCCGTCCGACATCCTGCCGGTCGCGGGCGTCGATCCGGGGACGCTGAAGAAACGCTACGCGGAGTCCGCGGGGCGCGGCAGCGTCGTCGCCAAGACCGGCACGCTCGGTCGCACGGACGGCGGCGTGAGCGCGCTCGTCGGCGAGATGCGCGCGCGGAACGGCGACGTGCTGCTCTTCGTCATCTTCAACCGGCGCGGCAGCGTCTACCGCTTCCGCCAAGATCAGGACGCGCTCGTCACCTCGATCCAGTCGGCCCGCGGCGGCCCCGCGCCCTTCCCCTACACGCCCCACACGCTCGCCATGCGACTCGCCGACACCGAGTTCAACGCGCGCAACAAGAACGAGTACGAGGGAACGTCGAACGATCAATGATGAATGATGAATGATGAATTAAGGATCGGTTTCGCCTTTCATTCTGCATTCATCATTCCGCATTCATCATTTCAAAAAAAAGCCGCGCCCCGGCAGCCGTGAGGCCGCCGGGGCGCGTTGTCGTCCCGTGCGCGCGGCGTGCGGTCCGCGCGCGGTCGGGACGATGTCGGACGGTTCCTCCCCTGCTCGTCTGCGCGTGAGGGCTTGCACGCCCCAGCCGCGCCGCACGTTGAAACCCTCACGCGACTTCCCGCCTTGATCGGCTGACGCGGCACGGACGCCTCCGCGTGTCTCCACGCGGCGACCGCCCGGCGCACGCCCGCCGTCGCCCCCTGCTGCAAACGGCACGCCGCGCGGCGCGCCCGCCTAGAACACGGCCCCGAAAACCGGAACCCGCGAGACTTTCGCGTCGCCGCGCCGCCCGCGGCCCGCTCCCGTGCGCGCGCGCCGGGCGCGGCGGCTGTTTCTGTTGGTGACAGGTTTATGTAACCGGCGTGCTAGTCGGCGCGGGTGTGTAGCGCGCTTCAAGAGTTGCCACTTTCGGTGACAGAGGGCGGGCGGGCGCGCGCCCGTTCGTGGTTGAAATCTGCGAAAACCGGGCTCGCGCGGGCGTGGCACCGCCTTTGCCAACGAGAGCGGGAGAGCGGGCGCTACCCGACATTCGGCAGGGACGCGCCGGGGAGTTGCAGTCGTTGGAGAATCACATGGACAAACGGATGACACAGACGACGGTTCGCACGCGCCCGGCGCGGGTCGGCGAGCGTGGACTTTCCGGCATCGAGCTGTTGATCGCGGTCGCCATCATCGCGATCGTCTCCGCCATCGCGCTGCTCAGCGTGAAGGAGGCGCGCGCCGACTCGCGCCGCATCGACGCCACGCGCCAACTGCAATCCTACCTTGAGACGGCGCGCGCCGACGCCGTCCGGCGCCACGGCGCGGCGTCCGTCAAAGTCCTCGACGCGGGCTCTTACCTCGTCATCATGGACTTCAACAACGACGGCGCGCCGGTCAACGTCGACAACCCCAGCGCCGGCGACATGCGCGTCGTCACCCTGCCGTCCGACGTGCGCTTCTCAGAGCCCTTCCCCGTCCCCGCCACCTTCGACTGGCGCGGGCGCGTCGCCGGGAACATCGACTTCGGACTTAACAATATTGACGGCAGCGGCCACGCGCTGGAGGGCAGGCAGTCGCAGATCAGTCTGACGGGCGCGGGCGACATCACCATCAACTCGCAGGTCGGCAGTTCTCTCCCAGAGATCAACGTGACCCCCTTCCCGACCGCCACCCCGACCCCGACGCCGACGCCGGTGGGCAGCACACCCACCCCGACCCCGGTGCCGACGCCCACCCCGACGCCGACGCCCACCCCGACGCCGACGCCGACGCCCACGCCGACCCCGACGCCCACGCCCACGCCGTCGCCGACCCCGTGCCCGTGCGGCGAGAGGGGTGCCAGCGGTCAGTGCCTCGCGTGCCCGACGCCGACGCCCTCGCCGACGCCGACGCCCTCGCCGACGCCCAGCCCGACCCCGATCCCCCCCGGCGGTTGCGGAATGACGACCAGCGTCAGCTCGGTCTCGATCCGAAAGAGGGGGCTCACGACCGCCACCGTCTCCGTCGCCCTGTTGCGCAACGCCAGCGCGGTCACGGTCACGGCCACGTCGAGTTCGTCGACAATCGTCGTCTCGCCGACATCGGCTTCAATCGCCCCCAACGGTCAGAAGACCTTCGCCATCGCGTCGAACGCCAACAACGCCGGGCAGAGCTTCACCGTCACCTTCACGTCGAGCTGCGGCTCGAAGACGGTCACGGTCACGGTGACGAACTGAGGACAGGAAGCGCGAGGCGAGCACGCCGGAGGATGAAAAAGAGATGACGACGGAGACACCAATCTTGCAGGCGCACGAGACGGGGCCGCGCGCGCGGCGTGGGGAGGCGGGCTTCACCCTGATGGAGACCGTCATCGCCATGATCGTGATGATGGTCGTCGGGCTCGGCGCGTCGGCCCTGCTCCTCTACGCGGTGACGAACAACTCGGCGGCGGGCGCGCGCGCGCAGGCTCTGGCCGTCGCGCAGCAGGAGATGGAGCGGCTGCGCAGCGTCCCGTGGACCGACCCGCTGCTCGACACCACGGCCAGCCCCGTCACCACCGCCCCCAACCCCAAGGCGGGCAACTTCGAGTTCACCGTCACCAAGAGCGTCGTCACCGTGCCCGCGTTCGACGTGACGGTCGGCGGCGTCACGCGCCCGACCGTCAAGCGCATCACGATCACGGTCACGCCGATCCTGAACAACGCCCCGTGGGCCGCCGGCGGGGTCGCCATCACGACCACGCGCTCGACGATGCAGCGCGGGCCCAACTAGGCCGACCGTCGGCGCGCCGCCGCGGCGGAGGTGATCGAAGCTATGAAGAAGACTGACACGAAAAGGCCGCCGCGGGGCGAAGCGGGTTTCTCGATCCTGGAGCTGGTCGTCGCGCTCGGGCTCACCGTGGTCGTGATGGGCATCTCCACGGCGCTGCTCGCCTCCGCGGTGAACGTGCGCGCGCGAGAGGATCGCCGCTCGGACGCCATCGCCGACGTGCGCCGCGCCCTCAACACGATGACGCGCGAGATCGCCAACGCGGGCTACGACCTGCCTTCGAGCCTCTCCGGCAACGGCATCGTCGCGGCGAACTCGAACTCGAACTCGATCCGCGTCATCACCAACCCCGACCGCTACAGCACCGCCGCGGGCGCGACGCCCGACTCGCCGAGCAGTCAGGACGAGGACGTGGTCTACAGTTGGATCAACGACGCGTCGACCAACCAGAGCTACATCCTGCGCTACGACGTGAACAGCGCGCTCTCCGGGACGACCGTCCTCGCCAACCGCATCGACTCTTTCATCATCCGCTACTACAACCAGCGCGTCACGTACCAAGCCGGGACTTGCCAGCAGGGCATCGACACCACGACCGTGGTCAACTCCACGGGCGTCGCGCAGGCAGAGGTGGCCCCCTCCGCGGCGAGCTACGTCGTCATCGCCATCTGCGTCGATCTGCCGCAGGTCGCCTCGCCGGGCGCGCCCGGCTACCAGCCCGCGTCGCAGACGCAGATCATCTCGGACGTGGAACTGCGCAACGCCTCGGCCACGAGCTACTGACGGCGACGCGCCGCGACCGACGCAGGAGGTCAAACGACATGCGAACCATTCAACAGCAGTGCCCGGTCAACCGCCCCGCCCGCGCGGGCGAGCGCGGGGCCGCCCTCATCACCATGCTCCTCGTCGCCGCCCTCATTCTGGCCGCGGGCGGCGCGCTCATCGTGTCCACCGCCTCGACCGCCACCAACACCATCGACTCGGCGACCGGCAAGCAGTCTTTCTACGCCGCCGAGTCGGGCTTGCAGATGGCGCTCGGCGCGATGCGCGGCAACGCGGCCCCCTCCGCCGCCATCACCGCCGGCACGAAGATGAGCCTGCGCGCCGCCACCACGCCGCGCCTCTCGAACGGAACCGCCGACAATGTGCCCTGCGGCACGAACGACGGCGGCTGGGACGTGATCAACCCGCGCTGCGGCCTCACCGGCTGGCTGCCCTACTCCGGCACGCTGCCCTATCAGGGGACGCTCGTCCCGGTCGTCCCGGTCGATCCGAACGTCGCCGGTTCCGCCTTCCGCCTCGCGGTCTTCGATCCCGAGAACAGCCACCTGGTCTCCTACACCACCGAGGGCGCGTTCGAGACGACCGGGCTCTCCCCGCTCGGCGGCATCACCGGCCTCACCGTCAGCCCCGACAAGCACACGCTCACCTTCACCGTCGGCGCGACCACCATCACGATCACCTACACGCCGCGCACCGACACCACGCCCGTCAACGCCTACCCGTCGGGCGCCGCCGACTTCGGCAGCTTCTCCATCGTCAAGTCGAACAACAACGCCTTGGCCCTGCCCATCGGCGCGCTCGCGAGGTTTCGTCTGACCGTCAACCAGAGCCTCCCGTGGCAGGCCTCGCCGGTCACGTTCAAGAGCATCGTCTCGACCTTCTCCAACTGCCCGACGCAGATGATCAATTTCCTCTTCGACAAGAACACCGTCACCGCCAGCGGCACGACCTACTCCGCCTCCGGGCTCGCCTCGAAACTGCTCTCGCTGCCGTGCGCCCTGACCGCCGCGCAGACGCAGGTCATGGCGGCCACCGTCACCGCGCCCGAGCCGCGCCGCGTCGTGGTGCGCGCGGTCGGCTTCGGCCCGAAGTTCTCGCAGAAGCATCTGGAGATGATCGTCACGCGCGCGCTGCTCGACTTCGAGGCCCCGGCCACGCTCACCCTCCGCGGCGCGGACGACTGCTCGGCGATCACTTTCGTGACGGGCAGCAGCAACGCTAAGGATTACAGCGGCAACGACCGCGTGGCGGTCGGCGGTCAGTCCCCCCGACCCGCGTTCGCCATCAGCGGGTGCGACTATCAGGACGTCGTGGACGGGACGGGCAAGCCCGGCACCGTCGGCGGCTCGAATCAGGTGGGCATCCTCGGCAACGGCTCGCCCGATCCCACCCCCACCCCGTCAATCGCCCTCAGCTACGAGGGCGTGGACACGCCGAGCTACCTCGAAACCGCCGACAAGGCGCGCGCCTTCCTCAACGAGATGCAGACCGACGCGATGGGGCAGGGGCGCTACTTCCAGCCCGCGTCGGGCACGGCGATGACGATCAGCGAGAGCAACGCCGGGACCTCCGACGATCCGAAGCTCACCTTCGTGGACGGCGACGTCGATCTCGACGGCGGCTACGGGATGCTGATCGTGACGGGCAAGGTCAGCATCAGGGGCAACCGATCCTTCAGCGGCATCATTATGGTGATGGGCGAGGGGGAGCTGACCCGTAACGGCGGCGGCAGCGGCGACCTCCTCGGCGCGTTCGTCGTCGCCAAGTTCAAGCGCACGTGGCCCGCCTCCGAGAACCACTTGGCGCACCCGTTCACCGCCCCGATCTTCGACACGAGCGGCGGCGGCGGCGGCAACGTCCAGTTCGACTCCGAGGCCGTCCAGAAGGCGCTCGGCGCGACCGGGTACGTGTGCGGGGGCGTGCTCGAACAGTAGGCGTCGCGAGGATGCGAGCGCAGAGGCGGGCGTCGCTCGGCAGCGGGCGACGCCCGCTTTCGCTTTCGCCGCCGGCCACGCTTGACACGCGCGCGAGGGGTGGACGATGCTCGCAAGCGGTCGTATGCCTGACATCCTACTCGTCGAGGACAAAGAGAGTCTGCGCCGCGTGCTGCGTCTCACGCTGGAGCACGCGGGCTACGGCGTGACGGAGTGCGCCGACGCCGCGTCAGCAGCCGCCGAGATCGCGCGCGCGCCCTACCGGCTCGTGCTCACCGATCTCAGGATGCCGAACGGCACCGGCCTCGACGTGCTGCGCGCCGCACGCGCCGCAGACCCGGACGTGCCCGTCGTCGTGATGACCGCCTACGGCTCCATCGACGAGGCCGTGCAGGCGATGAAGGACGGCGCGCACGACTTCCTCCAGAAGCCCGTCGACTCGAACCACCTCATCCTCCTCATCCGGCGCGCCCTCGAACAGTCGCGTCTGCGCACCGAGAACGTCCTGCTGCGCGAGGAGTGGTCGCGCCGCTACGGCTTCCCGCGCATCATCGGCGAGTCCGACGCCATCAAGCGCGCCGTCTCGGAGACGCAGCGCGTGGCGACGACCGAGGCGACCGTGCTCCTGCTCGGCGAATCCGGCACGGGCAAAGAGCTGTTCGCGCGCGCCGTCCACCACCTCTCGCCGCGGCGCGACGAGCCCTTCGTCGCGATCAACTGCGCGGCGATCCCCGAATCGCTGATCGAGTCGGAGCTGTTCGGCCACGAGCGCGGCGCGTTCACGGGGGCGAGCGAGCGGCGGCCCGGCAAGTTCGAGCTGGCCTCCGGCGGCACGGTCTTCCTCGACGAGATCGGCGAGCTGCCGCTCGCCGTGCAGGGGAAACTTTTGCGTGTCATCGAGGAGAAGACAATCGACCGCATCGGCGGGCGCGTGACCGTGCCCGTCGACGTGCGGATCGTCGCGGCGACGAACCGCGATCTCAAGACGGCGGCGGAGGCGGGGGAGTTCCGGCTCGATCTCTACTTCCGGCTCGCCGTCTTCCCCGTCGAGATTCCGCCCCTGAGAGAGCGCGGCGACGACGTGGCGCTGCTCGCGCGCCACTTCGCCGCGCAGTTCGGCAGGGAGCTGCGCGGGCGCGAGGCGACGCTCAGCGACGAGGCGGTCGCGCTCCTGCGCGCGCGCCCGTGGCAGGGCAACGTGCGCGAGCTTGAGAACGCCATCGAGCGCGCCTGCATCCTCGCCGACTCGCTCGCGCTCGACGCCTCAGACCTCGCGCTCGGCGCGCCGCCGCAGCCGCGCGCCGCGGCGGGCGACGGCGACAGTTTCGCCGGAGTCGATCTCTCGGGCACGCTCTCGGAAGCGGCGGAGCGCGCCGTGCGCGCCGTCGAGCGTCGCAAGATCGCCGCGGCCCTGCGCGACTCCGAAGGCAACAAGACGCGCGCCGCCGAAGCCCTCGGCATCAGCTACAAGACCCTGCTCACCAAGATCAAAGACTACCAGCTCTAAGCAGGCGCGGAATCGACGAAGAGCCATAACCCACAGAGCCAGAACCCACGATGACACCCGCCGAAGTCAACGATCAAAACCCGACCGCGCAGCAGCCGCGCGAAGTCTCATCGGCGAACGACTCTGCGCCGCGCGCGAGCGGCGCGGCCACTCGCGCGGGCGCGGGTGATGGCGCGGCGGTGCATGAGCGCGTCGACGCGGGCCGCGCGGCGGGCGAGACCCTAGAGCAGGTCGGCGCGGCGACGGGCGAATTCCCCGCCGAGCAAGCAGTCGCGCGGCGCGAGCGCGAGGCGGCGAGCACGGGCAAGTACGCCTTCCTGGTCGGGGCGGGCATACTGCTGAGCCGCATCGTCGGGCTCATCCGGCAGCGCGTCTTCGCCTACTACTTCGGCACGTCCGCCGCGAAGGGCGCGTTCGACGCCGCCTTCAAGATTCCGAACTTCCTCCAGAACGTCTTCGGCGAGGGCGCGCTCTCCGCCTCGTTCATCCCCGTCTACGCCTCCCTGCTCGCCAACGAGGAGAGGCGCGAGGCGGGCCACGTCGCGGGCGCGGTGCTCTCGCTGCTCGCGCTCGTCACGTCGGCGCTCGTGCTCCTCGGCATCCTCGCGACGCCTTACCTGATCACCGTCATCGCGCCCGGCTTCACGGGCGAGACGCGCGAGCTGACGATCCGGCTCGTCAAGATTTTCTTCCCCGGCGCGGGTCTCTTGGTCATCTCGGCGTGGTGTCTGGGCGTGCTCAACAGCCACAAGCGGTTCTTCCTCTCCTACACCGCGCCCGTCATCTGGAACCTCGCGATCATCGGCGCGCTCGTCGGCTTCGGCAGCCGCGCCTCGCTCGACGCGCTCGCCGTCTACGCCGCGTGGGGCTCGGTCGTCGGAAGCTTCCTTCAGTTCGCCGTCCAACTGCCGACCGTGCTCCGGCTCGTCGAGGGCTTGCGCCCCGCCCTCGATCTCGCCTCCGAGCACGTGCGCACGGTCGTGCGCAACTTCGTGCCCGTCTTCTTCAGCCGCGGCGTCGTGCAGATCAGCGCCTACATCGACGCCATGCTCGCGAGCTTCATCTCGGCGGAGGCGGTCGGCACGCTGACCTACGCGCAGAGCATCTACACGCTCCCGATCAGCCTCTTCGGGATGTCGGTCTCGGCGGTCGAGCTGGCGCAGATGTCGGGCACGACCGGCGACGAGCGGAAGGTCGCGGAGGAGCTGCGCCGGAGGCTGGACGCGGGGCTGCGCCGGATCGCGTTCTTGATCGTGCCCTCGGCGGTCGCCTTCCTCGCCCTCGGCGACGTCATTGTCGGCGTGCTCTACCAGACCGGCAGGTTTCACCGCGAGGACACGATCTTCGTCTGGGGCATCCTCGCCGGCTCGACCGTCGGGCTGCTCGCCTCCACGCTCGGTCGCCTCTACTCTTCGACCTACTACGCCCTGCGCGACACGCGCACGCCGCTGCGCTTCGCCGTCGTGCGCGTCGTGCTGACGACCGCGCTCGGCTACCTCTTCGCGCTGCCGCTGCCGCGCGCGCTCGGGATCGATCCGCGCTGGGGCGTGGCCGGCCTCACCTCGTCGGCGGGCCTCGCCGGGTGGGTCGAGTTCTACCTGCTGCGCCGCTCGCTCAACCGGCGCATCGGTCGCACGGGCCTGGCCGCCTCGTTCGTCGCCAAGCTCTGGGTGGCCGCGCTCGCGGGCGGCGGGATGGCGTACGCGATCAAGCTCCTCGTCGGCAAGCCGCACCCCTTCTTCGTCGCGCTCCTCGTCCTCACACCCTACGGCCTGATCTACTTCGCCGCCGCCGCGCTCCTCAAAGTCCCCGAGTCGGGCGAGATCGTCAGCCGCTTGCTGCGCCCACTGCGCAGGCTCGTCGGCTGACCCGAGACCTCCCGACCGCCGTTAGAACTAACCACTCGCTCCGCCGCCGCGTCACCTTCGCGCGCGCGCTCGAACGGCCCGCGACAAACCGCGCGCGGGTCTGCCCGTGGCCCCTCCCCTCATACTCCGGCGAATAATTTGTTGGAACGGCGGCGACATTGCGCCTATCTATTCCCTTGAACCGATAAGAGAATTCTTCTCGAAGCGGCGACCCACAGGTCTGCTGCCGGGAGAGTTGTCGCCCGAACGGGAGATCGGTCATCCGACAAAGCCGTTAAAGGAACATAGGGAGGACAGACATGATTCGCAGGATGTTACTAACGAGCGCAACGCTCCTCTTGACGCTGACGCTTCACAGCGCCGCCAAGGCCGACACCATCACGCTGACGGGCATCAACGGGACGGGCGTGACGGCGACGATTACTAACTACTCGCTGGTGGGCAACCAGTTCACCTTCACCATCAACAACACGTCGGTGGGCCCGGCGGCGACCGGCACCATCACCAACATCGGCTTCGCCCTGCCCGGCAACCGGCTCAACAACTTCGCCATCGTCTCGGCCTCGAACACCAACTACAAGGTGGCCTACGACCTCAACGCCACGTCGGGCGCGCAGACTTTGGTCTCCTCCTTCGACCTCGTGCTCTTCGACAAGGTGAACGGCAACCCGACCTTCGGCGGCGGCAGCGTCAGCAACGGCATCTCCGGCGGGTCGAGCGCGACCTTCGCCATCTCGGGCGACTTCTCGGGGCTCACGGCGCAGCAGATCGCGCAGTCGATCTTCGCGCGCTTCCAGGCCGTCAACGGCGGCGGCAGCGACGTGGCGGCGGGCGGCCCCCCGACCACGACCGCCGTCCCCGAGCCCGCCACCATGCTCCTCTTCGGCTCGGGCTTGGCGGGCGCGGCGGCCAACCTCCGCAACCGGCGCAAAGCGGCTAAGCAGTAGGTTTACGTCGGGTTAGGCTCCGGCATGTCGAATCCTTCTGTCTACCCCTCGGGGTTCGCGCGTGCCGCACCCGGAGTGCGGCACGCGCGCGGTCTTTCCACGGGGTCGAGTAATTTTCTGGAAGGCTCTGCTTATTAGACCTTTCCGGTCAGGAAAGGACTTAAAAAGCAAAGTTTCGGTAGTGACGGATTATTGCCCATTCTTGTCGCCGCCAGACCAGAGAGTTCTTTTCCGGAGTGTTTTTGAGAGTCTCGCTGAGGTGCGGTTCAGGGTAGCTCTCACGGGTTTCACTTCAATAGCCGCCTACGCCCCGCGCGCAAACGGGCGATGATAAAGCGTCGACTAATTGACGCGCACGGATTCAAGGATCCACGGAGGCAAAGATCACTATGAAGAATTTGGCAACCACGCTCAAACCGCTTGCCCTGAGCATCGCCCTCTTAGCGGTTTTCGCGGTCGCGCAAGGCACCGCGAAGGCCGACGAGGTTTTCGTCTCGGGCTACACCAACGGCTGCTTTAACAGCAACGCCGCCGGGGGCTGCACCCCCACTACTCCGCCCAACACCAGCGCGCCGCAGACCGCTAGCCTCCTCGGGCTAACTTTCGTCAACTCGACCTTCAGCGGGACGACGGCCAACGGCGGGCTCTCCTTCGGCGGCAACGCGATTGCCCCGCCGACGCAGAACGTCAACAACCTCGGCGCACTCAGCCTCTCCAGTCTGCCGGCTACTTATGACGGCAACACCTTCACGCTGAGAGTGACCTTCACCAACCCGGAAGGCATCAACGGCACCAACTCGCAGCTCTTCACGGCGGTGCTCACGGGCACGGTGATCTCGGACGAGATCGGCGGCGTGCACATCGACTTCAATAACACGCCCATCCTGTTCACCTTCAACGACACCAACTGCGGGGCGACGACCGTCCCCGGCCAGCAGACCACCTGCGGCAACGGCTCGTTCAG
Organism: Pyrinomonadaceae bacterium; assembly: GCA_036389335.1. Classification (GTDB taxonomy): domain Bacteria; phylum Acidobacteriota; class Blastocatellia; order Pyrinomonadales; family Pyrinomonadaceae; genus JAIVGV01. Next base: position 21,661 of record DASVQC010000099.1, on the reverse strand, counting down.
CTTCTTCGTGAACGATCTGGACATCAACCCCGGCCAGACGGCTGCGCTGTCGGGCCGCATCGTCGGCGCGACGCAGAGCACCGTCCCCGAACCGGCGACGATGTTCCTGCTCGGCACGGGTCTGGCCGGTGTCGCCGCGCGCGCCCGCAAGCGCCGCAAGGTGGCGTAACACCGGAGAAATCGCTTTACTTTGTTGCCAAAAGTGAGGGGCCGGACCGAAAGTCCGGCCCCTCACTTTTCGCCTCCGGCTTTTTATTTTTGCCCTAAAATTTCTGGAGACTCAATCCCATTGGACATTTGTCAGGTAGTACACACGGACGGTTACAAAGTAGCGGCAGGCTCGGAGGGGGGAGGCGAATCCCCCGTTTGGCTGGCGCTTTTTCTTTTGCCCGAAATCGTGTACTCCCTCGCCCGCCCCGGACGCGCCGAACTCCGTTGACCTCGCGCCGCGTCTGTCCCTATCATCCCACGTGCTAAAAATCGTCTCAGCCGCCGGGATGCGGGAGCTAGACCGTCTGACGACCGAACGCTACTCGCTCCCCTCGCTGCTGCTCATGGAGGCCGCCGCGGGCGCAGCCGTGCGCGCCCTCGCCTCCCATGTCCCCGACGGCTTTGCGGGCTTGCGCGCGCTCGTCCTCTGCGGGCGCGGCAACAACGGCGGCGACGGCGCGGCGCTCGCGCGCCTGCTCTGCCTGCAAGGCGCGCGCGTAGAGGTGGCGCTCGCCGGTCGCGTCGCGGAGGCGCGAGGCGACGCGCGGATCAATTTCGAGATCGCGCGCGACCTCGCGGGCGCGAGGAATTTCAAAAACCCGACGGGCCCCGACGTTGCCACCTTAACGCTGTTCAGCGGCGGCGGCGGCGATCTCGGGTTCACGGAATTGGGTTCCGCGGAAGAGTTGGAGAGATACTTTTATTCGGGAACGGGACAAGACTTCGATCTGATCGTCGACGCGCTCTTCGGCACGGGGCTCACGCGCCCGCTCGAAGGGCTCAACCTTGAGATGGTCAAATACATCGCGAGGCGTCGCGGGATGCGCGCGGGCGCGCGCCCGCTCGTCGTCTCTCTCGACATCCCCTCGGGGCTCGACGCCGACTCCGCCGCAGCGGACGCCGAGCACGTCCGCGCCGATCTCACCGTCACGTTCACCGCGCCGAAGCCCGCGAACGTGCTCCCGCCCGCCTCACACTCGAACGGTCGGCTCGCCGTCGCCGACATCGGCACGCCCGGCGCGCTCATCGAGGCGTCGCCGTCTCAACTCTTCCTCGTCGCCGCCGGCGACGCGCGCGCGTGGCTCTTGCAGACGCGCTACGCGCCGGACTCTTTCAAGAACACGCACGGCCACGCGCTCGTCGTCGCGGGCTCGCGCGGGATGACCGGCGCGGCGGTGCTCTGCGCCGAGGCCGCGATGCGATCCGGCGCGGGGCTCGTGACGGTCGCCGCGCCGACTTCCGCCGTCGCGCCCATCGCCGCGCGCGTCACGCCGGAGGTGATGACGGCTGCGCTCCCGGAGACCGAACTCGGCGCGGCGAGCGACGAGGCGTTGGGGCGCGTCGCACAGCTCGCCGGGCGCGCCGACGTGATCGCCGTCGGCCCCGGTCTCACGACCGACGAGGCGACGCGGCGTCTCGTCCGCGCGCTCGTCGAAGGCCGCACGCTCCCGCTCGTCGTAGACGCCGACGCCCTGAACGCGCTCGCGCCGTGGCCCGCGCACTTACGCGGCTCGGCGGAGCTGCCGCTCGTGCTCACGCCGCACGCGGGCGAGATGCGTCGCCTCGTCGGCGTCGGGGCGGACGACGAAGGCGCGCTGAGGGATCGCGTCCGCGCCGCGCGCGAGTTCGCGACCGCGCACGGGTTGATCCTCGTGCTCAAGGGCTCGCGCACGCTCGTCGCCGCGCCGGACGGTCGCGTCTTCGTCAACCCGACGGGCAACGCCGGGCTCGGCACGGCGGGCGCGGGCGACACGCTGACGGGCGTCATCTCGGGCTTCATCGCGCAGGCCCGCGGCGCGTCGCGCGGGAGTGCCGACGTGCTCGCGGCTGTCGTCGCGGCGGTCTACGTCGGCGGGCTGGCGGGCGATCATGCGGCGCGCGAGCGCGGGATGCGGGCGGTCGTAGCCTCCGACATCAGCCGCCACCTGAGCGCCGCCGTGCGCGCGCTCGACCCTGAAGGGGAGCAGCCGTGACGGACTCGGCGGGCGCGGGCGGACGAACAGGCGCGGGGCTCGGGCTCTCCGCCGGAGAATGGACTTCGCGCGGCGCGGCGGAGACGTTCGCGCTCGGCGAGCGGTGGGCGGGCAGGCTCGCGGGCGGCGAGATCGTCCTCCTCGAAGGCGCGCTCGGCGCGGGCAAGACCGTCTTCGCCAAAGGGCTCGCGAGCGCGCTCGGCATCGACGCGGGCGAAGTCACCAGCCCGTCCTTCACGCTCGTCAACCGCCACGACGGCGGCAGGCTCACGCTCTACCACCTCGACCTCTACCGGCTTGACGAAGGCGCTTCGTCGGCGCACGCCGTCGATCTCGACGAGCTGCTGGCGGACGAGCGCGCCGTCATCGTCATCGAGTGGGCGGAGCGCATGGGCGACTACCCGCTGCCGCAGCCCGTCTGGACGGTCTCGATCCGCGGCGACGGCGAAGAGCCGCGCACGATCACGATCAGCAGCCAAACGATGAAGTCGGAACGATGAACGATGAATTAAGATCGAGTCGCTCTCACTTCATCGTTCATCGTTCCGACTTCATCGTTCAACCCCCCGCGCCCCCGCGGCGGATGCTTTGTGAGCGCGCCCGGCGCGTGTTCCGCGCGGCTGTGTTAAAATCAGAGGCGTAAATTCTCGGTTAAGGAGTGTTCAAGTTATGCCATACCCTGAGATCATGATCCGCCCGATGCGCGAGGAGCTGACGCGGCTCGGCGTCGAGGAGACGCGCACGCCCGAAGAGGTCGAGGCCGCCATCAGAGAGACGAACGGCACGGTGATGGTGGTCGTCAACTCGGTCTGCGGCTGCGCGGCGGGCAAGGCCCGCCCCGGCATCGCGATGGCGCTGCGCCACGCGACGAAGCCCGACCGCGCCATCACCGTCTTCGCCGGGGCCGACATCGAGGCGACCGAGCGGGCGCGCGCCCTCTTCGCCGGCTACCCGCCGTCGTCCCCTTCCATCGGGCTGCTCAAAGACGGCAAGCTCGTCTTCATGCTCGAACGCTCGCAGATCGAAGGGCGGGACGCCATGTCCATCGCACAGGAGCTGACCCGCGCCTTCGACCAGCACTGCTCGAACTCGAACGCCGCGAACGCATAAAGGCGGTGACAAGTGACGGGTGACGGGTGACAGGCGAAGACGGCCTGCTTTTCTCCTGTCACCCGTCACCGTTTACCCGTCACGGCTCCCATGTCTCTCACGCTCTCGACGCCGATCCTGCAACTCCCGAAGTTCGGCATCCCGCGTTTCGGGCAACAGGGCGCGCGCCGCCTCGCCCTCGCGCTCGCCGCCGCGTCCGACAAGCACGACGCGGGCGAGGCTTCGGTCGAAGACCTCCTGAACTACCTGCCGATGCGTTACGAGGATCGCTCGAACCTCGCGCGCATCTCCGAGCTGCGCGACGGCACGGAGGCTTCGCTCGAACTCTACGTGCGCGTCGCGGGCGGCTTCGCGGTGGGGAAGAACCGCTCGCCCAAAGCCCCGCCCCTCTTCATCTTCGAGATCACGGCGAGCGACCCGGAGCGCACGTCGAAGCCGGTCGTCGTCTGGTGGTTCATCTCCGGTCGTCAGGCCGGGCGCATCGTCGCCTACCAGCGCCAGCGTTTCGCGCGCGGCGTCCGCTTCATCGCCTTCGGCAGGTGGGAGTGGGACGCGCGGCGCAACACCTTCGCCCTGCGACTGAACAAGCCCGACGACGAGATAGAGATACTGCCCGGCATCTGGACGCCGCCGGAGCACGCCCTGCTGCGACTCGCGGAGCCGGAAGAGGGGCGCGGGGACGCGGGGGCGCGGGGACGCGGCGAGGGTGAGGGAGCGGCGGCGGGCGCGGGGGCGCGTGACGACGACAGCGGGAGCGCCGGTGTTGGTGAGGATGAGAGCGGCGACGAGGCGGGCGACGTCGAGGCGGAGGATGAGGACGAAGAGTCGTCCGATCCGTCTCTCGCGGCGATCCACGTGGGGAGGCGCGTGCCGGTCTATCGCAAGCTCGGGGAGTTTCGCACGAAGCGCCTGCGCGAGATCACGCACGCGGTCTTCGCGCTCCTCGCGGACGAGTCGATGGCGGAGACGCTGCCCGCGGATTTGATCGGGCGGCAGAAGTTGATGGGGCGCGGCGAGGCCCTGCGGCGCATCCACTTCCCGACCGTGGACGTGCCGCTCGCGGATTATGAGCGGGCGCGCTCGCCCGCGCACCTGCGCCTCATCTTCGAGGAGTTCTTCTGGGTCGCGCTCGCCATCGCGCTGCGTAAGAGCGAGCGCGTGAAGGAGCCGAAGGGCGCGGTGATCGAAGTCGGCGAGAGCGTCCGCCAACAACTCGAAGAGGTGCTCCCCTTCTCGCTCACCGGCGCGCAGGAGCGGGCCGTCCGGCGCATCCTCGACGACATGCAGTCGGACGTGCCGATGAACCGCCTGCTTCAGGGCGACGTGGGCAGCGGCAAGACCATCGTCGCGCTGTTGGCGATGCTCGCCGCGATGGAGAACGGCTATCAGGCGGCGCTCATGGCCCCGACCGAAATCCTCGCCGAGCAGCACGCGCGCAACCTCAAGCGGCTGCTCGCGCGAACCGCGCACCGCACGGAGCTGCTGATCGGATCGCTCCGGGCCGCCGAGAAGCGCCGCCTGCACGCGGCAATCGCCGCGGGCGAGGTGCACCTGTGCGTCGGCACGCACGCGCTGATTCAGGAGGCCGTCCAGTTCAGCCGCCTCGGCGTCGTCGTCATCGACGAGCAGCACCGCTTCGGCGTCCTGCAGCGCGCCTCCTTGCGCGAGCGCGGCTTCAACCCGGACGTGCTCGTGATGACCGCCACCCCCATCCCGCGCTCGCTGGCGATGACCGTCTACGGCGATCTGGACGTGACCGTGATCGACGAGCTGCCGCCGGGCCGCACGCCGATCAAGACGGTCGTCTGCGGCGAGGATCAGCGCGCGGGAGTTTACAAGGGCGTCGAGCGCGAGGTGCGCGCCGGGCGTCAGGTTTACGTCGTCTACCCGCTGGTCGAAGAGTCGGAGAAGGTGGACTTGAAGGACGCGACGCGGATGTTCGAGCACCTGCGCGACCGCGTCTTCCCGCACTTCGCGCTCGGACTGATCCACGGCAAGATGAAGTCGGGCGAGAAGGAGGACGTGATGCGCCGCTTCGTCTCGGGCGAGGTGCAGATCCTCGTCGCGACGACCGTCGTCGAGGTCGGCGTGGACGTGCCGAACGCTTCGGTGATGGTCATCGAGCACGCCGAGCGTTTCGGGCTCTCGCAGTTGCACCAGCTCCGCGGTCGCGTCGGGCGCGGCGCGGAGAAGTCTTACTGCGTGCTGCTCGCCTCGGACAAGCGCACGGCGGTCGCCAAGGAGCGGCTGGGCATCATGGAGGAGACGACCGACGGCTTCCGCATCGCCGAAAAAGATTTGGAGATACGCGGCCCCGGCGAGGTGATGGGCACGCGCCAGTCCGGCGTGCCGACCTTCCGCGTCGGCAACCTCGTGCGCGACGTCGAGATATTGGAAGAGGCGCGCAAGGAGGCCGACTACTACCTCGGCGCGCGCCGCCGCACCCGCGAGACCTCCCGACTGATCTCGCGCGTCCGCGCGGACGCGCGCTTCGGCCTCGCCGTCGTCGGCTAATCTCTAAATTTTGGGTTTTATGGTGGAGCGTGCTAGCTTATTTTTGCGGAAAAAGGTGAGCCGATAATGTCAACCATCGCCACAACTCACATCGAAATCGACGATGAAGGCGTAGCTTGGATCGCCGACACCCGCGTTAAGGTCATCGAGGTAGTCATTGACAAGCTCGCGCACGGCTCAAGCCCGGAAGAGATACATTTCCAATATCCCCACCTCTCCCTTGCACAAATTCACGCCGCACTCGCCTACTACTACGACCATCAAGCCGGGTTGGACGTGGATATTGAGAAACGTCGAATTGACGCGGGAGGACTCGCTGAGCGTATTTCAGACAAGAAGTTACGCGTAAAACTCGTTGCCTCAAAAAAGGCGACGGGCAATCAACCGTCAGCTAGGGCATATCGCCGAAGAAGAGGTGGCGACATTTGGCACTGGTGTTTGAATTGCTCGACTTTCCCGGCTACAGATTACGAAGAGCGAAGAACACCGCTCGGGATGATGTGTAATGAGTGTTCAGCTAAAGAAAGAGATGGTAATTGTCATCCGTGAGCATAAAGCTCTATCTGGATGTCCACGTCCGCCGCGCAGTCACTCTTGGGTTACGTCTGCGCGGCGTTGATGTTTTGACGTCCCAAGAGGACGGGGCAGGAAAGTTTGACGATTCTAGACTTTTAGATAGGGCGTCGTTATTAGAGCGTGTTCTGTTCACACAGGATGATGATTTACTCAGAGAGGCAGCGGAGCGACAGCAGGCCGGTCAAAGGTTCTCAGGCGTGATCTACTGCCATCAGCTAAACGTCACCGTGGGTCAATGCATAGATGATCTTGAGCTGATTGCCAAAGTTACCGTCCCCGGTGAATGGAGCGGTCGACTAATCTATCCACCCTTGAGATAATCAACGCCTAACGCAGTGAGAATCATCGCCGGAGAGTACCGCGGGCGGGTGCTGAAGAGCCCGCCGTCGATGCAGATTCGGCCCACGTCGGATCGCTTGCGCGAGACGCTGTTCAACGTCGTCGCGCCGCGCATCTCCGGGGCGCGCTTCCTCGATCTGTGCGCCGGGTCGGGCGCGGTCGGCATCGAGGCGCTGTCGCGCGGCGCGTCGTTCGTCAACTTCGTGGATCGCTCGCGCAAGATGTGCGGGCTGGTCGAAGCGAACCTCGATCTCTGCGGCGTCCCCGAGGAGCAGACCGAGGTCGTCCTGAGCGAGGCCGCCGATTACCTGAGGCGCGCCCACGCGCGCAGCGCCGAGCCGTGGGACATGGTCTTCTTCGACCCGCCCTACGCCGCCGACTACCTGCCCGTCCTCGAAGCCCTCGGCTCGCCCGCCTCGAACCTGCTCGCCGCCGGCGGCCTGCTCGTCGCCGAGCACCACCACAAGAACGCGCTCAAGGACGAGGTGGGCCGGCTCCGGCGCTGGCGCATACTGAAGCAGGGCGACTCGGCGCTCAGCTTCTACGAAGAGGCTTGAGGCCCGCGCACGCCGCGCGCGCAAGCCGTGGCTCTCGTCGCGCGCGACGCCGCGGGCGATACCTCTCGTCACACTCGGCACCGGCATGAGGAAGATTTTAGTGATCGGATCGGGCGGGGCCGGCAAGTCCACCTTCTCAAGGCGTCTGGGCGGGATTCTCGGCATCGAAGTCTTCCACCTCGACGCGCTCTACTGGAAGCCCGGATGGGTGGAGACGCCGAAGCCGGAGTGGAGGCGGGTGGTCGAAGAGTTGGCCGGGCGCGAGTCGTGGATCATGGACGGGAACTATTCCGGCACGCTCGGCCTGCGCTTCGAGGCTTGCGACACGGTGATCTTTCTCGACGTGCCGCGCTTGGTTTGCCTGTGGCGTGTGCTGAAGAGGAGCGCCTTGTACCGCGCAGGCGGCAGGCCGGACATGGCGCAGGGCTGCGACGAGAAGCTCGACGTGGAATTCCTCAAATTCCTCCGCTGGGTCTGGGATTACCCGACGAGGACGAGGCCCAAGGTGCTGGAGCTGCTGCGAAAGAGCCCGCCCGGCAAAAACATCTTCCGCCTGCGCGGGCGGGCCGACGTCGAAAGCTTCCTACAGAATGTCGGTTGACGGTTGACCCAATTTTTTCGGCGCGGGCGCAAGTGAACGCCGGCAGCAACGTTCCATTGTCGTGCGACCCAGACTAACGAGTGAGGTCAAAGACGATGAAGGCGACGAAACTACCGACCCTGTTCCTGCTGGCGGCGGCGCTCGTCATTTCGACGGCGGCGAGCTGCGCCCAGAGATCACGCGGCGCGAGCGCGAGCCACGCCGCCGCCCCGCAGAAAACTTTGCGCCCGTTCCGCTCCGAGCTTGAGCTGAAGGGCTACTTCCGCGCCCTCGCGGAGAAGCAGAAGCGCGAGCGCGTGAGGCGGCGCGGTGAGACGGGCGGGGTGGCGGCCGACGAAGCGACGGGCTCGTCGCCCGTCGCACAGCCGATGGCCCTCGCCAAGTCCGAGGCTCAGGGGGCGACGAAAGGTCAAGGAGAGTCCGTCACGAGCGTGCAGGTCGCGGGGGTGGACGAGGGCGGCATCGTGAAGCTGCACGGCGATCACCTCGTCGTGCTCAGGCGCGGGCGGCTCTTCACCGTCGCCGTCGGCGACAACAACCTGAAACCCGTCTCCGCCGTCGACGCCTTCGCGCCCGACATCGATCCGAGCAGCACTTGGTACGACGAGATGCTCGTCTCGCAAGACACGGTGGTCGTCGTCGGCTACAGCTACGAGCGCGGCGGCACGGAGATCGGCCTGTTCGACATCGACCGCGCGGGCAGGCTCGCCTACCGCGCCACCTACCACCTGCGCTCGAACGATTACTACTCCTCGCGCAACTACTCAAGCCGTCTGATCGGCGACAAGCTCATCTTCTACACGCCGCTCTACCTCAACGTCGGGCAGGAAGACGTGTCGGCCTCCTTCCCCGCCCTGCGGAAGTGGCACAAGGGGGCGAAGGACACGGAGTTCCAGCGCATCGTCTCCGCCACGCGCGTCTATCGCGCCGAGCGCGAGCCGGGCGCGCCCTACGGGCTGGCGCTCCACACCGTGACGGTCTGCGATCTCGCGCGCGCGGATTTCGCGTGCGAGGCGACCGGCGTGGTGGGCGCGCCGGGGCGCGTCTTCTACGTCTCCGCGGACTCGGTTTACGTCTGGGTGACGGATTGGGCGCGCGACGACGGCAAGTCGCGCCGGCGTTCGATGGTCTACCGGATGCCGCTCGACGGGTCGGCCCCGAGCGCGCTCGGCGCGTCGGGCAGCCCCGTCGATCAGTTCTCTTTCCTTGAGAGCGGCGACAAGCATCTCAACGTGCTGGTGCGTTCCGACGCGGCGGGCGACGGGATGTGGCGCGCGGAAGTGGCGGCGGGCGAGGTGGCCCTCTTGCGCGTGCCGCTCGGCAGCTTCTCCGACGGCGGCGACGACGCGCCCGCCTCCGGCTACACGCCGCTGCCGAGCCCGCAGGGCTACGACTTCCAGAACCGTTTCGTCGGCGACTACCTGCTCTACGGCACGGGCAGCGGGTGGGACGAGCCGCGCCAGTCTAAACGCGGGACGGTCTACGCGGTTCGCTGGGCGGGCGGCGGCGCGGCACAGCTCCCGCTCGCGCACGGCGTGGATCGCATCGAGGCGATGGGCGCGGACGCCGTCGTCGTCGGCACCGACGGGAATGATCTGCACTTCACGGGCGTGCGCCTCGGCGATCAACCTGTGATCGCCAGCAGCTACGTCCGCAAGAACGCGGCGCAGGGCGAGCTGCGCAGTCAGGGCTTCTTCTACAAGCCGGACGGCGCGGACGCGGGGCTGCTCGGGCTGCCGATTCGCGGCGCGGGCCGCCCCGGCTACGAGCACCTGTTCGACGGGTCGGCGTCCGTCCTGTTCCTGCGCAACGACTCGCTGAACCTCAGCGAGCTGGGAGAACTCGACGCGCGCCCCGACAAGTCTTCCGCGAACGACGCCTGCCGCGCCTCCTGCGTCGATTGGTACGGCAACGCCCGCCCACTCTTCCTGCGCGGGCGCGTCTTCGCGCTGCTCGGCTACGAGATCGTCGAAGGCACGCTCGACGACAACCGCCTGCGCGAGACGCGCCGCGTCAGCTACGCCCCCCGCGCGTTGCAGGCGACGCGGCGCTGATCTCAGGACTCGCCGCGGAGGCGCAGGGGGACGCAGGGGCGGCGCGGAGGAAGGCAACTTCTTCTCCGCGCCGCCCCTGCGTCCCCCTGCGCCTCCGCGGCGAACCTTCCCCGCGCCAAACTTAAGATCGATCTGACCCACTACCGAAATTCAGTCCTTCCTCCTTGCCCTCGCGGCGCGGCGCGGGAGAGGCGCGCGCCCCGCGAGTTGGGGTAATATCTCCCCGATCATGTTAGTGCTCGGCATCGAAAGCTCGTGCGACGAGACGGCGGCGGCGGTCGTGCGCGACGGTCGCGAGATGGTCTCGTCCGTCATCTCTTCGCAGATCGAGGTTCACAGGCGCTTCGGCGGCGTCGTGCCGGAGATCGCTTCGCGCGAGCACCTCGACAAGATCGTGCCCGTCGTCGAGGAGGCTCTCGCGCGCGCGCAGGTCGGCGCACGCGACGTTGACGGGATCGCGGTGACGCAGGGGCCGGGGCTCGTCGGCTCGCTCCTCGTCGGGCTGTCTTACGCGAAGGCGATGGCCTACGCGCTCGCGAAGCCTCTGGTCGGCGTCAACCACATCGAGGGGCACATCTACTCGGTCGTCTTCGAGAACCCGCCCATCGAGTACCCGGCGTTCGCGCTGGTCGTCTCGGGCGGCCACACGAATCTGTTCCTCGTCCCCGCGCCCGGCAAGTACAAGGTGCTCGCGCGCACGCGCGACGACGCGGCGGGCGAGGCGTTCGACAAGGTGGCGAAGATGCTCGGGCTCGGCTACCCGGGCGGCCCCGTGATCGAGCGGCTCGCGCGCGAGGGCGACCCGCGCGCCGTCCCCTTCAGCGTCCCGCGCATGGGCGACGGCTTGCCCGACTTCAGCTTCAGCGGTTTGAAGACGGCGGTCTCGAAGTACGTGCGCGAGTCGGGCTTGCAGCCCGTGGCGGCGGGCGAGGAGCCTTCGCGGGGCGTGAAGGATTTGGCGGCGAGTTTTCAGAGCGTGGTGGTGCGCTCGCTCGTCGGGACGACCGAAAAGCTCGCGAAAGAATACGCGCCGCGCACGCTCATCGTCGCGGGCGGCGTCGCCTGCAACAACGCGCTGCGCGAGGCGGCGGCTGAAGCGGGCGCGCGCCTCGGCGTCCCCGCCTACTTCCCCTCGCGCCACCTCTCGACCGACAACGCGGCGATGATCGCCGCCGCCGGGACGGTGAAACTTCAGGCGGGCGAGCGCGCCGGCCTCGACCTCAACGCCGACGTCTCGCTCCGCCTCGGCAACGTGGACACCGCAGAGGACGCCGCGCGGCGCGGTCGCGCGCGCTACAAACTCTGAAAACCGCCGCGCGGCTTCGTAAATGAGAAGGGCTCGCGGGTGATCGACCCGCGAGCCCTTCCAGCCGGATCGGATCGATCCGCGCCTCAGCCGAAGATGTCGCGCACCTTGTCGCGCAGCGTCTTGTTCTCTTCGAGGTCGTGGTCTTCGATGCGCGAGAGTTCTTCGAGGAGCTTGCGCTGCTCACGCGTCAGCGTCGTCGGCGTGCGCAGCGTGACCGAGACGAAGAGATCGCCGTGCCCGCGCCCGCCGAGCACCGTCATGCCTTTACCCTTCAGGCGGAAGACCGTGCCGGTCTGCGTGCCCGCGGGGATTTTCAGAGACTCCTGACCGCTCAAGGTCGGCACGTCGATCTCCGCGCCGAGCGCGGCCTGCGCGAAGGTGACGGGCACGGCGGCGTAGAGGTTCGCGCCCTGGCGCTCGAACAACTCGTGCTCCTTGACGTTGATGACGACGTAGAGGTCGCCCGCCGGCCCGCCCTGCGCGCCGCCCTCGCCCTCGCCCGCGATGCGCAGGCGCGAGCCCGTCTCGACGCCCGCCGGAATCTTCACCTCCATCTGCTTCTCGCGCTCGACGCGCCCCGCCCCGCGGCACGTCTCGCACGGGTTCTCGACGACGCGCCCCGCGCCGCCGCACGCCGCGCAGCGGCGCGGGACGGCGAACCAGCCCTGCTTGTAGAGCACCTCGCCCCTGCCGCCGCAGGTCGTGCAGGCCTCGGGCTGCGCGCCGCCCTTCGCGCCCGTGCCCGCGCACGTGTCGCAGGCTTCGAGGCGCGGGATGCGCAGTTGCGCCGTCACGCCCTCGGCGGCCTCTTCGAGCGAGATTTCGAGATCGTAGCGGAGGTCTGAGCCGCGCTGCGCAGCCGTGCGCCGGCCAGACGCCGTGCGCCCGCCGAACATCTCCCCGATGCCGAAGAGATCGAAGATGTCTTCGATGTTGCCGAAGCCGCTCGCGCCCCAGTTGGGCGCGCCCGCCGAGGAGACGCCCGCGTGCCCGTAGCGGTCGTAGCGCGCGCGCTGCTCCGCGTTCGAGAGCACCGCGTAAGCCTCCGCGACCTCTTTGAACTTCTCCTCCGCCTCGACGTTGCCGGGGTTCAGGTCGGGGTGAAACTGCCTCGCGAGCCGCTTGTAGGCGCTCTTCAACTCCTGCTCGCCCGCGCCCTTGGCGACGCCCAACACTTCGTAATAATCGCGTTTGCTCATCTCTTAAAAGACGTGAACCGTAAACCGAGACAGGTGACAGGTAAGAAAGTCGGAAGCGGCTCTTACCTGTCACCCGTCACGGCTCACCTGTCACTCGTTCTCAGTATCTCTCGACCACCCCGCCCGCCGGGCTCGCCTCCTTGCCGCCCGGCGCGGGGGCCGTGATGCCGCCCATGCCGGAAGAGTTTAGCACGGCTTCGGTGAGCAGCGCAGCGACGCGCTCGGTCTCCGCGAGCAGGCGCTGCAACTCGTCCGCGTCCTGCAACGACTCCGCGCCCACGCAGCCCGCGAGCACCTCCTGCACGTCCTGCCGGTCGTCGTTCGAGAGCGCCGAGCCGATCTCGTTGTAGGTGCGCTGCGCGTTGCGCGTGAGCGACTCCAGACGGTTGCGCATCGAGATGATCTCTTTCAGCTCCTGATCGCGCTTGGCGGAGCCCGCCGCCTCCGAGATGAGCAGCTCGATCTCGTCGGGCGACAGGCCGGAGGTCGGCGTGATCTGCATCTCCTGCTTGCGGCCCGTCGCCTTGTCGGTCGCCGAGACGCTGAGGATGCCGCTCGCGTCAACCTCGAACAAGACCTCGATCTGCGGCGCGCCGCGCGGGCTCGCGGGGATGCCCACCAGCTCGAACTTGCCCAAGCTCCGGTTGCCCTGCGCGATCTCGCGCTCGCCCTGCAAGACGTGAATCTCGACCGACGACTGGTTATCGACGACCGTGGTGAACGTCAGGGAGTTGCGGAGCGGGATCGTCGAGTTGCGCTCGATCAGTTTGGTGAAGAGCCCGCCGCGCGTCTCAAGGCCGAGCGAGAGGGGGAGCACGTCGAGGAGCACGATGTCCTTGACCTCGCCGGTGAGGACGCCGCCCTGGATCGCCGCGCCCATCGCGACCACCTCGTCGGGGTTGATCTCGGCGGAAGGCTCGCGACCGAAAATCTCCGCCACCGTGCGCGAGATGATCGGCGAGCGCGTCTGGCCGCCGACGAGCAGCACCTTGTCGATGTCGGTCGGCTGGAGCTTGGCGTCCCACAGGGCCTTCTGGCACGGCTCGATGGTCTGCTCGACGAGATCGCCGACGAGCCCCTCGAACTCCTCGCGCGTGAGCGGCTTGCTGAAGTGCTTGGGGCCGGAGGCGTCGGCGGCGATGAACGGCAGGTTGATGTTCGTCTCCGAGAGCGACGACAGCTCGCACTTGGCGCGCTCCGCCGCCTCCTTCAGGCGTTGCAGCGCGAGCCTGTCCTCGCGCAGGTTGATGCCCGTCTCCTCGCTGAACTGCGCGACCATCCAGTCGATGATGCGCTCGTCGAAGTCCTCGCCGCCGAGGAAGGTGTTGCCGGAGGTGGCGAGCACTTCGAAGACGCCGTCGCTCATCTCCAAGATCGAGATGTCGAAGGTGCCGCCGCCGAGATCGTAGACGACGATGCGCTCCGAGCCCTCGCGCCCGAGCCCGTAGGCCAGGGCGGCGGCGGTCGGCTCGTTGATGATGCGCTCGATCTTCAAGCCGGCGATCTTGCCCGCGTCCTTGGTCGCCTGCCGCTGCGCGTCGTCGAAGTAGGCGGGGACGGTGACGACCGCCTCGGTGATCGCCTCGCCGAGGAAGTCCTCGGCGGCGGCCTTGAGGCGCTGCAAGACGATCCCGGAAATCTCCTGCGGGCTGTAGACGCGCCCCTGCACGCGGATGCGCGCGTCGCCGTTCGAGGCGTCGATGATCTCGAAGGCGGCGGACTCGACGGCGCGCTGCACCTCGGCGGAGTTGTGGCGGCGGCCCATCAGGCGCTTGACGGCGTAGACGGTGTTCGAGGCGTTCGTCACCGCCTGCCGCTTGGCGATCTGGCCGACGAGCCGCTCGCCCTTGTCCGTGAAGCCGACGACCGACGGGGTGGTGCGCCCGCCTTCCTTGTTGGGGATGATCTGCACCGTGCCCGCTTCGAGCACGGCGACGCAGCAGTTCGTCGTCCCTAAGTCGATGCCTATAACTTTTCCCATAACTTAATTTCCTGGACGGTGGGTCTTGATTGAAGGAGGGAGGTGGCGCGCGACTGAAGCGCGCGCCACGCGGCTAACGGGTCGCCACCTTGACCATGGCGGGGCGCAGGAGGCGGTCGCCGATGCGGTAACCGCGCTGAACCTCCTGCGTGACGGTGTCCGGCTCGAACTCTTCGGTCTGCTCGGTCGCGACCGCCTCGTGCATGTGCGGGTCGAACTGCTTGCCGACCGTCTCGACGGGCACGACGCCGAGGCTCTCCAGCACGCCGTTGAGCTGTTTGGAGATCAGCTCGACGCCGTGCAGGAAGTTGCGGAACTCTTCCGACTCGCCGGCCTCGACCGACGCCTCGGCGGCGCAGGCGCGGCGCAGGTTGTCGAGCACGGGGAGGATTTGGCCCGCCACCTCCCCGGCGACGCGCTGGTAGGTCTCCGTGCGCTCGCGATCCGTGCGCTTGCGGTAGTTCTCGAAGTCCGCCTGCCGGCGGGCCAGCAGATCGTGCAGCTCCTGCCGCTCTGACTTCGCCTTCTGCAACTCGTCCTCGATGAGACGGGCCTCGGCCTGCGCCGCGAGCAATTCCACCTCGGACGAGACGGAGAGATTTCCGCGCGCCGGGGAGTCCTGCGCGCCGCCCGCGCGGCGACCGCCGGTGTCTTGATCCTCGCGGTTCTCCGGCAGCTCGGAGTGGGGCGGCGCGCCCGCGTCGTCGCGCTCGTCGGCGCGCCCGGCCTCCGCTTCCCCGCCGCGGTTCGTGCGCTGCCGCATCTCGGTCTCGCCCTCGTAGGACGAGGCGCGACCGAGTTCTTCCGGCGCCTGCGCGGCGTCGCCGCCCCCGCCCTCTTCGTCGTCCATGAAGCGCACCGGGATGCGATTTCCTGCTGTCGGGTTCTTCTCGATCATTCTGTTTCAACCACGAGGCTTCGGGTGCGCCTTCTTGAGGGCCCGCACCCTCCCTTGTTCTAGTTCAACCTGCCGCGCTCTCCTCGCGCAGCGCACTCTCCATCCGCAGCGCGACGTAGTTGACTATCGCCATCAGCCGCGCGTACTCGATCCTCATCGGGCCGACCACGCCGAGCGTGCCGGCGACGCCGCCCGCGCCGACGCGGTAGGGCGCGGTGATGAGCGCGCACGACTGCATCGAGGGCGCGGCGAACTCCCTGCCGATGTGCACCCTCACCTGGCCCGCGCCGCGGCCAGCCGCGATGCACTCGCTCAGGATTTGCACCAGCCGCGATTTCGCTTCGAGCGTGCGGAACAGTTCGCGCAGCCGCTCGGAGTCGGCGAAGTCCGGCTTGTCGAGAATGCTCGACGCGCCGTCCACGTAAACGTCCCCCGCGCCGGGGTCGCCGCCTTCGAGGCTGCGGTCGAAGAGCAGCACGGCGTTGCGCACGAGCCGGTCGTAGAGCGCGGCCTCGGCGCGCATCATCCGCACGATCTCGGCGCGGATCGCCGTCAGGCTCTTGCCCGTGAACTCCGCGTTCAAGTACCGGGCGGTGCGATCCAGCTCGTCCTGCGACAAGGTCTCGCCGACGCGCACGATCCGGTTCTGCACGATGTTCGGCGCGAAGATCATCACGACGAGGATGCCGCCGTCGGCGAGCGCGACGAACTCGACGTGCTGCAAAGGGCTCTCCGTGAGCGAGGGCGAGACGACGATGCCGACGTTCTCCGACAGACCCGACAGCAGGCGCGAGACGCGCTCCATCAGCCGGCCCGGGTTCGCCCCCGCGCCCGCGCCGCCGAGCAAAGTGTCGATCGTCTCGGCGTCGCTTTTCGAGAGCCGCGCCGCGCCGACCACGTGATCGACGTAATAGCGGTAGCCCTTGTCGGTCGGGACGCGCCCCGCCGAGGTGTGGGGCTGTTCGACGAAGCCGGCCTCTTCGAGCGCCGCCATGACGTTGCGGATCGTCGGCGCGCTCCACCCCGCGCCGCTCGCGCAACGCTCCGCCACCGCGCGCGAGCCGACGGGCTCGCCCGTCCGCTGGTGCTCACGGATGATCTCGGTGAGCACGAACTGGGCGCGCGCGTCGGGCAGACGCTCGGACGAAATTCGAGAGCTGTGGCTGCGCGTCGACATGGAAGACCGGAGAAGGGGAAAAGGGCGGCGGCTGACCGGAGAACCTCTGGCGGGCGCGAGACCCGCGAGAGACGTCAATTTAATCAATACCTTCCCGCCCAACTGCTGTCAAGAGTTAATTTTGCGGCCTGAACAAACTCAGACCACGTTGAGTATAACGGATTCCAGAAAAGTCGTGCAAATAACTCTCCCGCCAACCCCGCCGGGAGTCCGCGCCGTCAGTTTTCCGTACAAAATGTTGACCCCGAAATCCGGCCCGGACGCGCCGTTTTACGCCAGCGAATCGCCTCCGCCCGGCTAACCGCCGGATTTTAGTGGCCTTACCGAAGACTTGCGCTTCACCCCGTCAATCGTCGGCGTAAGTGGCTGCCATTCAACTGTTTAAGGCGCGGCTTCCGCGGGGCCTGAGCCCCGCCCCGGAGTCTTCGAGTCGTCAATCATAAGCTCTTCAACAGCTTAGCCGTGTCTCATAAAACCTTCGTTGACGCTGCGGCGGGCACCCCGTAATATGGCCGCGAGGCCGGTCGTCATCCCGAACTTTTGCCCCGTCTGCCGGGAGTGCTCCCGAGCGGTTTTCGGGGGTCTGAGAGTCATCTCCGGCGCTCGTCTCGCGACGGGGCGGTTTCTCTTCTATGCCCGAAACGCAAGCACATCTCGGCGCGCTCTTCGCCGACGCCTTCCGTCAGCTCGAACCGAGCCGACCGACGCCCGACATCGAGGTGCGCTTCTACCCTTACGCCGGGTTGAACCACACGATCCGCCTGCGCTCCGGGCGCGTCTACGTCCGCGTCTCAGACATCTTCCGCGACGCACCGCTCAACGCGCACCGCGCGCTCGCCTTCATCCTCGTCGCCAAGCTCCTGCGCCGCCGCACGCCGCAGGTTCACGACCGCGTCTACCGCGACTACGCCTTCTCGCCGCAGGTGCAGCGCGCCGCCGACATCGCGCGGCGGAGGCGCGGGCGCAAGCAGCTCACCAGCGCGCGCGGCACGAGCTACAACCTCGAACGCCTCTTCGACCGTCTGAACCGCCGCTACTTCGGCGGCGGGTTGGAGAAGCCCACGCTCTCATGGTCGCCGCGGCGCACGCGGCGCATCCTCGGCCATCACGATCCCGTCCACGAGACCATCGTCATCAGCAAGTCTCTCGACTCGCCGGACGTGCCGGAGTGGTTCGTCGAGTACATCCTCTTCCACGAGATGCTGCACATCAAGCACCCCGCGCGGCTCATCCGCGGTCGCCGCTTCTACCACACCAAGACCTTCCGCGCCGAGGAGGAGCGCTACCCCTACTACACTCAGGCGCAGGACTGGCTCGACGCCTTCGCGCGCCAGCGCCGCAGCTTCCAGCGGGCGCGCGCCGCGTGAATTCCCCGCGCAACTTTTTTTGAAACTTTAGAGAGCCTTCGTCGTTCTTACTGTCAGGAAGGTGGGCTCCTCCGAAGAGAGCGGGCGGACAGCCGGCGGGTGCAAACTCGCCTGTTGGCTGCCCGCTCTTTTTTGATCGCGCGGCGTTAATCGCCGGCTTGAAAGGTGGGCGGCCTTAACCGGCGGGCCCGCTCCCGACGCGGCGGCGGCGGCGAGCCCTGTCACGCTGGACAAAGCCTCGGCCCGGTCGTTAGACTACGCCGTTTGCGAAGGCTGTGCGGGGCGAATCCTACGGCACGCCGTTTTTCCGTGCCCCGCGCGGGGCAAATTTTCGGACGGAGATCGAGAAACAGTCATGGCAATTCCTGCGACACAAATCCGCCGCGGCATGATCATCCTCTTCGAGGGCAACCTCTGCAAGGTCGTTGACTTCCGTCACCACACGCCCGGCAACCTGCGCGCGATGGTGCAGACGAAGCTGCGCAACCTGAAGACCGGCTCGTCCTTCGAGCACCGCTTCCGCTCCTCCGACACGGTGGATCGGGCGACGCTCGAACAGCACGAGATGGAGTACCTCTACTCCGACGGCTCGCAGCACCATTTCATGAACACGGAGAACTACGAGCAGACCGCCTTCAGCGAGGAAGACCTCGGCGACGCCGCCCAGTGGCTCACGCCCGGCCTGCGCATCCAGGCGGAGTTCTACGAAGGGCTGCCCATCGGCATCGAGCTCCCGGCCTCGCTCGAACTGACGGTCGTCGAGACCGAGCCGTCCATCAGGAGCGCGACCGTCTCCAACGTCAACAAGCCCGCCAAGCTCGAAAACGGCGCGACCGTCCAAGTCCCGCCCTTCGTCAACGAAGGCGACCGCATCCGCGTCGACCCCTCCGAAGGTCGCTACATGGAGCGCGTCAAGTAGCCGTGACGGGTAAACCGTGACAAGTGACAAGGGAGTACTGAGTGCTGAGTACTGAGTACTGAGTTAAAGCAATTCTTTCCTCAGTACTCAGTACTCAGCACTCAGTACTTCTGACCTGTCACCCGTCACGGTTGACGGTTTACGTCCTCGCCTGTCACCCGTCGCGATGTTCTTCTTCTACAGCCTGCTTCTCACGCTCGGCGTCATCGCGCTGCTGCCCGTCTTCCTGTGGCAGGCGCTGCGGCACGGCAAGTACGTCGAGGGCTTGAGGGAGCGCGCGGGCGGGGTCGGCGGGATCGATACGGGCGGTCGCCCGGTCGTCTGGCTGCACTGCGTCTCGGTCGGCGAGACGCAAGCCGCGCGACCGCTCGCGCGCGCGCTCGCCGAGCGGTTCCCCGCGCACGCGCTCGTCGTCTCCACCACCACGCTCACGGGCCAGCGCGTCGCGCGCGAAGCGTTCCGGGGGCTCGCCGCGTCCGTCTTCTACTTCCCCTTCGACTGGGCTTGGAGCGTGCGGCGCGCGCTCGACGCCGTCCGACCCTCGGTCGTGCTCCTGATGGAGACGGAGCTGTGGTTCCGCTTCCTCGACGAGTGCAAGGCGCGCGGCGTCGCCGTCGCGCTCGTCAACGGTCGCCTCTCCGAGCGTTCCTTCAGCCGCTACAAGATGATCCGCGGCTTCGTCCGGCGCGCGCTCGGCACGCTCTCGCTCGCCGCCATGCAGTCGGAGGCCGACGCCGCGCGGCTGCGCCAACTCGGCGTCGCGCCCGAACGCGTCCGCGTCTCCGGCAACGTCAAGTTCGACGCGGACGACTACGAATCCGCGCAGCCGCTCACCGGGGAGTTGCGCGCGCGCTTCGCGCTCGACGGCCAGCGCCCGCTCGTCGTCGCCGCGAGCACGCACGCGCCGGAAGAGTCGGCAGTCCTCGAAGCCTTCAAACAACTCCGCGCCGATCTCCCGCGCGCGAGCCCGCGCCTGCTCGTCGCGCCGCGCCACCCCGAGCGGTTCGCCGAGGTCGCCGCCATGCTCGACGCTTCGGGGCTCCCGTGGTCGCGTCGCACCGCCGTCGACGCGCCGCGCGACGCGTCGTGCGACGTGATCCTGCTCGACACGGTCGGCGAGCTGCGCGCCGCCTACCCGCTCGCCGCGGTGGTCTTCGTCGGCGGGAGCGTCGCGAAGACGGGCGGGCACAACGTGCTGGAGCCCGCCGCGGCGGCGCGCTGCGTCGTCACCGGCGCGCACACCTTCAACTTCGCGGAGATCGTCCGAGACTTCGCCGCACGCGACGCGCTCGTCCAGCTACCCGCGCTCTCCGACGCGGAGACGCCCGCCGCCCTCGCGCGCATCTTGAGAGACCTGCTGACCGACGACGAGCGCCGCCGCAGACTCGGCGACAACGCCCTCGCCCTCGTCAAACAGAACCGCGGCGCGACCGCGCGCACGCTCGAATTCCTCACGCCGATCATTGAGGAGAGGTCAGGGGTCAGGGGTCAGGGGTCAGGGGATCGCGCAGGGTAGTCGAATGGCTTCGTTATTGTTCGTTGTCAGTTGTCAGTTGTCCGTCGTTGATTGTCAGTCGCTAGTCGTTCGTCGTCGGCTGCCGATCGTTTGTCCGCGGCGTCGGAGAATTAGTCATCGATGCTAGGCGAACGTCGTCTCCGTCAAACTCCGTCAGACTTGGTCTCGCTTGAGTTACTGACCTCCGGCCTCTAACCTCTGACCTCTACTCCCATGTCTTTCGTTTCCAGACTCGCGCTCGCACCGCTCGTCGTCGCTTACGGCGCGGCGGCGCGCGCGCGGGTCGCACTCTACAGGCGCGGGGCCCTGCGGTCTTTATCGGTCGGCGCGCCGGTGTTGAGCGTCGGGAATCTGACGGCGGGCGGGACGGGCAAGACGCCGTTGGTCGAATGGCTCGCGCGCGCCGTCGTATCCGAAGGCAGGCGCGCCTGCGTGCTGACGCGCGGCTACGCGCGCGAGGACGCGCGTCGGAGGGTCGTCGTCTCCGACGGCGCGCACGTGTCGGCGGGGGCGCGGGAGGCGGGCGACGAGCCGCTCTGGCTCGCGGAGCGGCTGCTGCCTCTGGGGGCGGCGGTCGTGTGCGACGCGGATCGCGTGGCGGCGGCGCGGTTCGCGATTGCGGAGTTGGGGAGCGACGCCTTCATACTCGACGACGGGTTCCAGCACTTGAGGCTCGCGCGCGATCTGAACGTCGCGACGCTCGACGCGACCGATCCGTGGGGCGGCGGTCGCCTGCTCCCCGCCGGTCTGCTGCGCGAGCCGGTCGCGGGACTCGCGCGCGCCGACTGCGTCGTCATCACGAGGGCGGAGCTGTCAGAGGACGTGGGCGGACTGCGCGCCGAGGCGGCGCGGCTCGGCGGCGGGCGTCCCGTCTTCGCCGCGCGCACGCGCACGACGGGTTTTAAGTTGGTCGCGGGCGGGGCGCGCGCCGGGCAGGTCGAACGCGCGGGGATGCCGCGCGAGGTCGCCGCGTTCTGCGGCATAGGGAACCCGCGCGCGTTCTTCGCGAACCTCGCGCGCGAGGGCTTCGAACTACGGCACGCGCGCGCCTTCGCCGATCACCACGCCTACGCGCAGCGCGACGTTGACGCCTTGGTGCGCGACGCTCGCGAGAGTCGCGCAGAGGTCTTGCTCACGACGGCGAAGGACGCGGTGAAGCTGCGCGGGCTGAGGTTCGAGCTGCCGTGCTACGAGGTCGAGATCGAGTTTGAGATCGACGACGAGGGCAGTCTGACGGAACTCGTGCGGCGCGCGCTCGCGGCGGGCGACGCGCGTCGGCTTCCGCGCTAAGAGACACCGGCGGGATCGTGAGTTGAGAGTTATGCGCTCTGAGAACTCGGAGCAAAACCTCTGCTTCTCTC
>DASVQC010000098.1:0-136741 GCA_036389335.1 Pyrinomonadaceae bacterium | reverse complement strand
TTGGGTGATGAGTGATGAGTTAAAAAACTCTTTCACTCATCACTCATCACCCAACACTCATCACTTCCTTGTCACCCGTCACCCGTCACGGTTTACGGTTTTCACCGGATGACGCCCGCGAGCGGGCTCGACGCGCTGGCGTAGAGGCGGCGGGGCATGCGTCCGGCGAGGTGCGCGTGGCGACCGGCTTCGACGGCGAGGCGCATGGCGGTCGCCATGCGGGCGGGGTCTCGGGCCTCTGCGATGGCGGTGTTCATCAGGACGGCGTCCGCGCCGAGTTCCATGGCGATTGCGGCGTCGCTGGCCGTGCCGACCCCCGCGTCCACGATGATCGTCGCGTCCGGCAGTTGTTCGCGCATGATGCGGAGGTTGGCGGGGTTCTGCACGCCGAGGCCCGAGCCGATGGGTGCGGCGAGCGGCATCACGGCGGCGCAGCCCGCGTCGAGGAGCTTCTTCGCCATGATGAGATCGTCCGTGAAGTAAGGGAGCACGGTGAAGCCCTCGCGGACGAGGGCGCGCGCGGCTTCGAGCGTCTGCTCGTTGTCGGGGAAGAGCGTGGTCTGGTCGCCGATGACTTCGAGCTTGATGAGATCGGTGTTCAGGGCCTCGCGCGCGAGCCGCGCCGTGCGGACGGCGTCCTCAGCCGTGTAGCAGCCCGCGGTGTTGGGGAGGATGACGAGGGCGGGGTCGAGGTGATCGAGGAACGACTCGGAGCTGCGGTCGAGCGGCACGCGGCGCACGGCGACCGTCACCATCTGCGCGCCCGACGCCCGGTGCGCCGCCTTCATCTCGTCGTGGCTGCGGTACTTCCCCGTCCCGATGATGAGGCGCGAGGCGAACGCGCGCCCGGCGATCTCGAAGGTTTCCGTCCCGTCGGCTGTTGCTGTTGACATATGAATTACCTATCGTTTGCTAGGAGACTTTACAACGTGATCGGCGGCCCGCCAAAGGCGCGGGGCGACAGAGGGCGAAGCCCTTAAGGCGACCCCGGATTAAAGCCGCGAAGCGGCGGCAGGTAATAGCCTCCGGCGTGAGCCGGAGGGCTGATGGAAGTTAAAATGATTCGAGCCCCGAAGGGGCGGCACTTCCTCTGCGCACGAGTGCCGCCCCTCCGGGGCTCTATTGTCCTGTGGCCGAGCTTACCCCGCGCTCACGCGCGAGGCTATTACCTGCCGCCCCTGACGGGGCTCGTTAACGCTTTGCCGGCTCTGAGCCTTCACCCTTTAAGCGACTTCGACCCGTTCTCGCCCGGCTTCGCGCCGTTCTCGCCGGAAGCCGCGCCGAGTTTTTCGCGGAACAGGTTGAGCAGGAGCAGCGTGCCGATGCCGCCGCCGCCGTCGCCGCTGCCGCCGCCCGTCGCCATCACGTCGGGCGTGATGCGCACCTGCTTCTCGCCGATCACTTTCAGCGTCTCGATGAGCGAGACGCCCTGCGGGCCGAGCGCGTTGACCTGCTCGCGGTAGGCCACGCCCTGCGCCTCGCCCATCAAACGCACCTTCTCGGCCTCGGCGCGGCCCGTCGAGAGGATGTAGTGGGCCTCGCCGTCGGCCTCCGCCTTGCGCTGCTCCGAGCGCTTGCCCGCGATCTCGACGCCGACGATCTCGGCCATCAGCGCCTTCTGGTTGTCGGCCTGCGCCCTGATCTTCTCAAGCTGGATGCGCTTGTCTTCGGCCTCGCGCTGCGCGTTGTACATGTTCTGCCGCTGCTCGGCGAGAATCTTCTCGGTCTGCGTCTTCATCAGCTCTTCCGGCAGGTGGATGTGGCAGATGAGGACGTTCACCACGTCGACGTGGTACTTCAACAGGTGCGCCCTGACGCGGGCCTCGGCGCGCTCCTGCTCCTCGTGGCGGTTCTGGAGGTAGGCCATGGCCGACGACTCCGAAGCCTGGTTGCGGAAGATCGAGTCGATGAGGGGGTGCATCACGTTCTGGATCAGGCGCTCGATGCCGCCGATCTTGGCGACCATGAAGGGCGCGTCCTCCGGCTTGACGCGGAAGACGACGCGGACTTCGAGCTGCATCGTGAAGCCGTCCTTCGAGATCACCTCGAACGGGTTGAAGGTGTTGCCGATCTCGCCCGTCGTCCACTCGACGGTCTGGTTCGTCGTCGGGATGACGATGGGCGTGATGGCGAGCGTGTTGACGTAGTAGCGACCGGGGCCCACCACCGACTCCTGTATGCCGCGGTAGCCCTCGGGCACGACGTAAGCCTCGTGCGCGCCCTGATCGAGACGCCGATCCGCCGGGTCGCCCGTCAGCAGGTCTTGCTCGATCTCCGACTTGCTGCGGTCTTCCGAGTCGAGCTTGTCGAGCCGCGCCGCCGCGTCGGCGATCTGCTGCTTCTCCTCGCGCTCCAGACGCTCTCTCACCTTCGCCGCCATCTGCTTGCGGATGTCGTCCGAGGGGTCTTTGCCGACGTTCGAGACGACGACCGCCACCTCGCCCGGCTTGACCTCCTTGGCCGACTCCGGGATCACTTTGAAGACGAGCGGGTTGATGTAGTAGGTGCCGGGCAGCAGGATGTCCTTCTGCGGCCCGCGCTGGCCGCCGCGGCTGATGAACTCGTTGCAGTCCTGAAAATTGTCGTGGCCCTCGACGGGCGTGGCGACGTAGTCGCGCGGGTCGAGCGGCGCGCCGTCCAGGGCCTCGACGAGCCCGATCTGGTTCTCGTTGATGACGGTCGCGTCGTAGAGGCGCACGGTGAAGAGGCCGGGCTTAATCTCGTTCGCGTTCTCGATGGACATCGACTGCGTCAGGATGCGGTAGGTGCCGGGCGTCAGGATTTCGACCTGCGGCCCCTTCTGGCCGCCGTGCGCGACGAACTGCTCTGCGTCCTGAAAGCTGTGGTGCGCTTCGACGGCCTTGCCGTGGAGCCGCCCGGCGTCGAGCGGCGCGCCGTCCGCCGAGGTGACGATGCCGACCTTGCCCGGCGGGATGACGGTCGTCTTCGCCACGGAGATGCGGAACAGGTACGGGTGGATGGGCCACAGGCCGGGCGGGAGCGTGCGCAGTTGGATGCCCTTGACGCCGCCGCGCTTGATGAAGGCGATGGGGTCTTGGAAATTGTTGTGCGCGTTCTGGGCGCGGTCGGGCGCGAAGATGCTGCCCGTCGCCATCGGCTCGCCGTCCACCGCCTCGATCACGCCCAGCTCGTCCGACCCGATCTCGATGAGCGGGACTTTGCGCACGACGCGCTCGAACGGGTACTTGATCAGGTGCAGGCCCGGCTTGAGCACGTCGGCCTGTATGCCGACCTCGCCCTCGGTGGCGACGACGCGACCGGGCGGCATCTTCGCGCCGAGGTAGCGCCGCTCCTTGATCGCGATCTCGCGCGCGCCGACGTTGACGAGCAGCTTGCTCAGTAAGACCAGCAGGACGACGACCGCGATCCCGAAGACGATCAGGAGCGGCAGGTTGCCGAGCAGTGTGTTGATGTCCATTTCGATCCTTCTTCCCGGCGTCAGCCGCCGGTCATCTCTTTGGGGTTACTCGTTCGAGCGACCGTGCGAATCGTCGTTGGCGATTCGCCCCGGCTCCCGGTGACTCACTCATTGATCGGTAACGTCAGGCGCGCGCGCGGCAAGCCCGGCGCGCAGAACCGCGAGCTGCTGCTTGACGACGAAGGCCGCGCCCGAGGCGCGCGCCTCCGAACTCATCACCCAGTACTCGGAGTCGAGCAGCGCGCGCAGCTCCTCGTCGCCCGCGACCGGCGCGCGCCCCGCGCGGCGCAGGCCGACGGCGACTTCCATCACCCGCCCGTACTCCGCCGCGTCGTCGCTGAGCGCCGCGAGGTGCAGCGCGCGCGCCGTCGAAGCCGGGTCGGGCGCGCTCTCCCAGAGGCGGCTGTACGCGCGCGAAAGCTCGACGCTCCCGCGCAAGGTCTCGTCGGAGGCGACGCGGGCGGCGAGCGCGCGCAGGTTTTCGTCCGAGGCTTGTGCCCAGCGGGTGAGGGCGGCGAGCGTCTCGCGGTACACCTCGGCCCCGCCGCCTCGCCGCGCTTCGGCGAGCGCGTCAAGGTCGCCCCGGCTCGCGCGTTCGACGAGCGCCGCGCGCGCGTCGGTTTCCGAACGCCGGGCGGGCGCGGGCGGGGCGTCGGGCGCGGCCTCGCCCCCTTCGGGGAAGAGGCTGCGCGGGGGCGCGGGGTAAAGCTCGCGCTCCGGGGTCGCGCCGTATTGCCGCTGCTTGCGGTAGATCGTGTAGGCGATGGCGGCGAGCAGGAGGAGTGTGATTAGAAAGACTGGGCTCACTGTTGAAACCGATCACCCGCTGTCTGACGGCGTCCGTCCCTATCGCGCCCGGTCGCGCCGAGGCTGGTGTCGATCCGTGTTGATTATACGCTTCCGGCGCGGCGCGGGTTCAAGAAACCGTCGGGGGGCAAATTCACCGGAAAATGAGGCGAGATTTCGGATTGCGGGATGCGGAATGCGGGTTGTAAAAGCGCACAGGCTTTCTGCTTACGGTCCGCGACCCGAAATCCGCATTCTAACAATCGGGAGCCCCGCCGCCGACGAAGTGTACGACCTCTACGCGGTCGCCGTCGCGCAGCTTCGTCCCGGCCCAGAGGGCGCGCCTGACGACCTCGCGGTTAAGCTCGACCGCGACCCGTTCGGGCGGGCGACCCAGCAGGCGGACGAGATCGGCCACGCTCGCCCCCTCCTCGACCTCGCGCCCCTCCCCGTTGACGATGACCTTCACGACGCCCCGCCCCTAGCTGTGGTGGATGACGCGGCGCAGCTCCGCCGAGCAGCCGTCGGCGGTCGCGCGCAGCAGGATGGCGGCCCGGCCCTTCGTGAAGCGCGGCAGCCACGCGTGTACCATCGCGACGCCGTCGGCGTCCGTCTTCGAGGAGAGGATCAGCGGGCGGAACTCCGTGCCGAGGACTTTCACCGTGACGCTCGCGTTCGCGACCGACTGCCTCTCGCCGTAAGCCCCGCGCGTGACCATCAGGCGCAGCGTGACGATGTCGCCCGCGTGAAAATCCTTCTCCTCCATCAGGCTCAGGTGCAGCTCGTCCTCGATCTCAGCCGCGATGGTCTCGAAAACGCGCGCCGGCGCGCCGCCGTTATTCGGGGCCGGCGCGGCGGGCGGCGTCCCCGCGGGCGGCTGCGCGCGCTTCTGAAGATCGGCGGCGTCGGTCGCGGGGGGCCGTTGCGGTTTATCGCCCCGCGCTGTCGCGCCGGTCTCGCGGCGCGGGCTCGCCGCCGCGTGCGCGGGCGGCGCGTCCGCCGGCGCGCCCGCGTCGCGCTGGCTCATCCGCTTGAGGTCGTCGATGCGCCCGGCGGTGATGGCCGCGCAGATCAGCTTGTGCTGCCTCTGCACGCGCTCGCCGAGGAGCGCCTGATCGAAGCCCGTCGCGACGAGATCGTTGTAGGGCGAGCGCTTGCTCGCGAGGATCGCGCCGCCCACGTAGACGAGCGAGAGGATGAAGGGCGTCTCCAGCCCCTTGTCTTCCGTCTGGACGTGGTAGACCGTCCCGGCGTGCTCTACGTCTGTGTTGAAGCCTGTGATCACGTGTACTTCGAGAACCGGATGAAATCCAGCGGAGGAGCGGGAGCCCGCGGGCCCGCGGGCGCTGCCTGAATTGACACTAGCATAGCCGTTCCGAGGGGGTCAATCTCCTTAGAAATTACGACTTTGCGACCTCCGGCACGTTGCTTGACACGCCCCACGCTCTGACTTACCATGACTTTGTACAAACATTCTCAATCTCGAATCTGATCGTCTGACGCGCCCGCCGCGGCGCGTCCAGTGGGGAGGGCGACGTGCGCGACTTTCACTTTCAACTGAGGGGCTACTTGCCGATCCTGCTGATGCTCGTCGTCGCGGGCGGCTTCGCCGTCTCGCAGATCACGCTCTCGCAGCTCGTCGGCCAGCACAAGGCGACGCGCACGAAGACGATGCCCTACGAGTGCGGCAAAGACCCGGTGGGCTCCGCGCGCGAGCGCTTCTCGGTCAAGTTCTACCTGATCGCGATGATCTTCATCCTCTTCGACATCGAGCTGATCTTCATGATGCCGTGGGCGGTCGTCTTCAAACAGCTCGCCGCGCAGTCGGCGCAGATGCGCAACGTCGTCTTCGGCGAGATGATGGTCTTCATCGCGCTCCTGCTGGTCGGCTACGTCTACGTCGTCAAGAAGGGGCTCTTCGACTGGAGCGAGCGCGCTCGTAGAGAGGCCGAGGCGGAGGCGCGCGCGCTAGCGATCAGGGAGGGCCGCGCGGCTGATTTGAACCGCGGCAGCTTGAGCCGCGCCGCGTGAGCGTCGCCGCCGTGTTCCGAGCGGAGTTTTATCATGGGCATTGAAAACACCATCGCGGAGGCGCTGCCTGACGTGATCACGACGCGGCTCGACTCGCTCGTCAACTGGGCGCGCAAGTCGAGCCTGTGGCCGGCGACGTTCGGGCTCGCCTGCTGCGCCATCGAGATGATGAACGCGACCAGCTCGCGCAACGATCTCGCGCGCTTCGGCTCCGAGGTCTTCCGCGCGAGCCCGCGGCAGGCCGACGTGATGATCGTGTCGGGCCGCGTCTCGCGCAAGATGGCCCCCGTCCTGCGCCGCATCTACGATCAGATGCCCGAGCCGAAGTGGGTCATCTCGATGGGCGCGTGCGCCACCTCCGGCGGCGTCTTCGACAACTACGCCATCGTGCAGGGCGTCGATAAGATCGTCCCCGTGGACGTCTACATTCCGGGCTGCCCGCCGCGCCCCGAAATGCTCATCCACGCGGTGATGATGTTGCAGGACAAGGTGATGGGCGAGTCGCTGCGCGACCGGCGCGACGTGCGGCTCGAAGACGCGCGCGAGGCCGTGCCGCCGGGCACGCTCCCCGCCTCCGGCGTCTCCGCGACCAACGAGGCGGCGGCTGACAAGCCCTCGCAACTCGACTACTCGCGCCCCTACACCGTCCCCTCGCGCCACGAGCGGCGCAGGTCGTCGTAGGAAGCCGTTAGCTGTTAGCTGTTAGCTGTTAGCCAGCAGCTTTCAGCTTGCTCCGTTAATAGATTCTTAGCGACACGCGATCTTGGTTTTGCTAACAGCTAACAGCTAACAGCTCTTTATGGACATCGAGCGCGAACAGCAGATCGCGGATCAGGCTCGGACTCGGGCGGGGGGGCAAGAGTCTCCGCTCGTCGCCGCGCTGCGCGGGGCGCACCCGGAGTGGGTGCGCGAGGTGATCGAGGCTTTCGGCGAGACGACCATCGTCGTGCCGCGCGAGTCGATAGTCGAGGCGTGCGCGTTCTTCAAGATGACCGAGGGGCTTGAGTTCAACCTGCTCGCCGACATCTGCGGCGTGGATCGCGGGCCGGAGGAAGACCCGCGCTTCGAGGTCAACTACCACCTCTTCTCGACGACCAAGCGCCACCGCCTGCGCCTCAAAGTCCTGCTCGCCGAGGACGACGCGAAAGTCCAGACGGTGACGACCGTCTGGCGCACGGCGAACTGGCACGAGCGCGAGACCTTCGATCTCTTCGGCGTGCGCTTCGAGGGCCACCCCGACCTGCGGCGCATCCTGCTGCCCGACGACTGGCAGGGCCACGCCCTGCGCAAAGACTTCCCGCTGCGCGGCTACGAGCCGTACAGCCTGACCTAGTGACAGGTGAACCGTGACGGGTGACAAGTAAAACTGAAGTTTGCTCTTTCCCGTCACCCGTCGCGGTTCACCGCTTACGGCCTTTATGAGCGTTCCGACGACCAACATCCCGCCGCAGTTCGAGGTGATCGACCGCCCGCTCGACACGCAGATGACGCTGTCGATGGGGCCGCAACACCCTTCGACGCACGGCGTCCTGCGCATCGAGCTCGTCCTCGACGGCGAGTCCATCGTCAAGGCGACGCCCGACATCGGCTACCTCCACACGGGGATGGAGAAGCTCTTCGAGTACAAGAAGTACCAGCAGGGCATCGTCATCACCGACCGGATGGACTACCTCAACCCGCTCGGCAACAACCTCGCCTACGTGATGGCGGTCGAGAAGCTGTTAGGGATCGAGATACCGGAGCGCGCGCAGGTCATCCGCGTCCTCTTCTGCGAGTTGCAGCGCATCGCCTCGCACCTCGTCTGGCTGGGGACGCACGCGCTCGACATCGGCGCGATGTCGGTCTTCTTCTACGCCTTCCGCGAGCGCGAGAAGATTCTCAACCTCATCGAAGCCGCCTCGGGCGGTCGCCTGACGCCGTCTTACTTCCGCATCGGCGGCCTGATGATGGACTTGCCCGCGGGCTTCGAGCGGCGCTGCCGACAGTTTCAGGCGGACTTCCCCAAGGCGCTCGGCGACTTCCACACGCTGCTCTCCGGGAACCGCATCTTCCAGAACCGCACGCGCGGCATCGGCATCATCACGCCGGAGGACGCCATCGACTGGGGACTCACGGGGCCGTGCCTGCGCGGCAGCGGCGTCGACATCGACGTGCGCCGCGCCAACCCCTACAGCGGCTACGAGCATTACGACTTCGAGGTGCCCCTGGAGCAGGGCTGCGACGTGTGGGCGCGCTACATGGTGCGTATGCGCGAGATGAAGGAGTCGCACCGGATCGTCGAGCAGGCGCTCGCCCGCCTGAAGCCGGGATCGGTGAAGGCCGACGCGCCGAAGGTGGTGCTGCCCGACCGCGAGGCGATGAAGACGCACATGGACGCGCTCATCCACCACTTCCTGATCGTCGCCGAAGGCTTCAACGTCCCCGCGGGCGAGGTCTACCACCCCATCGAGGGATCGAAGGGCGAGCTGGGCTGCTACGTCCGCTCCGACGGCGGCCCCAAGCCCGCGCGCGTGCACTTCCGCGGCCCCTCGTTCGTCAACCTCTCCGCCCTGCCCCACATGGCCGAGGGCGAGATGATCGCCGACGTGGTCGCCATCATCGGCTCGATAGACATCGTGCTCGGAGAGATCGACAGATAAGGCTGTCCGTTGCCCGTGGTCAGTTGTCCGTCGCTCGCGCTTAGAAAGTCGGACGCCGCCGGGGGGCAATCGAGTCCACACGAACAAAACAACTGACCACGGACGACGGACAGCGGACAGCTTTTATGAGTAGCCAGTTCACGCCCAACAACCCCCTGCCGCAGGAAGCGCCCGTGCCGCGCGAGATGGCGAAGTTCTCGGCGGAGGTCGAGGCGGAGATCGAGGCGCACTTGGCGAAGTACCCGGAGGGGCGCAGTCGCTCGGCCCTCATCCCTTTGATGTTCGTCGTGCAGCGCGAGCGCGGCTGGCTCGACCCGGAGGGCGTCGCCTACTTGGCGGATCGCCTGAGGCTTCGCATCACCGACGTCTGGGAGGTCGCGACCTTCTACTCGATGATCAACACTAAGCCGGTCGGCAAGTACCACCTGCAGGTCTGCCGCACGCTCTCGTGCAAGATCATGGGCGCGGACGCGATCACGAAACACTGTTCCGAGAGACTCGGCATCGAGCCGGGCGGGACGACCGAGGACGGCAGGTTCTCTCTCTCCGAGGTCGAATGCCTCGGCTCGTGCGGCACGGCCCCGATGCTCCAGCTCGGGGTGGACTACCACGAGAACCTGACGCCCGAAAAAGTTGACGACCTGCTCGAACGCTGCCGCCGCGACGAGTACGAGTTCAAGGTCGAAGTCCGCTGAAGCCGCGCGGCGCGGGCATGTCATCCGGACCGGGATCGGCTTAACAGATCAGTTTTGCTAACAGCTAACGGCTAATCGCTAACAGCTCCTTATATGTTCATCGGCGCAATCGGCTGCGAGCCGCTCCAACTCAGGCGCGTCCACCTCGAAGGGTCGCACACGCTCGACGTGTACCGCCGCAACGGCGGCTACGAGGCCCTGAAGAAAGTCCTCGACGGCATGACGCCCGACGACGTGATCGCCGAGGTCAAGAAGTCGGCGCTCCGGGGGCGCGGCGGCGCGGGCTTTCCCACGGGCATGAAGTGGAGCTTCGTCCCCAAAGACTCGCCCAAGCAGAAGTACGTCGTCTGCAACGCCGACGAGTCGGAGCCCGGCACGTTTAAGGATCGCTACCTCATCGAGCGCGATCCGCACATGCTCGTCGAGGGGATGCTCATCGCCGCCTACGCCCTGGGCGCGCGGGTGAACTACGTCTACACGCGCGGCGAGTACCGCTACCTCATCAACATCATGGACGCCGCTTTAGCGGAGGCGCGCGCCGCCGGGCTCCTCGGCGAGAAGATCCTCGGCTCGAACTTCTCGTGCGACATCTACACGCACACCGGCGCGGGCGCGTACATCTGCGGCGAGGAGACGGCGCTCTTAAATTCGCTCGAAGGCTTGCGAGGGCACCCGCGCATGAAGCCGCCCTTCCCCGCCGTCTCCGGCCTCTACGCCTCCCCGACGGTCGTCAACAACGTCGAGACGCTGACAGCCGTGCCCGACATCATCAAGATGGGCGGAGAGGCTTGGCAGAAGTTGGGGACGGAGAAGAGCGGCGGCACGAAGGTCTGGTCGGTCTCCGGCCACGTCAAGCGCCCCGGCGTCTACGAGCTGCCGATGGGCTACGCCGACATGGAGAAGTTCGTCATGGAGGACTGCCAAGGGGTGCTGAACGACCGGCAGCTCAAGGCGGTCATCCCCGGCGGCTCTTCGGTCTACATCATGCCCGCGCGCGACATCGTGGGTCGCGGGGTGAAGATGGACTACGAGGGGCTGGTCGCCGCGGGCTCGATGGTCGGATCGGGCGGCTTCATCGTGATGGACGAGACGGTCGACATCTTCGAATCGACGAAGAACCTGATCGAGTTCTACAAGCACGAGTCGTGCGGCTGGTGCACGCCCTGCCGCGAGGGCACGGACTGGCTCGTCAAGGTCTTCAAGCGCATCGCCAGAGGCGAGGGCCAACCCGACGACGCGCAACTGCTGCTCGACCTCTGCGACAACATCGAGGGCAAATCTTTCTGCCCGCTCGGCGACGCCGCCGCGTGGCCCATCCAGTCGGCGATCAAGAAGTTCCCCGAAGACTTCCGCAGGCACTTGCAGGGGATCGCGGAGCGCGCCGTCGTCGGCACGACCTCCTCCGCCGCCGCGGCGTCGCACGGCGCGGCGGGCGAGGCGCTGCCGACGGCTTGAGCAACACGGCGCGCCCGTGCCGGCGGGCGTGACGTGGCCGCGGGGATGAACGAGACGCGATTCAATCGGCGGGTTATTAGTCGGACACTTTTATGTCGCAAGAGTTAATCAAAGTCACGGTCAACGGTCAGGACTGTCAGGTCGCGAAGGGCGCGCGCCTGATCGACGTGTGCCGCGAGCAGGGGCACGCCGTCCCGTCGTTCTGCTACTACGCGGACCTCGCGCTGCAAGCCTCCTGCCGGATGTGCCTGGTGCGCGTCGAGAAGATGCCGAAGCTGCAGACCTCCTGCACGATCACCTGCACGGACGGCATGATCGTCACCACCGAGAGCGAGGAGATCGAGAAGGCGCGGCGCGGCATGGTCGAGTTCCTGCTCGCCAACCACCCGCTCGACTGCCCGGTCTGCGACCGCGGCGGCGAGTGCGAACTTCAGGAGATGGTCTTCGACTGGGGCGGCTTGGAGGAACGCTTCCGCGAGAAGAAGAACGCCTTCCCCGAAAAGTTCCTCAGCCCCATCGTCGCCAACGACTCGCAGCGGTGCATCCTCTGCAAACGCTGCACGAGGGTCTGCGACGAGTGGATGGGCGAGGACGCCATCGAGGCGGGCGGGCGCGGCGTCAACACCGTCATCGGCACCTACGACGGCTGGCTCAACTGCTCGCAGTGCGGCAACTGCATAGAGGTCTGCCCCACGGGCACGCTCCTCGACGCGACCTACCGCCATCAGGCGCGACCGTGGGAGCTTTCGCAGACGGTGACGACCTGCACGTTCTGCTCCGACGGCTGCCAGATGTCTCTCGGGAGCCGCGCGGGCGAGGTGATGCGCTCGGTGGCGCGCGACCGCTACGTCGAGGGCATCAACGGCGAGTTCCTCTGCATCAAGGGGCGCTTCGCGCACCCCTTCGTCAACCACGAGGAGCGGATCAAGACGCCCATGATCCGCTACAAGAAGGGCGGCAGGCTCGTCCCCGCGACGTGGGACGAGGCGCTGCACTACGTCACCGAAGGCTTCGAGGCGGCGCGCTCCGCTTACGGCGGCGCGGGCTTCGGCGTCGCGGGCAGCCCCAGACTCACTAACGAGGCGAACTACGCGATGCTGCGCTTCGCGCGCGAAGTCGTAGGCACTGAAAATTACACCGCGACCGACGCCTTCTCGCTCGCGCCCTTCTTCCAGAACCTCGGCGCGCCGCTCGCGACGCACAAGGACATCCGCCACGCCAAGACCATCCTGCTCATCGGCGGCGAGCCGGAAGAGTTGCAGCCGCTGACGGGCAAGCAGATTCGGCAGGCCGTGCGGAACGGCGGGGCGCGGCTCGTCATCTTCAACAGCGTGCCGATCCGCCTCAAGGAGCAGGCGGCGCAGTTCCTACACGTCAACAGCGGGACGGAGGACGCCGTCGTCTTCGCCCTCGCTGACGCGGGCAACGCCGACGCGGCGGCTGGCAAACTCGGCGTCGACGCGCTCGCGCTCGCCGACGCGCGGCGCGCGGTTGAAGAGACCGAGGGCGACGTGGTCGTCATGTTCGGCGGCGAGCTGAGCGGCGCGGCGCAGGCCGTCTTGGCGCAACTGCCCGCCGCCTTCGGCGCGCGCGAGGGCCGCCGCTTCCTGTTCCACCCGCTGCCGCTCTTCAACAACAGCGTCGGCGTACACGACCTCGGCCTGATGGGCGGACGCCTTGACGCCGCGCAGATGCTCGCCGCCTGCGGCGACTCGATCCGCACGCTCTACGCGGCGGGGAGCTTCCTGCCCCGCCAGTTGGCCGCGCACCCCGAGGCCCTCGCGCGGCTCGACTTCCTCGTCGTGCAGGAGCTGTTCGAGACCGAGACGACGCGCCACGCCGACGTGGTGCTGCCCGCCGCCTCGTTCGCCGAGGTGGACGGGACGTTCACGAACAACTCCGGTCAGGTGCAGCGCGTGCGGCAGTCGATCCCGCCCGTCCACCAGTCGCGCCCCGACTGGATGATCACCGACCAGATCGCGCGCGCGATGGGCACCGAGTTCGGCTACGAGCTGTCGGCCAGCCGACTCTTCTCCGACATCGCGCAAAACGTGGCCGCCTACGCGGGGATGCGCTACCCCGCGCTCAAGGACGAGAGCAACCCGGTGCAGGCCAAGCACGAAGTCACCGCAGGGCGCGACGTGTCGGGGCACTCGCTGACGCTGCGGCGGCGCGTCGAGTCGTTCGTCGTTGCCGGGGACAAGCAGGCGTGGACGCCCGCGGTCGGGCACGAGCTGTTCAAGCCGGGCACGCTCACCGGCAAGACGCCGCAGTTCCACCTGCTCGACGCGGGCAACCCGAAGCCGCCGACCGTTCTGGTCTCGCCGCTCTACCAGCTGACCGTGGATCGCAGCCTCCGCCGCGCGACGGTCGCGGCGGCGGGAGACTGAAGAGGAAGTGTGAACGCGGAACGACGAACGACGGAGTAAAGCACTTGCCTTTCAGTTCATCGTTCATTGTTCCTACTTCATCGTTTGAGTTATGGACTGGAATAACCCTTACATCTACGCGCTCGGGAAGTTCGTCGCGATCAACGTGACGTTCATCGTGGTGCTGATGATCGTGGCCTACGTGGTGCTCGCCGAGCGGCGCGTGCTGGGGTTCATACAGGGGCGGCTGGGGCCGAACCGCGTGGGGCCGGGCGGCGTCTTCCAGCCCTTCGCCGACCTGCTCAAGTTCATCTTCAAAGAGGAGATCACGCCCGACAAGTCGACGCGCTTCGTCTACTTCCTCGCGCCCGTCATCGCCATCACCGCCGCGCTGATGTCGATGATCGTCTACCCGTTCGGGCCGGACGTGGCGCTCCCCTTCCTCGGCCCCGTGCGTTTGACCATCGCGCAGTTCGACGTGGCGCTCCTCTACGTGCTGGCGATCACGTCCGTCGGCGTTTACGGCGTCGCGCTCGCCGGCTGGTCGTCGAACTCGAAGTACGCGCTGCTCGGCGGCCTGCGCGCGGCGGCGCAGCTCATCTCCTACGAGCTGTCTCTGGGCCTCGGGCTCGTCGGCGTCGTCATGATGTCGGGCTCGCTCGATCTCTACCAGATCGTCGAGCAGCAGTCGGGCTGGGCCGGGCTGCACTGGAACATCATCTACCAGCCGCTCGGCTTCGTCGTCTACCTGATCTCGGCCATCGCGGAGACGAACCGCGTGCCGTTCGATCTCCCCGAGGCGGAGACGGAGCTCGTCGCGGGCTTCCACACCGAGTACTCCGCGTTGAAGTTCGCGCTCTTCTTCATGGCCGAGTACGTCAACATGCTCACCGTCTCGGTGCTGGCGACGACGCTCTTCCTCGGCGGCTGGAACGGGCCGGGCGTGGCGCAGCTCCCCTTCCTCGGCGTCTTCTATTTCCTGGCGAAGGTCTTCTTCTTCCTGTTCCTCTACATCTGGATTCGCGGCACGCTGCCGCGCTTCCGCTTCGATCAGCTGATGAACTTCGGCTGGAAGTTCCTGCTCCCGGCGGCGATCCTGAACGTCGTGCTGACGGCGACCGTCTACTACTTCTGGATGGGGGGCGCGGCGGCGGGCCGCTGAGGCGCGCGCCCCGACACTCTGACCCTATGTTCGGACTGCTGACAAACACGGTGGGCGCGTTCGCCGATTACGCCGACGAGATGCTCTTCGGCGTGCTCTTCCTCGTCGCCGTCGGCGCGGCGGTCTCGCTCGTCACGCAGCGCAACCCGCTCTACTGCGCGATCTCGCTCGTCTTCGTCTTCCTCTCGCTCGCGGGCCTCTATATTTTGCTCGCCGCGCCCTTCATCGCCGCCGTGCAGGTCATCGTCTACGCGGGCGCGATCATGGTGCTCGTCGTCTTCGTCATCATGCTCCTGAACGTGGAGGACGAGGAGCGGAGGCCCTTGCGCCTGCGCTACCTCGTGCCGACGGCGGTCGCGCTCGCCGCCGTCCTCTTCGCCGAAGTGGCGTTCATCCTCTACTTCGTGCACGACGCCGGGCCGGAGCGCGCCAACGCCGCCGCGCCCGCCAACACCGGGCTGACCGCCAACATCGGCGCGGGGCTGTTCACCACGTACCTGCTGCCGTTCGAGATCACGTCGCTCCTGATCCTGATGGCCATCGTCGGGGCGATGACGCTCGCGCGCCGCGCCGAAGTGCTGCGCCCGACCGACGTGGTCGTCCCCGGCGCGCAGTCGCTGCCGCGCCACGCGCTCGCGGGCGCGGATCAGTCGGACGCGACGCCCGTCGTCACGCGCACGACCGCCGAGGCGGAGGGCGCGATGGGGCTGGCCGACACGCCGCACCGGAGGGAGAGAGACTAGAGATGATCCCGCTCTCGTGGTATCTGGCCCTCTCCGCCATGCTGTTCACCATCGGCGTGGCGGGCGTCATCATCAAGCGCAACGTGATCTCGATGTTCATGTGCATCGAGCTGATGCTCAACGCCGTGAACCTCTCGCTCGTCGCCTTCTCCAGCTACTTCCGCGACGCCGCGGGGCAGCTCCTCGTCTTCATCGTGATGACGGTCGCCGCGGCGGAGGCGGCTGTGGGCCTGGGGATCATCATCGCCGTCTTCCGCAACCGCGAATCGCTCGACGTCGACGACGCGAGCGTGTTGAAGAACTGAAGCTGTTAGCGATTAGCCGTTAGCTTTCAGCCGGAAGGGATCGGCATTCATCTTTCGTGTCAGCTTCAATGATCGTTTTGTTTTGCTAAGAGCTAAGAGCTAAGAGCTAACAGCTATGTTGCGCTACATCATCTTCGCGCCGCTCCTCGGGGCCGCCGTCTGCTGGCTGGTGGGACGCCGCGTGCGCGACGAGCGGTTCGTCGGCGCGGTGGCGTGCGGCTCGGTGCTCGTCTCGGCGCTGGTCGCCTTCTACCTCGCGTTCGGGAGCCCCGGCGTGCTCGTCTCCCGCGGCACGCAGCCGGTCTTCGATCACCTCTGGACGTGGCTCGACGTGGGGGCTTTCCGCGCCGACTTCGGGTTCGCGATGGATCGGTTGAGCGGGATTTACGTCTGCTTCATCACGTTCGTCGGCTTCCTGATACACCTGTTCGCGACCGGGTACATGCACGGCGACAGGAGCTTCTACCGCTTCTTCGCCTACCTGAACCTGTTCATGTTCATGATGCTGACGCTCGTTTTGGCCGACAACCTGCTCCTGATGTTCGTCGGGTGGGAGGGCGTCGGGCTCTGCTCCTACCTTTTGATCGGCTACTACACGGATCGCAGGGAGGCGGGCGACGCGGCGAAGAAGGCGTTCGTCGCCAACCGCGTCGGCGACTGGGGCGTGGTGCTCGGCATCATGCTCGTCTTCTTTCTGACGGGCTCGATCAGCTTCTTCGACAAGTCGAATTTAACTAACGGGCTCGGCCAGGCGGTCGCGCCCGTCAAGAGCGCGCTCCAACTGATCTCCGCGATGCCGGTCGAGGCGTTCACGTGGCACGCGCTGTTCGCGGGCGGCGTCACGTCCGCCGCGCTGCTCCTGTTCATCGGGGCGACCGGAAAGAGCGCCCAGATACCGCTCTACGTCTGGCTGCCCGACGCGATGGCCGGGCCGACGCCAGTCTCCGCCCTCATCCACGCCGCGACGATGGTCACGGCGGGCGTCTACATGATCGTGCGCTGCTCCGCGATCTTCTCGCACGCGCCCGCGACGATGTTCGTCGTCGCCGTCGTCGGCGCGGCGACCGCCATCTTCGCCGCCACCATCGGCATCGCGCAGAACGACATCAAGAAGGTCTTGGCCTACTCGACCGTCTCGCAGCTCGGCTACATGATGCTCGCGTGCGGCGTCGGCGCGTTCGTCGCCGCCATCTTCCACGTCATGACGCACGCCTTCTTCAAGGCCCTCCTCTTCCTCGGCTCCGGCTCGGTCATCCACGGGATGCACCACGAGCAGGACATGCGCCGGATGGGCGGCCTGAAGAAATATATGCCCGTCACCTTCGCGACGATGGCCGTGGGCTGGCTCGCCATCAGCGGCTTCCCGCTCCTCTCCGGCTTCTTCTCGAAGGACGAAATCCTCTGGAAGACGTGGAGCGCGAACGTCGCGGGCTTCCCCGCGCACGCGGGCAAGGTGCTGTGGGTGGTCGCCGCTCTGACGGCGGGGCTGACCGCCGTCTACATGACGCGCCTGATGGTCATGACCTTCTGGGGCGCGGAGCGTTTCCGCGAGCGAGGCGCGGGCGGGCAGGCCGACGAGGCCCACGCGCACGCCTACGACGAGGGCGACAGGCCGCACGACGCGCTGGCTTCGTCGGGGGGCGACAGGCCGCGCCACGAGCCCGGCGATCACGCCCCGTCGCAAGCGCACGCGCACGAGCACACGCACGACGACGCCGCGCACGGGCTCGACGGTGAGGACGATTTCGTCGAGGACGACGCGCACGAAGATCATCACCACGCGCCCGCCGAGCCGCGCGAGTCGCCCTGGACGATGACCGCGCCGCTCGTCGTGCTCGCCGTACTTTCGGCGGTCGGCGGCCTCGTCGGCGTCCCTTACGCCTTGAGCGGCGGCGCGCTGCCCAATTACTTCGAGCGCACGCTCGAACCCGTCGTCTCGCGCGCCCCCGAAAGCGGCGGCGGGGCGGCGCACGGCGCGAACGCCGTCGAGCAGGCGGCGGGCGAGTCTGCGCGTCCGCCCGCCGCGCACGGCAACGAGGGGGCCGTGCCGCAGTCCGTGGGCGAGGGCGAGGCGGGCGCGACGCCCGCCGGCGAGCACGCGCACGATCCGGCGGAGGTCTCGCGCGAGAGAATCTTCACGGGCCTCTCGGTCGCCGTCGGCCTCGCCGGCATCGCGCTCGGCTGGACTTACTTCAAGAAGCGCCCGCTCGCGCGAATGCCGCGGCTGTTGGAGAACAAGTACTACGTGGACGAGCTGTACGACGCCGCGATCATCAACCCCGTCGAGGCGGGCTCGCGCGAGGGGCTCTGGAAAATCTTTGACGTGGGCGTGATCGACGGGCTGGTCAACGGCTTGGCGCGCGGGATGCGGGGCTTGGGCACCGCGGCCCGGCAGATTCAGCAGGGCTTCGTCCGCGGCTACGCGGCGATCATCCTGGTCGGCGCGCTCGCCGTCATCGGCTACTTCGTCTTCGTCTTCGGGCGCGTCACGTTCTTCCGGTAACTGTCGATGCAGAACTATTTGCTCACGATCCTGATCCTGCTCCCGCTCCTCGGCTCGGTCGCGCTCGCCGCGCACGCCTTCGCGCCCTACCGCCGCGAGACGCACTACCGCTGGATCGCGCTCGCCATCTCGACCGCCACGTTCCTCGCCTCGCTCCTGCTGCTCGGCGGCGGCGGCGCGTCCGCCGCCGGCTTCGGCTTCGTGCAGGACGTGAACTGGATCGGGGCGATAGGCGCGCGCTACCACGTCGGCGTGGACGGCATCAGTTTGTGGCTCGTGCTGCTGACGACGCTCTTGGTGCCCGTCTCGATCCTGTCGAGCTGGCACGCGGTCGAGAAAAGGCCGCTCGCCTTCTACGCCTCGCTCCTGTTCCTCGAAGGCGCGATGATCGGCGTCTTCGCGTCGCTCGATCTGCTGGTCTTCTACCTCTTCTTCGAGGCGTCGCTCGTGCCGATGTTCTTCCTGATCGGCGTCTGGGGCGGCGAGCGCAGGGTCTACGCGGCGGTCAAGTTCTTCATCTACACGGCGGTCGGATCGCTCCTGATGCTCGTCGGCATCATCGCGCTCTACTTCCTCTACGCGGCGCAGGCGGGCGGCGGGCAGGGCACGTTCGACTACGTGCTGCTGCTCGACGCGATGCGCAGCGGCGCGCTCCGCCTCGGCCCGCGCCCCGAACAGTTTTTGCTCTTCCTCGCTTTCGGGCTCGCCTTCGCGATCAAGGTGCCGCTCTTCCCCTTCCACACGTGGCTGCCCGACGCTCACACGGAAGCGCCGACCGCCGGGTCGGTCATCCTCGCGGGCGTGCTCCTGAAGATGGGCACCTACGGCTTCATGCGCTTCAACCTCGCGCTCTTCCCCGACGCGGCGCGCGCCTTCGCGCC
Organism: Pyrinomonadaceae bacterium; assembly: GCA_036389335.1. Lineage (GTDB taxonomy): Bacteria > Acidobacteriota > Blastocatellia > Pyrinomonadales > Pyrinomonadaceae > JAIVGV01. Next base: position 117,733 of record DASVQC010000098.1, on the reverse strand, counting down.
CTACGTCGTCGTGCTCGCGACGGTCGGCATCATCTACGGCGCGCTCGTCGCGATGGTGCAGCCCGACATGAAGCGGCTCGTCGCCTACTCTTCGGTGAGCCACATGGGCTTCGTCATGCTCGGCGTCTTCTCGTTCACCGAGGCCGGGATGCAGGGCGCGCTCTACCAGATGCTGAACCACGGCGTCTCGACCGGCGCGCTCTTCCTGATCGTCGGCATGATCTACGAGCGGCGGCACACGCGACAGATCTCCGACTTCGGCGGGCTCTCCAAGCCGATGCCGTGGTTCGCCGCCCTGTTCGTCTTCGCGTCGCTCTCCTCCATCGGCCTGCCGCTCTTGAACGGCTTCGTCGGCGAGTTCCTGATCATGCTCGGCACGTGGACTTCGCCCTTCACTTTCGCGCGCTGGATGAACCCGCGCGTGGTGACGATGTTCGCCGCGACGGGCGTCATCTGGGCGGCGGTCTACATGCTCTGGATGTTGCAGCGCGTCCTCTTCGGGCGACTCACGAAACGCGCCAACGCGCGGCTGAGGGATTTGAGCTGGCGCGAGATCGGCCTACTGATCCCGCTCGTCGCGCTGATGATCTACATGGGCGTCTACCCGCGCCCGTTCCTCTCGCGCTCCAGAGAGAGCGTGCGGCAGGTGCGCGCGCGCGTGCTCCCCGAGAGCGGCGGCGAGGTGACGGCGGAGGTTAAAAAGTAGCCGTGCGCGCGGGGCGCGTGCGCGCGCCCTCCGCCCCGGCTGACGGAGCTTCGCTATCAGGCCCGGCGTATTCTTCAAACACGATGAACCCCTGTCTCGCATTCCAAACGCTCTCGGCCCCCTCGCCCGACGTGAACCTGACGCTCGTCCTGCCGGAGATCGTCGTCTCGGTCGCGGGCGTCCTCGTCATGCTCGTCGACGCCTTCGCGGGCGGCACGCGGCGGCGCTGGGCGACGGGCGCGCTCTCGCTCGCGGGGCTCGGCGCGGCGGCAGCCGCGTGCCTCTGGCTGTGGGACGCGCCCGTGCCGCGCGAGGCGTTCAACGGGATGATCGTGCTCGACCGGATGCGGCTCTCCTTCACGCTCGTCTTCCTCGTCGTCTCGGCGCTCACCGTCTTGGTCTCGATGATCTGGGTCGAGCGCGAGCGGCTGCCCGCCGGGGAGTTTCATTCGCTGCTCTTGTTCGCCACCGCCGGGATGATGCTGATGGCGTCGGGCGGCGACCTCGTGATCATCTTCCTCGGCCTCGAACTGCTCTCTATAGCGACCTACGTGATGGCGGGCTTCCGCCGCACCGACCTGCGCTCGAACGAGTCGTCGATGAAATACTTCGTCCTCGGCTCGTTCTCGTCGGCCTTCCTCCTCTACGGCATCGCGCTCACCTACGGCGGGACGGTGACGGGCGCGGGCGGCGCGGGCACGACGAACATCCACGAGATCGCCCTGCGCGTGGCCGACCCGGCGCGCCTGCCCTACTCGGCGCTCGTCTACGCGGGCGCGGCGATGATGCTCGTCGGCTTCGCCTTCAAGATCGCGACCGCGCCCTTCCACGTCTGGACGCCGGACGTGTACGAGGGCGCGCCCACCCCCGTCACGGCCTTCATGGCGGCGGGGCCGAAGGCCGCCGGGTTCGCGGGCTTCATGCGCGTCTTCCTCTTCGCCTTCCCGTTCGTCGCCGCCGCGCCCGCCGCGTCGCAACTGCACTCGGCGTGGCTCGGCGCGCTCTTCGTGATCGCGATCCTGACGATGACGGTCGGCAACCTCGCCGCGCTCGTCCAGTCGAACGTCAAGCGGATGCTCGCCTACTCGTCCATCGCGCACGCGGGCTACGCGCTCGTCGGCTTCGTCGCGGCGGGCTCGACCGCCGACGCCTCCGACCGGCAGGCGGCCATCGCCTCCGTCATCTTCTACCTGCTCGCCTACGCGGTGATGAACCTCGGCGCGTTCGCCGTCGTCACCGTCATCGCGCGCGGCGGCGACCGGCGCACGGAGATCGAGGACTACAACGGCATCGGCTTCCTCGCGCCCGCGCTCTCGCTGACGCTCTCGCTCTTCCTGCTGAGCCTGCTCGGCGTGCCGCTCACCGCCGGGTTCATGGGCAAGGTCTTCGTCTTCCGCGCCGCGCTCGCGCAAGGCGAGCAGGGCTCGCGCCTCGTCTGGCTCGTCGTCATCGGCGTCCTCAACACGGCCATCTCCGCCTACTACTACCTGCGCCTCGTCGTCTCGATGTTCTTCCGCGAGCGCACGAGCCAGTGGGCGCGCCCGCGCGTCCCGGCCAGCATCGCCGTCGCGCTCGCCCTCACCGTCCTCGGCGTCCTCTACCTCGGCATCTTCCCCGGTCGCCTCATGGACGCGCTCCGCAACACGCAAACCGTCGTCAGCCAGCTCAAAAGCCGTGACAGGTGACAGGAAGCTGTTAGCGATTAGCTGTTAGCCTTTAGCCCTGCTAACAGCTAACAGCCGACAGCTAATCGCCCCCGTCACCCGTCACGGTTTACTTGTCACGCTCTTTGGGGTATGTATGCGTTGTGACGAAGGCGGGTGTTGAATCGGCGTCGGTCGAGTCGGGCGGGGGGCGCGGGCGCGCGCCGTCGCTCGAAGCGATAGCCGCGCGGGTGCGCGAGGCGCTCGGCGAAGAGTGGCTGCCGCGCGTCTACGCGGAGCGCGTGCGGACGCTGCGGACGCGTTCGTTCCTGCTCCCGGCGGCGAAGGAGGGGGCGCAGGTGCGCGTGCAGCACACGCTGCTCGGCGTCGAGCTGAAGATCGGGCGCAGGCGTTTGTCGTGCCCCGATCTTTCGACGGCGCGCTACCTCGCCGTCTTCGCGCGCGCGGGCTGCGCCGAGGTGGCAGTCCCCTACGACATCACGAAAATCTCGCGGCTCGCCGACGACCTCGAATCCTCCTGGCAGCGCGCCGTGCTCCTCGCCGACCACCTCACGGAGGGGCGCGACAAGGGTTTCCGCACGCGCCTGCGGCGCGCCCTCTCCGAAGAGATGCGCCGCGGGGTCGAGGGGGCGGGCGCGGGGGCGGCAGTCCCGCGCTTCAACCAGAACACGAAGCAGGGGCTCTACCGCGAGCCCGGCGCGGCGAAGCCCGCCCGCCGCGCATGATTTTTCGCGCGCGGCGGGTTACAATCTAGTCAATGATGCAGGAGTTCAACGAGCACGCGCCCATCGATCAAGCGGAGCCGCTACCCTTCCCCTTCAACCAGCGCGCCTACTGCAAGTACGAGCCCATCGAGAAGCGCATCGAGGCGGTCCGCGTCTTGGTCGTCGACGATCTGCTGCGCGACGAGCGCGACATCTCCGACGTGGCGCGCGCCGAATGGGGCCGCCGCGCCGGGGCGAACTTGAAGCGCGAGCGCGAGATCGCTGGGCTCGCCCTCGGCAACATCCGCAACAACATCGCGCGCCTCGTCCGCCACCCCGAGACGGAGGTCGCGCACTTCTCCGAGATCGCCGAGGCGTCGGAGAAGTTTCGGCCCGACGCCATCGTGCTGAGCGGCACGCTGCGCGACTTCGACTACTACAACCCGGAGATGCTCGAAGGCTTCGGGCGCTTCGTCCGCGCGACGCGCACCCCCGTGCTCGGCATCTGCGGCGGGCACCAGCTCGTCGGCCTCGGGTTCGGCGCGCGCGTCCTCACGCTCGACAACCGCGAGCAGCACGAGAACCGCGTGGGCCGCCCCTTCGAGTACCAGTACCGCTTCATCCGCATCGTCGATTCCGAAGACCCGATCTTTTCCGGCATCGACAGCCGCGACTCCGGCATCTGGCAGGACTACACCATCGAGGCCTGCATCCTGCGCGTCTGGCAGAACCACGGGTTGCAGCTCGACCGCGTGCCCGAGGGCTTCAAGCTCATCGCGACCGCCTACTTCTGCCGCAACCAGATGATGGTCAAGCGCGCCGGGGGCCAGCTCATCTACACCGTCCAGTACCACCTCGAAAAATCCTTCGAGGACTGGGACAAGCGCCGCGCCACGCGCTGGGAGCACCCCAACGACTCGCGCGACGGTCGCATCATCTTCGAGAACTTTTTGCGACTCGCGCTCGAACACCCGCGGGGTTAAGGCGCGCCGACGGTCGCAGCGCCCGGCCCGCCACCGCGGGCCACCCCCTGCCGTCGCTTCGTGGCCGCTACCTGCCGCCCGCCGGCGCGTGCCGACGCCGATCATTTCACCGGCACGTTCTCAATCGTCCTCACGATCAACTGATCGACCACGGCCTTGAGATCGTTCGTCTGGGCGAAGACGCGCAACTGATCGTCGGCTGACGTCCCGCGCTCAAGGATCGTGTGGACGTGCTCGACCTCCTTGCGCGAGCCGAGATCGTCGAGCACGTCGTCGACGAAGTCGAGCAGCTCGCGGATGAGGTCGCGCGTCGGCACCTCCTTCTGCTTGCCGAAGTCGATCATGTTGCCTTCGAGCCCGTAGCGCACCGCGCGCCACTTGTTCTCCTGAATGAGCATCCGGCGGTAGAGGCGGAAGCCGAGGTTGCGCTCGATCAGCCGGTCGAGCTTGCAGACAATCGCCTGGAAGAGCCCGGCGATGGCGACGGTGTCGTCAACCCTCGTCGGGATGTCGCAGACGCGGAACTCCAGCGTCGGGAAGAAGGGGTGCGGGCGCACGTCCCACCAGATTTTCTTCGGGTTGCTGATCGAGTTGGTGTCCAAGAGCATCTGGACGTACTGCTGGAACGCGGTGTACGAGCCGAAGTGATCGGGGATGTCCGTGCGCGGGAACTTCTTGAAGACCTCGGAGCGGTACGACTTCAGGCCGCTGTTGACGCCGAGCCAGAAGGGCGAAGAGGTGGTGAGCGCGAGCACGTGCGGGAGGAAGTAGCGCGCCGCGTTCATGATGTGAATCTGCCGCTCGCGATCCTCGATGCCGACGTGGACGTGGAGCCCGAAGATGAGGAGCGAGCGCGCCACCATCTGCAACTCCTCGATGAGCAGCATGTAGTGCGGGTCGTCGAAAATCTGCTGGTCGGTCCACTTCGAGATCGGGTGCGTGGAGGCGGCGACGATGGCGAGCCCGTTCTTGCGCGCGAGCCCGGAGACGATTGCCCTGAGGTTCGTGATGTCGGCCCGCGCCTCCTCGATGTTGCGGCAAATCCCCGTGCCGACCTCGACCTGCGACTGGATCATCTCCGGCTTGACCTGCTCGCCGAGGAGCATCCTCCCCTCTTCGAGCATCTCCGAGACGTGCGACTTCAGCTCGCGCGTCGCCGGATCGACGATCTGAAACTCCTCCTCGATGCCGAGCGTGTATTTGTCCGCCATGCGTTCGCGCCCCCTCCCGACTACTCTCGCCGGCCCGCGCCACCGCCGACACCGGCGCGCCCAGTCGCGTGATCAAAATATCGACGGATCAGTCAAGCAGTCTAGTCGCGCCCGTCGCAACCGAGCGCGGCGGCGATCTCTCGCCAGTCGGGCGTGCGCCCGCGCAGCTTCTCGTGCCAGAGGTGGCGCAGCGCGCTCGCGGGGCCCGCGAGCGGCGCGTAGAGATCGAAGTGCGCCGCCCACAGACGCGCGCGCGGGCGCGGGCGGAGCAGGTGGAGCGCGGCGGCGCGGCGTCCCTTCTCGTAAAAACCTTCCGCCGTGTCGCGGTGCGCGGCGAAGCGCGCCGTGAACCGCGGGCTGTGCCGCAGGCGCTTCGAGAACCCGCGCGCCGCCTCGAATTCGAGGCCGACGCCGCCCTCGCCGTAGACGTTCGTGACGCGCCGGACGTGCGCCCACAGCCTCAGGCGGCTGAGCCGCGCGGCGAAGATTAGAAGGGCCTGCTGCTTGTCGACCGCGAGCGCGTCGAAGGCCGCCCCGTCCGACGCCGCCCCGTAGAGCCCCGCGAGTCTGCCGGCGAGCGCGCCGCGCGCCGCCGCGGAGAGTTCGGCCCACGCGAGCGGCGCGCTCGCCTGCCCGCCCGTAATCACCCGTCCGCGAGGGCGCTCTCGATGGTCGCGCGGTCGTGCTCGCTCAGCCCGTGGAAGCTCACGCCCACGCCGCGACCGGGGTTGCTGTAAACGACTTCGGCGTTGACGACCACGTCGCCCTCTGGGAACGGCAGCCGCAGCGTGAGCAGCCCGCCCTCGGGCAGCTCCTTCTGCGTGTTCATGTAGAGGCCGCCGACGCTGATGTCCTTCGTGCTGGCGATCCCGGTGGCGTCCGCGCCGTCGAAGAACACGTCCACGATGAGCCGCGAGCGGTCGTGCGTGCGCCGCTCCTCGCTCCTCGTCCCCTCCTCGGCGTCAATGTCTCTGCTCATCTGTGGGGCGCTCCGCTGTGAATGTTCCCGGCGCGCGTGGCTCGAAAACCCGACGCGCTACTTCTCGTCGATGATGAAGGTCGGGACCATCCCGCCGCCCGACGTGACGTTCGCCAGCTCGTTCGAAGAGAGCCGCGTGAAGGCGGAGCCGACCTTGCCGTAGAAGAGCATCGGGTCGAGATCGACCAACTGCTCGACGAACTCGAAGCCCCCGCCGTCCCTGAGCGCGGGGAACATCTCGCGCGCCGTGCTGACGCGCTCCTGCACGAGGTAGTCGCCGTCGGCGAGCGCGTGGCTCAGGGCCTCCCGCCAGCCCGCCTCGTCCGTGTTCCAGCCGATGTAGATGCCGTGCCCGCCGTAGTCGTCGTTGGGCTTGAGGACGAGCCGGTCGCGCTCGCGCGCGACGAACTCTAAGAGGTCGATCCGCCGCCCGCCGCGATCCGTCTTCTCCTCCCTCACCTTGCGCGTCCACGGGACGTGGCCGCCGATGGCCTCGCGCTCCTCCGGCGTGAAGAGGCGCGCGTAGGCGTCGTTCGTCAGGACGGCGAAGAGGGCCTTCTTGTGGATCATCTTCGAGCGGAAGCTGTTGACCATGCAGACGGCGCGCGCGCGGTAGGCTTCGAGGAGCGCGGGCTGCTCCCTCATGATCGGCAGGTACTCGTTGACGAGGAGCCGCTTGTAGACGATGTCGATCTCGAACGCGCCCGCGCGCAGACGCCCGCCCGAAAACTCAAGCTCTTCGGGCGCGGCGACGACCGCCGGGTAGCCCCGGCTCTCGAAGTACTCGCGGAACAGCTCGAACTCCTGCTGCGTCGGCAAGCCTTTGAGATCGACGATGGCGATGCGCGGCTTGCGCTCGGGCGCGCGCCCTAAAAATTCCGCGTGGGCGCGCAGCAGCACGTCGAGCAGGAGCCCGCGCCCCTCGAAGGTTCGCAACGTGTAACGCTCGGCGAAGCGGCGCATGACGGGGAGCGCGGAGAAGATTTCGAACGCGGCGTCGGCGTAGGCGATCCCCGCGGGGCTCTCGCCGTTCAGCTCGACGAAGCTGTAAGCGTCGGCGGTCAGGAACGAATCGAGACGCGCCGTCGGCGAGACCTCGCCGTAGCCGGGGTCGATGGTGACCAGCTCGCGCTCGACTTCGGTGAGCCCCAGCTCGTCGAGCAGCGCCCGGTCTTCGACCGCGGCGTCCTTCACCTTCTGGATCGCGCCCCAGACCGTCTCGCAGACGCGCGTGACGCGAGCCCAGTCCGACTCGGTGACGAAGTGCGGGCGCAGGTAGGGCGAGAGGCGGCGACCGCCGAAGACGAGGCGGGCGCGTTCGAGCCCCGCGTCGAGCATCGCGCGGGAAGACTCGGCGAGTCCGGCGTCCTCCAAAAGTTGGTGGTAAAAGGCGACGGCTTCCTGAGGCATCACTGCTGAACCGGCGTTCGCTCTCGCTGTAGATTGCTGACTTAGATCGCCGCTAGGTTATCACAACTCGCGCCGGAGGTCGGTTCAAAAAACTCTGCGGTCGGGATGGCACCTAGTGGCGGGGCTCGCCCCCGCCCCCACGCGCCATGGGGATGCCGGTCGTCTATCACGTGACGACGCGGGCGGGGGCCGAGCCTCGCCCCCACGGTTATCCCCGTTCGTCAGGGGCCCCGAGTAGGATCGTAGGACGGAGAGATGTGACGGCAGATAGCCGTGAGGTCGCGGCGGCGGGAGATTATTTGTCGGGCGCGGGCGGGTGAATTTTCAGCGCGAGCTGCTTGCCGTCGCGCAGCACGCCGAGGGCGATCTCGGCCTTCGGATCGCTCGGCAGTCTCGACTGCCAGCCCGCGCCGAGGCTCGGCTCGCCGTTGACGGTCTCGATCAGATCGCCGACGCGCACGCCCGCGCGCGCCATCACGCTCTCCGGGTGGACGGCGACGACGAGCAGCCCGCGGCGCGTGTCCGTGACGCCCGCGGCGGTTTGCATCGAGAGGTAGGGGGCCGACTCGACGCCGAACGGGAGCAGCGGCTTGAGGCCGTAGGTCGGGTGCGCCGCCGTCGCCGCGCGGAAACGGAGCTGCGCCTCCGTCAGTTGCCTCTGCAACTTGTTCACGGCCTCGATCGCGCCGCGGTAAAACTCCTCCGCCTCGCGCAGCTTCGCCGCCAGCACGCGCCGCGACTCGTCCGCCGCCGCCATTTTATGGCCGTCAGCCGGGGACGGAAGCAGGCCCTGATCTTTGAGCAGGCGGAGTTCGTTTTGCAGCTCGGAGACCTTAGCGCGCGCGTCCATGATCGACGACTGCGCGCGCAACAGCTCGGCTTCCGCCGCGTAGACCTCGGCCTGCGAAGTTTCGAGCGCGGGGTTCTGCGACTCGCTGAGCCGCACGCGCAAGTTGAGCGGGGCCACCCCGGCGCGCAGCACCGTGAACTGCGCGGGCGTGTTGCCGCCCACCTGCTTCAAGACCCACGTCATGTCGTCCACGCCGCGCACGTCGTGCTCGCCGACGCGCGCGACCACGTCGCCCGGGCGCAGCCCGGCGCGCGCGGCGGGCGTGCCCGGCACGACCGCGGTCAGGAGCACGCCCTGCTGTCGGCGCATGAGAGTCAGGGCCTGCTCGCGCGACCAGCCGCGCTCGACGAACAGCTCGGCCTGAGTGGTCGCCACGGCGTCGCCGCGCGCGCCGAGCCACGGCTGCGGCACGCTCGCGCGCCGGGCCTTCACGCGCGCGGCGGCGGCCCTCACGCTGTCAGCCGGGAGCAGGTTCGCGCCGCGCCCCGCGCCCTGCTCGACGATCCCGATGAGCGAGTTCGCTTCCGTCAGGGCCACGCCCCCCGCCCACTCCGGCGAGACGTGTTCGACCTCGACCCTGAAGCTCATCGCCCTGCCGCGCGGCGTGCGCACCACTTCCTTGAGTCGGCCCTCGACCTCGCTCATGTTCATGTAGAGCACGCCCATGTCGCCCACGGTGAGATCGGAATGGGGCTGGTTGTTGTTGACCGCCGCCGCCGCGCTCGACTCGGCGGCCCGGAGCGGAGCCCAGACGCACACGCGCAGGCCCACGGCGAGGGGCTGCGCGCTCTCCCGCGTCGGGGCGAAGAGCGGTTTTTCGGACTCGAAGAGCGAGAGGCCCGTGCTCGCGTCGAGCCCGACGAACTTGGCGGCGAACTCCGAGCCGTCAAAGCCCACGAGCCTGAGCGGCGAGTCGTCAGCCGACCCCGAAGGCTTCATGTCGGGGAAGGTCGCGGTGAAACTCAGCAGCTCGGCCTCGGCCTGCGGCAGGCGCGCGATGACGCTGTAGCCGTCGGGCATGACGTAGCCGGCGACGATGTTCGTGCTCACGAACTTGTCGTCGAAGGTCGCGGCGATGGGCGCGTCGGGCGGGGCGACGAGCGCGCGCAACTTCCAGCCGCTCATCCGGTGCATGACGGCGACGACGGGCGGCGACGGGCGCGCGGGTCGCGCATCGAGCGAGGTGATGGAGCGCGCGGCTTGGGGCTGCCGCGGCGCGGTGGCGGCGGTCGCCGCCCTGACGGGGATCGCCGCCCCGGCGGGAACCGGCGGGCGGGCGGGGGCCGTCGCCGTCGCGGGGGCGTTCGGCTTCGCGGTCGAAGCGGGTCGCGCCGCCGGCTGTTGGGCGCGGGCGCAGACGAAAGCGCAGGCGAGCGCGAGCAGGGAGCGCGCGGCGCGGCCCGTGAGCTGACGAAACTGTGTGGATGTGAAAAGCACTTCTACCAAACACCCTGCTGCGTGTAAGAGGCGTTCCTCGCCTGCGCGCGGCGCGCGGGCAGGCCGCGCGCGCCGAAAGTGACGGCGTCGACCGAGACCGAGCGCGTCGCGCCGCTCGTGTCTTTGAAGAGGGCTTCGAGTGGCCGCTCCTGCGTCGAGACGGGGAGCGCGATGGGCGAGCCGACGTGAATCTTCATCGGGCGCGAGTCGAGCGTGCTCGTCTCGTACGCGCCCGCCGAGTCCTGCGACTCGCCGATCCGGCCCGCCGCCTCGCGCGACAGGATGAACCTCTGACCCTGCGGCGAGCGCGGCGCGCGGTTGCCGCGGCGGGCAGGCGTGTAAGCGACCGCCTCCCTGATCTCTTTACCCGACGCCGCCTGCGTCTCGCCGTCGCTAACGTCGGCCTGCTCAGGTCTGACCGTCGTCTGATCGGGTTTGGCCGCCGCCGAGTCGGCGGCGGCGACTTCCCGAGCCTGCGCGGGCGCGGGCGCGGGCGCGGGCGGCGGCGGCGCGCTCTGGCCGGGGCGGAAATGCACGAAGACGCCGAGCGCCAAGACGAGACAGCCCGCGGCGCTGAGCCACGCCGCGCCCGGCACGAAGCCGCGCCAGCCCGCGTGAGCTGTGCGCGCGCCCTCGGAGCGGGCGATCCGCGCCCTCAGGCGGAAGTCGAAATCTCCCGGCGCTTCGACGCGTGCGAGGCTGCCGACGAGCGCGCGCAAGGAGTCGCCCTCGTCGCGGAAGGCGCGGCACGAGCGGCAGCGCGCGGCGTGCGACTCGGCCTCGGCGGCCAAGCGCCCGCCCGCCTCAAGCTCTTCGATCTCGTTTCTGAAATTCTGACAGTTCATCTTTCCCCTCTGGTAAACTTCACAGGTACATCTTCAACTTGTCGCGCAGGAACGCGCGCGCGCGGCTGATGCGCGACTTCACCGTGCCCTCGCTCATGCCGAGGATGCGCGCGATCTCCTCGTAGGTGCGCTCCTCCACGTCGCGCAGCACGAGCGGGACGCGGTACTTTTCGGGGAGCGTCGAGATGGCGCGCGCCACCGCCGCCCGCCGCTCGTCCTCGACCATCGTCGCGTCCGCGAGCGGCGCGGCGTCCGCCGGGTCGAGTTCCATCGCGTCTTCCGTCCCGTCTCCCGATCTGAAGAACCCGGTCATCGAGACCAGGCGGTGCCGCTTGCGCTTGCGCAGCTCGCTGATGGCGAGGTTCGTCGCGATGCGGTAGATGTAGGTCGAGAAGGCGTAGTTCGCCTGATACCTGTCCGCCGCGCGGAAGACCCGCAAAAAAGTCTCCTGCGCGAGATCGACCGCCGAGTCGTAGTCGTTCGTCAAGCGGTAAGCGTAGTTCGTGATCTGGTTCCGGTAACGCCGCACCAGCTCGGCGAATGCGGCCTCGTCGCCGACGCGCGCCGACTCCAGCAGGCTGTGATCGGAGAGCGGCTCAGCCACGCGCACCTCGACCCGCGCCGCGGCTGGCGTGGGCGTCAGTGCGAGCTCCTCGACTGATGTCAGTGCGCTCATGCAGGACAGGCAGGCTCTCACTCCCGTAAGGCGCGTGCGCGCTGCGCGGCGATCCGTGAAACTTTAGCCGCCGCGCCGGGGCGAACCGGCGGCGCAATTATACACGCCCCGGACGGTTCGCCCGCAGACCTTACACGCCCCGTGCCCCCGCCCGGTTCCCCAAATTTTCAACCGCGCCCCGCGCCCCGTCCGGTAGGCAAAGACGAGTATTCCCCCGATTTTCAGCCTTCCTCCGTGCCCGCTCCGTGTCCTCCGTGACTCCGTGGCGAGGTAAGAGACTTAAGCACACGCCACGGAGACACGGAGGGCACGGAGGCGGCACGGAGAAGAGATCGAGTCGGGACGCCGCCGAAGGGCAGCCCTTCCCGTTTTTCGCCGTCTGCTATAATCGCGGGGTCTTCATCCTTTTACGCCGCGGGGGGGGCTCCGCCGTGTCGCTTCAACTTTCCATTTCATTCCGAGTCCGGGTCGTATGCCGCGCGAAATCAAGACGCACAAGACCGTCCTCGAAGCCATCGGGAGGGCCGGCATCATCTCCGAGCTGGTCGAGCGCGAGGGCGGGCGCTTCAAGTACGAACTCGACCTCGAAGTGATCGCCTACGGGCGCAACTACAACGGCAAGAAGATCGGCCCTTACGTCCGCCTGCTCGTGTTCGAGCCCGAAGAGGAGATCATCCGGCAGGGCGACTGGGGCGGCAACACTTTCTACGTCACGGTCGAGGGCGCGCTCGACGTGCTCGTGGCCGGCGAGGGGGGCGAGCCGGAGAAGGTCGCCGAGCTGCCCGCCGGGGTGAGCTTCGGCGAGATGTCGGTGCTCGCGGGCGTGCCGCGCAACGCGACCGTCCGCGTCGCCGCCGCCGCGCCCGCCACCGTCATCGAGATCACGCGCCCGGCGCTGCGCCTCCTGCGCAAGCTCCCCAAGTTCGGCGGCGCGCTCGACGCGACCTACCGCAGCCACGGGCTCGCGCGCACGCTCCTCGACGTGCTCCACGCCACCGGCGGGGCCTTCGACGAGGAGTTGCTCCGCAGTCTGGGCGACGCGGCGCGCTTCGTCATCTACGGCAGGAACCACGTCCTGCACGCCGAAGGGTCGGCCATCGAGCGCGTCGTCCTGATCCGCGACGGCTGGGTCAGGCGCGTGCGCGGCCTCGGCGCGAGCCCCGCGGAGGCCGACGTCGTGCAGTCGCTCGGCGCGGACGCCGCCGCCGACTTCCTCGGCGCGGGCAACTGCCTCGGCCTCGAAGGCGTGGAGCGCGACGCGCGCTGGAAGTACACGGCGACCGTGATGGCGCGCACCGAGGCGCTCGAAATCTCCATCGCCGCCCTGCGGGGCGACCCGCGCCTGCGCGACGCGGTCGCGCGCCGCTTCTCCGAGTTCTCGCTCGCCGACGACGACGTGTCGCTCTACCGCCCGCCGCACCTCCCCACCTTCGCCGCCGCCGAGAAAGAGATCACGACCGGCATCGTGGACGGCGCGAACCTGCTCGTCATGGACATGGACTTGTGCGTGCGCTGCGGCAACTGCTCGCTCGCCTGCCACGAGGTTCACGGCAAGTCGCGGCTGCTGCGCCGCGGCATACACGTCGTGCGCCCCTCGCGCCTCGGCCAGCCGCCCCGTCAGCACGTCCTCGCGCCGCAGGTCTGCCTCCACTGCAAAGACCCCGAGTGCCTGACGGGCTGCCCGACCGGGGCCATCGGTCGCTTGGCCGACGGGCAGATCGACATCGATCCCAAGACCTGCATAGGATGCGGCGACTGCGCCGTCCAGTGCCCCTACACGGCCATCTCGATGGTCTCGCGCAAGTCGCCCGCCGCCGCCGACGCCGCGGCGCGCACTCGGCGCGAAGGCTGGCGCGGCTGGCTGAGCCTCGCGCCCGCCGAGCCGCCCCCGCCCGTCTCCGAGACGGAGAACCTGCTCGCCGTCAAATGTAACCTCTGCAACAACACGCCGCTCAACCCGCCCGGCGCGCGCCGCCCGGCCTACTCCTGTCAGGAGAACTGCCCGACCGGCGCGCTCGTGCGCGTCAACCCGCGCGAGTATTTCGACGAGGCCGGGAGCCGCCTCGGCCTCGTCTTTCAGGATCAGACTCACGCCGTCGGTCGCAACATCCACAAGCGCGACCCGCTCGCGCGCCTCTGGCACGCCCTCGGCGTCGTTGCGACGCTCGCGCTCTCGCTCGCGACCCTGTGGCTGCTCTCTCTCCACGGGCTCGACGGGAGGATCGGCGGCACGTGGTTGACGGTGCGCTGGATGACGGGGCTCGCCGGGCTCGTCGGCGTCGCCGCGGCGATGACCTACCCCGCGCGCAAGCAGGTCTACCGGAGGCGCGCGGGCGCGCTGCGCTACTGGATGCTCGCGCACGCCTACGCGGGCGCGGCGGCGGGCGTGCTGCTGCTCGCGCACGGCGGGCGCGCGACGGGCGGGCTGTTGACGACGCTCTTGATGGTCTCCTTCGATCTCACGATCCTGACGGGGCTCTTCGGCCTGGCGACCTACGTCGTCGTGCCGCGCGTGATGACGAGCATCGAGGGCGAGCCGCTGCTCCTGGAAGACCTGCGCGCGCGGCGCGAGGAGCTGCGCGCCTCCCTCGCCGAGGCGGCGCACGAGGCGAGCCCCGCCCTGCGCGCGCTCCTGCGCGACCGCGCGCGCCGCCGCTACCTCTCGCTCGCGTTCCTGCTCCGGCAGATCGTCAGGCGCGAAGAGCTGTCGGCGTTGCAGGCCGAGGCGCGCGCCGAGACGGAGGGGGCGGCGGCGGGCCTCCCGGTCGGGGAGTCGCGGCGGCTCTACGAATCGGTGGACGCGCTCGTCACGCTGCGCCGCGTCGACGCGCTCATCTACTTGCACCAACTGCTCAAGCTCTGGGTCGCGCCGCACGTCGTCTCGACCTCGCTCATGCTGGCGCTGCTGCCGGTTCACGTCGCGCAGGTCGTCTTCTTCGCCGCGCGCTAAAGCCGCGGGCGTTAAAGTAATCACGAATGATCGACCGGGAGAGCACATTCGTCGTCACGCGCGCGGATCGCTCGCAAGACCCGGTGACTTTCGTCGCCGACGGACTCGCCCTCGGTCGCCTGCTCGGCTGCGAGGTCTGCTTAAACCACCCGAGCGTCTCGCGGCTGCACGCGGGCGTGCGCGAGACGGGCGGCGTCTTCTACCTCTTCCACCTCAGCCCCTCGAACTCCACGACGCTCAACGGCAAGCTCGTCGAGGGCAAAGCGCGCCTCGCCGACGGCGACTCGATCCAGATCGGCCCCTTCTTCATCCTCGTCCGCATCGACGGCGGGACGTGCGCGCTCACCGTCAGATACCAGGCGGGCGTGCGCGTCGGAGACGTGGGCGGGGGGGCCGTCGCGCCGCGCGCCCCGCACCAGGGCGGGGCGGGTCAAGCCGCGCTCGACGTGTTCTGGGAGAAGCGCAAGCGCGAGGCGGGCAAGATGGCGCGCCCCTCGGAGCTGCGCCCGCGACCGCCCGCGCAGCTCGGCAAGACGCGCTATAACTGGACGCCGACGCGCGATCTGGCGCGGCCCTACCCGTTCGCCGTCTTCCTCTGGGCGACCGCGGCCGTCGCCGCCCTCACGGCGGTCGCGGCCTTCGGCTACTCGTCGGCCTTCGCCCCCGCGCCGCTCTCGGGCGCGCACGCGCGCGCCTCCCTGCTCGCCTCGCCCGCCGTCGCCTCGCGCCCGAACGCGAACTCATGCACGACCTGCCACGCCCTCTCGCGCACGATGGACGAGGGCTGCGCGTCGTGCCATCAGACGGCGGCCTTCGACGCGCGCGAGACCGACGCGCACAGGGACGCAGGCGTCGGCTGCGCCGCCTGCCACGGCGAGCACCGCGGCGCGGGCTTCCGCCCCGCCGTCGCCTCGCTCGCCGCGGACTTCCAGCCCGGCGTCGCGCGCGAAGAGACCTGCGCCGGCTGCCACAACGACGCGAACGCGAAGACCTACAACGGTCGCCGCGTGGCGACGCCGCACGGCGGGACGTTCGGCTACCCGGTCGTCGGCGGGCGCTGGAACTGGAAGGGGCTCGACGAAGCGGAGTGGGGCGCGAAGCCCGAAGAGGTGAAGAACCTTTTAACGACGTGGAAGGCGACGACCGAGGACGCGCGGCGCGGCGTGCAGTTCCACGCGCTGCACCTGCACCGCGTCCGCGCCGCCGCGGGTCTGAAGAGCAACGAGGCCGGCGAGCTGACCTGTTCGAGCTGTCACAAGTCGCTCGGCGCGACGCTCGACCGCGCCACGCCGCGCACCACCTGCGCGCTCTGCCACGACGGCAGAGTTGACGATCAAACGGGCCGCGCCCTCGTCGCGGCCAACGCGCCCGACTGCGCCTCCTGCCACGTCGAGCACGCGGGCGACCGGCGGCCCCGCGGGGCCGCGCTTCTAACGCAACGCTAGCGGGCGCGCGTCGTGAACTCTTCGACCGCGCCGTCTCTTTTTTGTAGAGTCATGGCGTCAGCCTTTCTCCGTGCGCCCTCCGTGATCTCTGTGACTGCGTGGTGAGTGTTTCTGATCCATACTTCACCACGGAGACACGGAGGACACGGAGGGGGCACGGAGTAGAAATCAAATTACGTCGCCCTCTCTCTTTCCACGAGCATGAGAAAGTCGCAACTGATCTTCGTCCTCGCCGCCCTCGCGCTGCTCACGTGCGTCAGCTTGCGGGGCGGGGGCCTGTCGGGCGCGGGGAACCTGCCGGGCGGCCTCCCTTGGTACGGGTGGGCGGGCGCGTCGCTCGTGCTCGCGCTCTGCGGCGTCGGCTTCGCGCTCGCCGATGCGGCCCGCGCGCGCCGCCGGATCGCAGAGCCGCCCGCGGGCGAGTCGGCTGAGACGCAGAACACTCAGGAGCTGACGGAAGAGCTGCGCGAGAAGTACGACCCGGCGGGGCCGCTCTACCCGCACCCCGTCATCGTCACCGAACGCTGCATCGGCTGCCACGCCTGCGTCGAGGCTTGCCCGCACGACGTGCTCGCCATCGTCGACGGCTTCGCCACGCCCATCGCGCGCGAGCAGTGTGTGGAAGACACGTCGTGTCAGGTCGAGTGCCCCGTCAGCCCGAAGGCCTGCATCGTCGTCAACACGAGCAAGGTCATCCCGCAGCGCAAAGTGCCGGAGCGCGACGCGCGGTTCATGACGAACGTCGCGGGCTGCTACATCGTCGGCGACGTGTCGGGCGTCCCGCTCATCAAGAACGCCGCCAACGAGGGCGCGGACGTGATCCGCCACGTCGTCGAAGACCTCCGCGCGTCGCCGCCCGAGGCGAAGGCCGAACTGGACGTGGCGATCATCGGCGTCGGCCCCGCGGGGCTCTCCGCGGCGGTCGTCGCGGCGCAGGCGGGCCTGCGCTACGTCGCGCTCGAACAGGACGGCGTGCTCGCGACCATCGAGTCGTACCCGGCGGGCAAGTACGTCTACTTCAAGCCGGAGACGATGGAGTCGCGCGGCGGCATCGAAGTCCCCGGGGCGGGCTTACGGCGCGAGGAGCTGATCGAGGCGTGGAAGCGGACGATGCTCGCGCGCGGCGTGGCGGTGAACGAGCGGGAGGGCTGCAAGGCCGTGCGCCGCGCCGACGACGGCGACTACTTCCTGCTGGAGACGGAGGCGGGCGAGGCCAACGAGCCGCGCGCGTACCGCGCGCGCCGCGTCGTCCTCGCGCTCGGCAACCGCGGGACGGCGAAGCGTCTGGGCGTGCCCGGCGAGGACTTGCAGAACGTGCGCGGCGGTCGCCCGGAGGACAAGGTGAGGTACAGGCTCGCGGACGCGCGGCAGTTGCGCGGGCGCAAGGTGCTGGTGGTCGGCGCGGGCAACTCGGCCATCGAGGCGGCCATCGATCTGGCGGCGCGGCGCGACGGCGACCGGATCGCGCCGCGCCCGACCGGGGAGGCCAACGAGGTCTCGCTCGTCGTCCGCGGCGACTTCAAGAACGATCTCAAGTTCGAGAATAAGGTGCTGGTGTACGACTGCATCGACGCCGGCCTGATCAGGCCCTACTTCGGCGCGGCGATCAGGGAGGTGCGCGCGGGCGAGGTCGTGCTGATGAACGCGCGCACGGGCGAGGAGATCGCGACCGTCGAAAACGATCTCGTCTTCGCGCTGATCGGGGGCGAGCGACCGACGGAGTTTCTGAGGTCGATGGGGATCAAGATAGGATGACGCGCACACACGCCGCGCCCGATTAAAGAACAGAGCCGCCGGCAGTCAGCCGTCAGCACGCAGAGAGCCCGCGCGAGCGGGCGGCAGAATGTAGCCCGTGGCGTGGGCCGTGGGGACAGGCGGGTAAAAAAAGAGAGCCCCCGGAGGGGGCGGGAGAGATTCGACGCGCGGGTTACATCCGCCGGATTTCTTCCGCCCCCTCCGGGGGCTCTTGACCTTTCTTGTCGCTTCTCCCCACGGCTCACGCCGCGGACTACTCTCTTCCGCCCGCTCGCGCGGGCTCGACAAACTCGCAGGGTTCTCCCTGTTTAGTCGAACCTTACTTCACTGTTCCTGACCGTTCGTCGGGACGGGCTTGCCCATCGACTGGTAGATCGAGACGATCTGATCGAGCTTCGCGCGGGCGTCGGCGTTGCCCGGATCGTAGCGGAGGGCGCGGCGGAAGTCCCCGAGCGCGAACTTGTAGAGCATCGGCTGCTGCGCGTTGTAGTAAACGTCGGCGCGCGCGGCGTACGCCGCCGCCGCCGCCTTCCGGTCGGCCTCCGACGCGCCCGCCGCCTTCGCCTTCGCCTCCGCCTTCGCGATCTTCGCGTCCAGCTCCGGCGTCGGCATGCCCGGCGCTCCCGAAGTGCTGCCGCTCGCGGCGGAGGGGGCCGCGGCCCCGCCGCCGTGCGCCGCGGCGACCGGCGGGACGACCACCGTCTGCGGGCTACTGGCCGGCGCGGCTGTCCGGGCGGACGAAGCGTTCGCGGCGTTGGCGGCTGGCTGAGACTTGTTGCACCCGGAGGCGGCCAGCGCGAGAGAGGCGAGGGCGGCGAGGGCGGTTGCGAGTAGCGTGCGTGTCATACGGTTTTCCGTTTCCGCCGGGCGGCGCTTTCTAGTAGTGTCCTGATTTAAATTCAACTCTGTACCGCCTCCGTGTGCTCTGTGCCTCTGTGGTGAGTGCTTCTGATCCTTACCTCACCACAGAGGCACAGGGTACACAGAGGGCGCACAGAGAAAAGCTCTAATTAAGATCACTACTCTCTTTCTGAAGTCGCGCCCGGCCCCGCCTCACTTGCCGCTGTGGCACGCGGCGCAGGTCGTCGGAGCTTTGGTGTCGGCCTTCAACTTCTTGACCGACTCGTGGCACGTGTTGCAGTTGTGGTGGAAAGCCTCCTCGCTCGTCATCGTGAGCGGGTCGGACTCTTCGGGGTACGTCACCTCCGGGTTCGCCGCGAGGCCCGGCGGCTTCACGCCCTCCTGAGCGTGGCACGAGGCGCACGACTTGACGGGCCGCGCGTCGGGCTTCAGGAGGAGCGCCGCGGTCAGCGTCTCGTCGCGCTCCGAAGTCTTGAGCACGCCTTTGAGGGCGGACTTCGGCTGATCGGTGTGGTGACACTCGGCGCAGCCCATCACGGACTTCATGTCCGCGCCGTAGTTCTTCGTCGCGTGGTTCTCGTGGTTGAACGGGACGGCGTTCTTGTCCGGGCTCTTCGCCGTCTTCGGGCTCTTGTTGAGGACGACCTCTTTGGGCTGCGTCTTGCCGTCGAAGAGGAGCGCGCCGACGGCGAGCGTCGTGCGCGTGCCGCCGAAGAGCGAGAGCGCGAGGAGCGCCGACGCCGCGCCGCACGCGAGCAGGGTTTTCATGTTGAGTCTCTTCCCTCGTCGAATGGTGTTGGAGTCTCGCGTCCGCCGACTTCGGGGAGAAAGAAACTTTAAGAGGACGACCGCCGGCTGCGTTGATGAGCTTCGACCGGGATCGATATTAAGACCCGCCGCGAAGCCTTGTCAATTTTGTCGGCCGCTTGCCCTTCAATCGGCGCTGACCAAGCCCCGGCCCGATTCGCTCAACCGCCGCGGCGGAACGTCTGCCCTTTGTGGCAGCGGCTGCAATCGCGGAAGCTCGCGTCGCCGAAGGCGCGGCGGTTGTCGTGGCACGTCAGGCAACTCTGGGCGCGCTCGCTCCGGAAGTGCTCGGCGGCGAGCGGCGCGGAGACCTGCCGCGACTGCGGGAGCCCGGCGCGCGCGCGGTGGCAGTCGGCGCAGGAGAGGCGCTGCCGCGCGCCGTGCGCCGCGTGGCTGAAGCCGACGCGGAAGGCGGGCGCGAGCGCCGGGGTGCGGAAGAAACTCGCCGACGCGGTGTGGCACGTGCCGCAGGCCGCGATGTCGCGCCCGGCGGAGCGCGCGTCGGGCGTGTGGCAGGAGTAGCAGTTTGAGTGGGCGGCGAAGCCCGCGGGGATCGTGAGCGCGGCGGGGCGGCTGGCGGCTGGCCGGTGGCAGGCGGCGCAGCCTTCCTTCGGGCGGGCCGCGCCCGCGCCGTGCTGCGCGTGGTCGAAGCGCGCGGCGAAGCTGCGTATGGGCGGGAAGTTTTTGACCGCCGGGTTCTCCCCTTCCACGCCGTCGTGGCAGACGAAGCAGAGCGGCGAGTTCGGCGTGACGAACTGCGGGAGGTGACAGCCGGTGCAGGCTTTGTGGCCGGGCAGGCGCGGCTGCGCCGAGTTGTCAGCCGCGCGCGCGTGGCACGAGGCGCACGCGAGCGAGGCGTGGCGCTGGCTGGCGTGCGAGAACTTGGAGAAGTCTGTTTCGCCGCGGGGCGCGACCGCGAACGACGCAGCCGGCGCGCGCGGCCCGGCGTCGGCGGTCGCGCCGCGCCGACCCGCGAGGCCCGTCAGCGCGAGCGACGCGGCGGCGCAGCACGCGGCGATGGCGAGACGAGCCCGCGCGCGGCGCGCGGGCGGCGACCACTTGTGCGCGTGCCCGCTCAAGGCGTCCCCTTCTTCGGCTCGGCGGCGCAGCGCGGCGGCGTGATCTGCTCGATCCCTTTAGTCCCCTTGCCCTCCTTGGTCGCGGCGGCGAGGACGACGGCGTAGTGGCTGCAAGGGGCTTCGGCGGAGAGGCTCGCGGGCGGCGTGTGGCAGAGCGCGCAGTCGAACTTCGCGTCCTTCGCGCGCTCGCGCAGCTCGCGGTAGACAGAGAGCTTCAGTTGCGCCGTGCCCGCGAGCGCCGTGTGGCAGGCCGACGACGAACAGGTCGGAAGCCCCGCGCGGTTCTCCCCGAGGCGCAGGGCTTCGAGCGTCGCGGCCTTCCGCGCGGCGGCGTGGCACTGCAAGCAGGTGATCGCGACCTCTTTGCCTTCGTCGTTTAATTTCTTCTTGTGCGACTCCGTCTCGTGGACGAACTTCGGCACGATACGTTCCGGCGCGGCCCACGCGCGCGGGGCCGAACCCGGCGCGGCGGGAATCTGCCCCGGCGCTCTTACGACGTTCGCGCCCGCGTTGACGGCTTCAAAGACGACGCCGCCCGAGGCGACGCCGCGGTGGCAGCGCGCGCACTCGTCGGCGAGCGGCGGCTGGTCGCGGTTCGCCACCTCCTTGCGCCAGTGGCATTGGAAGCACGTGGCGTGGCTCGTCGGCGTCGTCATGAACGTGCCCGGCGGCGGCGCGTAGGCGTTAACGCCCCGCGGGGCGTCGCGCTTCGCCGCGTCGATCTTGTGGCAGTAGAGGCAGCTCGCCTGCGTGTTCGCCTTCTCGCCGAGCACGCGCTTGAACTGGATGAGCGAGGTCGTCTTGACGTGGTTGGCGTGCGGGAACACGTCCGCGAACTCGGCGGCCCCGCCCGGCTTCGGGAACGCGAAGCGCGCCCCGCCGCGCGGCGCGACGACCGTGTGGCAGTTCGCGCAGATGGCCGGGCGCGCGCCCGTGAAGAACTGCCGGCGGTGGCACTCGACGCACGAGGGGTGATCGGGGAAGTCCTCGACGTCGGGCCGCTCGAACGAGGCGATGCGGTGGCACGAGGCGCAGTCGCGCTTGAGATGGCTCGCGCTCGCGTGCGAGAAGCGGGAGTAGCCGCGCGCGGCCCGCGGCGTCCGTCGCGCGCGCGTCTGCGCCGCGCCGGTCGTCGTGAGGAGGGAGGCCCGGCCCGCGCGCGGCGCGACGAAGGCGAGCGCGGCGGCGGCGACGGCGAGCAGTTGAGCGGCGGCGCGCGCGCGTAAAAAAAATCCCCGCGACAGCCGCGGCTGCGGGGATTCTCGCGCCGTACCTCTGCCGCGCGGGATTGACACGCTAGACCTGCTTGAGAAAACGCGCCCGACGGTTTATCGGCGACGGCGACGGCGTCGCCGTCAAGACGGACGGGAGACGACGAGGTTTGTAGCACAGGCGCGGCGCGGCGACAAAGCCCTCACCGCGCGCCCTCCTGCGGGGCGTTCGCGCCCGCCGCCCGCGGGCCCTTGGCGCGCGCCTCGATCTCTTCGCGCAGGCGCGGGAGGGCGGCGCTGTTCGGGTTGATCTTTTCGAGCCGCCCGACCGCCTCGCGCGCGCCGCGCTCGTCGCCCTCCTGCGAGAGGGCGAAGGCGAGGAACTGCAACGACGGCTCGTGGCGCGGATCGGTCTGGAGCGCGCGGCGCAGCTCCGCGACGGCGCGCGCGTAGTCGGGCGGCTGCGAGAGCAGCAGCACGCGACCGAGGCCCGCGCGCGCCTCCGCGTCTTCGGGCTTCATGCCGAGCGCGGCGACGTACCACTTCTCCGCGGCCTTGTAGTTGCCGGCGTCGGCGTTGACGTGCGCGAGCGCGACGACCGGCTCGACGTTCGTCGGCTGAAGCTCGTTGGCGCGCAGCAGGAGATCGATGGCGTCGTCGAAGCGCCGCGAGTCGTAGTAGGCGCGCGCGCCCTCCATCTGCGCGTCGAAGTCCTTCGGGTTCTCTCGCGCGCGCTTGATGGCGGCCTCCGCCTCGGCGGCCTGCTCGCCCTCGCCCGCCGCCTCCGCCGCCGCCGCGCGCGCGGGCTGCTGCGCCGCGCGCTGATTCGCCCACGTCACGAAGGCGAAGCCGAAGAAGAGCCCGAAGCCGACGCCGACGAGCGCGAAGAGCAGGCCCTCTTTGTTCATCGAGACTGATGACATTGACGATCCGTAAACCGTAAACCGTGACGGGTGACAGGAAAGACGCGCGATCTTCTCCTGTCACCCGTCACGGTTTACCTGTCACGCCCCTCAGGCGTAGGAGTGGAGCCCCGGGATCAGGTAGCTGACGCCGAGGTAGGTGAAGATGACCAAGAGGAACGCGACGATGGCGAAGTAGGCGCTGCGCTTGCCCGTCAGGCCGCGCGCGATGCGCGCGTGGAGGAAGCCGCCGTAGGTGAGCCACGCGACGAACGCGCCCGTCTCTTTGGAGTCCCAGCCCCAGTAGCGGCCCCACGACTCGTTGGCCCAGATCGCGCCCGTGATGAGCAGGATGGCGAGCCCGGCGAAGGCGACGCTGGCCGTCTTGTACATCAGGGAGTCGAGTTTTTCGGGCGCGGGCAGCGCGGCGCGGAGTTTCTCCGTCTTGAAGGCGAAGATGGCGACGAAGAGCGTCGCCGCGAACGCGGTGATGAGCGCGGACAGCTCGACCGGGTTGGCTTTCGTGCTCAGGGTCAACTGCGAGCCGCGCTGGCTGACGAAGTTCTCCGACGCGCCGGTCAGTTGCGCCGCGCTGAGCGCCCTGACCTCTTCCGGGGTGACGCCCTCCTGCTGCTCCGCGAGCCACTTGCCGAAGCGCGGGTACTGCGCCTTGTCGTAGCACTTCTCGAAGAAGCCGCCGGAGTCGGGGCAGGCGGCGACGGGCGTCGCGCTCTTGATCTGCGAGACGAGCAGCGCGATGGCGATCATCTGCACGACGAGCGAGGCCTTCAGCAGGTGATGGCCGAGGCGTTGCGACTTCTCGTCGCCCCTCGTCACGTACCTGATGAAGAGGACGATGACGCCGGCGAGCAGCAGCCCGGCGAGGATGAGCGCGGGGCCGACGTAAGGGATGTTGACGCGCAGCGGGAGCGCCGGGGGCGAGCCGTTGAGGAAGGTCGAGGCGGCGTAGTTGCCGGTCGTCAAAATCCTGAACGTGCCGAACTGTCCGCCGACCGTGGCGAAGACGAAGATGGCGAAGGCCGCCGCCGCGATGGTCATCGACTCGGGCTTCGTCCCGACCTTCAGGAGGTAGAGCACGGCGGCGGCGAAGCAGACGAGCGCGACGCCGTAGGAGATCGAGGCCGTGCCGACGTGGATCGGTCGCCAGTAAGAGTCCAAGACCGGCGGCAGGTTGATGAACTCGTTGCCGATGAAGCGCGCGAGGATGAGCACGAGCGAGGCGAGCGGCAGAGACATCGCGCCGATGAAGCGGAAGCTCTTGCGCCCCGAGACGAGCATCGTCGTCACGCCCGCGCCGAAGGCGAAGGCGAGCGAGAGATCGTAGAGGTTGGCGAACGGGATGTAGCGCCAGACCCACGGCATCTGATCCGGGCCGTAGCCGTTGCGCTGCAAGACCGCCAGCTCGCGGTCGTGCGAGGCGACCCAGCGCACGAGCCAGCTCGACAGGTTGCAGAAGACGCCGATGCCGCCCGACCACAGCCCGATCTTCTGCGCCATCCCCGACGGCGCGTAGAGGTTCACGAGCAGGAAGACGCCGCCGACGATGTAGCCGGCGAGCGCGAGCATCATCAGCGCGCCGTCGTTGATGAAGTGGTCGCCGCCCAACTGGATGCGCAGCAGCAGCATCACGAGCGCGCCCGCGACGGGCAGCGCCGCCGGGAGGTACGAGCCGATTGACCAGCCGCCCGGATCCAGTTTCGACGAGCCGAGCTGCGCGGGGTGTTTCAAGACTTCACTCATGACTGTACCTCGTTTGTTTCTCCGTCGGGCGGCGCGGCGTTTGTCTCTCCGCTGATCGCCGCGACCAGACGCTTGAACCTGTCCTCGAAGGCGACGGCGTTGCGGTTGGCGTTGCCGCCGAGGGCCACGGCGACCTGCCGCCCGCCGCGCTCCTCCAAGAGAGCCCACACCCTCTGGTGCGCGAAGAAGAAGACGCCGACGAGCGTCAGCATCAGCATCGCGCTCCCGGCGTAGAAGACGCTCGCGCCGGGGTCTTTCTGGATCGCGAGCACGTGCGCGTCCGGCACCTTCTCGAACGAGACGAGCTTGAACTTGTAGCCGCCGACGGCGCGTCCGACGGGCGCGCCCGCCGGGAGTTCCTGCGTGAAGGCGTAGGCGCGGCCCTGCGCGCCGTCCGCGCCCGTGACGTTTAAGATCGCCGCCGGGTTGTTGTACTCGCCCGTGGCGGTCGTCGCCTGCCCGCCCGCCATCGTGAAGTCGGGCTGGAAGTTGACGAACTCGACGTGCGTGCCGTCCGAGAGGTTGACCGAGCCGTCGCGCGGGATCGTCACGTCGGTCTCGTAGCCGTCGGCCTCGCGCTTCAGGCGCAGAGTGATCTGGCGCGCGCGGCCCACGTTGATGAAGCTCGCCTGGAAGAAGCGGTAGCCGCGGTAGTCGTAGGGGTTGTTCAGGTGGACGAACGCCTCGTGCTCCGAGCCGCCGTCCCTGATCTTGATCTTGGTGAACCAGTCGATCGTGTTGTCCTGCGTGATGGGGCCGTCCTGCTTGATGAGCTTCTGCTGGATGTCCGTGCACGTCACCTCGAAGGGCAGCGGCATCGTCGCCTGCACGAGCTTGAGCCCGCCGTCGGCGAGCTTGAAGTCGGTGTTCGACATCTCGTTCGAGGTCGCGCCGGGGCGGACGGGCATCTGGCCGTTCTGATCGAACTGCGCGGTCAGGAACCCGCCCGTGAAGATCGTCAGCAGCGCGACGTGGACGGCGTAAGCCCCGAGGCGGTTCCACGCGCCGCGCTCGGCGAAGACGAACGTCCTGCCGTTCTTCTCCGTCACCCTCGTCTTCAGGCCGACCGACTTGCAGGCGGCGACGACGCGCGCGGCGGCGGCCTCGCGCGAGTCGGCTGCGAGTTCGAGTTCGGCGTGCTGCTCCTGCCCGCCGAGCCACTTCGCCGAGGCGTCGAGCTTCGGCTTGGAGACGAACGTCCACGCCTTCGGGAAGCGGTCGATGGAGGCGAGCACGATGTTGAGCGAGAGGACGAGGAGCAGGAGGTTGAAGTACCAGACGTGGTAGATGTCGAACAGGCCGAGGCTGCCGAAGAGCAGGCGCGTCGCCGGGCTGAGGTCGGCGAAATACTTCTCGAAGCCCTCGACGTTCTTCTGCATCACCAGCATCCCGACCATGCTGAAGAGGACGAGGATCATCAGCAGCGTGACGCCGAAGCGCACCGAGCTGAGCAGGTTGAGCGCGCGCGTCACGACCGACTCGGACGGGCGCGCGGCGGCGGCAGACTTCACGCCGATCTCGGGTTTAGTTTCTTCGATTGCTGACATGGTAGATGACGGTTCGCTCGGGCTAAAACTTCTCTTGAGCCACCGCGCCGACGAAAGCGACTCAGAGGGGTGAGACCGCGGATCATCCGTCTTAAAGGCGAATCATACCGCATCGACCACCGCGCGGCAAACGCGCAGTCGCGCGCCGCCCGCGCCGCCGCCGCGCCCCGCCGCCGTGCTATCATCCCCGGCGAAATGACGACCAGAAACTTGCTCTTCTGCCTCGGCGGCCTCCTGCTCGGCTTCGGCGTCGGCTTCTTTCTCGCCAACCGTCTGGGCGTCGCCCCGCCCCCGGCCCCCGCCGTCGCGGCGTCCGATCAGGTCTCTTCGATCAACGTCAAGAGCGCGCCCCCGCTCGACCCTTCGCAGGACTCCGGCGGGCTCCCGCCCGGCCACCCGGACATCAGCGGCGTCGCCTCCGACGGCTCGCCCGCGAGCCCGGAAGGCGCGGCGGCGACGAGCCGCGAGGCGCAGGACGCGATGGCCGCCGCCGACGCCAAGCCCGCCGACTTCGCGCTACAGATGACCGCCGCCGCGACCTTCTACCGCCTGCGCGCGCTCGACAAGGCGACGCTCTATCTGGAGCGCGCCCTCAAGCTCAGGCCGCAAGACCCGGACGCGCTGCTCGAAATGGGCAACGTCAAATACGACGCGGGCGACTTCCCCTCGGCGGCGGACTTCTACACGCGCTCGCTCGCCGCCGATCCGGCCAACGCCGACGCGCGCACCGATCTCGGCAACACCTACTTCCAGCGCGACCCGCCCGACTACCAGCGCGCCATAGACGAATACCGCCGCGCCCTCCAGCTCGATCCGCGTCACGAGCTGACGCTACAAAACCTCGCCTCCGCCGCCCTCAACCTCAAAGACAAGGCGACCGCCCGCGACGCCATCGACAGGCTCGCCGCCGTCAACCCCAACAACCCCATGCTCCCCGCTCTCCGTTCGAGCGCCGACGCTCTGCCTTAGCGTCTCCCTTCGCGCCTCCAGCGCCTCCGGCGTGAGAATGAATTTCACGCAAAGGCGCAAAGGCGCGAAGGAAGCTCTCTGAATCGATTAAAGGTTCGGGCTGCGCGGGAACTTGAGGAAGGGCAGGCGCACGCCGCGGACGAAGAACTGATCGGCGCGGATCGATTCGGGCGGGGCGAAGCCGACGGCGCCCGCCGCGGCGATCAGGTCGTCCTGCTCGACCCCGTCGCCGCTGACGCCGATGCCGCCGACCAGCTCGCCGTTGCGGTAGAGCGGCACGCTGCCCGGAAAGATTTGCATCCCGTTCGGCAGGTTCGGGATCGGCGTGCACGGCAGGTTCGCGGGTGAGGAAGGCGGCGCGGCGAGCGTCGCTTCCAAGTTCGCCTTCAACAGATCGAGCTGGAGCCCGACGTTGAAGACGCTCCAACGATCGAGCGGCGTGCTCAACGGCCCCGCCTGCGTGCCGTCGATGCCGTCGGGCAGAAACGGGCGGTGCAGGAACCCGCCCGCGCGGTCGCTGAAGGCGATTGAGCCGTCGAAGCGTATGCCGTCTGCGGCGGCGCGGTCGGCGTAGTTTGAGAAACCCGCCGCGCGAAGTTTCGCCGCCGCGTCCGAGCGCGAGGCGAAGGCGGCGGTGCGGGCCTTCTGCGCCGAGACGTCGAAGCCGAAGACGGGCGCGTCCGCCGTGCGGAAGATGCCGAGCACCTGCCCGTCCGCGTCGACGACCGCGATGGAGACGCGCGCCGCGCTGCCGAGCGGGTTGCGGATCGCCGCGCGCGTGACGTCGGCCTGCCGCGCCGCCTGCGCGAGTATCGCGGTCACGTCCGCCGCGCCGAGAGCGTTCGCGGAGCCGGACGTGCTGCCGCGAAACGGCGAGAATCGTAAGTCCACCGCACCATTCACGCCGCCGACCGTCGCGGGCACGAAGTGTGAGGGCTGCGCCGCGCGCAGAGGGAAATCCGCGTCGAGCGCGCCGGGCAGGCTCGCGAACGGGAGCGTCGCGGGGCGCGGCGCGTCGGCGTCGGTCGCGTTCGCGTACGGGAGCCGGATGCCGCCCACGAGGATGTTGTCGGCGCGAATCGACGCCGGGGCTTCGTAGCCGCGCGCGGCGGCGACGGCGATCAACTCCTCGAAGGGTTTGTCGGAGTCCGCCGGATCGCGGTCGACGGCGTAGAGCCCGTCGCCCTCGACGCCGACGCCGCCGGAGTGGACGCCGTTCTTGTAGAGCGGGACGGAGCCGGGATCGGCTGCGAGGCCGAAGGGCAGGCCGGGCTTCTTGACGTCGGAGCATTCGAGCTGCGAGAACTGCACGCCGTAGAGCGGCCCCGAAGGCTGGTTCGCGACGCCGGGCGGGAAATGCTCCTGAATGATGAAGCCCGCCGTGCGCGCCGTGAAGGCGTTGCCCTGCGTGCTGAAGAACGCGGCAGTCCCGGCCTTCGAGATGGCCGCGCGCCGCGCGGGGTTCAAAGCGGGGTTGAGGCTCGTCCCTTCGAGCCCCTGCGCGACGAGGCCCGTCGCCGCGTCGGGCGTCTGCGTGAAGGCCGTCCCGCCGCGGAACTGCGCGCGCTCGGTCGCGCCGTTCATCCTGAAGACGCCGAGCACGTTCCCCTCCTTGTCCGTGACGGCGACCGTCACGGCGCGGTTCAAAGCGACGGCGGCGGAGACGGCTTGGGCGATGACGGCGCGCACGTCGTCGGCCGTGAGGTTGCCCGCCGTGACGGAGTTGACGGGCGGCGTCGGCGCGGTCGCGGGCGGAGCGGGCGTCGGCACGGAGCCCGCGTCGTCCGGCGGCCCGCCGCCGACGTGGCCGACGCCGACTCTGACGCGGTTGCTCGCCACGCCGCGGCGCGTGACGCGCACGAGCACGTCGCCCGCGTCGGCCAACGCCCCGTCGAGCCGCACGGTGACGGAGTGCATCCACTCCTGACCGGGCACTGACAACACGCTCTCGACCACGAGTGCGAAGACGCGGTGCGCGCCGTCTTCGGCGTCAGCCGCGACGGTCGATGCGTCGTCGGACGGGTCGAGGTTGAGGGCGAAGAGTTGAACCCGCGTGCGGCGGTCTGTGCCGAGCGCGTGCGCCGACGTGAGCGCGAAGGGCTCGCGCGTGTGGGTCACGGAATCCCACGCGACGGCGCGCGTCGAGGTCGGCTCGCTGACGAGGACGGGGCGCGACGCCTGCGCCGCCGATCTCTCTTCCGAAAGCGGCAGGCACGCGAGCGCGGCGGCGAGCGCGAAGAGCGAGAGCGAGAGCGCGCGCCGCCGCCGTCCGCGCGAGCCGAGCCTGTGTGATGCGCTTGCCACTTGTCTGCGGGACTTCACTTCTGCGGAACTTCAGCCGGGCCGCGCCGGGTGAAGTTTGATCCGGGACGATCCGATCCGGGACGATCCGAATTTACCACTTCCCTTCCGCGCGTCAAGACTCCCCCTCGCGCGGCGCGCCGTCCGAGGGGCGAGACCGTGGCGCGATTTCAATAATTCGTTGTCAGCCCCGCGGCGTCTGTGCTACATCATTCGTGCCTGTCCTTCGAGAGGAAAGCCGCGCGACCGGCGCGGAATTATGGCGCGGCTTTGATCATTGCGCCGCCTCTCTCGCAACGGCGCGGCTTCCGAGGACTCGCTTCCGCCGGCACGCAGCATTGATGCCCTTCCAGCGTCTTTTAATCCCGACCGCGAGGGCGAGCCTGATCGCCTTCGCGCTCCTCCTCGCCGGCCACGCGGCGCACGCCCAGCAGAGGGGTCGCATCACGGGCGTCGTGCGCGACGCCGCGAAAGCCGCGGTCGCGCGCGCCCGCGTGACGGCGATCAATCAGGTCACGACGCGGCGCGGGACGACTCGCACGTCGCAGGCCGGGCGATTCGACTTCAAAGTCCCCGCGGGCGCGTACCGCATCGTCGTCGATGCCCCGGGCGCGCTGACGTTCGACCTAGAGAACGTGATCGTCGAGCCCGGTAAAGAGTCGGCGGTCGAAGTCGAGCTGAAGGCCGCGGAGCAGACCGGGGCCGCCGCGCGGATCGTCGATCCGACTAAGGACGAGCGACCGAACGGCGCGGCGGGCGGCACCGCGAAGCCCGGCGCTTCGACCGACCCGCGCATACGCGAGGCGCGCGACCGCTGGCGCGTGACCTTCCCCGAATACGACCGCTACGGCGACGCGGGCGGCAGGGGGCGCGACGTGCCCTTCAAGCGCGGTCGCTGGTACGACCCTTACAATCAAAATCGTCTGAAGGGCGACTACCCCGTCATCGGGAATAAGATTTTCCTGATCCTCTCGGCGGCAGACGCCCTGAGCGTCGAGCAGCGGCGCACCCCGCTCCCGTCGAACGTCAACAGCGCGCGGCCCGGCAGCGCCGAGTTCTTCGGCAAGCCCGAAGTGCTCGCCGCGACGCACACGCTACAGCTCTCCGTCGAACTCTTCCACGGCGACACCGTCTTCCGACCGCGCACGTGGGCAGTAAAGCTCTCGCCGACGTTCAGCCTTCCGAACTACGTGCGCGCGCGCGAGGCAGGCGTCGTCGACATCGACGTGCGCCGCGGCACGGCACGCGCCGACACGCACTTCTCCTTCGAGGAAGCCTTCGCCGAGCTGAAGCTCGCCGACACGGACGCCAACTTCGACTTCGTCTCGGTGCGCGCGGGCGTCCAGCCCTTCGTCTCCGACTTCCGCGGCTTCCTCTACACCGACAACAACCTCGGCGCGCGGCTCTTCGGCGGCTTCTCCGACAACCGCTACAACTTCAACCTCGCCTACTTCGCGCAGCTCGAAAAAGACACCAACAGCGGCCTCAACCGCTTCGACCGCCGTCAGCAGAACGTCTACCTCTTCAACCTCTACCGGCAGGACTTCGTCCGCCACGGCTTCACCGGCCAGCTCACCCTCGCCTTCAACGACGACCGCCGCTCGGTCGAGTTCGACCGCAACGGCTTCCTCGTCCGCCCCGCCTTGGTCGGCGACGCGCGCCCGCACGCCGTCAAGGTCGGCTACCTCGGCTTGAACACCGACGGGCATCTCGGTCGCCTCAACCTCACGTCGTCTTACTACTTCGCGCTGGGGCAGGACGAGCGCAACCCCATCGCCGGGCGCTACCAGCGCGTGCGCGCGCAGATGGGGGCCGCGGAAGGATCGGTTGACCGTGACTTCCTGCGGCTGCGCGCGTCCGGCTTCTTCGCGTCGGGCGACCGCGACCCGACGGACGGCGCGGCGACGGGCTTCGACGCGATCCTCGACGATCCGAATTTCGTCGGCGGCCAGTTCTCTTTCTGGAACCGCGTCGGCATCCCGCTCGTCTCGACGGCGGTCGGTTTAGTTCAGCCGAACAGCGTCCTGCCTTCCCTGCGCAGCAGCAAGACGCAGGGGCAGGCGAACTTCGTCAACCCCGGCATCCTGATCGCCAACGCCGGGGCCGACGCCGAGGTGACGCAGCGCATCAAGGCCGTCTTCAACGTGAACTATCTGCGCTTCCACCGCACCGGGTCGCTCGAATACCTGCTCCACCAGAGCGGCATCCGCAAAGAGATCGGCTGGGACCTGAGCCTCGGCGTCGCCTACCGCCCGCTGCTCATCAACAACTTGCAGTTCGCCTTCGGCGCTTCCGCCTTGAAGCCCGGTCGCGGCTTCCGGGACATCTACACGGACGCCTCGCGCAACTGCCCTCTGCCCGACTTCTGCGCGGCGGATCAGGTGGTGATCGACCCGAGCAAGCCGCTCTACTCGATCTTCGCGCAGGCGAGATTTATTTTCTGAGACGTCGGACGCGACGGTCGGCGCGTAAATAACCTTCGATGAGAAGTCTCGACAGAGCCGAACGGATCAAGCTCTTCGCCCTGACGCTCTTCGCCGCGGCGGCGGCGTCGCTCTGTCTGTGCGGGGTCGGCACGCCCGCGAGCGCGCGCCGGAAATCTTCGCGAGCGCCGCTCTCGTCAAACGCCGCGGGCGCGGGCGCTCAGGAGCCGAAACCCGGCGCGCGCGTCAGCCCCGAAGGCTGCGTCTCGTGCCACGCGCAGATCGAGCCGATGCACGAGACGGGCGGCGGCAGGCTGGAGAAGAGTGATCGCGACGGCCAGAACCTCTCGTGCACCTACTGCCACGGCGGCAACCCCGCCGCGAAGCTTAAAGAGGACGCGCACGTGCGCCCGCGCTTCCCCGGCGAGTGGAGGCGCGGCGGCCAACCGACGAGCGCGAACCCGGAGCGCACGCTGACGCTTCTGAACCGCGAGAGCTGGGAGTACGTGCGCTTCGTCAACCCGGCGGATCTGCGCGTGGCGCGCAAGACCTGCGGCGAGTGCCACGCGGCGGAGGTCTCCGCGAACGAGACCTCGATGATGCGCCACGGGGCGATGCTCTGGGGCGCGGCGCTCTACAACAACGGCGGCTTCCCCGAAAAAGACGCGCGCTTCGGCG
Source organism: Pyrinomonadaceae bacterium (assembly GCA_036389335.1). Taxonomy (GTDB): domain Bacteria; phylum Acidobacteriota; class Blastocatellia; order Pyrinomonadales; family Pyrinomonadaceae; genus JAIVGV01. The sequence goes on along the minus strand of DASVQC010000098.1, from coordinate 85,579 downwards.
AAGCCTACGCGGGCGAGTCGGGCGCGCCCGCGCGGCTCCTGACCATCCCGCAGCCGACCGCGGAGCAGACGCTTTTGAAAGGCTGGCTCCCCTTCCTCGATCCGCTGCCGCGCTGGGAGGTGTCGCAGCCGGGCAACCTGTTGCGCGTCTTCGAGCGCGGCGGCAAGGGGCGTTTTGAAGTCGGCCTGCCGAACCGCGAGGAAGACCCCGGCAAGCCCGACAAGGGCCTCAGCCCGCGCGGGCTCGGCACCGCGAACCGCACCGATCCCGTCTACCTCGGCCTGCAAAAGACGCGGCTGCAAGACCCGACGCTCAACCACCTCGGCACCAACGATCACCCCGGCGACTTCCGCTCGTCCGGCTGCGCCTCGTGCCACGTCGTCTACGCCAACGACCGCAGCGAGGTCAACTCGGCTTCCTACGCGCGCTTCGGCAACGCGGGAGAGAGCGCGACCGCCGACACGCAGGTTCCGAAGAATGAGCCCGGCCACCCGATCCGCCACCGCCTGACGAGCGCCATCCCGACCTCGCAGTGCATGGTCTGCCACATGCACCCCGGCACGAACATGCTCGCCACCTACACCGGCATGACTTGGTGGGACAACGAGTCGGACGGCGACAAGCTCTACCGCAAAGACCAGCGCGCGCCGACGGCGGACGAGGAGCGGGAAAAACTGAGCCGCAACCCGGAGGCGGCGAGCCTCAAAGGTCTCTGGTCGGAGCGTAAATTCTCCGACCGGCTCTCGCCGGAAGATTTCCTCGTCCGCGCGGGCGAGCCCTTCGGCGCGATCAACCGGGGCTTCAAACGCATCCAGCTCGCCGACTATCACGGCCACGGCTGGCTCTTCCGCGCCGTCTTCAAACGCGACCGCGCCGGGCGTCTGCTCGACGCCGACGACCGGCCCGTCTCCGACTCGAGCGCCGACGCCCTCGGTCGCGCCGTCGCCTTCCGCGACGCCGACAACTTCGAGCTGAAGAATAGATCGCAGCCCGCGGGCGCGCCCGTCCACCTCAAAGACATACACCTTGAGAAGGGGATGCACTGCGTCGATTGCCACTTCCGGCAGGACGCGCACGGCACGGGGATCATCTACAGCGAGCCGCGGGCGGCCATCGAGATCAGTTGCGAGGACTGCCACGGCACGCTGCGCGAGCGCGGCAAGCTCGTCACTTCCGGGTTCGCCGCCGGGCAGGGCGTCAGGGACGGCAAGCTCGTTGACGAAGAGCGCGGGCGAAACTTGCGCGCGCCGCGCACCGGCACGAAAGACGTCGCGCGCAACCTCTACGCGCGCGACGCTGACGGCAACAAGATTCCCGTCTTCGAGTTGGCCCCGGCGGCGGGCTTGAAGAAGACGACGAAGGGCGCGGACGGCAGAGAGACCACGGTCGAGCTGAAGCAGGGCGAGATCGTGCAGAACTCTCTGGTCGAGCCCGGTCGCTGGTGGCGCGTCAAGCAGACCGCCGACACCGTAGACCCCGCCTCGCGCGATTACAACGAGCTGTCGCGCTACGCCAAGACGATCCGCCGCGACAACCGCACGTGGGGCGACGTGCCCGCCGCGGACGAGGAGCTGGCGCACGCCGGGCGGCGGATGACCTGCTTCGCCTGCCACTCCTCTTGGATGACGAGCTGCTTCGGCTGCCACCTCTCGATGCAGGCGAACCGCAAGATGCCCAACCGCCACAACGAGGGCGCGGACTCGCGCAACTTCACGACCTACAACTTTCAGGTCTTGCGCGACGACGTCTTCATGCTCGGGCGCGACGGCGCGGCGACGGGCAACCGCGTCGCGCCCGCCGCCTCGCGCTCCGCCGTCCTCGTCAGCTCGCAGAATCAGAACCGCGAGTGGATCTACTCGCAGCAGCAGACCGTCTCGGCGGAAGGCTTCTCCGGCCAGTCGTTCTCCACCCACGTCCCGCACACCGTCCGCGCGAAGGAGACGAAAGGCTGCACCGACTGCCACGTCTCCCGCGACGGCGACAACAACGCGTGGATGGCCCAGCTCCTCATGCAGGGCACGAACTTCGTCAACTTCGTCGGGCGCTACGCCTACGTCGCCGCCGACGACGCGCTCGAAGCCGTCGTCGTCACCGAGCGCGAGGAGCCGCAGGCCGTCCTCGGCAGCACCCTGCACAAACTCGCCTTCCCCGACGATTACAAAAAATTCGTCGCGGGCGGGCGCGAGCTGAAGACCTCTTTCGGGCACGAGGGCAACCCGAAAGTCTTGCAGGTGCAGGTGCGCGGCGAGTACGCCTACGTCGCCGCCGGGCCGGGCGGCCTGCGCGTCTACGACGTGGCGCAGATCGATCACAAGGGCTTCAGCGAGCGCATCACGACCGCGCCCGTCTCGCGCTTCGGGCAGAAGCTCTGGGTCAGGACGAAGTACGCCGCAGCCGTCGCCGCGCCCTCGACGCTCGCCGTCGATCCGGCGCGCGCGCGCAGCCCCGCGAATCAGGAGCAGCCGATCCACCCCCTCTACGGCTACCTCTACGTCGCGGATCGAGACGAAGGGCTGATCCTCGTCGGCGCGGCGACGCTCCTCGACGGCGACCCGCTCAACAACTATTTGAAGCGCGCGCTGACGTGGAACCCCGGCGGCGTGCTCGACGGCGCGAACAACATCGCCGTCGCCGGCACGCACGCCTACGTGACCACGGATCGCGCGCTCGTCGTCATCGACATCGACGATCCCTTGCAGCCCTCGGTCGTCGCGCGGATTCCCTTACGCAGGCCGCGCGCCGTCGCCGTCCAGTTCCGCTACGCCTTCGTCGTCGACGACGAAGGCTTGAAGGTGGTTGACGTGACCACCCCCGCGCGCGCGCGGCTCGTCGAGGGCGCGCTCGTCCCGCTCCGCCACGCTCAGGACGTTTACGTCGCGCGCACCTACGCCTACGTCGCCGATGGCGCGGACGGAGTCGCCATCATGGACGTGACCAAGCCCGAGCAGCCGCGCCTCGATCAGACCTTCGACGCCGGGGGCGAGATCGGAGACGCGCGTCAGGTCAAAGTCGCGATGACGAACGCGAGCCTCTACGCCTACGTCGCCGACGGGCTGAACGGGCTGCGCGTGCTGCAACTCACAGACCCGGAGACGATGCCGACCTACGCCGGGTTCAGCCCGCGCCCGGAGCCGCGCCTCATCGCGACCTTCAAGACGAAGGGCGCGGCGCTCGCCGTCTCGAAGGGGCTCGACCGCGACCGCGCCGCCGACGAGAGCGGCAACCAGCTCGCCGTCTTCGGGCGGCGCGGCGCGCGCCCCTTCAACTTCGCCGAGCAGCGCCGGATGTACCTCGCGGGCGATCAACTCTTCACCGTCACCGACACCCCTGCGACGCCCGCGCGTGATTTCAAAGTCGTAACGGCGAGCGCCGCGGGTTCACGCCTCAACGGAGACTCTTCGCAACCCCCCGCGTCGCCACACAATCGCTTGGCGGTCTCGTCCGTCATAATCTCGCAGGCGAGAGCGGCGACGCTCGGGGCGGTCGGCTTGGTGTGTGGTTTCTTGTGCTGGCGTGGGCTGAAGCGAACGAGGCACGCAACGAAAGTATCTTAAAGACAGCTTCGTTTTCCCTTAGCGCCTTTGCGCCTTTGCGTGAAACTTATTCTCACGCAAAGGCGCAAAGGCGCTAAGGGAAATTTTTTTACGCGGCCTTCTTCATCCACTCGACGCACCGCGCGAGGTGCGCGCGCATCCCCGCGGGCGTGTCGTGGTGGATGCGACCGTGGCCGGGCAGCACCCACTCGAAGCTGTAGTCGAGCAGCCTCTCCATCGAGCGGATCTGCTCGTCCCACGAGTACCAGCACGCGCTGCGAAAGGCCGTCAGCGTCTCGCGCGCGGGCGACCACGCGAGGTGATCGCCGGTGAAGAGGAATCTGTTTTTGTAGAGCAACACCTGCGAGCCGCGCGTGTGGCCGGGCGTCGGGATGACCGTGAGATCGTCGTCCAGTCTGACGGGATCGTCGCCCTCGACGGCGCGCTCCATGCCTCGCCTCTCCGCGCCGTCGCGCGCGTGCATGACGCGCTCGCAGCTAAACTTCTTGTTGAAGCGGGCGTGGTCGGCGATGTCGTCGACGTGCGTGAGGAACATCCGCGAGACGCCGCCCATGCGCTCGATCTTATTGACGAGGCGGGCGGTGTAGCGCGGCGAATCGACGAGGACGTTTCCGCCCCCCGCCGCCGGACGCGTGACGAGGTAGCTCCACGCGCCGAAGCTCGACTCGGACGTGAAGCCGCAGAAGTAGACGTTTTCGGCCACCGGGTCGGGGAAAGCCTCGACGCCGAGGTTCGCGTCGTACCTGCGCGAAGTCCCGATCGACGCGGTGGGGCACGCGACGAGCGCCATCAGCGCGCGGCGCACCTCGCCGTCGGACGCGGGCTGTCTGAGGACGCTCGACTGATCGCCGTGGTCGCGGAAGGTGTCGGGCGCGATCTGGCGGCAGGCGTCGCAGTCGATGCACGACGCATCGACGTAAAAATCGCCCGGCGCGTTCTCCGGCAGTCGCTTCGCGGGTGTCGCCATCGTGGGTTTGATGAGGCCGGGGCGCGAAAAGTACGACGGCGCGCGGCGACGAGTAGTGACCTGATTTGGGCTTTTCTCTGTGCCCCCTCCGTGTTCTCCGTGACTCCGTGGTGAGGTCAGAGTCTTAAGCACTCACCACAGAGGCACAGAGGGCACGGAGGGGGCACAGAGCAGAATTTAAATTAGGACGCTACCCGGCGACGATCACTTCGCCTGATCGAAGAAGTCGCGCGTGCGCGCCTCCCGCGGCGCGGCGAACATCGCGCCCGCCTCGCCGAACTCGACGACGCGCCCGCCCTCCATGTAGAGCAGGTAGTCGGCGAGCCCTTTGAGGAAGTTGATCGAGTGGGAGACGATCATCAGCGTCTGCCCGCCGTCGCGCGCGAACTCCCTCAGCATCGCGCGAATCTCGTTCGTGCGGCGCGGGTCGAGCGCGCTCGTCGGCTCGTCGAAGAGGATGACGCCCGGTCGCATGGCGAGGGCGCGCGCGATGGCGACGCGCTGCTGCTCGCCGCCCGAGAGCGAATCGGGGTAGCGCCGCGCCGCCTCTTTGAGCCCGACCCGTTCGAGCAGCTCGTAGGCGTGCGCCTCGGCCTCCCGCGGCGCGACCTTGAGCACGCGCACGGGCGCTTCCGTCACGTTGCCGAGGGCCGAGAGGTGCGGGAACAGGTAGAGGTGCTGGAAGACCGTGCCGACGCCGCGCCGCAGACGCCACACCCTGCGCTGGTACTCCTTCGGCGCGAGCCCGGCTTCGAGCCTCACGCCCGCGCACTCGAACGCGCCGCCCGTGATCCGCTCCAGCCCGTTCAGGCAGCGCAGCAGCGTGGACTTGCCGCTGCCCGACGCGCCGACGACGCCGAGCACCGCGCCCGCGGGAACCTCGAAGCTGACGCCGTGGAGGATGCGCGCGCCGCCGAACTCCTTGACCAGATTCTCGACGCGGATCATGTCGCCACCTCCGACTCGACCGCGAGCACGGCGCGCTGCCCCCTCATGCGGACTTCGAGACGCCGCGCGAGGTGCGCCAGCGGCAGGCTCATCGCGAGGTAGAAGGCGGAGACGACCGCGCCGAGCAGCATGAACTCGCCCGAAGCGTTCGCCAGCTCCCGGTAGGCGGTCGCCAGCTCCCAGACCGAGATGGCGAAGGCGACCGAGGTGTCTTTGAAGAGCGAGACGAAGTCGTTGGTCATCGGCGGGAGCGCCACCCGAAACGCCTGCGGGAAGATGATGCGGCGGAAGGCGAGCGCCGGGCTCATGCCGAGCGAGTAGGAGACTTCCCACTGGCCGCGCGGCACGGCTTCGAGCGCGGCGCGGTAGACCTGCGACTCGTAGGCCGCGTAGTTGAGCCCGAGCCCGATCAGCGCGGTCAGCCAGTTCGGCATCGCGAGGCCGAGCTTCGGGAGCCCGAAGTAGAGGAACAAAAGCTGGACGAGGACGGGCGTGCCGCGGAAGAACTCGACGTAGACGGTGCAGAGCGCGCGCAACCAGCGCGCGCCCTTCCACTGACCCAACGCGAGCAGCAGCCCCGTCGAGAGCGCGATGAGCATCGAGCCGAGCGCGATCAAGACTGTCACGCCCGCCGCGCGCGTCAGCCGCAGCAGCGCCTCGCGCCAGTTGAAGTCCGAGGAGGTCATCTCGAACTTGACCGCCTCGCCCGCGGCCTGCGCCTGCCGCAGTTCGAGTTGCGCGTCGTTCCAGAGGTTCCACTTGCGGAGGATGCGTTCGAGCGAGCCGTCGGCGACGATCTTGTCGATCCCGGCGTCAACTTCGGCCTTCAACTTCTCGTCGCCCTGCCGCAGGCCGACGACGTACACGCCGCGGTAGAAGGGCTCGCCGGCGGGTTTGAGTCGCGGGTTCGAGCGCGCGTAGAACATCTCCATCGGCACGTCCATCAGGACGGCGTCGATGCGCCGCACTTCGAGGTCGCGGTACGCGCCGACGGGGTCGGCGTAGCCGCGGAAGGGGATGCCCTCCTTCTCCATCAGGCGCGAGGCGGCGGTGTTCGAGAGCGTCCCGACCACGCGCCGGCGGCAGTCTTCGAGCGTGCGGATGCGATCTTCGTTTTTGCGGACGGTGAGCTGGAGCTGGAAGACGTAGTAGGGCTTGCTGAAGAGTATCTGGCGCGCGCGATCTTCGGTCGGCTCCAGCCCGTTGACGACGATGTCGAACCCGCCGCGCTGGAGGGCCGAGACGATGGTCTCCCAGTCGGTCGGGACGAACTCGGCCCGCCGCCCCATCGCCGCGGCGAGCGCCTCGACCATCTCCTGCTCGTAGCCGATGTACCTGTCGGGGTGCGCCGGGTCCGTGTAGACGTAGGGCGCGCCGCCGCTCGGGTCAGCGCCCCAGCGCAGCGTCTTCTCCTGCGCCGGGGCGCGGGCGGGGGCGAAGAGCGCGAAGGCGAGCAGTAGCAGCGCCGCCTGCGCCGCGCCGCCGCGCCCCGCGCGCGCGCTCAACTGAGTTCTCCTCGCAAGGGCTTCCCCCTTCCGCGTGGTGCCCTGATTAGATTTCTACTCTGTGCTATCTCTGTGATCTCTGTGCCTCCGTGGTGAGTTAAGGATCATAAGCACTCACCACAGAGACACAGAGATCACAGAGATAGCACAGAGGAAAGCTGATACCGGGACACCACTCCCTTCCGACCGCGTTTGGATTCGGGAAGCGGCGACTGACTTCCGCCGCGGCTCAGAAGATATCAAAGAAACCTCTGTCGGCCCACTCGCGCAGCCAGCCGCGGGCGGTCGAGGCGCGCGCCCCCGCGCCTTCGCCGCCGGACGCTTCGAGGGCCTCGCCGACCGAGCGCCCGCCGCCGAGCGCGTGGAGGAACGAATGCTGCGCGGCGTCCAGCCCGTACACCGAGACGCGGTAGTCGAGCCGCGTCATCGCGACGAAGGTCTGAGCGGGCCGGGGCAGCGCCGGACTCTCGCCCGCGCGCGCGGCCAACATGTAGGCGTGAACCGGGTGGCCGAAGGCGAAGAGGCGCGAGGACGGCGCGCGCGCGGGGCGCGCTTCGAGGAGTCGCCCGTCGTCCCGCGTGAAAAGCTCCACCGCGCGCCGGGCGCTCCCCCGCGCGCGCCCTTCGAGGCCGGGGCCGTCGTAGACCTTCGCGAATTCGAGTTCGAGCGCCGCCAGTTCGACGACGAAGTCGGGCCACGCCTCCCTCTCGGCGGGCGGCGCGTCGGCGTCGGGCCTCGTCTCGGCGAGGTGTCGCGCGAAGTCGTCGGCGAGGCGGTCGAGCGTGTAGCTGTGCGGCGGGTGGCGCTCCAGGTATCCGAGCGCGAAGAGGTCGAAGAGTTCTCCGCCGAGCGCGCGAAGGAGCGCCGGGAAAGTCTCGCGCAGGCATTGAAGGAGCCGCGCGTGATACGAGCGCGAGTAGACGGCGAGCCGCTGCGCGCCCGAGAGCGTCGCCGACGGCGCGACGACCGTCTCGACCGCGCCGGGCTCGACGCGGATGCACGCGCGCGCCTCGTCCGAGGCGACGCCCGCGCCGACGCCGCGTTGGTGTGTGACGACCGCCTGCACCCAACGCTGCAAGCGTTCGAGCCCGAACTCCGTCGCGCCGCCGCCGCTCATGCGTGCGCCCGCGCCGAGGCGGGCGGCGCGCCGCCCGCGGCGTCGGCCTCCGACTGCGCGTCGGCCTGCGCGTGGCGGCGCGCCTTCAAAACCTCCGCGTGAAGCTCCGGGAACGGGGGGAGGTTCGAGTCCCATTCGAGCAGCGTCGAGACGCCGCCGATCCTGCGCCGCGCGAGGCGGTAGAGTTCCCACACGGGGTCTGCGACGCGCCCGTCGTGCGTGTCTAAGACGTGCGTGCCGCAGTCGGTGTGGCCCGCGAGGTGTATCTGGACGACGCGCGCGTGCGGCAGAGACTCGACGTACTCGGCGGGGTCGAAGCCGTGGTTGACGCTCGACACGTAGACGTTGTTCACGTCCAAGAGCAGGCGGCAGTCGGCCTCCTCCGCGACCGCCGAGAGGAACTCCCACTCCTTGAGCGTGTCGCCCTTGAAGGCGAGGTAGCTGCTCGGGTTCTCAAGCGCGAGCGGTCGTTCGAGAAAGTCCTGTACGACGCGCACGCGCCCGACGACGTGGCCGAGCGTCGCCTCGTCGAGCGGGAGCGGGAGCAGGTCGTGCGTGTTGCGGCCCGCCACCCCCGTCCAGCAGAGGTGGTCGGAGACCCAGCGCGCCCCCGTCTCGCGCGCCAGCCGCTTGAGCTTCGCAAGGTACTCGAAGTCGAGCGGGTCACAGCTTCCGATTGACAGCGAGACGCCGTGCATGACGACGGGGTAGCGCTCGGCCACGCGGTCGAGCACGTGGCGCGGCCAGCCACCGGAGTCCATGAAGTTCTCCGAGATGACCTCGAACCAATCGACGGGCGGCCATTGCCCCAGCACGTGCGCGAAGTGCTGGTGGCGCAGGCCGACGCCGAAGCCTAAGTCGGGGTAGTCCGGGCCTAACATCGGTCGCTCACTCGTCCGCCGGGCAGGTCACGCCCGAGGTCGACGAGAGCGAGGCGCGCAGAGAGTTGGGCTGCGGCTCGTTCGTCGGGAAGCCCATCTTCTGCCTCGCGTACTGCCACACGTCCGCGGGCTTGGCGGCGGGGTCGTCGAAACACTGCGAGGCCGGGATGGGGATGCCGCAGTGGCCGAGGTTCTTGCACTCGTTCGAGCCGGGCTGCCAGTCGATCGGAGGGTTCTCGCCGTCGTTGCGCGCGCCGCAGCCGCCCTGCCCCTTGCACATGTTCGCGCCGGCGCAGGTGTGGAAGAAGCCGTAGGCGCAGTCGCTCGTGCCGGTCTTGTCGAGCCCCTGACAGGCGTGGTAGCCCTTCGCGCCCGTCGGATCGACGAACTCGTTGCCGTCAACCCACTGGAACATCTCTGCGGCGGCGACGCCGTTCTCCCAAGCCTGCAGGACGCGGTTGCCGAGTCCCGCCATCGCCGCGATGCTCATCGCGCCCGTGTTGCCCGAGAAGGCTTCGTTGAGGCTCGAAAGGAAGGCCGAATAGCTCTGGTTGAGCGCGTTCAGGAAGGGGCCGGGCGTTGGCGCCGCGGCCACGGGGACGTAGCTGAACTTACCCTCCTGCGCCAGCCCGACCAGCTCCGTGAAGCGCTCGTAGTGCGTCACCTTGTCGAGCGCGATCTCGATGGCGTCCTCCGGATCGCCCGTCGGCTGGAACTTGGTCGGGATGTCCTTGGTGTCCGGCCCCGCGCCCTCGCCCTGCACCGTGATGGCCGTCATCGCGGCCCGCGCGCGGACTAGGGCCTCCTCGCGCGTCCCGTAGATTTTTATGCTGAAGTCCTTGTAGCTGGCCTGAAGCAGCTCGGGGGAGTCGGCGGGGTCAGCCGCGCCGCCCTGATTCGCCGCGCCGCCCGAACCCTTCGCGGCGCGCCTCGCCTCCGAGACGTGGAAGGCCGGGAGGTCGAAGACCGCCTTGAGCAGACGGCCCCCGCGCGCGCGCCTGGCCGCCGCCTCCCAGTCGTCCCGCTGGAAAGGGTCTGCGGCCCTGCCCGCCGCCGGGTAGAGGTCGGCCCAGCAGACCAGCACGCCGTAGGACAACGACTCGTAGAAGTGGCCGATGGAGTCGTAGGTCGCGCGCCAAGCGTCGATGTCGTAAGCGGGCTTCGGCTTGGGCGTCTCGACCCACTGGAAGAGGAGCGCCTGATTCTCGTCGAAGCGCCCGAGCTTGAGCGTGACGCCGGGGGGCAGCGCGTCGGCGGCGAGGCAGGCGGGCGGCGCGGCGTAGCTCGGCGCGGAGAGCGGCGGCGTCTGCGGCGCGCCGGTGAAGGTCACGGGCGAGCCGGCCTCGCGGACGGCGTTGAGGAGATTCGAGGCCAGCTCGACGTGCAGCATCTCCTGTATGGCGACGGAAAGAATGTTGTTGAAGGCGTACTGGTTGTAGTCCTGCTGCGTGAAGCTGGCGAAGTCGGGCTTGCCGTCCTTGACCGGGACGGCGGCGAACTCTGGCCGGTTCGTGCTCGGGTTGCTCGGCACGTCGAGCGAGTAGGCGGACGTGAGGTAGAGGGGCACCGTCCACATTTCGAGGTAGACGGCGTTCTGCAAGTGCTCCAACACGCGCGCGGGAGTCCATCCCTTGCGTTGGAGTGCCGGTGTGCTCATTCGAGTCTCCTTCTTAGGCGGGCGCGCGGCGGGCGGCCCGGCGGGTGTGAGATGAGGCGGACGCGCGCCGCGCGTCGGCGGTCGCAGACTTCGGGGCAGGCGTCGGCGCGCGAGTCTGAGTCGAAAGCGTGAATCTGAATGCGAAAGCGAGAATGCGAAAGCGAGAAGTCCCGCGAGAGGACGGCGCGAGTTTTACCACCCGGCCCCTCCCCCGTCAACACGAATTTTCGCGGCGCGGCGAACGCCGTGCGGGCGCGCGGGGGGTTCGCGCCTCAACGGTCGCTCTTGTGCCGGTCGAGGTAGTCGAGCAGGACGTTCGACATCACCTTGACGCCGACGACGAGGCTCTCCTCGTCGACGTCGAAGTCGGCGGTGTGCCAGCCGGCGCTGATCCCCTTGGCGCGGTTGCCGACGCCGAGGAAGTAGTAGAAGCCGGGCACGATCTTCTGGTAGTGCGCGAAGTCCTCGGCGGGCATGAAGGGTTTCAAGACGAGCGTGTTCTTGTCCCCGACGACGCGGCGGATGGTCGGCAGCGTCTCTTCGACGAGCGAGGGCTCGTTGTAGGTGACGGGGTTGCTGCCCTCGAAGCTCAGCTCGTAGGTCGCGCCGTAAGCCTGCGTCACGCTCTGCAGCGTCTCGCGCATGAGCGCGACGGCGCGCTCGCGCACCTCGTTGTTGAGCGTGCGCATCGTGCCCGTCATCTTCACCTCGCCCGCGATGACGTTGAAGCGCGTGCCCCCGTTTATCGTCCCGACGGTGATGACGAGCGGCTCAAGGGGATCGATGCGGCGGCTGCGGATGTTTTGCAGCGCGAGGACGCACTGCGAGGCGACGACCACGGAGTCGATGCCGTTCTGCGGCTGCGCGCCGTGCGAGGCCCTCCCTTTGACGACGATGGAGAAGGTGTCGGACGAGGCCATGGCGGGGCCGGAATGGTAACCGATCTGCCCGGCCTGCACGTTCGGCTCGGTGTGCAGGCCGAAGATGGCCGCGGGGCGCGGGTTGTCGAGCGCGCCCTCCTTGATCATCAGCGTCGCGCCGCCCTCCTCGCCCGGCGGCGCGCCCTCCTCCGCGGGCTGGAAGATGAATTTGACCGAGCCGTTCATCTCCCCGCGCATCTTGCTGAGCACCTCCGCCACGCCCAGCTCGACCGTCGTGTGCACGTCGTGCCCGCAGGCGTGCTTCACGCCCGGCGTCTGCGACTTGTAGGGCACGTCGTTGACTTCCTGAATGGGCAGCGCGTCCATGTCGGCGCGCACGGCGACGACCGGCCCCGGCTTCGCGCCGCGGAGCATGGCGACGACGCCGTGGAGCGCGACGTTCACGCGCACGTCTTCGAGCCCGAGCGCGCGCAGGCGCTCGGCCACGACGCGCCCCGTGCGCTCCTCCCGGTTCGACAGCTCCGGGTGGACGTGGAAGTCGCGCCGCTGCGCGACGAGCTGCGCGCGCATCGCCTCGGCGGCGGCGCTGACGCGCGCCTCGCGCGAGGCGTCCGCCCCGAGACGGCCCGGCGCGCCCGCCGCCCGCGGGCGCTGGAACACCCCGGCCAATAGCGGCAGCGACAACGCGACGCCGAGAATGAAAGACGCTCTCCTCATCGACAGCCTCCCCGGTGCGACCCGTTCGGTAAACTCACGCCCGCGCAATTTACTTCATTAGCCCCCGCCCGACAACGCCCTAGATAAAAAAAGTGCCCCCGCCCGCGCGGAGGCACTTCTCTCACTCACCGGCTGCACGCAGACCGAAGCCCGCGCTTCGACTACTTGCCGTTGCTGGCGAACGAGACGCAGTCGCCCTGATTCTTGAAGGGGCCTGCGGGGCGGTTCGGGTTGAAGGTCGCCCAGCCGCCGTTCTTGCACTGATCCTTATTGGCGGGCGCGCTGAACACCTCGAAGTCGTAAACCGTGTCGTTGAACCTGACGAGATCGGTGAAGACGTTATAGCTCGGGTTGTTCGAACCGATGTTGACGCCGAAGGCCACCGCGACCGCATTCGGACAATTCGCCTTAAGTTGAGATAGCGAATAGAACGGTGCGCCTCCGAAACCGGCGACAACGGTGCAAGCACCGAACGATGCCGACCTTGACGACCAGAACTGTCCCGCGTCAACGTCCCACGACTGCCAGATGCCCGGTGTCACGGTCCCGTTCTGGTAAGGCTCGAAGACCATCGTCGTGAAGCCGAGGCAGTCGCCGTTCAAGGCGAACCCGTTCAGACACAGGGCCAACTGATAGGAGGGGTCTCCGCCGACGAACGAGGCGCTGATCTGCTTGGTGTAGTAGCTCAGGTTGGTGACGCCGGATAAGGCGGTGTTCGTGCCGTGCAGGTATTGCGCTTTGGACGTGGTGGTGGCGTCGGTGGTCAGTTGGAGGGCCCCGGTGCCGCCGGGCGCGGTCATGTCCGTCACGAAATCGACCGCGCCGCCGGGGCGCGTGTCCTCGGTCGACCAGCCTTGCGTGTTGGTCTGGGTGACGACGACCGTCGTGTCTGCCGACGCGTGGGTGCCGAACATTAATGCCGAGAGGGTGAGGAATATGATCGATGCGAACAGGTGTGCTCTTTTAATTTTCATTTGTGATCTTCATCTCCGTGGGCAAGAGGCTGCGCGTAAACGCAGCACAGGGTTGGGGAAGGAGCTTAAACTTCATCGCTCCGCGCGGCTGAACACGAGGACGTACCTCGTGACGGTGAAAGAGCCGAAGGCTCGACCGTGCGGGGGCGAACGAGCGCGGCTGACGCCCACCATTCGGCGGGCGAAAATTGCGGAAGACAGCGATGCGGAAGGGGCGGTCTGGAAATAACCTTCGCGGCGGCTGTACGATTCCGGCGGGCTGCCGACGGATGAACGCAGGAGGCGTTGTCGGCAGTGCTCAGAGGTGTCTCAGGCGTGGCAACACTCTATTCGACGCCCTCGCCACTGTCAAACCGCGCGGCGGCGCATCGCGTGTTCGTTAAGGGCGACTAAAGGCGGGAAGTTGGCGCGCGCCGCCCTCAGGGCGCGGGACTGAAGCGGCGCGCTAGCTCGCGCTTGAGGACTTTGCCCGTCGGCCCCTTCGGCACGTCGGCCACGAAGCGGATCGTCTTGGGGCACTTGTAGTCGGCGAGGCGGGCGCGGCAGTGCTCGATCAGCTCCCCCTCGCTCGCCCGCGCGCCCTCCTTCAAGACGACGAAGGCGGCGACCTCCTCGCCGTAGAGTTCGTCCGGCACGCCGACGGTCGCGGCGGCGGCGACCGCCGGGTGCGCGTAGAGCAGCTCGTCGATCTCGCGCGGGTAGATGTTCTCGCCGCCGCGGATGATCATGTCTGACTTGCGGTCGACGATGTAGAAGAACCCTTCGGCGTCTCTGTGCCCCACGTCGCCCGTGTGGAACCAGCCGCCGCGGAAGGCCCGTGCGGTCGCCTCGTCGTTCTTGAAGTAGCCTTTGAAGACGTTTTCGCCGCGCATGACGATCTCGCCCGCCACGCCGTCGGCCACCTCCCTGTCCTCCTCGTCGAAGACCTTCATCTCGTTGCCGATGGGCAGCCCGCACGATCCGGCGCGGCGTCTTTCGTCGGGCGGGTTGAAGGTCGAGCGGCAGGTGGACTCGGAGAGCCCGTAGCCCTCTACGACCGGGCAATGAAAAGTCTCCTCGAAGCGGCGCATCACCTCGGCGGGCACGGGCGCGGAGCCGCACATCGCGAAGCGGAGCTGGCTCGTCTGCAGCCCCGCGGGCACGCCCGCCGGGTACTTCGCGAGGAGCATCGAGAGCATCGTGGCGACCGAGCCGAAGGACGTGACGCGGTAGTCCGAGACGATCTGCCAGTGGCGCGTGGCGGAGAAGCGCGGGGCGACGACCGTCGAGCCGCCCGCGTAGAGCGCGCTCAGCGTGGTGACGCTGACGGCGTTCATGTGGAAGAGCGGCATCACCGTGAGCAGGCGATCCGACCCGCCGAACTTCAGCCACGACGCGATCTGCCGGGCGTTGGCGATGAGGTTGCCGTGCGTGAGCAGACACCCTTTGGGCTTACCCGTCGTGCCGGAGGTGTAGATGATGATGGCGTCGTCGTCGCGCCCGAGTTCCCTTCGGGCCCACGACTGATCGGGCTCGTCGCCGAACTCTCGCGTCGCCGCCTCGTCGTCGAACTCGATCACGTCTTCGAGCAGCGGCAGAGAGCCGCGGGCCGCCCCGACCGGCCCGCGGAACTCGGAATGCGCGAGCAGCGTGCGCGCCTCGGAGTTGCCGACGACGTAGGCGATCTCTTCGGGCTTGAGGAGCGAGTTGACGGGGCCGGCGAGCGCGCCGAGCTTGAAGCAGGCGAAGTAGGCGATGACGTACTCCGCGCCGTTCGGCAGGAGCAGACTGACCACGTCGCCGCGCCCGACGCCGCGCGCCGAGAGCATGTTGGCGGCGCGGTTCACGGCGGCGTCGAACTCGCCGTAAGTCCAGCGGCGCGCGTCCCGCTCGTTGACGAGGAAAACTTTGTCGGGCGTGTGGGCGGCGCGCGCTTCGAGCAGATGTCGCAGGTTCGGGAAGCTTTCGGCGCGGCTGGGGTCGGTCATTTTCTATTTGGCAGGCCCGCGGGCTGTGATGTATAAATTTCCGGCATTCGAACGACGTGAAGCGCGCGCGGCGCGCCGCCGCCCTGCGGACGCCGACACAGCTTAACGAAACGTTTCCGTCTCTACAAATTTCCGCACCCGACCATTTCCCCAACGCGCAGCCTCGGACGACTGAGCCGGGCGCGCCTGATCGTTTCTATGAGAGTCTACGGCAACTACGTCGGCGGCGAGTGGCGGGAGTCTTCCTCCGACAAGACCGCGCCCAACATCAACCCCGCGAACACGGACGAGGTGCTCGGCACCGTCAGGCTCTCGACGCGCGAGGAGGCGCGGCGCGCCGTCGAGTCGGCGGCGGGGGCGTACCGCGGCTGGCGCGCGACGCCCGCGCCGCAGCGCGGGCGCATCGTCGCGCGCTTCGCGCGCCTGCTCGAAGACGACCGCGAGAATCTGGCGAAGCTCCTGACGGCGGAAGAGGGGAAGACGCTCGCCGAGTCGCGCGGCGAGATACAGCGCGCCATCAACGTGGCCGAGTTCTGCGCGGGCGAGTCGAGGCGCATGAACGGCGAGACGATCCAGTCGGAGCTGCCCGCGAACTTCGCCTACACGATCAAGCAGCCGCACGGCGTCGTCGCGTGCGTCACGCCGTGGAACTTCCCCGTCGCGATCCCGGTCTGGAAGATCGCGCCCGCGCTCGTCGCCGGCAACGCCGTGGTCTTCAAGCCCGCGACCGTCACGCCCGCGACGGCGGTGCGTCTGACCGAGCTTTTCGAGGAGGCGGGCGTCCCGAAGGGCGTGCTGAATCTCGTCCTCGGGTCGGGCTCGGAGGCGGGCGACGAGATCGTGGGGCACCCGGCGGTGAGGGCCGTCTCCTTCACCGGCTCGAACGGCGTGGGGCTCAAGCTCTACGAACAGTGCTCGCGGCGCGGCGCGAAGGTGCAGTGCGAGATGGGCGGCAAGAACCCGGTCGTCGTCATGGAGGACGCCGACATGGGCCTCGCCGTCGAATCGACCGCGCAGGGCGCGTTCGGCTCGACGGGCCAGCGCTGCACGGCGACGAGCCGCGCCATCGTCGTCGAGGGGGTCGCCGACGAGTTCGTCGAGCGGATGGTGGCGCGCGCCGGGAGCCTGCGGATCGGCGACGGGGCCGACCCGCAGACGGAGGTGGGGCCGCTCGTCGACAGCAACCAGTTCAAGTCCGTGCTGCGCTACATCGACGCCGGGCGGGAGGACGGCGCGGAGCTGGCCTGCGGCGGAGCCGCCGCCGACGGCGCGAACCTCCGCAAAGGCTACTTCGTCAAGCCGGCGGTCTTCACGAACGTGACGCCGGAGATGCGGATCGCGCGCGAGGAGATTTTCGGCCCCGTCCTCTCGGTCATCCGCGTCGCGGATTTCGACGAGGCGCTGCGCGTGGCGAACGACAGCGAGTACGGGCTGTCTTCGTCGATCTTCACGAACGACGCGGCGCGCATCTTCCGCTTCGTCGAAGAGATCGAGACGGGCATGACGCACGTCAACTCGCCCACCACCGGCGGGGAGGCGCACATCCCCTTCGGCGGCTCGAAGGCCACCGGCATCGGCGAGCGCGAGCAGGGCTCGACCGCACTGGACTTCTACACCGAGCTGAAGGTGGTTTACGTCGATTACACCGGGCGCAAGCGTGAAGGCAACTTGTACTGAACCCGCGCCCGAACGAGCCGACCGAGATGAAAACCGTCGCCTGCCCCGAATGCGCCTTCGTCAACCCCGCCGCCGCCGCCGACTCGAAGTGCGCGCGGTGCGGCGAGCCGCTCGCCTCCGCCCTGCTCCAGCAGAACCTCGACGAGCTGAAGAAGCTGACCGGGCGGATGCGGGAGTTGACCGCGCCCTCGTTCAAATCTTTCAACGGCTGCGGCACGACGCTGCTCGACTACCGCGAGCTGCCGGACGGGACGTGGGAGGCGACGCGCTGGGTGATCGTCTTCGGCCTGCCCGTCGTCCCGCTCGCGGCCTACGTCATCGAGCCGACGCGGCAGGAGAGGGGCCACGGCCAGCAGCAGTCTTACTTCAACATCCTCGCCAAGGGCCGCCTCTCGCCCGCGCGCGTCCTGCGCGTCTACGCGCTGGTCTTCGTCGGCCTGTTCCCCATCGTCTGGGGCTCTCTGAACAACACGCTCGTCAACCGCACGCTCGGCGGCGGCTATGCCGCCCTCGCCATGCTCGCCTGCATCGCGTGGGGCGCGTACATCATCTTCCGGAAGCTGAAGAACGATAGCAAGGCTTACAAGGCCAGGGCCGCCGGCGCTAAAACCGCGTCGTGAAGCGAAAGGGCGACCTTCGTCAATCTCGTGTGATTTAATGTTGTGAAGCGAGGGCGAGCGAATGATTCACGAGGAACTGATCGAGAAGATTAGCAACTTGCCGCCGGAGCGTATCGCGGAGGTCGAAGACTTCGTGGACTTCATCGCCCGGCGCGCCGACCGGAGTCTCGCGCACGCCGCCGCCAAATTATCCGAAGAGTCTTTCCGCCGGGTGTGGGATAACGAAGAAGATGCGGCCTACGATCAGCTATGAGTTTGGCGATGTCGTCCTCGTCCCGTTCCGGTTTACGGATCAGAGCGGGACGAAGAAGCGCCCGGCGGTCGTCGTCAGCTCCACTTCTTACAACGCCAGCCGCCCCGACTTGATCTTGATGACGATCACGAGCCAGATCAGAAGCACGCCGGACTTCGGTGAAGTGGCGGTCGGCGAGTGGCAGAAGGCGGGACTGCTGAAGGCTTCCGTCATTAAGCCCGTGCTGACCACCGTCGAACCGACGCCTCCTGCTGCGACAGCTCGGGCAGCTTGTGCAGGCGGATCGAGCCGAGCTTCAACGGGCGCTCAGGGCGATCATTAGTTGACCATCTTCAACACTGCAAAGGAAAAGAACATGAGCACAGCCGAACCGCAACTGAGGGCCGACGAGACGAAGCCGACCGGATCGGAGATCGTCGAGAAGCACAAAGAGTTTCTCTTCCCCGCCGTCGCGATGTACTACCAGGAGCCGCTGGCGCTCGTGCGCGGCGAGGGCTTCCACGTCTGGGACGATCGGGGCAACCGTTATCTGGACTGCTTCGGCGGCGTGCTCACCGTCTCGGTCGGCCACGCGCACCCGAAGGTCAACGAGGCGATCATCAATCAGGTCAACACCATCTCGCACACCTCCACGCTCTACGCCAACAAGCCGCAGAGCGATCTGGCCGAGAAGCTCTACCAGATCACGCCGGGCCGCCTGAAGAAATCCTTCTTCACGAACTCCGGCACGGAGGCCGACGACACGGCCATCCACGCGGCGAAGACCGCCACCGGCAGGCACGAGATCGTCGTCCTGCGCCACAGCTACGCGGGCCGCTCGGCGACCGCGCTCTCGACGATGGGCCATTCCACGTGGCGGCCCCTGCCCGCGCAAATCCCCGGCATCGTCCACGCCCGCGCGCCCTACTGCTACCGCTGCCCCTTCAAGCTCTCCCCGGAGAACTGCGGGCTCGCCTGCGCCGAAGACATCGAAGAGTTGATCATGACGACGACGACCGGAGAGATCGCGGCCTTCATGGCCGAGCCGATCCTCGGCGTCGGCGGCTTCATCGTCCCGCCCGCGGGCTACTTCGAGCGCGCCGCCGAGATCGCGCGCAAGCACGGAGGGCTCTTCATCGCCGACGAGGTGCAGACCGGGTGGGGCCGCACCGGCGACAAGTGGTTCGGCATCGAGCACTGGGACGTCGAGCCCGACATCATCACCTCCGCAAAGGGCTTGGGGAACGGCGTGCCCATCGGCATCACCGTCGCCACGCCGGAAGTCGCCGACAAGTACCCCGGACTCACCTTCTCGACCTTCGGCGGCAACCCCGTCTCGATGGCCGCCGCGCTCGCCGTCATCAAGGTGATCGAAGACGAAGACCTGCGCCGCAACGCCGCGGAGGTCGGCGGCTACCTCCGCCAGCGCCTCGAAGAACTCAAAGAGAAGCACGCTTGTATCGGCGACGTGCGCGGGCTCGGCCTGATGCAGGGGCTCGAACTCGTCAAAGACCGCGAGACCAAAGAGCCGCACCCGCAAGCCGTGCTCAAAGTTTTCGAGGAGACCAAGCGCCGCGGCGTCCTCATCGGCAAGGGCGGCCTCTACGGCAACGTCATCCGCACCGGGCTCATGCTCAACTCGACCAAGGATCACGTGGACGAACTGATTAACGCGCTCGACGCGGGTTTCACTGCCTTATAAACATGAAACCAATAAAAGCAGGCAAAACCCTATACATCAAACTTGGCAGTAATGGTTTGTGGGAGAGGGACTGCATCGAGCGCGATCAAACTCTCCGGCTTGGTTATCAGGAAATTCCTCATGAACTGTGCCAAGCAGGAGAATGGGAGCGAGTGTGGGCGATCTTGAAAGAGCAAGGCTGTGATGATGGTGTTGCGACAAGTCACAAAAATCAAATCACACACTTCTACACATCAAGCCCGGAAGTTTTATGGGTAACTTTTTTCGGAGATCATTTGTGGTGGTGCTTCTCAGAGCAGAGAATCGAGTTGTTATCCGACAAAACAAAGATTCGCCATGTGCTCGGCAGATGGAAAAATGCGGATATTGAAAATCATCCGTTGTCCTTCAATCGTCTCAGCGGAAAGCTGTTAAGTATGCAGGGTTTTCGCGGGACGATTTGTGAGGTCGGTGAGTCAGCATATCTCTTGAATAAGATTAATGGCATTGAGCCAGCAAACGTTCAAGAGGCAGTGAAAGCAAAGGGGAAATTTGAACAACAACTAAAGAAAATAATCCAGCATTTGCATTGGAAAGATTTTGAACTCCTAGTCGATCTTATATTCAGACAAGCCGGATGGAAACGAGAGAGTGCTCTCGGCAAGACGCAGAAGACTCATGATCTAGTTTTAATTTCACCGATCACTTCAGAACGCTATGGCGTGCAAGTTAAATCTAAAGCTGATCTCGCCGCATTCACAACTTACCAAACAACCTGCTCCAATAATATGAAGGGATTTGCTCGCTTCTATTTTGCAGTTCACACTCCCTCTCAAGATTTAGAAAGTGCTGCTCAAAAACTCAGTAGTAATGAAGTAAGGCTGTTGCTACCTGCTGATGTAGCGAAATGGTCGGTTGAATACGGATTGGCAACTTGGGTGATCGATAAGGCGCAATAAACGGAGCTTCTGATGAAAACCTTAATTCGTAACGGTCGAGTCGTCACCGCCGTCGATGATTACAGGGCCGACGTGCTCGTCGAGGGCGAGGTCGTGTCAACCATCGGCGCGCGGCTCGACGTGGAGGCGGATCGGGTGATCGACGCGGGCGGAAAGCTCGTCATCCCCGGAGGGATCGATCCGCACACGCACATGGAGCTGCCGTTCGGCGGGACGCAGGCGTCGGACGACTTCCGCACCGGGACAATCGCCGCCGCGTTCGGCGGGACGACGACGATCATCGACTTCGCCGTGCAGTACAAGGGCGAGGCCCTGCGTCAGGGCTTGGACAACTGGCACGCGAAGGCCGAGGGCAAGGCGGCGATTGATTACGGCTTCCATTTGATCGTGACCGATCTTGAAGACGAGCGCGTTCCCGAACTGTACAAGGCGATGGACGAGGGCGTGTCGAGCTTCAAGCTGTTCATGGCCTACCCCGGCGTCTTCCTCGCCGACGACGCGACGATCTTCCGCGCGATGTCCGCCGCGGGCCAGCGCGGCGGACTCATCTGCATGCACGCCGAGAACGGCATCGTCATCAACGAGATCATCAAGCGCGCGCTGGCCGAGGGCCGCACCGCGCCGAAGTATCACGCGCTGACGCGCCCGACGGTCGCAGAGGCCGAGGGCGTGCACCGCGCCATACGGATCGCGGAGATGGCCGAGTCGCCCGTCTACATCGTCCACCTCAGTTGCGCCGACGCCCTGAATCAGGTGCGCGAGGCGCGCGACCGCGGCCTGCCCGCGTTCGCCGAGACGTGCCCGCAGTATTTGTTCCTCTCGATTGACGATTACGGCGAGGGGTTCGAGGGCGCGAAGTACGTGATGACGCCGCCGCTGCGCGAGAAGTGGAACCAGCAGGAGTTGTGGAAGGGCCTGAAGTCGGACGACCTGCAAGTGATCTCGACCGACCACTGCCCCTTCTGCATGAAGGAGCAGAAGGAGCTGGGGCGCGGCGACTTCTCGAAGATTCCGAACGGCGCGCCGGGCGTCGAGAACCGCATGGCGCTCATCTACAACGGCGGCGTCGTCGAGCAGCGCATCTCCCTGAACCGCTTCGTGGAATTAACCTCGACCGCCGCCGCCAAGATGTTCGGCCTCTTCCCGCGCAAGGGCACGATCGCCGTCGGCTCCGACGCCGACATCGTCATCTTCGATCCCGAGAGGGAGCAGACCTTCAGCGTCGAGACGCAGCACATGAACGCCGACTACAGCGCCTACGAGGGCAAGACCGTCAAGGGCGTGGTCGAGACGGTGCTCTCGCGCGGTCGCGTCGTCGTCGAGGGCGGCGAGTTCAAGGGCAAGGCCGGCGACGGCCAGTTCTTGAAGCGCGGGACGTGCGTTTCAATGTGAAGCGTGAGTAGCTGTTAGCTAATAGCTAACAGCTAATAGCTCTATGAAAGGTATAGCCGGATGAACCAGAAGATGAAGGTTAAAGTCGCCGCGCTCTGCGCGCTGCTGCTCGCCGCCGCGGCGTGCAGCTCTAAGCCGGGGGGCGGGGGCGGGGCGGCGGGCGTGTCGCCGAGCGGCGGCGGCGCGGCCAAGAGCGCGGGCGTCATCTCGGAGAGCGACAAGCCGCTCGACGTGATGACGCGGGCGACGCGCGCACAGCTCGACGCCAAGTCGTACCGCGCCAACGTCAAGAACACCGCCTCGAACGGGACGACGAGCGCGATGGTCATCGAGTACGTCGCCCCGGATCGCTACCACATGACCACGCACTCGCAACTGGGCGGGCGCGACAGCTCGCTCGAATACGTCATCATCGGCAAGGACAGCTTCATGAAGATGAACGGCGGCGCGTGGCGGCGCTTCCCCGTGGACATGAGCCAGATGATCAGCGCCGTCCGCGATCCGAAGTTCATGGAAGAGCTGGCGAAGACCTCGGACATGAAGTTCGCCGGGGCCGACACGCTCGACGGCGCGCCGATGCTCGTCTACGAGTACACGATCAACAACGCCATGGGCATGAAGATGAAGTCCCACGCCAAGACGTGGGTCGCCGTCGCCGACGGGCTGCCGCGCAAGAGCGAGTCCGAGGGCGAGTTCGGCGGCGTCAAGACGAAGACCGAGATGACCGTCTCGGACTACAACTCGGACATCAAGATCGAGCCGCCCGTCAAGTGAGGCCGACGCGCCCCGGCGCGCGCGCGCCGGTCGCGCCGCCGACACGATCATGTTAACGATCACACGCCACGCCCGCGCCGCGATGCTGCTCGCGTGCCTGTTCCCGCCCCCCGGCGCGGGCTCGCCCGTCGCGCCCGCCGCGCCCGCCCCGCAAGCCGCGGCGGAGGCCCGGCCCCGCGCGCGGAGGATCACGCGCATCCCCTTCGAGCTGAACGGCAACTCGATCTATCTGCAGCTCCGCGTCAACACCTCGCGGCTGCTCTGGTTCGCGCTCGACACCGGCGCGTACAACTCGATCATCAACACGCCCGTCATGCAGTCGCTGAACCTGAAGACCGACGGCGGCGGCGTGGCGACGGGCGCGGGCGGGCGCGTCGAGAGCCTGCGGCTGAGCGGCGTCAACTTCGACGTGGGCGGCGCGCCGCTCAGAGACCTGAGCATCGCCGCCCTCACGCTGACCCCGCTGGAGAACTCGACGGGGCGGGCCATGGACGGCATCCTCGGCGCGGAGTTCTTCCGCCGCTACGTCGTCGAGATCGACTACGACGCGAGCGAGATCAGCCTCTACGAGCCCGCCACGTTCGAGTACGCGGGGCGCGGCGAGAGCCTCCCCCTGAGCTTCTACGACAACCACCCCTACGTGCGCGCGAAGGTGGAGCTGCCCGGGCGGGAGCCGGTCGAGGGCGAGTTCGTCATCGACGCGGGCTCGAACCTCGCGCTCATCCTGCTCCCCTCCTTCGTCGAAGAGCACAAGCTCCGCGACGCCGTCCCGCAGACGTTGAAAACTTACGGTCGCGGGGTCGGCGGCGAGGTCGTCCTCCCGCTCGGGCGCGCCTCGCGCCTGCGCCTCGGCGGCTTCAGCGTCGAGCGGCCCGTGACGGCCTTCCCGCCCGCGGGCACGTTCGGTCGCGCGGACAAGGCGGGCAACATCGGCAGCGCCATCCTGCGCCGCTTCCGGGTCATCTTCGACTACTCGCGCAGCCGCGTGATCCTCGAACCGAACAAGCAGTTCGACGCCCCTTTCGAGTACGACATGAGCGGCCTCTCGCTCGTCACGGAGGGCCCCGCGTTCCAGGTCGTGCGCGTGCTGAGAGTCCTCCCGCAGTCGCCCGCCGAAGAGGCGGGGCTCCGGCAGGGCGACGAGATCGTCACCTTCGGCGGTCGCCCCGCGGGCGAGTACAAGCTCTCCGCGCTGCGCGAGATGTTGAAGCGGGCCGGCGGGAAATATTCTTTGCAGGTCAGGCGCGGCGCGGAGACCCTCTCGGTCGAGCTTAAGACGCGGCGGCTGATCTAAGCCCTCCACGACGCCGTGCGGGCGCGCACGCGCCGGCGGGCGGGCCCATAAGGAACTTCGCAGATGAAACTCTGGCCCAAGTTTTTCGCCGCGCTCCTCGTCGTCTCCATCACGCCCGCGCGCCTGATGGCGGACGACAGGCCGGAGCCGCGCCTCGTCACCGTCACGGGCGAGGCCGAGGTGCTGGTCGTGCCCGACGAAGTGGTCTTCGACCTGACCGTGCAGAGCGTCAACAGGGAGTTGCGTCTGGCGAAGGCGCAGACGGACGGGCAGTTGAAGAAGTTGACGGAGATGACGCGCCGCTACAACATCGCCCCGAAGGACGTGCAGACCGACTACGTCAAGCTTGAGCCGCGCTACCGCGGCAACGACGAGAGCCGAACGTTCGTCGGCTACTCGGTGCGTAAAGACCTCGTCTTCACGCTGCGCGACGTGGCGCGCGCCGAGGAGCTGCTGTCCGATCTGATCGAGGCGGGCACCACGCGCGTCAACGGCGTCCGCTTCCAGACCTCTCGGGCGCGCCAGTACCGCGACGAGGCGCGCGCGCTCGCCATGCGCGCCGCGCAGGAGAAGGCGACCGCGCTCGCCGCCGAGATCGGGCAGAAGATCGGCAAGGCTTATTCAATCGAGGAGGAGGCGACGCCGCGCGGTAACGTCTACGCGCAGAACGTCTCCATGAACGCGATGTCGAGCGCCGGCGGCGACGCCGCCGACTCCGAGGGCACGCTCTCGCTCGGCCAGATCAGGGTGACGGCGCGCGTCAACGTCCGCTTCGAGCTGCTCTGACGGGCAGACGGGCCGCGGGGGTTTTCAAGACTTCTATGGCAGCAACCACCACCGACAGCGAAGTGATCCGCCACGCCGACGGGCGCGTCGAGCTGCGCGACGCCGCGCTCCGCGAGATCAGGCGCAGCCCGCTCTACAACGAAGACCTCGCGCCCGTGCCCGTCGAGCGGCGCGACTGGACGACCTACAACTACGCCGCGCTCTGGATCAGCATGGCCCACTGCATCCCGACCTACATGATGGCGTCGGGGCTCATCAGCGCGGGGATGAACTGGTGGCAGGCGCTCCTCACCATCCTGCTCGGCAACACCATCGTGCTCGCGCCGATCCTGTTGAACTCGCACCCGGGGACGAAGTACGGCATCCCCTTCCCCGTCTTCGCGCGCGGCGCCTACGGCACGCTCGGCTCGAACCTGCCCGCGCTGATGCGCGCCATCGTCGCGTGCGGCTGGTTCGGCATACAGGCGTGGATCGGCGGACAGGCTTTGCAGACCTTCTTCGCCGCGTTCATTCCGGGCTGGCACACGCTGCTCGGGGCGGGCTTCTCCGGGCACACCACGACCGAGTGGCTCTCGTTCCTGCTCTTCTGGGCGATGAACGTCGCGATCATCTACCGGGGCATGGACTTGCTGCGCCGCGTCGAGAACTGGGCGGCCCCGTTCGTCCTCGTGATGACGGCGCTTTTGCTCGCGTGGGTCTTGTGGCGCGCGGGCGGGATCGGGTTTTTGCTGCACGAGCCGGGCAAGTTCGGGACGTGGGCGGAGTTCCGCCCGATCTTCATCCCCTCGCTGACCGCGATGATCGGCTTCTGGGCGACGCTCTCGCTGAACATGCCCGACTTCACGCGCTTCGGGCGCAGCCAGCGCGAGCAGATCGTCGGGCAGACGGTCGCGCTCCCGACGACGATGACCGTCTTCGCCGCGATGGGCATCCTGATCACTTCGGCGGCGGTCGTCATCTTCCCCCACATGAACCACAACGATCTGTGGGACCCGGTGAAGCTCGTCGGGCAGTTCAGCCAGCCCGTCGTCGTCGCCGTCTCGATGTTCACGGTCGTCGTCGCCACGCTCTCGGTCAACATCGCCGCCAACGTCGTCTCGCCCGCCAACGACTTCGCCAACGCCTTCCCGAAGTGGATATCGTTCCGCACGGGCGGGCTCATCACGGGCGTCGTCGGCATACTGATGCAGCCGTGGCGTCTGCTGGCAGACCCTTCCGGCTACATCTTCTCGTGGCTCTTAGGCTACTCCGGCGGTCTTGGCTCAATCGCGGGCGTGCTCATCGCCGACTACTGGCTCGTGCGCGGGCAGCGGCTCGCGCTCGGAGACCTCTACCGCACGCGCGGCGCGTACACTTACGCGCGCGGGTGGAACTGGCGCGCGGTCGCGGCGACGCTCGCGGGCTGCTTCTTCGCGTGGATCGGGCTGGTCGTGCCCGCGCTCCGTCCGTTGTATGATTACGCGTGGTTCGTCGGCTTCGGCGTCTCGGCCGCCGCGCACCTCGCTTTGATGAAGCTCGCGCCGCCGCGCGCCGCGGTCGTCGCCGAGGCGCGGGCGTAGGGCATCATTTCCCGTTCGATACCGTTTCGCAAATCTAACTCAGGCAGGTTTCAACTCATGGCACGAACAGTTAAATGCGGACTCATACAGGCGACGAACGCCGCCGCGACCGACGGCCCGATCGAAGAGATCAAGCGCGCCAACGTCGAGAAGCACCTCGCGCTCATCGAAGACGCGGCGCGGCAGGGCGTGAAGATTCTCTGCATGCAGGAGGTCTTCACCACGCCGTATTTTTGCGCCGAGCAGCAGACGCGCTGGTACGAGGCGGTCGAGCGCATCCCCGACGGCCCCACCGTCCGGCTCATGCAGGAGGTGGCGAAGAAGCACTCGATGGTGATCATCGTCCCCATCTACGAGGAGGAGATCGCGGGCATCTACTACAACACCGCCGCCGTCATCGACGCCGACGGGAAGTATCTCGGCAAGTACCGCAAGAACCACATCCCGCACGTCAACCCCGGCTTCTGGGAGAAGTTCTACTTCCGCCCCGGCAACCTCGGCTACCCCTGCTTCGACACGGCCTACGCGCGCATCGGCGTCTACATCTGCTACGACCGGCACTTCCCCGAAGGCGCGCGCGCCCTCGGCCTGAACGGCGCGGAGATCGTCTTCAACCCCTCCGCGACCGTCGCCGGACTTTCGGAATACCTGTGGAAGCTCGAACAGCCCGCGCACGCCGTCGCCAACGGCTACTTCGTCGGCGCTATCAACCGCGTCGGCTTCGAGCAGCCGTGGAACATCGGGGAGTTTTACGGGCAGAGCTACTTCTGCGACCCGCGCGGCCAGATCATCGCCGAAGCCCCGCGCGACAAGGACGCGCTCGTCGTCGCCGATCTCGACCTCGACAAGATTCGCGAGGTCAGGAACACGTGGCAGTTCTTCCGCGACCGCCGCCCCGACACCTACGGCTCGCTCGTCGCGGATTGATCATTTATTCATCGAATGCTTAAGAAACTCAGATTCACCACAGAGGCACAGAGGGCACGGAGGGGGCACGGAGTATTTTCTTTCTCCGTGTTAACTCCGCGTCCTCTGTGCCTCTGTGGTGAAGGTTTTAGGTTTTTCTTCTCCCGGTATCACCGATGAAAGACCGCCAACGAGTCTCTACGGGCACGAAGTGGGAGCCGCTCATCGGCTACTCGCGGGCCGTGCGTGTGGGCGACCGCATCTACGTGACGGGCACGACCGCGACCGACGAGCGCGGCGAGATCGTCGGCGTCGGCGACGCCTACGCGCAGGCGGCGCAGGCGATCCGTAACATCGAGCGCGCGCTCGCGCGGGTGGGCGCGGGCCTTCGGCACGTCGTCCGCACGCGGATGTTCGTCACGGACATCTCGCGTTGGGAGGAGTACGGGCGGGCGCACGGAGAGTTCTTCCGCGACGTGATGCCCGCCACGTCGATGATCGAAGTCTCGCGCCTCATCGACGAGCGGATGCTCGTCGAGATCGAGGCCGACGCCGAGGTGTGACGGACAGAGCGTCGCCATTCCATCAACATTCAGTCACCCGTCCTTCACCCGACAACGTTTCAAAGCATGTCTACACAACCACGCACACTGATCGACCCCGCCGAGATCGAGCGCAACTTCAGAGAGATCGCGCCGCCGCTCTCGCCCGCCGAGGCGATACTGGAATCGAACCGCTGCGTCTACTGCTACGACGCGCCCTGCACGCGCGCCTGCCCGACGCACATCGACGTGCCGTCGTTCATCAAGAAGATCGCGAGCGGCAACCTCACCGGCTCGGCGCGCGTCATCTTCGACGCCAACCCGATAGGCGCGACCTGCGCGCACGTCTGCCCCGTCGAGGCCCTGTGCGAGGGCGCGTGCGTCGAGAAGACTCTGATGCAGAAGCCCATCGAGATCGGGCGGCTGCAACGCTACGCCACCGACGCCCTCTTCGCCTCGGGCCGCGAGGTGTTGAAGGCGGGAGAGGCGAACGGGAAGTCGGTCGGCGTCGTCGGCTCGGGCCCCGCCGGGCTCTCGTGCGCGACCTATCTGGCGCGGCTCGGCTACCGCGTGACGGTCTACGAGCGCAAACCGCTGGCGGGCGGTTTAGACACCTACGGCATGGCCGAGTACAAGATGACGCAGGCGGTCTCGCGCGCCGAGGTCGCGCAGGCGGCGCGGCTCGGCGTCGAGTTCCTGACGGGCACCGAAGTGGGGCGCGACGTTTCGTTCGAGGAGTTGCAGCAGAAGCACGACGCCCTCTTCGTCGGCGTCGGCCTCGGCGCGACGCAGCGGCTCGGCATCCCCGGAGAGGATCTGCCCGGCGTCTTCGACGCGCTCGAAGTGATCGAGCGGATCAAGACGCGCGACTGGGCGACCGTGCCCGTCGCGCGCACGGTCGCCGTCGTCGGCGCGGGCAACACGGCGGTTGACGCCGTGACGCAGGCGAAGCGGCTCGGCGCGACGCGCGTGCTGATGATCTACCGGCGCACGGAGCGCGAGATGCCCGCCTACGAGTACGAGTTCGAGCTGGCGAAGCAGGACGGCGTAGAGTTCTGGTGGCTGACCGCGCCGGTCGAGGTCGTGCCCGACCCCTCGGGCGAGCGCGTCGGCGCGCTGCGGTGCGTGCGCATGGAGCTGACCGAGGAGGACGCCGCGGGCCGCCGCGGCGTGCGACCCGTCGCGGGCTCCGAGTTCGAGATTCCCGTGGACATGATCGTGAAGGCGACGGGGCAGTCGAAGATGAGGGACTGGCTGTCGAAGACCGCGAACGTCGAGACCGACGCGGCGGGCCGCGTCGTCGTCGATCAGGAGACGATGCGGACCTCGAACCCGAAGGTCTTCGCCGGGGGCGACTGCGTCAACGGCGGGCGCGAAGCCGTGGACGCCGCGCAGACCGGCAAGCTCGCGGCGCAGGGGATTCACCACGCGCTGGCGGGCGAGCGCGTCGAGTTCGCGGGCGCGCGCGTCCCCCTCCACGAAGAGACGGGCTCCGTCGGCCGCTGAGAATGGGGCAGACTGTAACAATTCATTTCCGGTATTCGGAGGCGGAGTATGTTGCGGCGGTGCGCCGGTATTACGAGCCTTTCCGGATGAAGCTCGCCGGAGTTTTGGGCGCGCTGTTTTTGGCGCTCGGCGTTTTCACGGGCCGGGCGAGCGGCGATCCGTTCTACCTGATCTTGTCGGCCCTCGGCGCGCTGTCGCTCGTCCGGTTTTATCTGGGTTACTTCGTCGCGCCGCGGCGCTGGTACAAACACATCTCCGAGCGCGGCGAATACACGCTGCAATACTCCGACGCGGGGATCGTCTTTCGCGCCAGAGACATTGATTCGACTCTACAGTGGAGTTTGTATCGGGAGGTGCGTGAGACCGGGCAGTTCTACTTCCTCGTCTACGGGAAGGACGCTTTTTCCGTAATCCCCAAGCGCGCCTTCACGTCGGCGGAGCAGGAGCGAGGCTTCAGGGCGCTCCTCCGCCGCCACGTCGGCCCCGAGCTTGAGGCCCCGGCTGGCGGGGGGGGCGACGCGGGGCCGGTCGAGGAATACGTGTCGCAATCGTTGGAGCCGCCCGACTGGCGCTGAAACGGCGGTCGCTCCGGCGGATGGGAGATGGTTGTTTCGTCATAAGGAGTTTCAGAGAATGGCAGACCTGAGCGTTGATTTCGCCGGCATCAAATCGCCGAACCCGTTCTGGCTGGCGTCTGCCCCGCCGACGAACATGGGCTCGATGATCGAGCGCGCGTTCGACGCGGGCTGGGGCGGCGCGGTGTGGAAGACTCTCGGCGAGCCGATCCGCAACGTCTGCTCGCGCCTCGGCGGGCTCGACCTCGGGCCGCAGCGCATGATCGGCTTGAACAACATCGAGCTGATCACCGACCGCCCGCTCGAAGTGAACCTGAAAGAGATTCGCGACTGCAAGCGCAAGTACCCGAAGCACGCCGTCGTCGTCTCGCTGATGGTCGAATCCAAGCGCGAGGCGTGGCACGAGATCGCGAAGCGGGTCGAGGACACGGGCGCCGACGGCGTGGAGCTGAACTTCGGCTGCCCGCACGGGATGAGCGAGCGCGGGATGGGCGCGGCGATGGGGCAGGTGCCCGACTACACCTGCATGGTCACGGGCTGGGTGAAGGAGGCGACGCGCCTCCCCGTCATCGTCAAGCTCACGCCGAACGTCACGTCCATCACGCCGCCGGGTCGCGCCGCGGTGAAGGGCGGCGCGGACGCGCTCTCGCTCATCAACACGATCAACTCGGTGATGGGCGTCGATCTCGACACGATGATCCCGACGCCGAACGTCAACGGCATGACGGCGCACGGCGGCTACTGCGGCCCCGCCGTCAAGCCCATCGCCCTGAACATGGTCTCGGAGCTGGCGCGCGACGCGGAAATAGGCGTGCCCCTGAGCGGCATCGGCGGCATCTCGACGTGGCGCGACGCGGCGGAGTTCCTGCTCCTCGGCGCGACGACCGTGCAGGTCTGCACCGCCGTCATGCACTACGGCTACCGCATCGTCGAGGACATGATCGACGGCCTGTCGAACTACTTGGACGAGAAGGGCCACGCGTCCGTCAACGGGATCATCGGCGCGAGCGCGCGGCGCGTGACCGACTGGGGCAACCTCGATCTCAACTACAAGACGGTCGCGCGCATAGATCACGCGAAGTGCATCCAGTGCAACCTCTGCCACGTCGCCTGCGAGGACGGGGCGCACCAGTGCATCCCGCTCGTGCAAGTCCACGGCTCGCGCTTCCCCGTAGTCGACGAGCACGAGTGCGTCGGCTGCAACTTGTGCTACCTCGTCTGCCCCGTCCCCGGCTGCATCTCGATGGTGCGCCTCGACGACGGGTCGCACCCCGTCTCCTGGCGCGAGCTGTCGAGCCGCGAGCCCGAGACGATGACGGCGGATTGAACCGGCCCGGACGAATGCCCCGCCGCGCCCTCGCCGCGCTCGCCCTCGCGTGCGGGGCCGCCGCCCTCTTCTTCACATCGTGGATCGTCGTGCCCGCGCCCTCTTACAACTTCTGGCTGGTGGCCGTGGGCGCGAGCGAGTGGAGTTTGTGGTTCGGCGCGCTCGGCCTGGCGGGCGCTGTCTTCGGCCTGCTGGCGCGGGCCGCGGGCGGCGGCAGGGCCCCGACGGGGCTCGCGCTCATCGCCGGCGTCGCGTCGGTTTTGCTGTCGCTCTTCCCGCCGCTCGCGGCTTGGCGCGAGGCGCGCGCGCGCGATCTCAGACTCTCGCTCGGTCGCTACGTGATCGGCGCGCCGGGCGGCGCTAAGGGCGGGCGCGCGCCCGCGACTTTCACTTACGCGACGCCCGACGGGCGCGAGCTGAAACTCGACGCTTACCTCCCGCCGGCTGAACAGGCGCAGCCGCGCGCGGCGGTCGTCGTCGTCCACGGCGGCTCGTGGAGCGCGGGCGGGCGCGGCGACTTCCCGCGCTGGAACCGCTGGCTCGCCTCGGAGGGCTACGCGGTCTTCGACGTCGACTACCGCCTCGCGCCGCAGCCGAACTGGCAGACGGCGACGGGCGACGTGAAGTGCGCCGTCGGCTGGGTGCGCGAGAACGCGCGGCGGCTCAACGTCGATCCGCAAAGGGTCGCGCTCATGGGGCGATCCGCGGGCGGGCACCTCGCGCTGCTGGCGGCCTACAGCGCGGGCGAGCCGCGGCTGCCGCCGACGTGCGCCGTCGCCGACGAGGGCGTGCGCGCGGTCGTCTCCTTCTACGGCGTCACCGATCTCGCGTGGGCTTACGCGCATCCGGCCAACCAGCGCGTCATCGACGGGCCGGCGACGCTCAGGCGCTTCACCGGCGGCACGCCCGACGGCGCGGCTGAAATCTACCGTCTGGCGTCGCCCGTCTCACACGTCGACGAGCGCACCACGCCGACGCTGCTCTTCCACGGCGGGCGCGATCAGTTAGTCCGCGGCGAGAACATGGAGATGCTGGCGGCGCGACTCGCCGCGGCGCGCGTGCCCTCCGACGCGGTGAGCATCGCCTACGCGCAGCACGGGTTCGATTACAATTTCGACGGGTGGGGCGCGCAGATCGCCCGCCCCTTGATCGCCGCGTTCCTGAGGGCCCACCTGGGCCCGCCGAAATAACCGCCTGAGGAGATCACGTCATGTCATCGCAGGGTCGCTTCCGTTTCGCCGCCGTCCTCGCCGTGTTGCTGCTCTCTCGACTCGCGCCCGCCGCGCCGGGCAGTTGGTACTTCGCCGTCTCGGGCGACTCGCGCGACTGCGGCGATCTCATCATGCCGAAGATCGCGCGTGACGTGGAGGCGCGGCGTCAGCAGACGCCCGCGGAGTTTTACTGGCACCTCGGCGATCTGCGCGGGATGTACCGCATCGACTGCGACATGCTCAAGCGCAAGTACCCCAAGTACGACTGCGTCGCGCGCCCCGCGGCGGGCCTCCAGTTCAACGACTTCAACGAGTATTTGAAGAACGCCTGGGGGGATTTCGTCCAGCAGCAGATCAAGCCCTTCGGCGCGACGCCCTTCGTCCTCGGCATCGGCAACCACGAGCTGATCAACCGCACGCGCGAGGACTTCGAGTGCCGCTTCGCCGAGTGGCTGAGGCAGCCGCTGCTCGCCGCGCAGCTCAAGAGTGATCTGAAGCGCGGCGTCTCCGGTCGCGAGGGCAGCACCTACTTCCACTTCGTCCGCGGGGGCGTCGATTTCATCTACCTCGACAACGCGGGCGACGAGGTGTCGTTCCCGCCCGAAGAGGTGGCGTGGCTCAGGGGCGTGCTCGCCGGGGACGCGAAGGACGACAAGGTGAAGACGATCATCGTCGGGATGCACGCCGCGCTGCCGTTGAGCGCCGAGCGCGGCCACGCGATGGATCAGACCTGCACCGGCTACTGTTCGGGCTTGCAGGCTTACGATCTGCTGTGGGACGCGCAGAACCTCTCAGCCGCGCCGAAGAAGCGGAAGCACGTCTACGTCCTCTCAAGCCACTCGCACTTCTTCCGCGAGAACATCTACGACACGCCGGAGCACAAGGGCCGGGTCCTGCCCGGCTGGATCATCGGCACGGCGGGCGCGGAGCAGTACAAGCAGGCGAGCGAGCGCATCATGTACGGCTACATGACGGTCGAGGTGCGCGCCGACGGCACCATCGGCACGCAGTTCCACGAGATCACGCGCGACAGCCCCCCGCTCGCCGATGGCGCGGGCGCGGAGGAACTGACCGCCTTCTGCTTCGAGCAGAACAAGCGACCGCCCGCCGACAGGCACGAGTCGAACTGCCAGTGCTCGGCGGCCAGGTGACGCGCCCCGGCGGGGGTTTTCCGCCGACGGGGGGTCGCACCGCGCGCGAGGAATCAGCCGTTAAGGTGGCCGACGCGCGGGAAAGTCCCTCTGATTAGTCCTCTTTTACATGAAGCGCCGACGGTGTCCCTCCGGGCCCTCGCGAACTGAGGTATCTTATGACCAGCACGGCGAAGAAACTCGTCCTCGATCTGTCCGAGGTGGGCGCGGGCGACGTGCCCCTCGTCGGGGGCAAGTGCGCGAGCCTCGGGGAGCTGTTCCGCGCGCTCGTGCCGAAGGGCGTGCGCGCAGTGGACGGCTTCGCCACCACGAGCGAGGCGTACCGGCAGCACCTCGCGACCGCGGGGCTCGGCGGGCGACTGCGCGAGCTGATGTCCGGGCTCGACGCGACCGACAACCACGCCCTACAGGCCGCCGGTCGGAAGGCGCGCATGCTCGTGCTTGAGACGCCGCTCCCGCCCGCCGTCCGCGACAGCGTCCTCGACGCCTTCCACCGCCTCTGCGAACGGCTCGGTCGCACGACCGAGGTGGCCGTGCGCTCCTCGGCCACGGCGGAAGACTTGCCCGACGCCTCCTTCGCGGGCCAGCAGGACACGATGCTCAACGTGCGCGGCGAGGAGCGTCTGCTCGACGCCTGCCACCGCTGCTACGCCTCTCTCTGGACGGATCGCGCCATCTCCTACCGGCAGGTGCGCGGCTTCGATCACTTCGACGTGGCCCTCTCGGTCGGCGTGCAGCCGATGGTGAGAGCCGACCTCGCCTCCTCCGGCGTGATGTTCACGCTCGACACCGAGTCGGGCTTCCGCGAGGCCGTGGTCATCAACGGCGCGTGGGGCCTCGGCGAGGCCATCGTGCAGGGCATGGCGACGCCGGACGAGTGGGTCGTCTTCAAGCCGACGCTGCGCGCGGGCGCGCGCTCCATCGTCAGCCGACGGCTCGGCAGCAAAGAGGTGAAGATGGTCTACGGGCTCGACGAGCGCGGCACGCGCGTGCGCGACGTGGTCGAGGCGCAGTGCCGCCGCTTCTCTCTGAACGATTACGAGGTGCTGCAACTGGCGCAGTGGGCGTGCCTCATCGAGGAGCACTACTCGGAGCGCGCCGGGCGCGATCAGCCGATGGACATCGAGTGGGCGAAGGACGGGCTGACCGGCGATCTCTACGTCCTGCAGGCGCGCCCCGAGACCGTCCACTCGACGATGCGCGAGAACTACGTCGAGACGTTCCGCCTGACGGGCGAGCGCGCCGAGCCGGTCTGCACGGGTCAGGCCATCGGGCAGAAGATCGCGCAGGGGCGCGTACACGTCCTCGCCGACCCCGACCGCCTCACCGAGTTCAGGGAGGGCGACGTGCTCGTCACCTCGATGACCGACCCGGCGTGGGAGCCGATCATGAAGCGCGCCGCGGCCATCGTCACCGACCGCGGCGGGCGCACCTGCCACAGCGCGATCATCTCGCGCGAGCTGGGGCTGCCCTGCATCGTCGGCACGGGCGACGCGACGCAGAATCTGGAGACCGGGGGCGAGGTGACGGTCTCGTGCGCCGAGGGCGCGCAGGGCAACGTCTACGGCGGGCTCGTCGGGTTCGACGTCGAGCGCCGCGCGGTCGGCGAGGGCGCGCGGCCACGCACGCAGGTGATGATGAACGTCGGCGACCCCGATCACGCCTTCTCGCTCGCCGCGCTGCCGAACGACGGCGTCGGCCTCGCGCGCCTCGAGTTCATCATCAACAACCACATCGGCATCCACCCGATGGCGCTGGTGAACTACCCGAACATCGCGCGCAAGGAGGACGTGCGCGAGATCGAGCGGAGGGTCGGCGAGGAAGACCCGCGCGACTTCTTCGTGCGCTGCCTCGCCGAAGGGATCGGACGCATCGCCGCCGCCTTCTACCCGAAGCCGGTCATCGTGAGGATGTCCGACTTCAAGTCGAACGAGTACGCGCGGCTCATCGGCGGCCAGCAGTTCGAGCCCGACGAGGAGAACCCGATGCTCGGCTTTCGCGGCGCGTCGCGCTACTACGACGAGAGGTACCGCGAGGGCTTCCGCCTCGAATGCCTCGCGCTCAGGCGCGTGCGCGAGGACATGGGGCTCACGAACGTGAAGGCGATGATCCCTTTCTGCCGCACGGTCGAGGAGGGCGAGAAGGTGATCGCGCTCATGCGCGAGCACGGCGTCCGGCAGGGCGCGGACGGGTTGGAGATTTACGCCATGTGCGAGCTGCCCGCCAACGTCGTGCTCGCCGACGAGTTCCTGCAAGTCTTCGACGGCTACTCCATCGGCTCGAACGATCTCACGCAGCTCGCCCTCGGACTGGATCGCGACTCGGAGACGGTCGCCCACCTCTTCGACGAGCGCAACGCCGCGGTCGAGCGCATGATCGCGCACGCCATCGAGGCCGCGCACCGCGCCGGGAAGAAGATCGGCATCTGCGGGCAGGCCCCTTCGGACTACCCCGAGTTCGCGCGCTTCCTCGTCGAGCGCGGCATCACCTCGATCTCCCTCAACCCCGACACCGTCATCCAGACCACGCAGACCATCCTCGACGCCGAAGCCTCCGTGCGCGACGAGTGGAAAGTCCCGACGCCCTTCAAGGCGCGCAATCTGGGCGGCGAGCCGGGGCGCGACGCCGAGCTGCCCCTCGTCGATGCTTCGCCCGACGCCGCGCTCGAAGGCGTTTAATTGCGCCGGGTCTCAGGAGTGTGGCCGTGAGCCAAACTATTCGGGGCACGAGTTTTGTCAGCGCGCACAACCGCGCGGCGCTCGCCGTCGCGCTGCTCGTCGCCTGCGGCGCGTTCAACTTCGTCGAGCTCATCCTCCACGTGCTGCGCCTCACCCACGCGGGGCCTTTCTCCGGGGCCGCGGGCGACGCGGCGGCCCTCGAAGACGGCGGGGGGCTCGGCGATCTGCTCATGGGTCTGGCGGGGCTGACCGAGGTGCTCGTCTTCATCGCGACCGTCGTCGCCTTCCTGATGTGGCTCCACCGGGCGTATAAAAACCTGCACGCCTTCGGAGTCCGCACGGAGATGTCGCCGGGGTGGGCGGTCGGCAACTGGTTCATCCCCTTCCTCAACCTCGTCCGCCCCTACCAGTCCGTCAAAGAACTATGGATCAAGAGCGATCCGGGGGTGGATTTCACGCACGGCTTTGCGCGGGCGGGCGCGGGCGTGGGCTCGACTGCGCTCGTCGGCTTCTGGTGGTTCCTGTGGATACTGGCTAACTTCGCGAGCAGGGCTTACAACAGGTTGGACCGCGTCGAATTCGATCTGGGTCGATCCGAGATTGTTGACTGGGCGGGCGAGGCGAGCAGCATCCTCACGCTCGCCGCCGCCGTGCTCGCCGCGATGGTCGTCCGGACGATAGATCGCATGCAGGCCGAGAAGAGTCGGCAGCAAGGCTTGAATCTCTGGCCCGCGCCGCCGCCGCCGCCCGAACATTTCGGGAACCCGCCCGGCGTCTCTCAAACTTGAAAGGGCGGGCCCCCCTGCCGCCCGCTAACTTCCCGACTCCAACTCCTACTCCGTGCCCCCTCCGCGCCCTCCGCGCATCTGTGGTGAGTGCTTCTGATCCGTACCTCACCACAGAGACACGGGGAACACGGAGGGGGCACAGAGAAATGCTCGAACCGGGACACTACTGTTAATCCTGTCCCCTTCCTCCCGTTCTATTAGCCGCTCTAAATTTAATGTTGCCCGCGCCCGCGGATCGGGTATAATCCCCGCCCTTCGCAGACGGTAAAGATCAGGGGAGACCCTATGACGCCAGTCACGGTTGGAAACGCCTCACGGCCAGCCTCGTAGCCAGTCGGTCATTTCCAGCCCTACATCAAAAGCTGCACGCCCGCAGCCCGACAGCCCGGGGCCGCTCCGCTCTCACGGGTTTTGGGCGTGAGCCTCACTTTAAGGAGTTGCAAGCCATGTCCAAAGCCATCGACGCAGAAAAACTCGGAGACAAGCCGGCCTTCAAGGAGATCGAGAAGCAAACGATCAAAGCCGAGAAGGAGATCGAGAAGCAGACCATCAAGGCGGAGAAGGAGTTCGAGAAACAGTCCCTCAAGGAGAAGCGCGAGATCAAGGAGTTCAAGGAGAAGCGCGAGCTGAAGGACTTCAAAGATCAGCGCGAGAAAGACCCGAAGGAACTGGTCAGGGAGAAGAACCCCGCCGAGAAGCCCCAATACGAGAAGGCGGTCCTGCGGGAGAAAGACCCGAAGGAGCTAGTCCGCGAGAAGAACCCCATCGAGAAAGAGCCCATCGAGAAGGCTGCCTTTGTGGAGAAAGGCGTGAAGGAGAAAGACCCCGAGAAAGCCTCCATCGGCGACAAGTCGCCCATCGAGACCCCGCCGCTCGACATGGAGAGCTTCTCCGCCGAGGCCGCCAAGCCGAAGGAGGACGAGGCCGCGGCGAAGCAGAAGGAGATCGAGAAGATCAAGGCCGAGAAGGAGCAGATCGAGAAGATCAAGCCGGAAAAAGAGCTGCAGCTTGAGAAGGTGAACATCAAGCCGGAGAAGGAGATCAAGATCGAGAAGCTCGAATTCAAGGAGCGCAAGGACAAGCACGAGAAGGAGAAGCACGAGAAGAACGAGTGGAAGGAGTTCAAGAACGAGAAGCACGAGAAGAACGAGCACAAGGAGTTCGTCAAGATCGAGAAGATCGAGGCGGGCGAGGGCGTGCTCAAGGACTTCGGCAGCGAGAACGACCCGAAGGGGATCGCCGAGACCGGCGTGGAGATTCCCGGCGAGGAGTTGCGTGCCAAAAGTGCCGCGGCGGATCCCGGCACGGTCGAGGAACGCCTCGGTCGCCTCGAAGCCCTCGTCACGCAGCTCGGCCACTTCATCGGCGTCGATCTGCGCCCCGACCTCTCCGGCGGCGCGCTGCGCAACGAGCCGGGCGCGGACGCGGCCAAGCCCGAGGAGGGCGGCGCGGCCAAGCCCGACGAGAAGGGCGCGGCCAAGCCCGAGGAAGGCGGGGCCGGCGGCGCGGCGGCCAAAGGCGGCAGACGCCGGCGCGCGTCGAAGAAAGGTTAGGCCCCGGCGTCCGCGCCGGGGATGATCCCTTAACCTTCGTGCTGACGAGAAGGGGGGCGGCGAGTCCGGCTTTCGCCGCCCCCCTCTCCCACGCCTTCGCGACCGTCGCGTCGCGGGCCGAGTCGGAAGTTAAAACAGATGTGGCTGATACTCTCTTCGTCTCACGACGCGCACGCCCAATGGGCTTACGCGGGGCTGAAGGCGCGCGGCCTCGCCCCGCTCGAAATGGTGAGCGCCGAGGCGCTGCTCTACAGTCCGCGCTGGGAGCACAGGCTCGACGCCGACGCCGCGCGCCTGAGCGTGACCCTGCGCGACGGTCGCGCCATCTCCGACGAGCGCGTGCGCGGCGTGCTCAACCGCCTCACGCACGTCCCCACGCACCACTTCTCGGCGTCGCGCGACCACGACTACATCACGCAGGAGTTCACGGCGTTCTTCATGAGCTGGCTGAACGCCCTGCCCGGCCCCGTGCTCAACCCCGTCACGCCGCAGGGCCTCTGCGGTCGCTGGCGTCACCCCTCCGAGTGGGTCTTGATCGCGTCCGCGGCGGGTCTGCCGACCCCGATCTACAGGCAGAGCAGCCTCGACGGGTTAGACGAGACGCGCGCCGAGCGGAGGCTCTTCCCCCGGACGACTCCGACGCGCCACGTCATCGTCGTCGGCTCGCAGGTCATCAGCCCCGCCGCCGCGCCGCGCGAGATCGAGGAGGGCTGTCGCAGGCTCGCCGAGTCGGCGGCGACGCCGCTGCTCGGCGTCGAGTTCGCCGCGACCGCGGAGAGCGCGTGGACGTTCGCGGGCGCGTCGCCGCTGCCGGAGCTGAGCTTCGGAGGCGAGCCGCTGCTCGACGCGCTGGCGGCGGCGCTCACCGCCCCCGCGCCTGTGCGCGACGATTTGGAGTTGGAGGTGGCGGCGCGATGATCCTTCTCTGCGGCATACCGTCGGAGACCCCCATGGCGCTCGTGCGCGAGCAGTTGGACGAGATCGGCGCGCGCTACGTCTTCTTCAACCAGCGCCGCTTCGCCGACGCCGAGCTGACGTATGAGATCGCGGCGGGCCGGACGAGCGGGCGGCTGCGGCTGAACGGCGACGGCTACGCGCTCGAAGACTTCACCGCCGTCTTCACGCGCATGATGGACGACCGCTGCCTGCCCGAACTCGAAGGCGAGCCGGAAGGCTCCGCCAAGCGCCGCGGCTGCCGCGCCCTGCACGACGCCGTGCTGCGCTGGACGGAGATCACGTCCGCGCGCGTCGTCAACCGCGCCGTGCCGATGGGCTCGAACTACTCGAAGCCCTACCAGTCGCAGCTCATCCGCCGGCACGGCTTCGAGATTCCGTCAACGCTCATCACCAACGACCCCGAGCTGGCCGCCGCCTTTCGCGAGCGTCACGGGCGCGTCATCTATAAGTCGATCAGCGGCGTCCGCTCCATCGTCCAGACGCTCGAAGACAAGGACATGAAGCGGCTGAATTTGATCCGCCTCTGCCCGACACAGTTTCAGGAGTTCGTCGAGGGCACGAACGTGCGCGTCCACACCATCGGCGGGAGGGTCTTCGCCACGGCGGTCAGCACCGACGCGACCGACTACCGCTACGCGCACAGGCAGACGGGCGATCCGGCGAACCTGCGCGAGGTCGAGCTGTCGGACTGGCTCGCCGAGCGCTGCCTCAACCTCGCGCGCTCGCTCGATCTCGCCTTCGCGGGCATCGATCTCAAGGTCACGCCCGACAACCGCGTCTACTGCTTCGAGGTCAACCCGAGCCCCGCCTACAGCTACTACGAGGGCCACACCCACCAGCCCATCTCCCGCGCCGTCGCCGAGTACCTCGCCGGGGCCGACTGATCGCACCGCGCGGGGCGCGCCGGGGCCGGGACGCACGCCGCCGCGTCCGGCCCCAGCCCGCCTCGGCGCGACCGACGACGCCGCGCCTTTTGGCGCGACCGCCATCGCCGCGCCTTAGCGCGCCTCCCCGCCTTCCAACTGCGACAGGACGTGAGGGATTTCGTCGAGCAGCTCGCGCGCGAGGTAGCCGACGCGCCCGACGCGGCGCGCGAGCCTGTCGCCCGCGAGCGCGTGCGCGTGGACGCCCCAGAGCGCGGCCTGCAAAGGCTCTGCCCCGCGCGCGGCGAGCCCCGCGATCAAGCCGGAGAGCACGTCGCCCGACCCGGAGGTGGCGAGCCCGACGTTGCCCGCGCGGTTCGAGTAGACCTCCGCGGCGCGGGGCGAGGCGATGAACGTCTCGCGCCCCTTGAGCGCGACGCACGCGCCGAAGAGGTCGGCGGCCCGCCGCGCCGCGCCCGCCCCGTCGCGGCGGATCGCGTCGGCCTCCTCGCCCGTC
Organism: Pyrinomonadaceae bacterium; assembly: GCA_036389335.1. Lineage (GTDB taxonomy): Bacteria > Acidobacteriota > Blastocatellia > Pyrinomonadales > Pyrinomonadaceae > JAIVGV01. Next base: position 44,863 of record DASVQC010000098.1, on the reverse strand, counting down.
ATCTCCGAAAGCTCTGAGCGGTTCGGCGTCATCACGACGCGCCTGTGGGCGGCGCGGAGATCGTCGCCCGCCCGCGCGAACACCTTTAAGACGACCGCGTCGACGACGAGCGTCGCGCCCTTCGTCTCGCGGATGAGCCCCGCCAGAGTTTCCGCCATCGACGGGTCTTCGACGAGGCCGGGGCCGACGAGCACCGCGCGCGCTTCGCCCGCGAGCCGCGTCAGGATTTCACCGGCGGACGCGCCCCACCCGCCCGCCTCCGTGAGCGGCAGCGCGTAGACGCGCGCCTCGGGCAGTTGCGCGGCGACCGACTGCGCCGCGTCAGCCGGGGTCGCGACTCTCACCTTGCCCGCGCCCGCGCGAAACGCCGCCACGCACGCCAGCGCCGCCGCGCCCGGCATCTCAGCCGAGCCCGCGACGACGAGCACGCGACCGCGCCCCTCCTTGTCGTCGTCCTCGTCCGGCTCCGGCAGGGGCATCCGCCGCAGCAAGTCAGCCGTGACGACGTTGCCCGGCGGCGCAGACTTCGCCGCGCGCCCGCCCTCGGCCAGCAGCTCGCGCGTCTCGCGCTCGCGCGCCACCTGCTCGTCCACCGTCTCGTGTTTCTTGTTCATTTGAACTCCGCCACCACCGGCGTGTGATCCGAGGGTCGCTCCCAGCCGCGCGGCTCCTTGTCGATCCACGCGCGCGCGCAGTCGTCCGCCAGCGGCTCGGAGACCCAGACGTGGTCGATGCGTAGGCCCTCGTTGCGCCGGAAGCCGCCCGCGCGGTAGTCCCACCACGAATAGAAACCCGCCCGCGCCTCGTGCATGCGGAAGGCGTCGGTGAAGCCCCACTCCTTGACGTTGTCGATGGCTTCCCTCTCGGGCTTGCTGAAAAGTATGCGCCCGCGCCAGAGATCGGGATCGTGCACGTCCCTGTCCTCGGGCGCGACGTTGAAGTCGCCGCAGACGAGCACGCGGTCGTCCGTCCAGCAGTGCTCGTCTAAATACTCGCGCAGCGCGGCCAGCCATTCGAGCTTGAACTTGAACTTCTCGGAGCCGACCGACTGGCCGTTCGGCACGTAGACGTTGACGACGCGCACGCCCTTCACCGTCGCCGCGATGAGGCGCGCGTGCGAGCCCGTCTCCTCGCCGGGGAAGCCGCGCTGCACGTCCTCGCAAGGGTGGCGCGAGAGCAGCGCGACGCCGTTGTAGGTCGGCTGCCCGTGCGCCTCGACGCGGTAGCCGAGCCGCTCGAACTCTTCGCGCGGGAACTTCTCGTTCGTGCACTTCGTCTCTTGCAGGCACAGCACGTCGGGCCGCTCCCGCTCAAGCCACTTGAGGACGAGCGGCTGGCGCGCGATGACGGAGTTGACGTTCCAGGTTGCGATCTTCACGCGCCGCATACTATACCCTTCGCATCACGTTTTTATGACACGGCGGCGCGCGGGCGCGCTCTCTCTCTGGGGGTTCTTGATGGCGGGACGGATTCTGATCGTCGAGGACGATCCGGCGCGGTGCGAATGGTTCCGCCGCCGGTTGACGCGCTACGAGCTGGACGTGACCTGTAGCGTCCCCGAAGCCATCGAGTGGCTCGGCTCGCGCCCGTACGAGACGATCCTGCTCGACCACGATCTGCGCGAGGAGCACTATTTCTCCGACGAGCGCGACGACGACCACACGGGCTACGCCGTCGCCGCGTGGCTCGCCGCGCACCGCGACGCGCAGCCCGCCGCGTCGGTCGTCGTCCACTCGCTCAACTACGAGGGCGCGCGCCGCATGGTCGGGCTGCTCGTCGAAGCGGGCATCAGCGCCGAGCACATCCCTTTCCCCTACCTTCAAACCGGCTTGCGGCTCTGACGATCCGGCCTCACGCCCCGCCCGCTTCGCCGTCGAGACGGACGAGCGACGCTCGCGCGCCCGCTGATTTCACCCCCGGCGCGCGCCGCTCCCACAGTCGCCCGCAGGCGCGGCAGCGGAAGAGTTTTCCGCCGCCGGAGTCTGCGTCCTTTACTTCATCGAGGAACGCCGACGTGTAGGCTTGAACGCTCGCGCCTTCGAGCCGCGCGAACTTTTCGCAGGAGCATTTCGCTTCGTTCACCTGACGCCCGCCCTTCCGGCTCAACAATTTAACCGGCTGTTTCGTAAATCCCTTTGGATGGGTTAAACTTTCGCGACCCGATAACTTCCAACAGGGTAACACCTCGCGAGCGCAAGTTCAGTCCGTCGCCGAGACGGCGTCCGGGGAGACAGACTTGGCAGCAGCAGCCGCTTTCTACGATCTGGAAGGCACACTCGTCAGCACGAACCTCGTGCACACGCTCGGCTTCTACTCGCGCAACCAGCAGGGCTTGCTGCGCAGCGTGAAGAAGACGGCGGCGACCGTTTTGAGCCTGCCGCTCTTCGCCGTGACGGATCAGTACAGCCGCAAGGTCTTCAACGATCTCTTCTTCACGCGCTACAAGGGCGAGTCGCAGGATCGCCTCCGCTTCTTCGCCGAGGAGCTGTTCGAGGACGTGCTCAAGCCCGCCGTCTTCCCCGGCGCCTTCGAGCTGATCGAGAAGTCGCGCAGCCTCGGCCTGCGTCAGGTCGTCGTCACCGGCGCGCTCGACATGTCGGTCGAGCCTTTGATGAAGTTCCTGCGCATCGACGACTACGCCTGCAACCGCCTCGAGTTCGTCAACGGCATCGCCACGGGCCGGCTGCTCCCGCCCGTGCTCGCGGCGGCGACCAAGGCTTCGTGGATTCGCAACTTCGCCGAGCGCGAGCGCATCTCCCTCAGCGAGTCATACGCCTACTCCGACAGCATGAGCGATCTGCCGATGCTCTCCATCGTGGGGCACCCGGCGGCGGTCAACCCCGACATGAGGCTGCGGCAGACCGCCTTGCACCACGACTGGCCCATTCTAAATTTGAAGTGAGAGCGATAAGGCAAAGGGGTAAGAGAGGCTTAATCTCTCTAATAACCGTCATGTCGTTGACGGCTGCTTGTTCCAAAGACACGAATTTTATCAAAGTCAGCCAAGGGGTAAGAAAATTTAACACCAGATTTAACGCCGGACAGTTCCATGAGATTTATGCTGACGCCGCCCCTGAACTACGAGCTTCAGTGTCCGAAGAGGACTTCGTTGGCAAATTAGAAAGTCTTCGTCGGGAGCACGGCAAGGTTAGGGAGAGTTCGATGAACGGCTTCGAGGAGATGAGCCGCTGGCAGCGTTACTTTCCCAATTCGAAGCCTCGACGCTTCATCGGTTTATACAACAGATGTGAGAACGGCGGATTTCAAGAGTTTTTCGATTGGGATGTTCGCGGCGGCGAACCTAAGTTATTGAAATTCGAAACCGGGAACATTGTGACGACGCCCCCCCCTCAAATGGATCAATGAGCGCAGACGGTCAGGGTTTCCTGTCACTTGTCACTTTCTTATGAGCCTACAGCTAAGACGCAAAATCCACGAGTCGGTCGTCCACATCGACCGCGACAGCGCGCCGCGCATCATCCCTTCGGGCGAGGACTTCATCCTAGAAGATTTGCCCGTCGGCACGCGCGTCATCTACCCGAAGCCGTCGATCAAGGGCCTGCCCAACCGCGAGGCGGCGATCCGCTACGCCATCAACCACCCGCACGACACCCCTCCGCTCTACGCGCAGCTTGAGCCGGGCATGAAGGTGACGATTGCGGTCGACGACATCTCTCTGCCGCTGCCGCCGATGCGGACGCCCGACGTGCGGCAGACGATGCTGGAGATCGTGCTCGAACTCCTCGCCGCCAACGGCGTGGACGACGTGCACATCATCATCGCCAACTCGCTCCACCGGAAGATGACCGAGTGGGAGATGAAGCGCATGGTCGGCGCGAAAATCTTCTCCGACTATTACCCCGACCGCTACTACAACCACGACGCAGAAGACCCCGAAGGGCTGGTCGTCCTCGGCGAGACGCGCCACAAGGAGCCGCTGCGCGTCAACCGCCGCTGCGCCGAGAGCGACCTCGTCATCTACTGCAACATCAACCTCGTCCCGATGGACGGCGGCCACAAGTCGGTCGCCGTCGGCCTGTGCGACTACGAGTCTTTGCGTGCGCACCACGAGCCGCAGACCATCCGCGACTCGAACAGCTACATGGACCCGGCCAGCTCGATGCTCAACCACAAGGTCGTCAGGCTCGGCAAGCTGGTCGACGAGCACATGAACGTCTTCCACATCGAGACGGCTCTGAACAACCGGATGTACACGGGCGAGATGGACTTCCTCCTGCGTAACGAGGACGAGTTCTCCGCGCTCGACCGCATGAAGTTCGAGGCGATGCGCTTCACGATGGGCAAGATGCCGCGCGCCGCGCGCCGCAAGATGCTCCACCAGGTCCCGGCGGCCTACGAGGTCATCGCCTGCCACGCCGGCAAGACCGAGCCGACGCACAACGAAATCCTGAAGCGCAACTTCGATCAGTACGCCATCCCCGTCAACGGCCAGTGCGACATCCTCATCACGGGCATCCCCGACATCTCGCCCTACAACGTCTACTCGGTGCTGAACCCGCTGCTCGTGCAGGTGATGGCGCTCGGCTACCACTTCAATTTTTATCGCAACAAGCCGCTCCTGAAGAAGGGCGGCGTGCTCATACTGCACCACCCGTGCTACGACGAGTTCGATCACAACTTCCACCCCAGCTACATCGAGTTCTTCAACCGCCTCCTGCCCGAGACGCGCGACGCCGACACGCTGCGCGACAAGTACGAGCGCGAGTTCGCCAACAACCCTTCCTACGTGGAGATGTACCGGCGCGGCAACGCCTACCACGGCGCGCACCCCTTCTTCATGTGGTACTGGGGCGAGAACGGGCGTCAGCACGTCGGCCGCGTCATCGCCGCCGGGGCCGAGAACTCGCACGTCCCCGAACGCTTGGGCTGGGAGCGCGCGGACAATTTGACCGAGGCGATTGCGATGGCGCGCAGCTACATGGGACGCTCCGCCGAGATCACGATGCTCCACCAGCCGGTGATCGCGCTCTGCGAGATGGAGTGAGCCCGCGCGAAAGTCCGCGACGCGATCAGGAAGCTGGAGGATGACGGCTGGATACTCGTCAGGACGAAGGGCAGTCATCGCCAGTTCAGACACCCGACGAAGCCGAGCGTTGTGACGGTCGCGGGTAAACCGGGGGTTGACGTGCCGGCGGGAACGCTAAAGAATATCTGGCGTGCAGCCCGGATCGAGGAGAAGGTTTGATGAAGTACGGGGTCGTGATCGAAAAGGGCGAGACGAGCTACGGGGCCTACGCGACAGACCTGCCCGGCTGTGTGGCGGTGGGCGAATCGCTCGAAGAGGTCGAAGAGCTGATCCGAGAGGCGATCAGGTTTCACATCGAGGGGCTGCGCGAAGAGGGCCTGCCCGTTCCCGAGCCGTCGAGCTTCTTCGAGTTCGTCGAGGGTTAAGTCATCCGAATGAAACTGTCTCCGACAGAGATTTATCGCGGGCGCAAAATCCTGATCATCGGGAGCACGGGCTTCCTCGGCAAGGTGACGCTCTCGATGCTGCTGCACCGCTTCCCCGTGGTGGAGAAGGTGTACGTGACGGTGCGCGCGCGCTCGCTCGAAGAGTCGCACACGCGCTTCTGGAACAACGTCATCACCGCGCCGCCCTTCGACCCGCTGCGCGAGCGTTACGGCTCGGCGTTCGAGGGCTTCATCAAAGATAAGGTCGAGATCGTCGGCGGCGACATCGGCGAGGATCGTCTGGGCTTCACCGAAGAGGAGGCGGGGCGGGTCGCCGCGGACGTCGACGTGGTCATCAACAGCGCGGGCAACGTCACCTTCAACCCGACGCTGGAGAGCGCGCTGCGCACCAACGTCGTCGGCACGCAGAACGTCATCGCGTTCGCCAAGCGGATGCGGCGGCCCGCGCTCATACACGTCTCGACCTGCTTCGTCGCGGGCAACCGCTCCGGCCCCGTCTGGGAGAGCGACCCCGTGGTCGGATACTTCCCGCGGCGCGACGAGCTGCCCGGCGTCGAGTTCCACGTCGAGCAGGAGATACGCGACTGCGCGAAGCTCGCCGAGCGCGTGAGGGACGAGGCGCGCGACGCGATGCAGGCGGCGCGCTTCCGCGAGGCGGCGCGCAAGCGCCTCGTCGAGGAGGGGCGCGACCCCGACGATCTCGATTCGATGGGCCTGGCCGTCGCGCGCGAGCGGAAGGTGTGGACGAGGGAGCGGCTGACCGACCTCGGCATCGAGCGCGCCGAGTGGTGGGGCTGGCCCAACATCTACACCTACACGAAGAGCCTCGGCGAGCAGCTCGTCGCGATGGAGGACGGGATCGTCCGCGCCATCGTCAGGCCGAGCATCGTCGAGTCCGCCGCGCAGTACCCCTTCCCCGGCTGGAACGAGGGCTTCACGACGACCGCCCCGCTCATCTTCATCGCCCTCAAGGGGCAGACGCAGATCCCCGTCAACGAGAAGCTGATCCTCGACATCACGCCCGTCGATCAGGTCGCGGCGGTGATGCTCGCCGTCTCGGCGGAGGCGATTGCGGGCGAGCCGCGGCTCGTCTATCAGGCCGCGACCGGCGACGCGAACCCGAACGACATGAAGCGCATCGTCGGCATGGTCGGGCTCTACAAGCGCAAACATTTTTCCGAGAAGGAGACGGGGTTCACCATCGTCAACGAGATCGCCGCGCGCATGGAGACGAAGCCCGTCACGCCGGCCTACTTCGAGAAGGCTTCGACGCCGATGTTCAACGCCGTGGCGAAGCGGGCCTCCAAACTCTTGGACGAGGCGCGCCCGCGCTGGGGCGGGGGCCGCCTCGCCGACTGGATCGATCAGGCGAAGAAGACCGTGGATCGCGTCGAGGAGGTGACGCGCGAGACCAAGGAGGCGTTCGAGCTGTTCCGCCCCTTCATGGTCGAGAACGCCTACGTCTTCCGCGCCGACAACGTGCGCTCGCTCTTCTCGCGCGTCCGCAAGGACGAGCAGCAGCTCCTGCCGTGGCACCCCGAAAAGCTCGACTGGTACGACTACTGGATGCACGTCCACTTCCCCGGCCTGAAGAAGTGGGTCTTCCCGCAGCTCGAAGAGGACATGCGCGCCGTCGAGAAGCGCGTCTACACCTACCGCGATCTGTTGGAGCTGTTCGAGACTTCGACCAAGCGTTTCTCCACCCGCGTCGCCATGCGCATCGAGCGCGACGGCCGGAAGGAGCAGTACACCTACGCCGATCTGCACGAGCTGGCGACGCGCGCCGCCGCCTTCTTCGTCGGCGAGGGCGTGAGGCACAACGAGCGCGTCGTGCTGCTGAGCAACAACGCGCCGGAGTGGGGCATGGCCTACTTCGGCGTGCTGAAGGCGGGCGCGACGTGCGTGCCCGTCGATCCCGAAAGCTTGACGGGCGAGGTCGTCAACTTCGCGCGGGCGAGCGAGGCCGTGGGGCTAGTCGTCTCCGAAGAGATGTCGGAGAAGCACCCCGACCTCGCCGCGCGGCTCGCGGAGGAAGGGCTCGGCAGCACGCGCGTCTGGAAGTTCGGGGAGGTCTTCGCGCTCCCGCCGGAGGAGGAGGAGAGGGAGCGCGCGTCGCTCCTGCCCGCGCGCGTCCCGGCGCAGACCGTCGCCTCCCTCATCTTCACCTCGGGCACTACGGGTCAGCCCAAGGGCGTGATGCTCACGCACAAGAACTTCACGAACATGGTCTCGATGCTCGCCTCCGTCTTCGACATGAAGACGACCGACGGCGTGCTCTCGGTCCTCCCGCTCCACCACACCTTCGAGTTCTCCACGGGCTTCCTGACCCCGCTCTCGCGCGGCGCGCAGATCACTTACCTGCCCGAGCTGTCGAGCGAGGAGCTGACGCGCGCGATCAAGAACGGGCACGTCACCGGCATGGTCGGCGTGCCCGCGCTGTGGGAGCTGCTCCACCGGCGCATCAAGAGCCGCCTGAACGAGCGGGCGAAGTGGGTGGGCGACACGGCGGAGGTTCTGATCCGCGCCAACAGTTGGGTGCGCGACAACACGCCCCTCAACTTCGGCCAGATCGTCTTCCGCCCGATCCACGCCGGCCTCGGCGGTCGCATCCGCTACCTGATCAGCGGCGGCTCGGCCCTGAACGACAAGATCAAGAAAGATTTCCACGGGCTCGGCTTCACCATCCTCGAAGGCTACGGCCTGACCGAAGCCTCGCCCGTGCTGACCGTCACGCGCCCGCAGAACAGCCTCGTCGCGGGCAGCGTCGGTCGCCCCGTGCCCGGCGTCGAGGTCAAGATTTTAGACGCCGACGCGGCGGGCATCGGCGAGGTCGTCGCGCGCGGGCCCAACGTCATGCTCGGCTACTTCAACAACAAGGACGCCACCGAGTCGGTGCTGCGCAACCGCTGGCTCTACACTGGCGACCTCGGCAGGCTCGACGACGAAGGCAACCTCTACCTCGTCGGTCGCTCCAAGGACATCATCGTCGACACGAACGGCAAGAACGTCTACCCCGACGAGATCGAAGACCTCTACTCCGACTCGCCCTTCGTCAAGGAGCTGAGCGTGGTGGGCTTGCCCGACGGCATCGGAGAGAAGGTCGCGTCGATGGTCGTGCCCGACTACGATCACGACATCACGCTCCAGCGCGACGAGGTGCGCCGCCGCGTCGAAGAGCACTTCAAGGACGTGTCCTCCACGCTCCCCTTCTTCAAGCGCGTCAAGGTGCTCCACTTCTCCGACGATGAGCTGCCGCGCACCGCCACGCGCAAGGTGAAGCGGCGCGAGGTGGTGCGGATGATGCAGGCGCTCGAACAGGGCCAGCGCACGCTCTCCGCCGGGGAGGAGCGCGCCGAGCGCGGCAGCGGCTGGCTGCTCGACATCGTCGCGCAGGTCTCGAACCGCCCGCCCTCGGAGGTCTCGCTCGACACGCGGCTCGGCGATCTCGGGTTCGACAGCCTGATGTTCGTCGAGCTGGCGACGGCCATCGAGCAGGCGGGCGGCGCGCTCAAGTCCCCCGACACGCTCAACCAGGTGCAGGACGTGCGCGAGCTGCTCTCGGTCGTCGAGCGCAAGCGCGCCGAGGCGCGGCGCGACGACGCGAGCCGCCGCCGCGCCGAAGAGGTGAGGCGCGAGGACGAGGAGATTTACATCCCCTCGCTCGTCCGCACGGTCGGCAACCGCGGGCTCGACGTGTTGCAGCGCGCCTTCTACGACAAGTTCCTGCACACGAAGATCGAGGGCGGGACGAACGTGCCCGCGCACACGAACTTCATCGTCGTCGCCAACCACGCCTCGCACCTCGACATGGGGCTCGTCAAGTCCGCCCTCGGCGAGCAGGGGAAGGATTTGGTCGCGCTCGCCGCCGCCGACTACTTCTTCGACAACAAGTACAAGCGCGCCTACATGGACAACTTCACGAACCTCGTGCCGATGGAGCGCAGCGGCTCTCTGCGGAAGTCTCTGCGCCACGCGCTCTCGTTTTTGGAGAGGGGCTACAACGCGCTCGTCTTCCCCGAAGGCACGCGCTCGGTGACGGGCGAGATCGTCGATTTCAAGCCCGTCCTCGGCTTCCTCGCTCTGACGGCGCGCACCGGCATCCTGCCCGTCTACCTGCGCGGCACCTACGAGGCGCTCCCGAAGGGATCGAACATGCTGCGCAGCCGCGACATCGGCGCGCGCATCGGTCGCTTCATCACCGTCGAAGAGTTGGAGGCGATGACGAAGGGGGTGCCGAAGTCGGAAGGCTACCGGCTCATCGCGTCTTACGCGCGCCACCGGATCGAGAATTTGCGCGACGGCGCTTCGAGCAGCTTCGACGCCAAGGGCCTGCGCCGCCGCTGGCGCGCCGAACGACGCGCGCACCTCGCGGAGGCGGACGCCGCGCTGCCCGAAGATCAACTCACGCCGACCGGAGACTGACGGAAGTGATGAGTGATGTGTGATGTGTGATGAGTTAAAAAACTCTTCCTACTCATCACTCACCACTCATCACTCATCACTTTTTGCATGGCGACGAATAAAAAAGGCGGCGACGGCGTGAAGGCGGCGAAGCCGAGAGTTAAGACCGCGAAGGCGAAGTCCGAGGTGAAGGGCGCGCCGAAGACGACCGCGCTCGCGAGGCGGGCGAACGCCTACACGCTGGTGACGGGCGGGACGGGCTTTCTGGGGGGCCATCTCGTGCGCCAACTCGTCGAGGCGGGCGAGAAGAACGTGCGCGTCTTCTCCACGTCCTCGCCCGCGTGGCTCGCGGGGCTGGGCGTCGAGTCGGTCGCGGGCTCGATCACGAACGCCGAAGACGTGCGCCGCGCCGTCGAGAACGCGGAGAGCGTCTACCACCTCGCCGGCCTCGTCTCGCGCCGCCAGTCGGACGCGCACCGGATGTACGCCGTCCACGTGGACGGCACGCGGCTGCTCTGCGCGGCGGCGCGCGACGCGGGCGTGCGGTCAATCGTCCTCGCCTCGACGAGCGGGACCATCGCCGTCACGAAGGACGGCGGCCTCGCGCCCGACGAAGACCACCTGCCGCCGCTCGAAATCATCTCCCGCTGGGCCTACTACGCGAGCAAGCTCTATCAGGAGCGCGCCGCGCTGGAAATTTTCGCGGGCGGCGACCGGCGACTCGTCGTCGTCAACCCGAGCCTGCTCTTAGGCCCCGGCGACGAGCGGCTCAGCTCGACGAAGGTCGTGCTCGACTTCCTCGCGCGCAAAATCCGCGCCGTGCCCGGCGGCGGCCTGAGCTTCGTGGACGCGCGCGACGCCGCCGCCGCGATGATCTCCGCGATGCGGCGCGGTCGCCACGGCGAGCGCTATCTGCTCGGCGCGGCGAACTGGACGTTCGACAAGTTCTTCGGTCGCCTCGAACGCCTCACCAAAACTTCCGCGCCGCGCTTCACGCTCCCCTCGCGCTTCGCCGTCGCGGGCTCGCGCGCCGTCCACGCGCTCTACCAGCACTGGAACCTCGCGCCCCCGGTCGAGCCCGCCGAGATCGAGATGGCGGAGCACTTCTGGTACGTGGACGCCTCCAAGGCGCGGCGCGAGCTGGGCTTCAGCCCGCGCGATCCGGGCGAGACGTTGCAGGAGACCGTGGCCTACGTGCGCGAGAATTTCTTAGGCGACGGCGCGCTCGCCTGAGCGGGCACCCGCAGGCGCAGCGCGGCGGGCAGGATTTCAAACGTCGCGGGCAGACTTCCGGCCAACTCCCCGTCAACTTCCAGCAAGACTTTCACGCCGCCCCCGTCCGCGACGCCGACGCTGATCTTTCTCGCGCGCGCGTGGTGAACTTGACACATCCCGAGGTGCGTTCCCGAATAGAGGCGGTGCGCGTTCGTGAAGATCGAGAGCGCGCCGAGGTCTCCGACGGCGACTACGTCGAAAAGCCCGTCCGTCAGCTTCGCCTCGGGCGCGATCTTCATGCCGCCGCCGAAGTAGCGCGCGTTGGCGACGCAGAGGTTCGCGACGACGACGCGGCGCTCGCGCCCGCCGTCGAGGCTCACGCGCAGGCGCGGGTTCTCGAACGTGAGCGCGGCCTGCGCCGAGGCGAGCGCGTACGAGGCCCCGCCGCCGAGCAACGCCGCGCCGCGCGCCGCGACCGACGTCGCGCCCTCTTCCTTCACGCGCCGGATCACTTCGCCGCCCATCCCGCACGACGCGACGTTGACGAAGTGGCGCGATTCCCTCCCGCCCGCCTCGCTCTCGAATTCGACGCGCCCGGCGTCGATGCGCACGGTGCGCCCTTCGCGCAGGGCGCGCGCCGCTTCGCGCGTCCGCGTCGGCATGCGGAGCGTGCGCCTGAAGTCCCCGCCCGTGCCGCTCGGCAGAACGCCCAGCTCACAGTCCGCGCCCGCGTCGAGGATGCCGCACGCCGCCTCCGAGATCGTCCCGTCGCCCCCGCACGCGACGATAAGGCGGCGGCCCGCCCCCGCCTCGCGCTGTGCGATCAGGCGGGCGTCGCCCGCGCCCTTGGTGAACGCGCAGTTGAACGCGCCGAAGTGCTCGCGCACGTCGCTGGCCGCGCGCGCCCACCCCTCGCCCGTCGCGCCGCCCGCCGACGCGGGGTTGACGATGATCAGAGGCAGAGTCATGAGTAGCTGTTAGCTGTTAGCTGTTAGCTGTTAGCTGTTAGCTGTTAGAAAAGCCACGATCAGCCATTCAACCGTTTGGCTGACGGCTAATCGCTAAGAGCTAACGGCTCTTCCCGTAGAGCGCGCGATCACGCTCGGCGAGTTCGGCGAGCTTGGACATGACGAACTCGGCGATCTCTTTGTAGGTGCGCATCCCGTCGCGGTCGCGGAACGGCGAGAAGTCTAGCGCCTCTCCGAAGTGGACGCGGATCGGCTCGCCCCCCGTCCAGTTGCGTTTGATCTGCCGGGGCAGATCGTTCGTGAGCCCGGCGACGAAGACGGGCACGACCTGCGGGTCGGCCTCGCGGATCAGCTTGCCGACGCCGAACTTGGGCGGGAGCAGGCTGTAAGGGTCTTCGCTGCGGTTGCGCGTGCCTTCGGGGTGGAAGCCGATGAGGTGCCCGCGCCCGCGGCGGCAGAGATCGACCAGCTCGCGCATCGAGAACTTGTCGAACTCGCGCTTCTCCGGGATCGGGTTGCTGCCCGCGGCGAAGAAGGGCGGGTACATCGACCACCAGCCCATCACCCAGTTGACGAGCATCCCGACCGGCGACTCGTAGAAGAAGCGACCGCGCACGGGGAAGAAGAGCCGCTTCTCGAAACTCGTGCGGCGGAACAGCTCCGCCGAGACCACATACATGTCGAAGAACGTGCGGTGGTTGGCGACGAGCAGGAGCGGGCGTTCGTGCGAGACGGCCTCGACGTGCTCGACGCCGTGGACGCGCATCAGGTTGTAGGTGCAGACGCGAATCCAGCCCATCCCGACCGTGCGCTGGCAGAAAGTCCAGAACCTCTTCCACCCGCCGCGGTTCATCCGCCGAGAGAAGCGGAACGCGAAACGCTCCATCGGCGAGAGAACCGACAACTCCTCCGGCGTCGGCTCGCACGCGGCGTCGGGCGGCGGCGCGGGCGCGCGCGGCCCGATCCGGGGCGGCGTTGTCGTCGGCTCAGTCTGTATGGTGGACATGGCGGCGCGTCAATCGTAAATCGAAAATCGTGAATAGTGAAAGCCCCGCGTGACCTCCCGCCCTATTCACGATTTCCGATTTACGACTGACGATTCACGAGCTTTCAGTCGATGGAGAAGTATTTCGCCTCTTCGTGGTGGACGATGATCGCGGAGGTCGATTGTTCGGGTTCGAGCTGGAACTCCTCGGTCAGCGAGACGTCGATGCGCGAGGGGTCGAGCAGCTCGAAGAGCTGCGTCTGGTCTTCGAGGCGCGGGCACGCCGGGTAGCCGAAGCTGAAGCGCGAGCCCTGATAGCCCTGATGGAAGAGCTTCGCGATCTCATTCGCGTCGCGCCCGGCGATCCCCAACTCTTCGCGCACGCGCTTGTGCCACAGCTCGGCGAGCGCCTCCGCGCTCTCGACCGAGAGGCCGTGGAAGAAGAGGTAGTCGGCGTAGTTGTCCGACTTGAACAGCTCCTGCGCGTACTCGCTCGCGCGCCGCCCGACGGTGACGAGCTGGAACGCGACCACGTCCACGCGCCCCGACCCTTTCGACGCGAAGTAGTCGGCGAGGCACAGGCGCTTACCCGCGGGCTGGCGCGGGAAGGTGAAGCGCGTGCGCTCGGTGCGCTCGTCGTCCTCGTAGACCACGAGGTCGTTCCCTTCCGACTGGCACGGGAAGTAGCCGTAGACGAGGCGCGGCGTGAGCAGCCGCTCGCGCTCGGAGCGCTGCTTTAACTCCTCGTAGACGGGTCTGACCTTCTCGGCGACGAGTTGGCGGTACTCGTCCGCGCTCCTGCGCCCCTGCTTGAACTGCCACTGGCCCTTGAAGAGCGCCGACTCGTTGACGAACGCGAAGACCTCGGAGAGCGGCACGTCCTCGACGACGCGCGAGCCGTAGAAGGGCGCGCGCGGGACGGGGGCGTCGGCGTTAACGTCGGAGCGCGCGGTGTGGGTCGTGTCGCCCGCCGGTTTCGCGGCGCGGGCGCGCGCGGGCTTGCGTATGCCGAGCTTCGCCTCCTCGCCGATCAAATCTTCGGCGTCCCCGCCGCCCCCGTCCCCCGCGCCGACCGCCGCCGCGCGCGCCTTCGACCGCGCCGCCTCGCCCGCCTCGCCGCCCGCGCCCGTCAGCTCGTCCATCGTGTGCAGGCCGTCGAAGGCGTCGCGGGCGTAGAAGAGTTGGCCGCCGTAGATCGGCTTCAAGTCCTCGTCCACGTAGCGGCGGTTGAGCGCCGCCCCGCCTAAGACGACGGGCACGCTGATGCCGCGCTCCGTCATCAGCTCAAGGTTCTCGCGCATGATGAGCGTCGACTTCACCAGCAGGCCGGACATCCCGATGGCGTCGGCCTTGTGCTCGGCGTGGGCTTCGAGGATGGCGTCGATTGATTGCTTGATGCCGAGGTTGACGACGCGGTAGCCGTTATTGGTCAGGATGATGTCCACGAGGTTCTTGCCGATGTCGTGAACGTCGCCCTTGACGGTGGCGAGCACCATCGTCCCCTTCGCGGTCGAGCCGCCCTTCTTCTCCATGAAGGGTTCGAGGAAGCGCACCGCCGCCTTCATCACCTCCGCCGACTGCAAGACGAAGGGCAACTGCATCTGCCCGCTGCCGAAGAGATCGCCGACCACTTTCATGCCGTCGAGCAGGATGTCGTTGACGATGTCGAGCGCCGGGTACTTTTCGAGCGCGAGCTTGAGATGGTCTTCGAGCCCGATCTTCTCGCCGTCGATGATGTGCCGCTTCAGCTTCTCCTCGACGGGCAGGCTCTCGTCCACGACGGTCGCCTTCTTCGACGAGACGCCCTCGAAGAGTTTCGTAAACTCGGTGAGCGGATCGTAGGTGCAGACCTCGCCGTCGAACTCCCGCCGGTCGTAGATCAGTCGCAGCGCGACCTCGCGCTCGCGCTCGCCGATGCGGTTCAGGGGCACGATCTTGCTCGCGTTCACAATCGCCGCGTCGAGCCCCGCCTCGACCGCCTCGTGCAGGAAGACGGAGTTGAGGACGACGCGCGAGGCGGGCGAGAGGCCGAAGGAGATGTTCGAGACGCCGAGGATCGTGGAGCAGCCCGGAAGGGCCTGCTTGATCCGGCGTATCCCCTCGATGGTTTCGGCGGCGTTGCGGCGATCCTCCTCGATGCCGGTCGAGATGGGCAGCGCGAGCGGATCGAAGAAGAGGTCGTGCGCGGGGAAGCCGAGTTCTTTCGTCGCCTGCTCGTAGGCGCGGCTCGCGATCTCGAACTTGCCCTCGGCGGTGCGCGCCATCCCCACCTCGTCAATCGTGCCGACGACCACGCCCGCGCCGTACTCGCGCGCGAGCGAGAAGACTTTCCTGAAGCGCGGCTCGCCGTCCTCGTAGTTCGTGGAGTTGAGGATGCACTTGCCGCCCGCGTGCTTGAGCCCCGCCTCCATCTTCTCCCACTCGGTCGAGTCGAACATGAGCGGGATGCGGACCTGCGTGGCGAGGCGCGACGCCAGCTCGTGCATGTCCGCGACGCCGTCGCGACCGACGTAATCGACGTTCACGTCGAGGACGTGCGCGCCCTCGCGCTCCTGCTCGCGCGCGAGCGAGACGAGCCCGTCCCAGTCCTCCGCGCCGAGCAGCTCCCTCATCCTCTTCGAGCCCGAGGCGTTGACGCGCTCGCCGACGATGAGGAACGAAGTGTCCTGCCGGTAAGGCTGCTGCGAGTAGATCGAAGAGGCCGACGGGACGAGCTTCGCGTCGCGCCGCTTCGGAGTCACCGAGCGCATCGCCTCGACGACCGACTTCAGGTGCGCGGGCGTCGTGCCGCAGCAGCCGCCGACGACGTTGACGCCGAAGTCGCGCGCGAAGTGGAGGAGCTGCGCCGTGAAAGTCTCGGGCGTCTCGCCGTAGAACTGTTTGCCGTCGCGGACTTCGGGCAGGCCGGCGTTGGGCAGGACGGAGACGGGCAGCGGCGCGTTCTCGCAGAGGTAGCGGATGCTGTCGGTCATGTGCTTGGGGCCGGTGCCGCAGTTCATGCCGATCACGTCGATGGGGAAAGGTTCGAGCGCGGTGAGCGCCGCGCCGATCTCGGTGCCGTTGAGCATCGTGCCGAAAATCTCAATCGTCACCTGCGCGACGACGGGCACGCGGCGGCGCGTCTCTTTGAAGTTGTCGAAGACGGCGGCGAGCGCGGCCTTCGTCTGTAGGGTGTCCTGACAGGTCTCGACGATGAGGAGATCGACGCCGCCGTCCATCAGGCCGCGCACCTGCTCGGCGTAGGCGGCCTTGAGCGCGTCGAAGGTGATGTGGCCGAGCGTGGGGAGCTTCGTGCCGGGCCCCATCGAGCCGGCGACCCAGCGGGGCTGCGCCTTCGTCGAAAAATCCGCGGCGACGCGGCGCGCGAGCCGCGCGGCCTTCAGGTTCAGCTCGTAAGCCATCCCGGCGATGCCGTACTCGCCGAGCACGAAGGGCAGCCCGCCGAACGTGTCGGTCTCGACGACGTCGCAGCCCACTTCGAGGAACGCGGCGTGGACGCGCTCGACCGCCGCGGGCTTGCTGACGAGCAAGTATTCCGGGCAGCCCTCGAACTGCGCGCCCCCGTAGTCCTCGACCGTCAGGTTCTGCGACTGGAGGCTCGTCCCCATCGCGCCGTCGAAGACGACGATGCGCTCTTTGAGTGTGGTTAGGAAATCAGTCATGTGGAAGCTGTTAGCTGTTAGCTGTTAGCTGTTAGCTGTTAGCTGTTAGCCAATCCTTGGGTTGTGGTTAGCTAAACCCTCAGCTTTAATTTCGCTCCGGCTGAAAGCTAACAGCTAATAGCTAACAGCTACGAAGAAGCCCCGCGCTAAACAACGCGGGGCTTCTTCGTGGAAAGCCTTTTGGCGCGGGGCCTCTTGCCGACGAGACCCGTCCGAGCTGTTTAGCCGTTTGTTTTACGTGGCCGCAAGTCGCCTTAACTCACCACGTCTGTCCGTCGCAGTCATTGAAACACCGCGTGCGGCGGGAGTCAAGCAGACTACTTGCTCGCCCTCTGCCAATCCTTGCGGAGTTCGCTGGCGATCTCGGAGGCGCGGCGCTTGGTCGGCTCCTTGCGCTTGAGCGGGTTGAAGATCAGGCGGTTGCCGAAGTCCTTCGCCCAGAGCCGCGCGCCCGCGGGCGTTTCGAGCTTGACGAAGGCGCGGGCCTCCGTGCGGTCGTCGCCGACGCGCACGGAGAGCGCGCCGGAGAGCACGGCGTCGGCGTCCTCGGCGCGCCCGACGACCGTGAAGCCCTGCTTCGACAACTCTTCGCCGACGAGGAGGCGGAAGCGCTCGGCCTCGTCGGCGCGGCCCATGTCGCCGACGTAAATCTTCTGCACGTCGCGCAGCGCGGGCTGACGGCGCGGGCGCTCCGAGCCGTCCGCGGAGGCGAGCGAGGCCGCGGCAGAGAGGCAGAGGAGGCCGGCGAGGAAAAGCGTGCGGAGGGGCAAACGTCTCATAACTTTCTCCTTCCCGATTCGGTGTTTGGGGTCGCTTCGAGCCCGACTCGCGCGGGGGCGGCGGTTCGCAGGCGACTGGTATGACGCTAGGGATGCCGCGAGGGTTAACCGGAGTTGCGCGCGATTTTAGGGGGCGGCAGCTTTTCCGCCGCTCCGTTTCTGTGCTACTTTCGCACCCGTCCGGCGGCTGCGCGACTATCCCACGAACCTTATGCGACGTGCCATCTACCCCGGCTCCTTCGACCCCGTCACGAACGGACACCTCGACATCATCGGTCGCTGCTGCCACCTCTTCGACGAGATCGTCGTCGCCGTCGTCGCCAACCCGGAGAAGAGGCCGCTGTTCACGGTCGGGGAGCGGCAGTCGATCCTGCGCGACGCGCTCACGGGGATCGAGACGGGCGAGTGTCGGCTGGAGGTCGACAGCTTCGAGGGGCTCTTGATGAAGTACGCCGTCGAGCAGCGGGCCGACGCCATCGTGCGCGGCATCCGCGCCATCTCGGACTACGAGTACGAGCTTCAGATGGCCTTGATGAACCGGCGGCTTGAGCCGCGGGTCGAGACCGTCTTCATGATGTCGGCGGAGGCTTACTCCTACGTCAGCTCGCGCCTCGTCAAAGAGGTCTTCCAGCTCGGCGGCAGCGTCCGGGGGCTCGTCCCCGGACTCGTCGAGACGCGCATGAGCGAGAAGCTCGGGCGCTCGTGATATTCCTGATCCGCGCGGCCCCGCCCGGTGGTATTATCGCTCTACGCCAGTCAGCCCGCGCGCGCACGTCCCGGCCAGTACGTTCGCACGCGGGGACATCCTACCAAGGAGGAACAGAGTATGCCGAGGGGTGATAAGGGCGCTTACACCGACAAGCAGAAGCGGCAGGCCGAGCACATCGAGGAGGGCTACGAGGAGCGCGGCGCGTCGAAGGGCGAGGCCGAGCGGCGCGCGTGGGCGACCGTCAACGCTTCGAGCGGCGGCGGCAAGAAGAGCGGATCGGGCCGCGGCAAGAAGGCCAGCAAGGCCCCCGCGAAGAAGGGCGGCAAGAAGGGCGGCGCGGCTTCCGCCGACCGTTCCGCGGCGGCCAAGTCAACGTCCGCGAAGAAGGCCGCCAAGACGCGCGCGGGCAAGGGCGGCAGCAAGAAGGGCGGCGCGAAGAAGCGTTAGCGCCCCCGCCCGGTTTTACGTTCGCGGGCGACGCCGATCGCACTCGCCCCGAGTTGATCGGCGTCGCCCGTAAGTTCTTCAGGGAAGCTCTGCCACTTTTGTTCGGCGACGCGCCCACGCGCTCCGACTTCCGGTGATGACCAAAACCGCGCAGGACATTTTTCAGACCTCCGAACGGGTCGCGCGCATGCGCGCCTCTTCGACGCTCGGCGCGATGCAGAAGGCGCTGGCGCTCCGCGCCGAGGGCGTGGACGTGGTCGATCTCGGCGCGGGCGAGCCCGACTTCGACACGCCCGCGCACGTCAAGCGGGCCGCCGAGGAGGCGATGCGCCGCGGCGAGACGAAGTACACCGCGACGGGCGGGACGCGCGCGCTGCAACAGTCGATCCTCGGCTACTACGAGCGCGAGTTCGGCGCGCGCTACGGGCCCTCCGAGGTGATGGCGACGGCGGGCGGCAAGCAGGCGATCTTCAACGCCGTCGTCACGCTCGCCGACCCCGGCGACGAAGTCCTCGTCGCCAAGCCCTACTGGGTCACGTTCCCGGAGATCGCCAAGTTCGCGGGCGCGACCCCCGTCTACATCGAGACCGAGCGCAACGGCTTTCAACTGACCGCCGAAGACGTGCGCGCCGCCATCTCGCCGCGCACGAAGCTCATCATCATCAACTCCCCTTCGAACCCTTCGGGCCGCGTCATCCCGCCCGCGGAGTTTCGCCGGATCATGGAGGTCTGTGCGGAGCGCGGCGTCTACGTCGTCTCCGACGAGTGCTACCTGCGATTCGTCTACGCGCCGGGCGAGGTCTTCAGCGCGGCGTCGCTCCCGGCGGAGCTGCGCGCGCGGCTGTGCATCGCGGGCTCTTTCTCGAAGACCTACGCGATGACGGGCTGGCGCATCGGCTACGCGCTCGCGCCCGCCGAGTGGATCAAGTCGATGCTGCTCGTGCAGGGACACTCGACGAGCAACCCGAACTCCGTGGCGCAGGCCGCGGCTGCCGCGGCGATGGACGCGCCGCAGGACTGCGTGCGCGAGATGCTCGACGAGTACGCGCGCCGTAGAGAGTGGCTCATCGGCGCGCTCGCCTCGATCCCCGGCTTCTCGTGCTTCGCGCCCGAAGGCGCGTTCTACGCCTTCCCCGACGTGCGCGGCTGTTTGAAAGGCGGGGTGAAGACTTCCGCCGCGTTCGCGGAAAAGCTTTTGGCCGACGAGCACGTCGTCGTCACCGACGGCGCGGGCTTCGGCGCGGACGGCTACCTGCGCGTCTCCTACGCCACCTCGCTCGAACGCCTGAAGGAAGGCATCGAGCGCATCCGCCGCGTCGCCGGCGCGTGCGCGCGTTAGGGCGAGGAGCGAAACCGATCCGGCCAAAGAAGAACGGCGGCCCGCTGACTAGCGGGTCGCCGTTCTTCTTTCGGAGCCGCGTGGCTTTTAGTAGATGTTGAAGTTGTAGTCGATGGTCACGTACTGCGAGACCTTGCGACCGTCCTTCTCGGCGGGCGAGAACTTGATCCTGTGCGCCGCCTCAATCGCCTTCTCGGTCAGGCCGTCGGGCAGGCGCGAGACCGCCTGCACGCCCGTCACGCTGCCGTTGGCGTTGAGCACCATGCGCACGCGCACCGAGCCCGTGATCTGGTTCTTGCGCGCCTCTTCCGTGTAGAGCGGCTCGGGGCGGTCGATGATCTGCGCGCGGCGCGTCACCTCGCCCGGCCTGAAGACTTTGTCGTAATCGGTCCCGCCGCCGCCGCCGCCGGGGCCGCCGCCGCCGTCGTGGCGGTCGCCGCCGCCCGTGTTGCCGCCCCGGCCCGGCCCGACGCCGCCGCCCTCACCGGGGCCGACGCCGCCGCCCGTGCCCGAGCCGATGCCGCCGCCCGTGCCGGGCCCCGAACTCGTCTCGGTAGACTTCGACTTCGGATCGCCGTAAGGAATGTTGCGCGGATCGGGCGGGAACAGAACCGGATCGGCGACGATGCTCGCGGGGACGGGCAGGTTCGGGTTCTTAACCGTGGGCGGGTGCGGATCGGGGGCGCGCACCTGCGGGATGTCTAAAGAGGCGGGCGGGAGCTTGCCAGCCGAAGCGGGCTTCTGCTCTTCACGACCGCCGCCGCCGCCGCCGTGCGGCTTGTCCTGTTTGGGCTTCGAGCCGCCGCCGGTTCCCTTCGCCGTGCCCGCCGTGCCTTTGTCGGGCGTGGGCTGTTCCTTCGGAACGTCGGTCACCATGCCCTGAAACTCTAAGTCTTCGCGCACCTGCGCCAGCTCCTGCGTGCTGCAACGCTTGCCGAAGAGCGGGAGCAGGTAGTCGCACTTGAGGCGGCCCCAGTTCGCGCCCGTGGCGAGCAGGCCGCCGCCGAGGAGCATGATGGCGAGCGCGGCCAGCAGGCCCGCCGCCACGTTCGGCTGCTTGACCGTGCGCGACACCGCGCCCCCGTAAGCCGCCGCGCCGCGCTTCGTGAAGCCGACCGGATCGCGCTTGAACTCGGGCCAAGTCAGTTGCGACTCCTGCCCGACTTCCTTCAGCTCGCGGAGGAGTCTGCGCGTCAGCCCCTCTTCGCTGATGAAGGTGAAGTGGAACTCTTCGCGCTCCTGCCCCGCGGCCACCCCGGCAGCCGCGCCGTGCCCGTTGCCGTTACCCTGCGCGCCCGCGCCCACGAACGGGGCAGCCGACGCCGCCACGGTCTCCGTCCCCGCGTCGCCCGCGCCGTTGCCGCCCGGCGCGGCGTAAGATTCGCGCGGCGCGGCGTTGAGGGTCACGGTGTCGGGGGTCGCACCGTCGTGGCCGTTCGACAGGAGAGTGCTATCAACCGGGCAGAACTTGAATTGGTCAGAGAACTCTTCCTGACAAGTCGGACATTTCTTCATCGCGTATCCTCGAAGAGCAGAGCGTCGGCACATGCAGGCTGTGCCGCGACCTTCGATCCGCCGACGCCTCGGGGGCGGGGCTCATGGCGGAATCATACAACAGTTAACTTCAAATTGGCTAAGGTTAGCCGCGGGTCGCAGCGCACCTACGGCTCGACGCATCTTCGATGCGCGGTCGGACGCGCGGGAAGCCTCAGCCGCGCGACATTTTGCTAACTTTTTTCGCCGGTTTACCGCCCGTTTCTACATACTTTCCCGCAGCCGGTTGACGCTCGCGCGACCCGCGACCTAGACTCTCGCGAGGCATCCCGCGAGAGCCCCCGCCGGCATCAAACACGGTACGCGCGCGCCGCCATCCCGCTCGCGCCCGACACCCGAACGCCGACGACGCAGCAAAACCTGAGCATGAACTTGAGATCACACGCGCCCCGCCCCCTCGCCCTCAAACTTCTGGCAATCACGGCCCTGCTGCTCGCCGCCGCGCCGACCCGCGTCTGCCGCGCGCAGGCGGTCGCGCCCGAGCCGCACCGCGAGCAGTTGCTCAACGGGCTCCGGCTCTTGCTCCTCCCCCGCCCCGGCGACGCGAAGGTCTGGATGAAGCTGCGCGTCCACAGCGGCGCGGCCTTCGATCTCGCTAACAAGGAAGGGACGATGGCGCTCCTCGCCGACGCGCTCTTCCCCGACCCTTCGACCCCGCAGTACGTGTCGGAGGAGCTGGGCGGGCGGCTCGACGTGCGGACGACCTACGACGCCGTCGAGGTCACGCTCTCCGGCAACGCCTCGGAGTTCGACCGCCTCGCCGAAGTCGTGCGTAACGCCTTCCTCCAGATGCGACTCACGCCCGAAGAGGTGCAACGACTGAAGGAGGCGCGGCTCAAGTCCGCCGCGGTCACGGCCCAGACTCCCGCGACCGTCGCGGATCGCGCCGTCCGCGCGCGCCTCTTCGGGGCGCACCCCTACGGGCGGACGGTCGAGGGGACTTCCGCCTCGCTCGCCGCCGTCGGTCGCGCCGACCTGATGCTCGCGCGCGAACGCTTCCTGAACCCGAACAACGCGACGCTGGTCGTCGTCGGCGGCTTCGACCGCGCGCGCGCGATGCGCACCTTCCGGCAGTTCCTCGGCGCGTGGCGCAAGAGCGAGACGATCCCGCCCTCCACCTTCACGCAGCCGGGCGCGCCCGACCCGCGCGCCCTCGTCGTCGCCGCGCCGGGGGCCAACGGGGCCGAGGTGAGGGTCGCCGCGCGCGGCGTCTCGCGCTCCGACCGCGACCGCGCCGCCTCGACGCTCCTCGCCTTCGTCGCGCGCGAACGCTGGCGCGCCGCGCTCGCCGGCTCGAACCCTTCCAACCTCTCCGCGCGCCACGACTCTTACACCGCCGGCGGCGTCTTCGAGCTGTCGGCGACCGTCCCCGCCGCGTCCGCCGCGCGCGCCGTCGAGGCGGCGCGCGAAGTCCTGCGCGCGCTGGCCGCCGCGCCGGTCTCCGCCGCCGAACTCGAACGCGCGAAGCGCGACGCCGCCGCCGCCCGCGCCGCGGCGGCGTCCGCGTTCCCTTACGCGGACGAGTGGCTCGACGCCGCCACCTACAACTACGACGCTTCCGGCGACGCGCGGGCTTACGACGCCGCCGCGCCCGCAGACCTCCAACGCGCGGCCTCGCGGCTCTTCCGCGACGCGCCTCTCGCCACGGTCGTCGCCGGCGACGCCGCGGAACTGCGCGCCGCGCTCGCCACGCTCGCGGGCGGCGTCGAGGTCGCCGGCGCGCAGCCCGCGCCGCAGACGCCCGCGCAAGTCCCGCCCGCGCCCCGCCGCCCGTCGCCGAATCGCTAAACAACTTTCACACGAACGCAACCAACCGCGCCGCCCTTCCCCGCTAAAGTGTCGAAGACAACGAGTCCGCAAACAGCAGGGGGCGACGGCGAGCGCGGGCGCGCTCACGCCGAGAGTGTGCGCGTGATGTTCTCGCGCATCGCCTCGCGCTACGATCTTTTAAACCACTTGTTGTCGGCCAACACCGACCGCCGCTGGCGCGCGAAGGTCGTCCGCCTCGTCAGTGAGGGCCTGCGCGAAGGCGCGCGCGCCCTCGACGTGGCCTGCGGCACCGGCGATCTCTCGCTCGCGCTCGCCGCCGGGGGCGCAGCCGAGATCACGGGCCTCGACTTCTGCCGCCCGATGCTCGATCTCGCCGCGCGCAAGACGCGCGACGGCGGCAAGCGGATCACCTACGTCGAGGGCGACGCGCTGAGCCTGCCCTTCGCCGACGGGACGTTCGACGTGGTGACCATCGCCTTCGGCCTGCGCAACCTCGCGAGCGTCGAGGGGGGGTTGCGCGAGCTGCTGCGCGTCACGCGCGAGGGCGGGCGCGTCTGCGTGCTTGAGTTTTCGCGGCCCACGATTCCGGGCCTGCGCGGGCTCTTCGGCTTCTACTTCACGCGCGTGCTGCCGCGCGTCGGCGGGTGGCTCAGCGGCTCGCGCGGGGCTTACGAGTACCTGCCCGACTCGGTGTCGCGCTTCCCCGACCAGCGGCGGCTGGCCGAGATGATGCGCGGCGCGGGCTTCGAGGGCGTGGGGTTCGAGAGCCTGACCGGCGGCATCGCCGCCATCCACACGGGCACGCGCCCGCGCGCTCATTGAGAATCGAGACGATCGCGCCGCAAACGGCGGCGCGACTCGCGACGTAGCCCGGCGGGACGGGCGTTTGTCGCGCCGCGCGGCTACTGTCGGGGTCGCCGCGCGGCGCGCGGCGCGCGTCCCGCCGGGCTACGTCTTTTCGCGTGACGGGTGACAGGTGACAGGTGACAGGCAAAGCATTGACGCCTCATCTTACCTGTCACCCGTCGCCCGTCACGGTTTACGCTCCGCCTGTCACTCGTCTCCCGCCGCGCCCTCTGCTATCATCCGGCGCGTAGCTCTCCCAGCTTAAACCCGGTACACGAAGCTTAACTCTTGAGGCTGAAGCACAAGCTCATGGAGGTCGCGCGGCGGGCGCTCGTGCTGCTGCTCGTCGTGTGGACGGTCGTATCGCTCGTGACGCTTTTGATCGAGCTGGTGCCGGGCGATCCGGCGGTCGCCATCCTCGGCGAGCAGGCGACACCCGAACAGATCGAGCAGTTCCGGCGCAAGTACGATCTCGACCGCCCGGCCTTCTTCTTCACCGCGCCCGAAGACGCCGCGGGCAAGCGCACCCTGCGCTGGCACGGATGGGACAACCGCTACGTGGATTACTGGCGCGGCATCCTGCACGGCGACATGGGCAAGTCGTTCCGCACCGAGCGCGGCGTGCGCGAGATGATCTTCGAGCGGTACCCGGCGACGATCCAGCTCGCCCTGGCCGCGCTCGTCGTCGCCGTCGCCATCGCCGTCCCGCTCGGCGTCGTCGCCGGTCGCAACCGCGGGCGCGCGACCGACAACGTCCTCTCGGTCGTCGCCCTCGTCGGCATCAGCGTGCCCGGCTTCGTCATCGGCCCCATGCTCATCTACGTCTTCGCCGTGAAGCTCGGCTGGCTGCCCGCTTACGGTCGCGAGTACCCCGAATCGACCATCCTGCCCGCCGTCACGCTCGGCGCGGCGCTCTCGGCGATCCTGACGAGGATGGTGCGCTCCTCCGTCATCGAGGAACTCGGCGAGGACTACGTCCGCACCGCGCGCGCGAAGGGGCTCGGCGAGCGCTCCGTGCTCTACAAGCACGTGCTCAAGAACGGGCTCATCCCCGTCGTCACCGTGCTCGGCCTCCAGCTCGGCGTCCTGCTCGCGGGCGCGATCATCACCGAAAAGATTTTCAACTGGCCCGGCGTCGGGCTGCTCCTGATCGACGACGGCATCAGCAAGCGCGACTACCGGCTCGTGCAGGGCTGCGTCCTCGTCATCAGCGTCACCTACATCCTCGCCAACACGCTGACCGACATGGTCTACCGCTGGCTCGACCCGAGGATCAGAGTCACGTGAAAGGCTGTCCGTTGTCAGTGGTCAGTCGTCCGTTGTTCTCGGTTGACGAGCGGCGTGTCAAAATTGGATCGAACAACTGACGACGGACAAAGGACAACGGACTGTTTTCAATGAGTCGTTTCGCCATCATCGGCTTCGTCATCGTCGGCGCGCTCGTCCTCGTCGCCGTCTTCGCGCCGCTCATCGCGACGCAGGACGTGGGCGCGACCGACCTGCTCCACCGCTACGAAGCGCCGTCCGCCGCCCACTGGCTGGGGACGGACGCGACGGGCCGCGACATCTTCGCGCGCGTGGTTTACGGCGCGCGCATCTCGCTGCGCGTGGGCGTGGTGGTGGTCGTGGTGTCGGCGCTCGCCGGGACGATCATCGGCGCGCTCGCGGGTTTTTACGGCGGGTGGGTGGATCGGTTCGTCGCGGGCTACTTCTTCAACATCTTCCTCGCCTTCCCCGGGCTCCTGCTCGCCATCGCGATGGTCGCCTTCCTCGGCGCCGGGATCAACAAACTGATCTTCGCGCTCTGCATCATCGGCTGGGTCGGCTACGCGCGCGTCATCCGCGCGCAGGTTTTGAAGGTGCGCGAGTACGACTTCGTGCAGGCGGCGCGCGCGCTCGGCGCGGGCGACATGCGCCTGCTCTTCCGCCACATCCTGCCGAACGCCGTCCAGCCGCTCATCGTGCAGGCGAGCCTCGGCATGGCGGGCGCGGTTCTGTCGGAGGCGACGCTCTCCTTCCTCGGGCTCGGCGTGCCGCCGCCGTCGCCCTCCTGGGGCGTGATGCTCGAAGAGGCGCGCGACCTCTCGACGCTGCAAGCCGCGCCGCACGCCCTCATCGTCCCCGGCGTCGCCATCGCGCTGACCGTCCTCGCCTTCAACTTCATCGGCGACGGGCTGCGCGACTACCTCGACCCGCGCCAGCGCAACCGCTGACCGAGATGCCCGCCGCCACGCAGGGAGAGGCCCGACACGCGCCGCGCGCCGGAGCGCGCGGCGACGGTCGGGGCGCGGCCATCGTCGTCCGCGATCTCACGAAGGTCTACCCCGTCCAGTTCGCGCGCCTGCGTAAATTCTTCCGCCGCAAGTCCGCCGAGCCGGTGACGGCCCTCAGAGGGGTGACGCTCGACGTGCGCGCGGGCGAAATCTTCGGCCTCATCGGGCGCAACGGCGCAGGGAAAACTACCTTCGCCAAGATCATCGCCACGCTCGTGCAGCCGACCGCGGGGTCGGTCGCGGTGCGCGGCTCCGACAGCGTGCGGGACGAGGGGAGGGTGCGCGCGCAGGTCGGGCTGGCGAGCGCCGAGGAGCGCAGCTTCTACTGGCGTCTGACCATCGAGCAGAACCTGCTCTTCTTCGCGCGGCTCTACGGCATGGACGACCGCGCGGCGCGCTCGCGCATCGCCGAGCTGGTCGCCCTCTTCGAGTTGAATGAACTAGCGCGCAGGCGCTTCGGCCAGCTCTCGACCGGCAACAAGCAGCGCGTCATCGTCGCCCGCGCGATGCTGAGCGATCCGCCCGTCCTCCTGCTCGACGAGCCGACGCGCTCGCTCGATCCGCTCGCCGCAGCCGAGATGCGCGCCACGATCCGCAAGCTCGCCGCGGCGGCTGAGCCCAAGACCGTCCTGCTCACCTCCCACAACCTCACGGAGATCGAGGAGCTTTGCGACCGCGTCGCCATCATCAGCGGCGGCTCCGTGCGCGCCCTCGACACGCCGCGCGCCCTGCGCTCGCGGCACAGGCCCACCGAGCGCACGCGCCTGACCTTGCGCGGCGCGTCGCCCGGCGAGATCGATCACGCCCTGCGGACGCTCGCGCTCGTGGACTTAAGCGTCAAAGAGTCGGACGGCGACGACACCGTCGCGGATTTCACGCGCGAGGTGGGCGATTCCGCGCTCGACCGCGCGCTCGGCGCGCTGCGCGCGGCGGGCTGCGAGATCGTCTCCGTGGACGCCGAGCGCGCGACGCTGCTCGACGTGCTCGAAGGTTACGAGCGCGGCGGCGGCGGCGCGGGGGGCGCGGCGGCTGGCGAGAGCGGCGGCGGGAAGGGGGGGCGCGCGTGACGCGGATCGGCCTGCTGCTCCGGCGCGTCCGCGCCTTCGTCGTGCGCGACTTCCAGCTCGCGCTGAGCTACCGCCTTCAGTTCGTCTTCCAAGTCCTGCAAGTCCTCTTCGCCGTGACGACGCTCTTCTTCATCTCGAAGATTTTCGAGGGCGGCGCGGTCACGCGCTACTCCGAGTGGCGCGACCCGCTCGCGGCGTGGATCATCGGGCTCGCGTTCCTCAACTACTTCATGACCGGCTTTTCGAGCCTCGCCAACGCGATCCGCTCCGAGCAGATGCAGGGCACGCTCGAAGGCGTGCTGATGACGCCGGTCAGCGTCCCCACCTTCATCGTCGCCAGCTCGGCCTACGACTTCGTCAGCGCGACCTTCTTCTCGTCGCTCTACCTGCTCTTCGGCTGGCTCTTCTGCGGCGTCCAGTACCGCGGCAACTACCTGCTCGCGCTCCTCTTCCTCGTCAGCACCACGCTCGTCCTCGCCTCGCTCGGCATCCTCTCGGCGAGCTTCGCCATCGTCTTCAAGCGCGGCGATCCGTTCGCCGTGCTCGTCGCCACCTCCTCGTCATTATTCTCCGGCGTCTTCTTCCCCACGCAGCTCATACGCGAGTACGCGGGCGACGTGGTCGGCAAAATCCCGCTCGCGCTGCCCTTCACCTACGGGCTCGACGGGCTGCGCCGCGTGCTCATACAGGGCCAATCGTTCACGCAGGTGCGCGAGCCCCTCTTCGTGCTCCTAACCTTCCTCGCCGTCCTCCTCCCCTTCTCCGTCTGGGTCTTCACCCGCGCCGTCCGCCGCGCCAAGCGCGAAGGGAGCCTGATTCAGTATTAGCGATTAGCTAATAGCTGTTAGCTGTTAGCTGTTAGCTAATAGCTGTTAGCTGTTAGCTTAGAGCCATCGTTCGGGTGCGAGTTGATTCGATGCGAGTGCTGAGGCTACATTATCGAGGCTTGGCTGACAGCTAACAGCTAATAGCTAACCGCTTCCCATGCTCGTCTGCTACACGCCGCGTTACTACGCGGACATCGGGGAGGGCCACGTCTTCCCGATCAGGAAGTTCGAGCTGGTCTGCCGGAAGTTGCTGGCGGAGGGGACGCTCTGCGCGCGCGATCTGTTCGAGCCGCAGCCCGCCGCGCTCGAAGACGTGCTGCTCGTCCACACGGACGACTACGTGACGCGCTTGCGCGCGGGCGCGCTCTCCGAGCGCGAGGTGCGTAGGCTCGGCCTGCCGTGGTCGAAGGCGCTGGTGCGCCGCTCCTTCCTCGCCGCTTCGGGCACGATCAACGCGGCGCGCTTCGCGCTCGCCGGCGGCGTCGGGTCGAACCTCGCCGGAGGCACGCACCACGCCTTCGCCGATCACGGGGAGGGCTTCTGCGTCCTCAACGACGTGGCTATCGCCGTCCGCGCGCTGCGCCGGGACGGGTTAATTAACAGGGCCGCCGTCGTCGATCTCGACGTGCATCAGGGCAACGGCACGGCGACGATCTTCGCGGAAGACCCGTCGGTCTTCACCTTCTCGATGCACGGCGCGAAAAATTACCCGCTCTTCAAGGCGCGCTCGACGCTCGACGTGGAACTCGCCGACGGGACGGGCGACGAAGATTACCTGCGCGCCCTCGCCGAGAACCTGCCGCGCGTCTTCGCGCGCGAGCCCGACGTCGTCTTCTACCTCGCCGGCGCAGACCCTTACGCGGGCGACAAGCTCGGTCGCCTCTCGCTCTCGGTGGCGGGCTTGCGCGCGCGCGACGAGTTCGTGCTGCGCGAGTGCCTGCGGCGCGGCGTGCCGGTCGCGACCGTCATGTCGGGCGGCTACGCGGCCAACGTCGAGGACACGGTGGAGATTCACTGCAACACGATCCGCGCCGTGCGCGAGGTCTTCGCGCCCCGCGCCTCGGGCCGGTCGGCGGTCGGTCGAAACATCCGATGAGGAAAATCTGGAAGCTCATCAAGGTCGCCGCGCTCGCGGTCTTCGCCGGGCTGGTGCTGCTGCTCGTCTACGAGGTCGCCACCTTCCCGCGCGTGTGGCGGCTGAAGGAGGCGAACCCGGAGACGACGGCGATGATCGAGATTCGCGCGCAGGAGGCGCGCGAGCGGGGCGAGCAGCCGCGGCGCGTGCAGCAGTGGGTCCCGCTCGAACGCATCTCGGTGAACTTGCAGCGCGCCGTGCTGGCGGGCGAGGACTCGAACTTCACGACGCACCACGGCTTCGACTACGAGGCGATCCAGAAGGCTTGGGATCAGGCGCAGCGCGACGCGGCGAAGGAGGCGAAGGAGGCGGGCGAGGATCAGTCGGGCTGGATTCCGGCGATGCCGAGCTTCAAGCGCGGCGCGTCGACCGTCACGCAGCAGCTCGCGAAAAACCTCTACCTCTCGTCCGAGCGATCCTTCGTCCGCAAGGCGCGCGAGGCGGCGATCACCTACTTCATCGAAAAAAATCTGTCGAAGCGGCGCATCCTCGAAATTTATTTGAACGTCATCGAGTGGGGCGACGGCGTCTACGGCGCGGAGGCCGCCGCGCGCACCTACTTCGGCAAGTCAGCCGCCAACCTCACGCCGCAGGAGGCGGCCTTCCTCTCCGCCATCATCCCGAACCCGCGCACGGAGTTTAACCCCAAGCTCCACCCCCAGCGCGTCGCGCGCCGCCAGCGCATCATCCTGCGCGGGATGCCCTCCGTCCGACTCCCGTAAAAAAGTCCGAGGTCTAAAGCCCGAAGTCCGAAGCCTCCCGCGCGGGGCGACTTTGGACTTCGGGCTTTAGACCTCGGACTTCGGGCCTTGGACTTGCGGTTTAGAGTGAGAACTCGCGCGCGAGGTCGAGTTCGGCTTTGCGCAGCTCGAAGCGGCCACGACCGAGGTTGCCGTCCCTTGAGATGGCGAGGACGGCGAAGTAGTCGCGGTTGAAGAGGCGCATCAGGACGGTGGTGTCGGCGAAGCCGAGGACGATCTCGCCGAGCTGGCCGAGCCCGATGTCGCCGCCCGCGCGCTGTGCGGAGCGCACGAGCGAGGTGAACTCGGCGGCGGCGACATCGAGGTTGGCCTCGCGCGCTTCGGTCGTGAGCACCTTCTCGACGGCGATGCCGTCCATGCCCATGATGAGCGCGCCGGTCGCGCCCTCCGTGCGCTCGATCATCTTCTGGAGAGTGTCGCGGAACATGGTTGTCTAGTCCTCCTCCCTCGCCGGGGGCCGATCCGAGTCGGGGCGCGGCGCGGGCGGGTTGCCCTGCGAGTCCGGCGGCGTGGCGGGCGTGTTCGTCTGCGGGTTGCCGAGCGAGACGGGCTGCGGGATGCTGGTCGAGCGCGTGCGGTCGGAGACGCCGCCCGCGGTCGGTCGCCCCTGGAAGTCGGGGCGGTAGATGCGCGGCGTGATGAAGAAGAGCAGCTCGTTGGTCGTGCGCGTCGTCGCGCGGCGCTTGAAGAGGTTGCCGAGCACGGGGATGCCGGAGAGGCCCGGCGTGCGGTTCTGCGTCTCGCCCTCGCTGTCGGCGAGCACGCCGCCGACGATGGTCGTGCCGCCGTCGGGGACGAGCACCTCGGTCTGCATCCGCTGCGTGTCGATGCCGGGCGTGCCGAGCGAGTTGGTCAGCGCGAGGTTGACCGAGTTGTTCTCCGCCGTGATGCGGAGGATGACCGTGCCCGCGTCCGTGATCTGCGGCGTGACGGAGAGGCGCAAGGGGACGGAGATGTAGGTGGTCGTGAAGAGCACCGTGCCGCCCTGCTGACCCGTCTGCGGCGTGACGACCGGAATCTGCGAGCCGGACTCGATCTGCGCCGAGCGGTTGTTGAGCGCGGTGACGCGCGGGTTGGCGACGATCTTCGCCTGACCCTTCGACTCGGCGGCGGTGATCTGGGCGCTGATCTGCGCCGTGCCGAAGATGCCCGTCGTCAGGCCGATGACCGTGCTCGGCACGTTGGCGCGCAGGCCGGGGCCGGGCGCGATGGTGTTGCCCAGGCCGCCGAAGACGCCGCCGGGCGCGGGCCCCGATTGCGGGTTATCGATCGGGGTGATGGTGTTGATGTTGCCGAGCGCGCCGCCGCTGACGATGTTACCGCTCGCGTCGAAGCGCGGCGTCGAGAGGACGCCCGCCGAGAGCTGCACGCCGAGGTCGCGGCTGAAGTTGCGGTTGGCGATGACGATGCGCGTCTCGATCTCGACCTGCGGTTCGGGCTGGTCGAGCAGCGTGACGAGCTGGCGGATCGACGCGATGTTGTCGCGCACGTCCGTCACGATGAGCGTGTTGCTGCGCCCGTCGACCTCGACGCTGCCGCGCCGCGAGAGGCGGCGCTGGATGATGGGGAGGATGCCCTGATCCGCTCCGCCCTGCCCGCTCGTCTGGGACGAACCGCCGCCCGCGGTGGGCGAGGCGGACGAGGCCCCCGAAGTCGCGCCGGACGACTGGCCGCCGGCGAAACCGCCCGTCGCGCCCGCCGTGGTGGACAGCGTGCCCGCGCCGCGCGCGTAGTTGAGGCGGATGAACTCGGTGACGAGCGGCGCGGCGTCGAGCTTCGCCTCGCTGATCGCCTTCTGCCCCGCCGCCTCGTCGGCGAGCACCTTGAGCGTGGCGACGCGCAGGATGTTGCCGGTGACTTCGATGCCGAGGCGGTTGGCGCGCAGGATCGAGTCGAGCGCGAGGTTCCACGGCACGTCCGTCACGTTGACGGTGACGGGGACGGCCCCGACCGAGGCGTCGATGACGAAGTTCACGCCGTACTGCTCGGTGACGTAGTTGAGCACGTCGCGGATGTCGGCGTTGACGACGTTGATGTTGATCGGCTCGCCGACGAAACCGTATTCGCCGTAGCGCTGCCCCTGCGCGTTGGGCGGCATGCTGCCGGCCCCGGCGGCGGGGTTGATGAGGACGTTGGGCGTCGGCGCGGGGTTGGGCGTCGGGCGCACCTGCGGGGGGTCGTTGGCGTAGGCCGCCGCGGCGGACGCGACGGGCCCCGTCAAGGGCTGCGCCGGCTCGGTCGGGGTCAGCTCCACGATGAGGTCGTTGGCGGCGATGTAGGAGCGTTCGCGCGCGGGCTGACGCAGCGTGACGAGCAGGCGGGCCAGCGGCCCGCCCGCCGTCGAGCGGTCGCAGCGCACGGAGAGGGCCGCGACGAGCGGCGAGTCGGAGAGGTATGACGGCGAGAGCTTGGCGGCGTCGACGCCGGGCAGCTCGATGACGAGCGTGCGCTCGTCGGCGCGCCTGACGCTGTGCGCGAGGGGCGCGCTGCCGGAGACGGTGATGCGCGTCGCCGCGCCCTCGACCGAAGTCTTGACGGCGGTGGCGAAGACGCGCGCCGGCTTCGTGTCGGCGAGCGCGACGGCGTTGAGTTGGCAGAGCAGGAAGAGGACGAGCGCGCCTCTGTCGATGACCGCTCTGAGCGGGTGTCGTCGATTGAAAATCATTTTTCTTCCTCGGTCCGAGCCCGCCGCAAGCCGCCACGCGCTAACGCTCGTCCGGGTTCGCGCCCTCGCACGTTCCCTTCAAGCGCGCGCCGCACAAACGCGGTCGCCGCGGGTTCAAACGTTGTCATTCGTGAGCTGTCTTAAGTGGGAAGGAGGCGGCTCACTTCGTCGGGCTGCCTCGGTTCGTGAGGTGGGACGTGTGCGCGAGGGGCGGTCGAGGGGCGTTTGCCGGTTGCCGCGCGCTAGCGGGCGCAGAGGAACGTGCCGTCCATCTGCACGGCGGGTTTGCCGCCCTGCCCCTGACACTGTTTGACCTTCTCCTCGGTCTCCTTGACGCGCTTCTGGAGCAGCCCGTAGAGGGCGTCGCGATCCGCGTGGTTGGAAGACATCGAGTTCGTCATGCCGGGCATGGCCGCGAGCTTGTCGTTCAGCTCGGCGAGCTGGCGCGTCAGGTCTTGGTTACCGTCGAGCGTCGCCTGCGGCAACATCGGCGAGCCGGCGGCGGAGTTAGCGGCGGTCGTCGTCATCGCGTCCTTGACGGCGTTGGGCGGGGCGAGGGGCTTCATCTCGACTATCATCTCGCGCCTGCCGTCCGACCAGCGGTTCTCGCGGCGCATGACGAGGCGATCCTCCTCGATGGCGACGAGCATCCCGTTGTAGAACGACTCGCCGGGGTAGATGACGTAGGAGAGCTTGATGGGCTTGGCCTCGACCGTCGCCGCCCAGCCGCGCGGCGTGCGGTAGATGCCCTTCACCTCGATCTCGTTGAGCACGAAGGCGGTCGTCGGCTTCGGCGCGGGGAGCTGCGCCGCCATCGCCGCGGCCTTCTTCGCCTTGAACGCCTGGATGCGCGCCTCGACCGGCGGCGCTTCGATGAGCTTCGGGCCCGGCTTGACGGGCTTCACGATGAACTTCCGCTTCTCGAAGGGGTCGCGCGGCGCGCCCTTGTAGGACGAGCTGACCTGCTGCGCCGCGGCTGAGGCCGCGAGCGACAGCAGGAGGCCCGCGGCCAACGCCGCCAGCTTCCTGATGTTCATCGTCTGTTCCTGTTTCATAATCCTCACCCCGTACGGTCTGCTGAAGAGACGGATTCGTTCTCGCCCGTCGCGGCCCCCTTTACTTGGCGGCGGCGGGCGCGGGCGGCGTGGCCGCGGCGGGCTTCGCCGCGGGCGCGGCGGCGCTCTGAAGTTTCTCGTTCGAGAGGTAGTAGGCGGTCAGGACGAAGTGCGCGTCGAGCGTCTTGTCGCCGCCGATCTGCTCCTTCATGCGCGTGAGCTTGAAGTCGGTGATGGAGACGATGCGCTGGTAGGCGGCCATCTGCGCGAAGAACGCGCCGAGCTTGTTGTAGCTGCTCGACACTTCGACCTCGACGGGCTTGCCGGAGAAGTAGGACTCCTGCACGTCCTCTTTGGGCGTGAAGCGCGTCACCATCAGGCGGCCCCTCGCGCGCTCCTGTATGCCCTGCAAGACGTTCGTCAGCTCGCGCTGCTCGGGCAGGAGGGCTTTGAGGTCGTCGTAGTCGGACTTGGCGCGGGCGAACGACGCCTTGAACTCGTTGAGCCGCTGCGCGGCGGCCTGGGCGCGCGCGTTCTCGCCGCGCAGCTTATCGACCTGCGCCTGCGTGTTCTTCGTCTCCTCGCGGACGGGGCTCGTGACGAACCACCAGAAGGGGGCGTAGAGCAGGAGCGCGACCATCGCGCAGAGCGCGAGCTGGACGTACCACGGTTTCTGTAGGAGTGCTGCCAGTCTGGACATGAGCTTTCGATCCCCTCCCGGCGCGCGCTTGCGCCGTGCCTCGTCGGGCTACTTCTGAGCGATCTGGTTGGCGGACGGCGCGGCGGCCTTCTGCTGCTGACTGCCGGAGCCGTTCGCGCCCGGCGCGTACTTGCACTTGACCGTGAACGAGACGGTCGTCGGCTTCGGGGGCTCGGGCGCGCCCTTGACGGGGGCCGGGAGCGCCTCCTTCGGCACGTCCAGCGGGTCGCGTTTCGTCTCGATGCTGACGTTCGCGAAGAGCCCCGAAGAGAACTCCATGCTGCGACCGAACTGCGTGACCGCCGCCTCGTCGGGCGAGTCCCCCTTGATGGTCAGGTCGTCGCCCTTCTGCTCGATGCTTTCGAGCCTGAAGTCGGCGACGCGCGGCAGGCGGTCGTTGACGGCGGAGAGCACGGCGACCGGCCCCTGCTGCGAGGAGCGCAGCTTCTTGATCGCGTCGATGCGCGTCTGCACCTCCTGCGTGCGCTTCTCCAGCTCGGCCATCTCTTTCTTGATGGCTTCCATCCGCGCCGCCACTTCCTGCTGGCGCTGGAGTTCGGCCTGCGCCTCGGCGCGCGCGCCGCGCGCGCTCACCCAGTCGAAGGTCACGCCCGAGACGAGAAGGCCGGCGACGACCAGCGCGGCGAGCAGGCCCTGCCCGCGCGGGCTGGAGACGCGCGCCTCGACGGCGGCGACGCTGCCGCCGTTGCGGTCGGTCACGGATTCCAAAAGGTTGACCCTGATCATTTAAGCCTCCACTCCTCTCAAAGCGAGCCCGACGGCGACCGCCATCTCGGGGACGACTTCCTTCAGGTATTCGGGATCGAAGCGGCGCGCGTCGATCTTGATCTGGCGGAACGGGTCGAAGTGCTCGACCGGGATCTCGAAGCGCGCGGTCAGGAAGTCGGCGAGACCGGGCAGCTTCGAGCCGCCGCCCGAGATGAGAATCTTCTGCACCGCGCCCTCGCCGTCCTCGGAGGTGGCGCGGTAGAAGTCGAAGGTCTTCTGGATCTCCAGCGCGAGGATGTCGGAGATGGTCTCGAACACCTCGGCGAGGTCGCGCTGCTCGCAGCCGATGGGGAGCACGCCGCTGCGCTTGACCCGCTCCGCCTCGTCGAAGGTCAGCCCCAGCTCCTTCTGGAGGAGCGAGGTGTACTGGTTGCCGCCGACCGAGACGTCGCGCGTGAAGACGCTGCGCGTGCCCTGCACGATGTTGATGTTCATCGTCGAGGCCCCGACGTTGAGGAGCGCGACGGCCTGACCCGGCTGCGGGTCGTAGTTGACCTCGTAGCAGTTCTGGAGCGCGAAGGCGTCGACGTCGATGACCACCGGCTGCTTGCCCGCGAGCTGGATCGCCTGCTTGATGTTGGCGACGAAGTCGCGCTTGCACGCGGCCATCAGGACGCTCAGCGAGTCGGCGGTCGAGCCGACGATCTGGTAGTCGAGGCTCACGTCGGCGATGTCGAAGGGGATGTGCTCCTCGGCGTGCCAGTCGATGGACTCTTCGAGCTCGGCCTCGCTCATCGGCGGCACGATGATGTTCTTGACGATGACGGAGCTGCCCGACACGCCAGCCGCCACGCGGTCGGTCTTGATCTGGTTCGACTGGAAGATGCTGGCGATGGTCTGCGAGACGGAGTTCAGCTCCATGATCTGGCCGTCGACGACCGAGTCGGGCTGGAGGCTCTCGTGCGAGAGGCTGAGCAGCACGAGGCTGCCCGGCTTGCCTTGCAGCTCGACGGCTTTGACCGAGCTGGAGCCGATGTCGAGGCCGACGAGGTTGTTCTTCTTCGTGTTCCGTTTGAACATGAGCTATTTGTCCCTTGCGATCTTTTGCGTTCTCCGGCGCTGCTCGCGTCGCAGGCGCGCGCGGATGCGTCGGACTCTGATGCGTTGTGTGCGTGCGGACGATCTGGCGGGCGTGGGGGTGGAGGGGTTCATCTCTCTGTGAAGGCGGGCGCTTCCTCCGTGCAGGGCGACGCGGGCGGGAGAGGGTTTCGGATCGGAAACCGAAGAAGGGGCGCGGGCGAAGGGCGGAGTTGGCGGGGGCGGAACGCCTGAGCGCGAACGCCTCAGAACGGCTCACCATTCGGCAACCCAGCCGAGTCAGACGCGACGCGCTAACGCCACTCATGCCTGACTCCCGTCGGCTTTGCGACCCCCGCTCGCGCGGGGTGTGCCTTTTCGTCGGTGTCAAAGAAGCGGGCTATCTTATTCGGAAGTGGGAACGGCAGTCCCGCGCCCCTTGAGAATATAGCCCACAG
Organism: Pyrinomonadaceae bacterium; assembly: GCA_036389335.1. Lineage (GTDB taxonomy): Bacteria > Acidobacteriota > Blastocatellia > Pyrinomonadales > Pyrinomonadaceae > JAIVGV01. Next base: position 8,008 of record DASVQC010000098.1, on the reverse strand, counting down.
GGTTTGACACTGTCAACATATATTTTGATTGTTTAACTTATAGATGTGAGTAGGCTTGAGGCACAAATGCGGGCTGGTCGGCGTGCTTTTCTGGAAAAACCCGGTTGAGTTTCCAGTCCCGCTATTTGTGAAATGGCTCGCGCGATCGGGCCGAAGGCCGCGCGGCGGCGGGAGGCGGCGCGCGGCGGGTTGCGAATCCCGCCACCCTTGCTACGCCTGCCCGACGAAGTTAGGATGGCGGCGATGAGACGAATCTTGCGTGCGCTCCTGTTGTTCGTGTGCGGGCTCGCCCTGCTGGCGGCGGCGTGGCTGTGGTGGGATCGGCCCGAGCGCGCCGAGATGGCGGCCTACGTGCCGCAGGACTCGCTCGTCTACATCGAGGCCGACAGCCTGCCCGACATCCTCTCCGCGCTCACCTCGACCGAAGCGTGGCAGACGCTCGCCCCCGCCGCCGGCGTGCGCGCCAACGTCGGTCGCCTCGGATGGCTCACGCGCTTCGCCGGGTGGACGGGCGTCGGCTCGGCTGAGTCGGTCGTGTTCGCGCGCGCGCAGGTGGCGGTCGCCGTCCTCGGGGTCGACGCGAAGGAGGGGCGCGACTCGGTGCTAGAGATCAACCCGCGGATCGTGATCGTCGCCGAGACGCACGTGAGCGAGTCGCGCGCGCGCGCGGCGGTCACGAAGTTCGTCGGGGAGTTCGCGCGCAAGTCTTACGGCGAGCCGAAGTTCGAGCAGGCGGAGCGCGGCGGCGCGAGGTACGCGGTCTGGACCGCGCCGGCGGGCGGCAAAAAGATCGTCGCCGCGTTCGCCGGCAGCGCGGCGTTTGTCGGCAACGACGAGTCTGCCGTCGGGGCGTGCCTCGCGGCCCACAAGGGCGAGCGCGCCGCGCTCTCGGGCGACGCGGAGCTGTCGGGGATGCGGCAGCGCGTCGGCGCGCAGTCCGCGCTCGCGTTCGGCTACGTCCCGCAGGGCGGCGCGCCGAAGCTGACGCAGCTCGCCGCCCTCGTCCTCGCGGCGCGCTCGTCGACCGACGCGCGCGCGCAGAGCGCGCTCGCCATCGTGCTGCCGCAACTCGCCGGGCGGCTGCTCGGCGGCGCGGCGTGGAGCGCGAAGATCCAAGACCGCGCCGTCGAGGACGACTACTACTTCGCCCTGTCGTCCGACCTCACGTCGCGGCTCGCCGTGGCGCTCGAAGCGTCTTCGGACGCGCCTTTTCATTCCGCCGAATACCTCCCCGCCGACGCGCACCAGTTCACGCGCTACAACTTCTCGGAGCCCGGGGAGACGTGGCGCGGCATCAACGCCGTCGTCTCGTCCGAGCTCGACCCGACGTTCGCGCCCTTCGCCGGGGCGTTCCTCGGCAACTCGCTCGAACCCTTCGGCGTCGATGCGCCGCGCGAGTTCCTGCGCGCCGCCGGCCCGGAGATCGCGACCGCGCGCCTCGACGCGGAGGGGGACGAGCTGGCCTTCGTCGCGTCGGTGCGCGACGAGAAGACTTTGCGCGCGCTGATCGACAAGCGGCTCGGCGCGGGCGCGCGCGTCGAGCGCGTCGCGGGCGCCGAGATGCGCGTCTCGCGCGACGCCGAGCGCGGCGCGGCGAGCCTGTACGAGAATCACGTCATTCTGGGGAGCGAAGACGCGGTGCGCCGCTGCCTGGAAGCGCGCGCCTCCGGCAAGAGTCTGGCTTCTATCGACGCCTTCAGAAACCCTCTCGGCTTCGCGGCGCAGATCGACGCGCGGTCGCCGATAGTCTCCCTCACGGACGACCGCGAGCAGGCGCGCCGCTTCGTCTCGCTGGCCGCGCCGCGCCGGGCCGCGACTCCGAACGCGCCGGACGCCGCCACACTCGCGCGCGCCGTGGCCGCCCTCCCCTTCTCCGTGAGCGTGACGAGGCTCGCGACCGACGGCGTCGAGCGGAAGACGCTTTCGCCTTTCGGGCAGTTCGCGGCCATCGCCCTACAGCTCGCGCCGGACGCGGACGCGCCGAGGTGAGAAGGCGCGAGACACGACGCCCGAAGAACTGAGGGCAGAGAGCCGTCGGCCTTCTCGGGTCGAAAACTCAGTCGACGATTTGGGGGTAGTCGAACGGGTGCGCGGCGAGGACGGCGCGCATGTTGATCTGGTTGAAGAGCGCGTCGAGGTAGGTGGCGAAGCGGTGCAGCACGGGGGCGAGCTCGCCCGCGCCGCGCGCGGCTGTGATCTCCGTGACGAAACGCTCGAACGACTCCCAGTCTTTGTACATGAGGTGGCGCATCGCGCCTTCCTCGAACGACCGCAGGCGCGCGACGAGCGGCGCGAGGGGCCTGCGGTCGCAGTCGCGCTCGGCGCGGCGGACGAGTTCCGAGAGCGCCCAAATCTCTTCGCGCAGGCGCAAAGACTGTCGCAGCTTCGAGACGAGGGTGTCGAACAGAGTCGAGCCTTCGAAGTTCGGATCGAAGGCCAGCGCGAGCGAGAGGATCGTCTGCTGGAAGCAGTCGCGCAGGAGCCCGTGCGCGTTCTCGACGCGCGTGTAGATCGCCGCGGGGCGGCGGGCGGCGGCGAGGCCGGCCAGCTCGCGGCAGAAGACTTTATTCAGCTCCATCCCGACGGCGTAGCCCGCGCCGTCGAACAGCTCGTACAGCTCGACCTGCCCTTCGGCGGCGCGCGTCGCCATCCTTTCGAGCGCGGCGACCGCCTCCTTCGCGCGCCCGTGCACGTGCAGGAAGATCGGGAGGGCCATCTTGAGCGGCTGGTCTTTGGCGAGCAGCGTGGCGACGAACGAGAGGTGTTCGAGCGCGTCGGCGAGGAGCGAGAGGACGGCGGTCAACTCCCCCGCGGAGGTCTGCTGGACGGCGGACTCCGCCAGCCGCCGCAAGGCGGGGAAACGCTGCCTTAAGATTTCCGCAGGGGGGGGCGCCGCCGCGGACGCGCCGCCGCTCTCGTCGAACTCTCGCCGGAACAATTCGCCCATGCCCGACCACGAAGCCGCGTCGACTCTGGTCGTCTGCGAGAGCGCGCGACAGAGGCCGTAAAGTGTGCTGAGACTTTCGTATGTCCGGTAATGAGAAGACGACGGGCGCGCCGGTTCCGTCAGTTCGCGCGCGAACTCGGCGTCGCCGACGGGCGCGCCGCCGATTGACGGGGCCGCCAGCGTCTCGGGGCTGAGCGACAGGCACAGGTGCAGGCAGTGGCGGAGCACCTGCTGAAGGATTCGGGTCTCGTGGATGAAGTTTTGCCCGGTCAGTCGCTCCCCGTCCCCCCCGTCGAGGGGGTGATCGCTCAGGTCGAAGAAACTCTGGAGCGCGGACAGCCAGATCGCCAGCTCGCGGGCGCACCCCGGCTCGAACGTCTCCGCGGCGGTCGCCCCGCCCGCGCCCATCGACGGGATCGGCTGCGGGCGGTCCGTGCTCGTATTGAAAGTCGCCGGGTTGAAGCTCACGTCCGGTGGGTTTCCTTGCGAAGGGATTGAAGGGAGGCATCCGTGGTGAACATCTCCTTGAATTATTGTTAACATGAAATCCCGCGGCTTGAAAAGAGTTAAATATTCGCGCCCGAACGGACGCGGCGAGACGCGGCCCCGAATCACATGACGACACACGACCGGGGAGAGCTGTTGCTGGCGACCTCGAACGCGGGAAAGGTTCGGGAGTTGGCACAACTTCTGGAAGCCCTGCCCGTCAGGCTGCGCGACCTTTCGGAGTTCGGGCGCGTCGCGCCCGTCGAAGAGACGGGGGAGACTTTCGAAGAGAACGCCTCGCTCAAGGCGACCGCCTACGGTCGCCTGACGGGGCGGCTGACGCTCGCCGACGACTCCGGCCTCGAAGTCGAGGCCCTGGGCGGCGCGCCGGGCGTGCGTTCGGCGCGCTACGCCGGGGCGGACGCGACCGACGGGCAGCGCGTCGCGCGGCTTCTGGAAGAGTTGGAGGGGGCGGGCGACGACGAAAGGGGCGCGCGCTTCGTCTGCGTCCTCGCCCTCTACGACCCGGCGGCGGAGAGCTTACATCTGTTCCGCGGTGTCTGCGCGGGGCGCATCGCCGCGTCGGCGCGCGGCTCTCAAGGCTTCGGCTACGATCCCGTCTTCGTGCCCGAAGGTTACGACCTCTCTTTCGCGGAACTCCCGGCGGCGGTCAAGCGGCGGATCAGTCACCGCGCCCGCGCCCTCGCCGACGCGCGCCGCCACCTCGCGCAACTCTTCGGCCAACCGCCGCCCCCGTAACGCTGACGCTCGCCAGCCGGTCGCGGGTCTGTTAATATCCCGCCGAAAAGATGAGCCTCGCGGGGCGTAGCACAGCCTGGTAGTGCGCTCGGTTTGGGACCGAGAGGTCGGAGGTTCGAATCCTCTCGCCCCGATTCAGATCAATTGAAGGTGGCCGGGTCGGGCGCGCCGGGCGATTCGCGCGGCGGGGTGTGGCGGGCGGTTTGTTTGAAAAATAACCCAAATTTTTCGGTTTTTTTGCAGACATCAGGGCTCCGGTGTGATATATGTCCTGCTGCAAGTTTTACTAATTCTTCCCTATCCCTTAGGAGGTAGTCACACTTTTCCATGGCGACCAAAGCAACGAAGAAGCGCATGACGCAGTCCGAGGTCTTCAACCACTTCGCCGAAAAAACCGGGATGAAGCGCGCACAGGTCAAGGAGTTTTTCGACGAGTTGGCTAACCTCGCCAGCACCGAGGTCAAGGGCAACGGCGAGTTCGTGCTCCCCGGCTTCGGCAAGATGGTTCTCTCCGAGAGGAAGGCCCGCGAGGGGCGCAACCCGCAGACCGGCGAGACCATTCAAATTCCGGCCAAGACGACGCTCAAGTTTCGCCTCGGCAAGTCGATGAAGGACACGGTCGTCCCTAAAAAGTAGCCCGTTCCACTTCGCCCAACCCTTCCGATCAGCTAAACGCGCCGACTGCGAGTGGCGGGACAAGTAACCGCACGTTTTTCGCAGTCGGTTTCGCGTGCCCGGCGACGCTCCCGCCGCGCGGTCACGCGGGGTGTCGTCGGCCCCCGAACTCTTTTGCCATCGCTCGGCCCGCGAGGCGGATATTTCGGGCTAAACCTTGCCAATTACACACTTTGCCACCTGCCCCGGCGCGTCATTCCCAGATCGCACCGGGCGCGGAAAAATGTTCTGGCTTTTTCGGCCTTCTTAAGCTAATATCCACGGTTTCTTAGGCAGCAGTTTTCCGGACTGGGTCGTTGCCAAAGCAACTTTCGGAGGCTTTTCTGCGTTTTTTCGGTCAATCATAACCGAAACACACCAAAGGCGGTGGCTTCGGCATCTAAAATTCAGACTTTCAAAGTCGGCTGGCTGTCCCCGGGACGGCCTGAAAAGGAGAAAAGGTAAAGTGACTTTCAACGTGACACTTCCGCTCGAAGAGCGGTTGAAACTGATCGACCACATTCAGGCTCGCCGTTATTCCAAACTGACGGGCGGCGGGCTCGACATCGCCACCGAGGGCATCCTGCGTCACCTGCGCGCCTGCGACCGCATGGACGTGAACCCCGATGTCGCCGCGGTGCGCGAAATCATCGACGACGCGATCAACGGTCGCCGCGTCTTCGCCGAGACCGTCACGGTCGACGACCGCTACGCAGCTTAATTCCCCCGCAATAAAAATTCTTCGCGAAGAAGACCGCCCGGCCCGCATGGGTCAGGCGGTCTTCTTCTTTCCGCGAGCCTTGGAGTCGGAAGCCGCGCCCCGTTCAGGAGGGGCCCGGCGACGAGCGTAGCAGTTGAAAGTGCAGGATCGCGATGACGCTGACGCTGTCCGTGATCTCCCCTTCGAGCACCATGCGGACGGCTTCGCCGAACGGCACGCGTCGCACGCGCAGCTCCTCGCTGCCCTCGGGCCGCCCCACGCCCTGCGTCAGCCCCGTGGCTTCGTACCAGACGGCCAGCTCGTCTGAGACAGAGTTAGAGAGGTGGGCCTCGCCGAGCTTGCGCCACGCTCCGGCGAGCAGGCCCGTCTCCTCTTCCAGCTCGCGGCGCGCGGCGTCGAGCGTGTCTTCGCCTTCGGGGCAGCCGCCCTCGGGAATTTCCCACGAGTAACGTTCGAGCGGGTATCTGTACTGCCCGACGAGGTAGACGTCTTCGCCCTCGAAGGCGAGCACCCCGACGGCGACGTTCTTGTAATGGACGACCCCGTAGATTCCGCGCCCGCCGTCCGGGTGGACGACCGCATCCTCCCTCACTCTGATCCACGGGTTGTCGTACACGACCTTCGACGAAAGCGTCTTCCAGGGGTTCCTGCTCTCACTACTGTCCACGTCGGCCCTCTCCCTTATTCGTGCGTGATGGCGCGGCCCGTCGCGCGCATGATAACATCGCCGCGCCGAACGGCCCGCTCCCGTAGCTCAGTCGGATAGAGCAACAGCCTTCTAAGCTGTGGGTCGCAGGTTCGAGTCCTGCCGGGGGCGTTTTTGGTCGGACCCGCGCGGCCCCGATCCGACACTTCCGCCGCTTTACGAGCGGCGGCGAAGGAAAGCCCGCGAGCTTGTCAGACGTTGAGAGCTTCGCTACTATTACCCTCTCGCGAGAGCGTTGCGGCGGCTATAGCTCAGTCGGTTAGAGCGCAAGATTGTGGATCTTGAGGTCGTGGGTTCGAGACCCACTAGCCGCCCTCCTTCATCCTGACGAACTCCGGCCCGCCGCGACCCAGTGGCGGGCTTCGCTTTTGCCGGGCCGTTCGCCCGCCGCGTCGGGGTTGTGTCCCGTTGACTGAAGACGGAAAACGCCCGGCGGCCCGTCAGGGCTTCCGGGCGGTGGCTTCAAAGGCGGGGTGCTCAATCACCGGGGCGCTCGGGCAGCTTTACACCTTCACCAGCTTGGCTTGCCAGATGTGCAGGTTCTTGAAGAGCGGGCGCGCCTCCTCGCGCAGGGCCGCCCACTCCTCCGGCACTTCGTCCATGCCGTGGTGGAAGTCCAGCCGCCGAAAAGTTTTGACCTTCTTGGGGATGGTCGCCAGCGAGGGGCAGCTCTCGAAGTACTTCGGGTAAAAGGCGATGCAGCAGTCGAGGAGCGCGTCCGGGTGATCGGTCGATTCCGGGATGATCTTCGTGATGTTGCCGAGCGGCTTGATCGTCTTGTCGAAATAATAGACTTCAAACCACTGCCGCTCATCCCCGCCGACGACGATTTGAAAGAGGACGTGGCTCACCGCGCCGCCGCCCACGCTCTTCGCCCAGCCCTTGGCGGGAACCTCCGCGCCCGACGCCGCGCCGACCACATAAAGTTCGCCGTAACCCGCCATGCAGTGTGTCCCCCCGATGGCTGCGGACTATAGAAGAAACCCGCGGGCTAAAGCAAAGGGGTTTCGGTGGTGATCGCGCGGCGGGTTCGAGCGCCGCCGCGCGCCGCGGCGCTTAGCCGCGCTTCTTGGCCGGCTTGCCGACGAAGCCGCGCTGCTGCGCCGGGGCCTTCGGCGAAGATCGGTGCAGCTCCTTACGGCCCTCTTCCCGCTCAAGGTTTTTCTTCTCGATGGCTTCCTTCACTCTTTTTTTCGCGCGCTTGTTCATGCCGCAGATTATACAGTAGAAGATAAGTTGGTATCATTACGGCATGGTCAAGAAGGACGCCATCTACGTCGTTAAGCGCACCGTCACGGGGCTCGGCTTGTTCGCGCGCGAGCCGATCCCTGCCGGGCGGAGGATCATCGAGTACACCGGGCGGCTCGTCACGAACGAGGAGGTCTTCAGGAGGAAGACCGGGAAATACTTCTTCGGCGTCAACTCGAAGTGGTCAATCGATGGCACGGAGCGCAGCAACATCGCGCGCTACATCAACCACTCCTGCCGACCCAACGCCGAGGCGTACGTTTACGGTCGCCGCATCTGGATCTGGTCGAAGACGGACATCGGGGCCGGCGAGGAGATCACCTACGACTACGGCAAGGAATATTTCGACGATCACATCAAGCCCGTCGGCTGCAAGTGCAAGGAGTGCGCCGCCAAGACGATGCGGAAGAGACGCGCGCCCAAGAGGGGCGCCCGCCGCGCCCGCGGCTCTTCGTAAGAGATCACCTTCCCCCGACTGAAGCGGGAC
>DASVQC010000097.1:0-21273 GCA_036389335.1 Pyrinomonadaceae bacterium | reverse complement strand
CGTTGGCCGCGCCGCCCTCAGGCTTTATGGCGGTGAAACGCCGCCGCGCGGCGCGCCTAGAAGAGACTCCCCTGCGTCGCGTCGCGCTCGCCGCGCCTGATCGCGTTGACGAGGTTGTGCGCGCGCCGCGTCGGCTCGGGCTGGCGGTAGCCGCCGTCGCAGGCGAGCGTCAACTCAATCGCGCCCGCGAGATCGATGAGGTGTCCGGGCGAGACGTAGATCGGGTTCGTGCGCGTCTTCGTCCTGAGCGCCGCGCCGACCGTCTCGCCGTTCTTCGGATCGACGAGCGGCGACCAGCTCCCGCGCTCCTCGCCGGGCTCCTCGTACTTGCCGACGAGCACCGACTTGGCGCAGCCGAACGTCGGTCGGTTCAGCATCAGCCCGACGTGCGACGCGATGCCGATCCGGCGCGGGTGCGCGATGCCCTGCCCGTCGAACATCACCGCGTCGGGCTCGGTCTTCAGCTTCGACCACGCTTCTAAAACGGACGGGGCCTCGCGGAACGAGAGCAGCCCCGACACGTAGGGGAACTTCGTCTCGCTCACCACGCCGACCTCCTCGACCACTTCGAGCGACGGCACGCTCATCACGACCACGCCCGCCCAGACCACCGGCGAGAACTTGTTGAAGGAGATGTCGCAGCCCGCCACCGTCCGAACCTTTCCCTTCAGCGGCGCGAGCCGCACGCGCTCGCGCAAGCCCCGCTGCAACTCCACCGCCTCGCGCGGCGTCATCCCCCACTCGTGCAGCTTCTCGTAACTAGCCATGACGTGTGTCCCTCACCCGATCTCGGAGCCCGCCCCCACGCCGCCCTCGAAATTTATCGTCTCACTCGCGCCGATCTCCGCGCCCCGCTGCTGGATGGAATGGACGCGCCAGCGCGCGTCGTCGCGCCCGGGGAAGTCCGCGCAGTAGTGCGCGCCGCGCGACTCCTCGCGCCAGAGCGCGGCGCGCGCGACGAGGGTGGCGACCGTCAGGAAATTCCTCGACGGCGCGCGCAGGCGCGCCCCCGCGATCTGCTCGAACTCCGCGAGCGCGCGACGCAAAGACTGCCGCGAGCGCAGGATGCCGACGCGCTCCCACATCAGACGCCGCACGCGCTTCCTGACCGCGAGCGCGATCTCCCCGACCGGCCCGCGCCCTCCGTCGTGCGTTTCTGCCCCGCCGTCGACCGCGGCCCGCCCCGCGACCGGCGCGCCGCCGGAGTGATCCGCGGCGGCGGCCCGCCCGGCGCGCGCGCCGAAGACGAGCCCTTCGAGGATCGAGTTGGAGGCGAGGCGGTTCGCGCCGTGGACTCCGGTGCAGGCGACCTCGCCGGCGGCGTAGAGGTCCGGGAGCGTCGTGCGCCCGGCGAGGTCTGTGCGCACGCCGCCCATGAAGTAGTGGGCCGCCGGGCTGACGGGCGCGGGCTCTCTCGTCACGTCGAGCCCGAAGCGCAAACAGGTCTCGTAAATTTTCGGGAAGCGCGAGCGCACGTAGCGCGGGGCGAGCGCGGTCATGTCGAGGAAGACCGTGCGCGTCGCGGTGCGATCCATCTCGGCGACGATGGAGCGGCTGACGACGTCGCGCGGCGCGAGCTCCGCGCCCGCGTGGTAGCGCGTCATGAAGCGTTTGCCGTCGGCGTTCCTGAGCACGCCGCCCTCCCCGCGCATCGCCTCCGACAGCAGGAACCGCGGCGCGCCTTCGAGGTTGAGGGCCGTCGGGTGGAACTGCACGAACTCCATGTCGGCCACCTGCGCGCCCGCGAGGTGGGCCATCGCCGCCCCGTCCCCGGTGGCGACCGCGGGGTTCGTCGTGTGCAGGTAGAGCTGCCCCGCGCCGCCCGAGGCGAGCACGACGGCGCGCGCGCGCATCTCGCGCGCCGCGCGCGTCAGCGGATCGAGGAAGCGCACGCCCGCGCAGCGGCCCTCCTCGACGACGAGCCCTTCGGTCGCGGCGTGCGGCACGAACTCGATCCGCCTCTCGGCGCGCGAGCGCGCGAGCAGGGCGCGCACGATCTCGCTGCCCGTCGCGTCGCCGCCCGCGTGCAGGATACGTCGGCGCGAGTGGGCCGCCTCGCGCGTGAAGAGGAGGTGGCCGCCCTCTCGGTCGAACTCCGCGCCCCACCCGATCAGCTCGCCCATGTAGCGGCGACCGTCCTCGACCAGCACGCGCACCGCCTCCCCGTCGCACAGCCCCGCGCCCGCCGCGATGGTGTCCTCGACGTGCAGCACCGGCTCGTCGTCCTCGGAGAGCGCGACCGCCACGCCGCCCTGCGCGTACTCGGTGTTCGACTCGTCGGCGCGATCCTTCGTGAGCACGACGGCGCGCGCGCCCGCCGCCGCGATCTCCAGAGCCGCGCGAAGGCCCGCGACCCCCGTGCCGACGACGATGAAGTCAGTGCTCAGTCCCATTTATCGACCGGTGTTATTCGTCCGCGCGATTCTAACAAGACGGCGCGGGCGGGCAAAGCGGGCCGCGCGGGCGGCAGCGGCTCGGTTATGGCGAGGAACGAAATAAGCAAGACTCGCCGCCGAGGCACAAAGAAGGCGCAGAGAAGGCGCAGAGGAGAACTAAGTATTTCTCCGCGCCCCTCTGCGTTGACCCTGCGCCTCGGCGGCGAGTCTTCGTTTTATTATCGCCCCCAAGCACGAGCGTCGCACCGCATTCCTGCGGCAGGTTGCCGTACACCTGTACGGTAACGTTTCGCGCGTCCGGAACAGCTCAGCCCCCTAAACCCCACGCGGCAAGGCTGTTAAAACTTAAGCCCGCGCGGCATGCGGGTTGCCAATCATACCGGCGCTGACCCATGTCTCAACAACGCCCCAAAGTTGGAATCAAACTCTAGGAGGAGAAGTTTCATTATGAGCAAACGTTTGCTTTCCATCGCGGGCGCCGTTGCCCTCGCGTTCGCCTCGGCGTCCGTCGCTTCCGCGCAGGACACCAAGACGACGACCACCACCACCACACAGGTGACGAAGGCCACGCAGAACCCGGACGGCACTTACACCATCGTCCAGTACCCGGTCGATAAGGAAGTGACCGTCGAGCTGACGCCCGCGCAGACGCTCAACGGCGCGCGCGGCCTCGCCAAGGTGATGCGCCACGGCGACCTGACGACCATCAACCTCGACGTGGCTAGCCTGCCGCCGGACATGAATAACTTTAACGTCTTCGCCGTCGATCCCGCGGGCAAGTTCACGCTCTTGGGGCCGGTGACGATCTCGAACGGCGCGGCGACGCAGACCTTCACGACGCCGCTCGACAAGTTCATGCTCGTGCTCTCGCCCGCCGCCGAGATGACCGCGCTCAACAACGACACGCCGTGGCTCTTCCGCAGCAACGCGCCCGAAGGGCTCGCCGTGATCCCGTTCGCGCGCACCGGCGACGAGAAGTTGCACGCCACGGGCGAGGCGGTCGCCAACACGACGACCGCGGTGAACACCGCCGCGGGCACGGTCGTCACGACCGCCCCGGCCTACAACGTGCCGCTGCTCGGCATCCCGACCTTCAAGCGCGGCGAGGACACGCAGGTCAAGGTCAACCTCGCGGGCGAGATGACCGGCTCGCGCGTCAACTTCCGCGTGCTGCCGCGCAAGGACGGCCCGACCGCCATCACGGCGCGCTTCCACGAGCTGAAGGACGCGCCCGCCGGCAAGCGCTACGTGCTCTGGGCCGTGAGCCCGGACAACAAGTTCACCAAGCTCGGCCAGATCATCAACACGGCGAACCGCAACGAGGCCGAGATCAAGAGCGAGACCTCGCTCACGGACTTCGGCCTCTTCATCACGGCTGAGAACGCGGGCGAGTCCGCCTCGCCGGTCGGCCCCGTCGTCGCGACGATCATCCGCTAGCCGGTCGCCGGCTGACCCGGTTTGCGTTAACTTTGACCGCGCCGCCCCTCGCTTAAAGTGCGGCGCGGTCGCCGACGAAGGTCGCCTCCCCTCGGGGGGGCGACCTTTTCGTCCGCGCCCCGCCCGACACAGTTCCGACAAAATTCCATTGACCCCCCGCGCGGCGCGCGGTTAATATCCTTAGCAGCCGCGCGCGCGGGCGTTCTGCCCCTTCGCAACGCCGGGTGTAAAGCCAACGCTCGCGCCCTCGCCGACTTCGCCGCCGGGTCAGCCCTCCGGGCGGCGGAACCAGTCTTCCCAAACTCTTTGCACGGACCGCAGGCGCGTCCCCGACTCGCGCCCGAAACCCCCAAACCCGAGCGCAGGGTCTGCCCGACGGCACCTCGCCCCCTGCCGGATTGCGCGGGCTCGCCGCCCGCGCCGGACGCCAGAAGCGATGCAGAAGAAATCCCCCCGCCCCCTCCGACGCCTCCCCGCGCTCCTGCTCCTCGCCTGCCTCGCCGCGCTCGGCGCGCGGGCGCAGGAGCCGCCGACGACGACGCACGCGGGCCCCGCGTCGAACGCCGCCGCGAGCGCGAGCGCGACTTCCAACGCGCAGCCGACGGAAAAGACGGGCGCGACCGCGCCGTCGAACACTTCGACGGGCGCGACCGCCGACGGCTCGCTCCCCGACTTGGTGCGGCGCGTCAAGCCCGCGGTCGTCGCCGTCATCACCTACGACGCGAAGGGCAACACCCTGCTCTCCGGCAGCGGCTTCTTCGTCCGACCGGGTCAGGTCGTCACCAACCTGCACGTCATCGAGGGCGCGCGCCGGGCCGAGGTCAAGACGCTCGACGGCAAGGGCAGAATCTACCCCGTCGACGGCGTGCTCGCCTCGGACGAGGAGGGCGATCTGGCCCTGCTCGGCGTCAGCGTCCCCGCCGAGCGCGCGCACGCCGTCGAGGTCTCGAACGTGCTGCCGGAAGAGGGCGAGCGCGTCTTCGTCATCGGCAACCCGCTCAGGCTCGAAGGCTCGATCTCGGACGGCATCGTCTCCGCCGTGCGCGAGGTGCCGAACCTCGGGCGCATCATCCAGATCACCGCGCCCGTCTCGCACGGCAATTCCGGCAGCCCCCTCTTCAACATGCGTGGTCAGGTCGTCGGCGTCGTCACGATCAAGGTGACGAACGGGCAGAACATCAACCTCGCCATGTCGTCGGCGCGCTTCGACTCGCTGAAGGCGACCGAGCCCACGACCTTCGACGCAATCGCCGCGCGCGAGCGCGACCCGCGCGACGCCGAGTCGTCAGCCGACTGGTGGTACAAGAACGGGTTGAACTCGCTCTGGCTCGGCAACTACGACAGCGCCCTGGGATCGTTCGAGAACGCGGTCAACAAGAACCCCGACCGCGTCGAGGCGTGGATTCAGGTGGGCTACTGCAAGGTCAAGCAGGGCAAGAACGCCGACGCGATCAAGGCTTACAAGCAGGCCCTCAAGTTGCGCCCCAACTCCGTCGAGGCTTACAACAAGCTCGGCGACGCCTACTACTACGCGGGCGGCTTCGACGACGCGCTCGCGTCCTACCGACAGGCGGCGCGCCTGCGCCCCGACCTCCCCGAAGCCTTCTACAACCTCGGCATGACCTACCTTGAGATCGGCGACCGCGCCGCCGCCCTCGCCCAGAGCCGCACGCTCCAAACGCTCGACGCAGAGCTTTACGCGAAACTCGTGGGCGAGATTAAAGGCAGGTAAGAACTGACGCGGGGACGCTGACGCGGAGACGCGGGGACGCGCGGACAAAGAGACGCGGGGAAGGATAGTTCTATCCTTCCCCGCGTCTTCATGTGCTCGCGTCTTTTTATCTCCGCGTCTCTTTGTCCGCGCGTCCCCGCGTCTCTTCCCTTACCCGCCCGCCTGCACGGTGAACAGGTTCTTGTCCACCTTCGTCGCGTCGCCGAGGACGACGAAGCGCATGTTCTTCATGTACTTCCTGGCGACGCGCTGCACGTCGGCGGGCGTGACGGCCCTCAGCCGCTCGATGAAGTGGAGCGAGTTGCGCCAGCCGCCGCCGATCAGCTCGTACTGCGCCAGATCGCCCGCCTGCGCCGCGTTCGTCTCCTGATCGATGTAGTGCTTCGTCAGGTAGCCGGAGACCTGCGCGGTCAGCTCCGAGCTGTCCGCGCGCTCGCGCTGGAGTCGCCCGACCTCGTAGAGCATGACGCTGACGGCCTCGTTCGTGCGCAAGCTGTCGGTCGTGACGTAGATGCCGCCGAGGTTCGCGCTCTGATCTTTGAGGAACGCGCTCGGCGCGTAGGAGAGGTTGCGCCGGACGCGCACCTCGACGAAGATGCGGTCGTTCAAAAGCGACGAGGCGATCCGCATCGGGTAGATGTCGGGGTCGGTCAGCGGCGGCGCGGCGAAGACGCCCTGCACGTAGTTGGTCTCCAAGCCCGCGCGCGGCGTCAGCTCGACCGACGGCGCGGGGAAGGCGAGCGGCGGCGGCGCGTCCGCCTTGTACTCGCCGCGCGGAAGCCTCCCGAAGGCGGCGGCGACGCGCTCCCTCACCTGCGCCGCGTCGAGGTCGCCGACCAAGACGAGCAGCAGGCGCGAGGTCTGCATCTCCTGCTGGTGGAAGCGGCGCACGTCTTCGAGCGTGAGGCGCGAGAGCGACTCGGCGGTCCCGCCCGGCTGGTTCATGTAGGGGTGGCCCGCGTAGGCGACGCGCGCCTGCAAGACTTCGAGGAAGGAGTCGGGCACGTCGTTGACGTTGCCGCGCGCGATGACCATGCGCGACTTGACGCGCTCGAAGTCTTCCGGCGTGAACGAAGGGTGCAGCGCGGCGTCGGTGAAAATCTCCCACGAGCGGTCGAAGTTCTGGCGGGTCGTGCCGAGCGCGAGCGCGGAGTAGTCGAAGTTGACGCCGTAGGAGAGGTTCGTGCCCATGCGCGCCAGTTCCTTGCGCAGCACGGCGCGCGGGAAGGCCTGCGTCGCCTCGGTCGCCGCGTCCCACATCAGCGCCTCGATCCCGGCGTTCTGCGCCGTCACGTTGCGCGCCCCGCCGCGCAGGAAGAGCCCCGCCGCCACGGTCAGGCTCCCGGCCCTGCGCTTCACGAGAACCTTCAGGCCGTTGACCTCGAACTCGGTGACGAGCGACTCGGCGGCGGCGGCCACCTCGTCGAGCTTGCGCGCGTCGGGCGCGGCGACGGCGGGCTTCGCCGCGTCCTTCGGCGGCGCGGGCGCGGGCGTCTGCGCGGGCGCGAGACGCGCCGCCGACGCGACGAGCGCGAGGGCGACGACGAGCGATCCCAAGAGGCGCACGGCGAATGATTTTTCAGCCTTCACGATCCGCTCCCGTGTGTTCATTTCCTTCGACATGATGCTTCGTTGTCCGCTCCCGAAAACCGTCACTGCCCCGTCAAGTCCTGCGGCGTGATCTGCGCCTGCTTCTGCGACTCGTCGGAGAGCAGCGCGAGCCCGACGTGCGGCTTGCCCTGAATGTACGTTGAGACGTAGCGGTTGATGTCGGCGCGCGAGGTGCGGCGCAGGTTGCCGAGGTAGCCGCGGAAGTAGTCGAGGCCGGTCGAGGCCCACCAGAAAGAGATGGTGTGGGTGTACTCGTCGGTCTTCTCGCGCGAGTAGAGGTCGTCGGCTTCGAGCAGGCCCTTGGCCGACTCCAACTGCTCGTCGGTGAAATACCCCGGCTCGTTGAAGGCGGCGACCTCTTTGTAGATGGCGCGAAGCGCCGCCCGCGCCTTGTCGGGCGTGGTCTGCGCGATGAGGTTGATGGGGCCGACGTTGCGCTGCGTGTAGTAGCCGAGGTCGGCGACGGTGACGAGGCCGGTGTCGACTAAGGCGCGCTGGAAGCGCGAGTCGGGCTGGCGCAGGATGAAGGAGAAGACGTCCGCCGCGTAAGTCGAGGCGTTGTCCTTGCCGATGGAGGGGCCCTGCCAGCCGATCTCGATGATCACGTTCTGCACGGGCTGGCGCAGGACGGCGCTCTCGCTCTTCGCGAGCGGCGGGTGCTCGACGGGCGGGAACTCGACGAACGGGTCTTTCGCGCGCCGCTCCCAGTCGCCGAACAGCTCCTCGGCGAGGCGGAAGACGTCGGCGGCCTGCACGTCGCCCGTGACGACGACCGCCGAGTTGTTCGGCACGTAGTAGCGGCTCTGGATGAGCCGCATCATGTCGGTCGTGGCCGAGCGCACCGTCTCCTTGTTGCCGCCGGGAGTCTTGCGGCTCGGGTACTTGTAGAAGAGGCGGTTGGTCATCTCGTCGCCGAGCACGCCGAAGGGGTTCGAGTTGTTGCGCTCCAGCTCGTTGATGACGACCTCGCGCTCCTGCTCGAACTGCCGCTCGTTGAAGGAGGGGTAGCGCACGGCGTCGCGCAGGTAGCGCATGGTGACGGGGTAGTTCGGCGAGATGGTCGTGAAGTAGTAGTTGACGATCTCTTCCCTCGTCGTGCCGTTGTAGGTGATGCCGAGCTGATCGATGGACTGCATGTAGCTCGCGCCCTCGCGCGCCGCGCGGTTCTCCTTGAAGAACATGTGCTCGTAGAGGTGCGAGAGCCCGTTCAGCTCCGGCGGCTCGGTGTAGGAGCCGTTCTTGACCGCCAGCTCGACCGTCACGAGCGGGACGGAGTGGTCTTCGAGGACGATCACTTCGAGCCCGTTGGCGAGCACCTTGTTCTGGAGCTGCGCCGACTGGAATTGCGGCGCGGGCTGGGTTGGTGTAGCCTTCGGCGCGGTCTGGGTCGCGCCCCTCGCGGGCGACTGCCGCGCCGCCGCCGCGCCGCGCGCCGCCTGAGTCGAGGCGGACGCGCCCGCGGTTTGCGTCGCGGGCGCGAGGGCGAGCGCGCAGGCGACGAAGAGGAGTGCGAGAAAACGCTTCGGGAAATTTCGCTGCTTTGTCATCTTGATGATTCCGGGCGCGAAAGACCTTCCGCCCCGTGTAAGAAGCTGACTGCGGCGGGGACGAGCCGGAGACAACCGACCTGCTGGCGTTGGATTCGCTTACCTTAGAAGCGAGCATAACACGCCGCGTTGCTCGCCTCACAGTGGCCGGGGGCGGCCCTCGGGCTCTTGGGACGGGCGCCGCCGGGGCCCTTTAAACCGGCTGCCCGACTCCGCTTTTTCCGCGGGGCGACCTGCAACTATCCGGCGGGGTGTAACATCTCATCCCGGTCACTTTCATCACCCCTGTCAGGGCCGCGACGAAGAAGCACGGCCACGTCCGCCGGGTGGCGTTCCGAAGAGTTTTGCCCCGTCACCGCTTTCGGCCTTTTGAAGACCCCTAGCCCGGTCGCCAATTCAACAACCCTCGCACGGAGACCCGTAGTGAACACGAGACTCAGATTCGCCGGATTCATGCTCGCCCTCTGCTGCCTCGGCGCGGCGGTCGCGTTCGACGCCCCCGCGCAGGAGCCGCCGGGCAGGATTAATCGCGCGACCGAGCGCCACGCCGACCGTGAAGTGGTCGCCGGGCAGGTGCTCGTCAAGTACCGCAAGTCGGCCCCGGCGGCGAGGCTCGCGCAGATCGCGCGCGACGCCGACATCGACTACGAGAAGCCCGTCGGCAGCTCGGGCGTCCGCCTCCTCCACTCGCGCAGTAAGGACGTCGCCACCCTGTTGCAGGAACTCTCGGCGCGCGCCGACGTGGTTTACGCCGAGCCCAACTACCTGCTGCACATCGACGCCGTGCCGAACGATCCGGGGTTCCCGCAGCTCTACGGGCTGCGTAACACCTCGACGCCCGGCGCCGACATCGGGGCCGTTTCGGCGTGGGACGTCTCGACCGGCTCGCGGGCCAACGTGGTCGCCGTCGTCGACACCGGGGTCGACTATAACCACCCCGACCTCGCCGCCAACATGTGGTCGGCGCCGTCCGCCTTCACCGTCGACGTCGGCGGGCAGGCCATCCACTGTGAGGCCGGGACGCACGGGTTCAACGCCATCACCAGCACTTGCGATCCGATGGACGATCACAACCACGGGACGCACGTTTCGGGGACGATCGGCGCGGTGGGCAATAACGGCGTCGGCGTGACCGGCGTCAATTGGACGGCGAGCATCATGGGCGTCAAGTTCCTCGACGCCTCGGGCAGCGGCACCACCACCGACGCGATCAAAGCCATCGAGTTCACGATCAAGGTGAAGGCCGCCTTCGCGGCGAGCGGCGGGGCCAACGTGCGCGTGCTCAACAACAGTTGGGGCGGCGACGGCTTCTCGCAGGCCCTGCTCGACGAGATCAATCTGGCTAACGCGAGCGACATGCTGTTCATGGCGGGCGCGGGGAACAACGCCTCCGACAACGACGCGGCCCCCTTCTACCCCGCCGCCTATAACGCGCCCAACCTCATCGCCGTGGCCGCGACCGACGGGTCCGACAACCTCGCCTCTTTCTCCAACTACGGCGTCAACACCGTCCACCTCGCCGCGCCCGGCGTCTTCATCCTCTCGACCGTCCGCAACAACACGTACGACTACTTCAGCGGCACGTCGATGGCTACCCCCCACGTCTCCGGGTCGGCGGCGTTAGTCCTCTCCCGGTGCTCGCTAAACACGGCGAGTCTCAAGAGCGCGCTCCTCGACAACACGGACGCGCTCGCGTCGCTCGCGAATAGAACCGCCACCCGCGGGCGCTTGAACCTCAACCGGGCGTTGCGCTCTTGCGCCCCGACGACGGCCCCCACGCCCTACCCGCCGGGGACGAACGTGGCGCTCGCGAGCAACGGCGCGGTCGCCCTCGCCTCGTCGACCTATAACGCCAACTACCCGGTCGCGGCGGTCAATGACGGCGATCATAAGGGCGTGAACTGGGGCGCGGGCGGCGGGTGGAACGACGCGACCGCGGGCTCGTACCCCGACACGCTGGAGGTGATCTTCAACGGCCCGCAGGCGATCAACGAGATCGACTTCTACACCTTGCAGGACAACTACAACAGCCCGGTCGAGCCGACCGACGCGATGACGTTCTCCCAGTACGGCGTCACGGACTTCAACGTGCAGTACTTCGACGGCTCCAACTGGCAGACGGTTCCCGGCGGCGGCGTGGCCGGCAACAACCAAGTCAAGCGCAAGTTCACCTTCGCGCCCGTGACGGCCTCCCGGATCAGGGTCGTCATCGGCGGCGCGCTGGCTCTCTACAGCCGCGTCGTGGAGGTGGAAGCATACGCGGGCGACGCCGGAGCAACGCCGAGCCCGACCGCCACCCCGACTCCGACTCCGACGCCCACGCCCACGCCGACGCCGACGCCGACGCCGACGCCGACGCCGCCCGCGCAGGGCGTGAACGTGGCGCTGGCGAGCAACGGCGCTACGGCTGTCGCCTCTTCGACCTACAACTCCGGCTACCCGGTCGCGGCGGTCAACAACGGCGACCGGAAGGGAGTGAACTGGGCCTCCGGCGGCGGGTGGAACGACGCGACGCTGAACTCGTACCCCGACACGGTCGGGGTGATCTTCAGCGGGCCGCAGACGATCAACGAGATCGACTTCTACACGTTGCAGGACAACTACAACAGCCCCGCGGAGCCCGCGGACGGGCAGACCTTCTCGCAGTACGGCGTCACGGCTTTCGACGTGCAGTACTTCGACGGCTCCGACTGGATAACCGTGCCTGGCGGCAGCGTGACCGGCAACAACCAAGTCAAGCGGAGGTTCACCTTCCCGTCCGTCACCACCGCCCAGATCAGGGTCGTCATCAACAACGCTCTGGCGGGCTACAGCCGCGTCACCGAACTGGAAGCTTATACCGGCGGCGCGGCCCCGCCGCCGACCCCTACGCCCACGCCGGCTCCGACGCCGACGCCGGGGCCCACCCCGAGGGTTAACGTCGCTCTCGCTTCCGGCGGCGCGGTGGCGACGGCGTCGTCCACCTACAACGGCAACTATCCGGTCGCCGCCGTCAACGACGGCGATCATAAGGGCGTGAACTGGGGCGCGGGCGGCGGCTGGAATGACGCCAGCATCGACAACTACCCGGACTGGGTGGAGATAAACTTCGGCGGGCTCAAGACGATCACCGAGATCGACCTCTTCACCCTGCAAGACAACTATAACAACCCCGTCGAGCCGACTCTCGGCATGACGTTCGGCCAGTACGGGGTGACCGATTTTCAGGTTCAGTACTGGGACGGCGGGAACTGGGTGAGCGTGCCGGGGGGCGGCGTCAACGGTAATAACAGAGTGTGGAGGCAGTTCGTGTTCTCGGGCGTGACGACCGGCAAGATCAGGGTACTGGTCAACAACGCGCTATCCGGCTACAGCCGGATCGTGGAGGTCGAGGCTTACTGATCGAAAGACTCTTCGCGCTCCCGCACCGGCGTCACAACTCGCCGCCGGTCGCTGCGAGTACGGTGGACGAAAAGGGGGCCTCCGGTTGGAAAAACCGGAGGCCCCCCTTGCGTCTGCCGAAAATAACTAAGAGCCGCCGACAAGAGTGTCGGACGGTATCAGAAGGCTGCCGCGTCCGCGCTCGAAACGGGGTGCGACTTGGCGCGGCGCAGCGCGACGACGCGCAGGGCGAGCGCGGCGACGAGCGCGAGCGCGAAAGGTTTGTAGAAGGAAGACTGGACGGCGCGACCGCCGTAGCTCGACGCGAAGATCGCCCAGACGTAATAGATGCCGAAGGCGCGCACCAGGCCGACGCGCCAGTGCGACCCGACGAACCGGGCGGCGCGCGGGAGGGCGGGCGCGGCGGCGAGCGCGATGAAGAGGTAGGCGAGCGCGCCGCCCGCTATCGTCGTCGCGCCCCTGCCCGCGAGGGATTCGCCGCGCGTCGCGGAGGCGAGCGCGAAGATGGCGGCGGCGTGGACGAGGTGCGAGGCGGCGAGCGAGGCGTAGAGGTACGGCTGGTTCTCGCTCAGCCACAGGCTCGCGCGCGTGCGCCGCAGCGAGTGGAGGGCGCGCGCGACGAACGCGCAGACGAAGAAGCCGAAGGACGTGCGCGCCGTGTTGCGCACGACCGCGCGCAGGCCCTCCTCGCCCGGGCCGTAGGCCGAGAGCAGGGCCGCGCACATCAGGACGACCGCGAGCGCGGCGCACCCGACGAGCGGCCAGCCCCCGAAACTTTTACGCCGCTCCCACATCCCGTCACGCCGACGCCCGTGTCCCGCGTCTTTAGGACTTGACGCCCGGCAGGTCTGCCAGAGCGCGCTCGCGCAGCGTCTTGCGGAAGGGGCGCGCCCGCTCGCCGCCCGCGTTCGAAGACCACTTGACGCGCAGCGCCTTCGACTCGCGGCTGTCCGCGCCGACCCTCATGCTGAAGCTCTCGTGCGCGCGCGGCGCGTAGAGCACGAGGCGGCGGCTGAAGGAGTCGTTCGCCGCGTCGAAGCCGGTGCAGACGATCTCTTCGTAGCCGTCGCCGTCCGCGTCGACCGCCTCGGTCGTCCACTTCGCCCCGCTGAAGTCCTCCTTGTCGAGCGTGACGCGCCCCGCCGCGCGGAAGCCGCCGAGCGCGCCGCGCGGCTCGAAGAGCAGGAGTTGCGTCGCGCCCTCCTGCCGATCCTCCCGCACCGCGGCGATGAGCGTGCCCTGCTGCGTGCGCAGCGCCTGCGCCTCGCTGACGATGCCGCGCGCGACGAGCGACGCCGCGATCTGCCGCGCCGCCGCGGGCGAGAGGCCGCCCGCCGTCGCCGTCGCGCGCGAGGCTTCGCGCGCCACCTGCAACGCCGCCGCGGCGTCGAGCGGTCGCGCCGCCGCCTCCCCGGCCACCGTCGAAGCCTTCGCGCGCCACGACGCGCTCGACTGCGACCAGACCATCATCGCGCCGCCGAGCACGGCGAGCACGGTCACGGCGGTGACGGCGCGCGCGGCCAGCGAGGCGCGCGCGTTCATGGTCGCGAGCGTCGAGGCGAAGGGCGCGGGCGCGTTCGCCGCGTCAGCCGTCTGCCCGACGAAGTCGGGGATCGTGATCGCGCGTTCGAGGCCGAGCCGCGCCTCGCGCGCCGACTTCGGTCGGTCGGCGGGGCTCTTGGCTAAGAGTGCGTGGACGACGAGCGCGAGGCGGCGCGGCACGTCCGAGCGGCGCGCGACGAGCGGCGGCGGCGGCGTGGTCGCCTGCTTGACGAGCACCGCCGACTGGAGCTGATCGGTGAAGGGCGGAGAGCCCGCGAGCATCTCGTAGACGAGGACGCCGACGCTGTAGAGATCGCTCGCCGGCCCCACCGACTGGCCCGTGCACTGCTCCGGAGACATGTAGCGCGGCGTGCCGATGATGAGGCCCGACTCGGTCGTCGCGTGCGTCTTCGTCGCGTCAGCCGAGTTCGCCAAAACTTTGGCGATGCCGAAGTCGAGCACGCAGACGCCGCGCTCGTTGAGCATGATGTTCGAGGGCTTCAAGTCGCGGTGGACGATGCCGAGGCGGTGCGCCTCAGTGAGCACGTCGCAAATCTCCGCGGCGACGCGGACGGCGCGCTCCGGCGCGAAGCGCCCGTCGCGCGCCAGAACGTCGGCGAGCGTCGCGCCCTCGACGTGCTCCATGACGATGAAGGGGCGACCGTCGGGGAGCTTCCCGGCGTCGAAGATCATGGCGGCGCGCGGGTGGCGGAGTTTCGCCATCGTGCGGGCCTCGCGCATGAAGCGTTCGGCGACCTCCGGGTCGGCGGCGATCTCTTTTTTCAGAACCTTGACGGCGACGGGTCTGTCCAGACCGAGGTGCGTGGCGCGGTAGACGGTGCCCATCCCGCCCCTGCCGATCTCACACTCGACGCGGAAGCGGTTGGCGATAACCTGGGGGATATCCATTTGTCAAAACCCTGCTTTCGGGTGTTAGGGGGACAACTATGCCCGCGCCGTGTTCGCTGCCGAGCGAGGAAGGGAGGCAGGTTGAGCGGACGGGCGGCGAGAGGAGAGACCGAGAATCCTTTTTCCGGCGGCGGGGAGACTTTTTTTTGCTTGGGAAAACGGGACTTCCGACCGACGCGCAGTTTAGCACCGAAGCGTGCGAAAAGTTAAGAGTAAAAGTTCGGCGGCGACCGCGCCGCCTCCCCGCGCGCCCCGCCGGAGTTTCAGACGCGACAGAGGGCAGCAGGGTTAACCGAACCCGCCCCGGCAAAAGATCAGCGGCGCGCGATTTCCACGGCCCAGTGCGTGAGCATGACGGCGAAGAGCAGCCCGGCGTAGGCGCGCGAGGCCACGCGCAGCCGGGCGTGGAGTCTGCCGGAGGGGAGCGGGTCGCGCGCGCGTTGATAGAAGGCGAGGGAGATTAACGACAACGCAAGGAGGACGACGCCGAGCGTGAGGACGGGCGCGGCGGGGTTGACGTGCAGCGCGTCGACGATCTGTCCGCGGAGCGTGAGGATGACGCCGCGCGTCA
The DNA here is from genome assembly GCA_036389335.1 of Pyrinomonadaceae bacterium. GTDB lineage: Bacteria > Acidobacteriota > Blastocatellia > Pyrinomonadales > Pyrinomonadaceae > JAIVGV01. The sequence continues at coordinate 6,147 of DASVQC010000097.1, read as the reverse complement.
TGCCGCAGGCGGGGCACGGCAAGCCGAAGGCGCGCCGGAAGAGGCAGCCCCAGCGCAGCTCGCGGCCCGCGACGAAGACGCGCTCTGAATCAGCCGTGGCGAGCGCGCGCAGGAGCCAGAGCTGCGCGAGCAGGAGCGCGCCGACGACGGCGGGCGTCCGGCCCGCCATGAAGTTCTGTCGCGTGAGTCGCTTCACGTCGCCTCGCGCGGCGCGGCGGGGAGTTTCGCCGCCGCCGCGGGCGAAAAGTCTTCACGCGCGGTCGCGGCCCCGCCCCGCCGCGCGCGGGCGGCGATGACGCGCGAGTTGACGCGCGCGAACAGGTGTAGCGCGAGGCCCGAGGCGAAGAAGCCCCAGAGCGCGCCGGTCAGGAGCCGCCGCGCGTTGTCGCCTTCGCCGCGCGTCAGGATCGCTTGCAGCACGTCGAGCGGCATGACGAGCGCGAGCGCCACACTCAGCCACGCGGCGGGCAGCCGCCGCGTCCTGAAGAGCCAAGCGACGAGGGCGAGCGCGCCGAGGGCGACGCCCGTGCAGCGCCAGCAGAGCGGGAGCTGCGCGCCGAAGAGGTGCGGCGAGCGGGCAGGGTTCTGCCGGCAGGCGAAGTGGCCCGCCCACATCAGCGCGCGGTAAAAGCTGTCGGCGACCGTCTCAAACATCGAGTCGAGTCCTGTAGTTCGGGCCGGGGCGCGCTCGCCCTCACTTGAAGAGGAGCGGCTGGAACTGTCCGCCGGAGACTTTCGCCGCCTCGTCCCAACTGTGGATGGCGATGCCGATGTTGGCGATGAACGGGATGAAGAACAGGCACGCGCCGATGCCGAGCGTGACGACGGCGATGATCGTCAGCAACACCCAGAGCCCGACGTAGCCGCCGAAGATCATGAAGGCGAGCTTCTGCTTGTTCGGGACGAACAGGAGCCCGATGCCCGGCAGGAAGAAGCTGACGATGGCCGGGATGGCCGGGTGCACGGGCTGCGAGCCGCCCGCCGCCTGCGGCTGGTAAGTTTGCGGGCTCTGCTGCGGCGTGTAGGTCGGGTAGCCGGTCGGCGGGGTCGGGGGCACCTGCGGCGTGTAGCCGCCGGTCGTCGAGCCGGGGTCGGTCGCCGCGGGCGGCGGGTTCAGTTCGCTCGACGCGCGCCACGATTCGGGCGCGGGGGCTTCGCCGAGCTGCGCGCCGCAGCTCACGCAGAATTTCGTCCCGTCGATGTTCGACGTTCCGCAGTTCGCACAGGCAGCCATCTGTTTCTCCTTCGCGTGTGTTGGCCGGTTGAAGCATGGCCCCGGAATTTCAGGGGGCGGAAGTGGATCGGCGGCTCCGGACTCCGGCGGGTTAACTTTCTGACTCGCGCGCGCCGCGCGACTTCAGCCGAGGTCGGGCACCCAGAAGCTCTGCCCGCACTCTTCGACGCGCCGCAGGCCGAGCGTGGGCAAGTCTTTCTCACGAACGCCGAGAAAAGTAAAGTGCGGCAGATCGCTCAGCACCGTCTGGAACCAGCCGCGGCGGAAGAATATCTCCCGCACGCGCGGGTCGGTGAACTCCGCCGCGTCGAAGGCGAGCATCGCCAAGTGCTGCGACGCGCCGGGCGCGGCCACCGACTGCAAGATCGTCTTCGTCCAATCCTTGCTGAAGAAGAGCCCGCGCGCTTCGAGCCGCAAGACTTCGGCGAGCTGTTCGGCGGGCGCGAGCGCGCGCAGGCCGTCCGCCTCCTCTCCGTCGAGCTTCCGCTCGCCCAGCCAGTGTTCGAGCGCGGGCCGCACGCGCGAGTCCCAGAGCCGCACGGTGTCGGCGTAGCCGCGCCGCGCCGCGACCGCGCCGCGCGGCGTGATGCTCAAGCCCTCGGCGCGCGCGTCGTCGCACGCGCCGAGCAGGGCGTCTAGGGCGGCGGGCTGCAGCTCGACCCGGAAGCCGCCGATCTCGGCGGCCCGCGGCCCCGCCTCGCGCTGGAACTGCTCGACCTCCTCCTCGCTGCGGAAGGTGAGGACGCGCGGCACGCGCACGCCTTCGGCGGCGACGAACATCGCGCCGTACTCGGAGAGCAGGCGCCGCGACGCCGGATCGCCGCAGTCGCAAAGCTCTTCGGGGCGCGCGCCGCGGCGGGCGAGCGCGCGGCGCAGCGCGGCGTAGAACGGGGAGCCGCGGAAGCGCGCGGCTTCGCTCGTCGAGTCGTCCTGCTCGTGTGCTGCTTGGTCGGTCTGTGGCATTCGCGGGGTTCAGTGGTTCGCGCGGGAATTTTGCGTCCGAGATCGCGGGCGGGTCGTTTTCCGATCCCTTCAGCCGCTCGTGTATGCTACCGCACAGCCGACGCGGACGGAAAGAAGCGGGACGCTTCCGTTCGCCCGCGACAACCTTTTTTGTGACGGCGCAGATGAGCAGACTCGGACAGTTTCGCGAAACGCTCGCGCTCTACCGCAGGCACGGCTGGCAGCTCGCGCGTGCGCTGATGACGGCGGAGACGCTCGACGCGCTGCGCCGCGAGCAGCCGTCGGCGGCTCGCGCGGAGGGGGCGGAGCTGTCGTTCGAAGGCGCGGCGGCGCGCGAGTCGGACATCGACGCGATGTGGTTCAGGCGCGCGGCTGCCGCCGGGCGCGAGGCTTGGGAGCTGCGGCTCGCGGCGGAGAATTACGCGCTCTTCGAGTTGTTCGAGCCGGACGAGGCTGAAGAAGATCGCGAGGACGTACGGCGCGAGCTTGAGGCGAAGGTGAGAGAGAAGGGGTGAGGGATGAAGGATGAAATACAAAGGACGCGGAGACGCGGCGGCGCGGGGATGAAGGAGGGGAGCGAGGGAGACCGCTTAGCTTAGTCTTTTCTTTCTCCGCGTCGCCGCGTCTCCCGCTCCCCGCGTCTCCTTAAACTTCATCCCTCGTTCCCTCAGTTATCCCTCCCCATCTTGACCGGCACCTCGACGCGCTGACCGTCGCGGACGATGCCGACGCTGACGACGCTGCCCGGCGCGGCGTGATCGATGTAAGAGCCGAGCCCGGCGGTCGTGCGGACGGGGTTGCCGTTGAAAGAGACGACGATGTCGCCGCGCTCCAGCCCGGCGATGTCCGCCGGCTGGTTCGTGCTCACGCCGCCGAGCCTCACGCCGTAGTAGTTCTCGCCGGGGACGCGCACGCGCTCCAGACCGCTCACGCCCCAGTAGCCCGTCCCGCCCGGAGGCAGGAAAGCCTGCTGATCGTAATCGCCGGGGGCGATGGTCTTGAGCATCGTCGTGCGCGGCTGGCCGTCGCGCGTGTAGGCAACCTCGACGGTCTTGCCCACGGGCGTGCGGCGCAGTTGATCGCGCATGTCCTCTTCGCTGTTGATGGTCTTGCCGTCGAAGCGCTGGATGAGATCGCCGTCGCGCAAGCCCGCGAACTCGGCGGGCGTGCCCGGCAGCACCGCTTCGAGCATCGCGCCTTCGCCGCGGACGTAGCTGAAGTCGTCCACGCCGAGGAAGGAGCGCTGCATAAGCGGCACGCCGTTGACGCGGATGCCGCCCGCGCGGACGCCGCGCTTGATGACGCTCGCCGCCCCGGAAGCCCCGATGATGATCATCGCGATGATGACCCACGTCAGCCACCCCGCGCCCGCGCCGCCGCACACCCGCGCGCCGCGGCGTCGCCGCGGGCTCGTCAAATTGCTCTGCGTCGGGGAGGGCGAGAGGGTCGTCGTCTGCGGGGCGAAGCCCGCGCCGAAGGTCGTGCGCGCGGGTTGCGCGGGGGGCGTGAAGGGCACCCCGTCTAACCGCACGGTCTCGACGTACTCGGCGAGCCCTTCGCCGAGGCGGAAGCCGCAGACGCGGCAGAAGCGCATCTCCCGCGCCATCTGGGCGCGGCAGGACGGGCAGGTGACGGTCTCGGGGCTCGCGCCCCCGAACGTTTCGGCGCGTTGCGTTTCTGGTCTCATCGGATTTCGGAGCCTCTTTTTCCGGTCGGAAGGACGGACTTTCAGCGAGTTTTCGACGCCCGCAAATTATACGCTCTTTTCGGCGTCGCGGTTGCAGTCCCGCCCGCGCCGGAATAAACTCTTCAGCCACAGTCCCTGACGAAAGGTGCCCCGAAAATAAGTGGAAGTGACAAAAGCCCTCGCCGCCCTCCAGCCGCTCTACGGTAAGGACAACATCGAGATCGTGCAGGCGGACGGCACGCGCGTCCGCGGCAAGGTCAGGAGTTTGAAGACGACGCAGGCGCTCACCAAGCCGAGCGTCAAGATCGAGCGCGGCGACGGCGAGGTCGTCAAGATCACCTTCGACCGGATCAACGAGATCATCGATCACAACCTCTACTGATCGCGGGACGCGGATTGCGGAGTTAAACGAAACTGCGGGACTCACCCGGCGACATCCTCGAAGCTACCGCTTGACGCCCGCCCGCCGCAGGCGTCGCCCACACCGGCTAGGGGAACAGGGAATCACTTTATGACCGCCGAAGAAATGGAGCGCGCCATCGGGTTTCTGCTTGAGAGCCAGGCGAAGCACGACGCGCAGCTCAGCGAGCTGAGAGATCAAGTCTCGGAGACTAATCGCATCGTGCAGATGCACGCCGAGACTCAATCGCAGTTCATCGAGATCGTGTCGCACACGCTCGAAGCCCTCGGCGCGTCGCAGCGGCGCACCGACGAAAGGCTCGGCGAGGCGAACGGGCGTATCGACGCACTCGTCGAAGCGGCGACGCGCACGGACGAGCGTCTCGACGCTCTCGTCAAGGCGGGGACGCGCACCGACGAGCGTATTAACGCACTCGTTGAAGCGGGGGCGCGCGCCGACGAGCGCAACGCCCGCCGCTCCGACGAAATAGACGCGCGCCTTGATCGCATGGTCGAAGCCGGGGCGCGCGCCGACGAAAGGCTCGCCGAAATTGCGGCGCGCGCCGACGCACGGATGGCGGAAGCCGAGGCGCGGGACTCGCGCCGCTACGACGAACTCGACGCGCGCCTCGACAGGCTCGTCGGCGTGGTCGAACGCCTCGCCGAGGCGCGCGGGTGAATTTTCCGCAACCAGCAATCGAATCGTGTTCGACTTCTCACAGATCGACTGGCGCGAGACGCGGCACGAGGGCGTCGCGCTGAAAGTGCTGCGCCGCGACGAGGCGACGCGGGACGCGACCGTCCTCATACGGATGCGACCGGGCTGCTCCTACCCCGCGCACCGCCACGCGGGGCTCGAAGAGGTCTTCATCCTCCAGGGCGGCTACCGCGACGACAAAGGCGAGCACCGCGCGGGCGATTACGTCCTCAACGACGCGGGCTCCGCGCACCGCCCCACCGCCATCGAAGGCGAAGACTGCGTCATGCTCGCCGTCGCACACTCCGGCATCGAGCTGTTAAATCCGTGACGGGCGGGCGCGGAAGAAAATCGGTTTTGCCCGTCACCCGCCGCGGCTTAACGGTCGCGGCATTCTTCGCTCGTCACCCGTCACGCAGTCAGGTATATTAACCGCGTGCGCGAAGGGTCGCGCCGCAGTGAAGTATGGAGAAAAGTTCTAAGAGGTTCGAGGAGTTCGGCGGGCGCGTGGCGAGCGCGTGGGAGGGCTTGCGCCCGACGACGCGTACGATCATCGAGCGCGCGCTGCAACCCGCGCCCGCGTCGCACGGCGGGGGCGCGAACTACGACGCGCGCTCCGAGATGGAGCTGAGCCGTCTGCTCGAAGCGCTGGACGAGCGCGCGCGCGAGGCGGGCGCGCTACGCTTGAACGCCGAGCAGTCGCGCGAACTGGTGCGCGTGGCGGACGCCTGCGCCCTCGTCCTCTACACCGGCGGTCGCTCCGCGGAGGTCTTCGGTCAACTCCTCGAACGCGCGCTCATCGCGCGCGACTACGCGCGCGTCGACCGCGTCTCCGATACGCTCACGTCGCGCCTCGCGCCGAGCGAAATCTGCGAGCTGGCGCGCAACGTGAACCCGGCGGTGCGCGCCATCGCCCACGAGGCTCTGGCGCAGAAGCCCCCTTCGGTCCTGGTCGAGCTGCTCGGCGACCCCGTGGACGCCGAGGAGGCGCGCGAGGCGCTCGAAATTCAGGCTGGCGATTACGACTCGGAGGAGGCGCGCTGGATCGTCAACACGCTCGAACGGGTCGAGGACGACGCGAGCGACGGCGATTAGGAGAGCATCGACCGCGAGCAAGCAAAGCATTGACCGCGAGCAAGTGATGAGTCCCGTCGGGGACGGAAGAAT
>DASVQC010000096.1:0-19135 GCA_036389335.1 Pyrinomonadaceae bacterium | reverse complement strand
GCCGGTCGCGCCGCCCGGCTGTCATGACATACTGACAACGGACAACGGACAACGGACAACGGACTAATGACCGTGCCTTGACTTGCGGATCAGCTCCGCGATCTCGGCGTGCGAGAATTTTTCCGCCCACTGCGCGGAGTCCAAGCCGGTGTCGTCTTTCGTCTCGGCCCTCGCGCCCGCGTCGAGGAGCGCGCGGACGACTTCGGTGCGACCGGCGGCGGCGGCGACCATCAGCGGGGTTCCGCCCGACTTGTTCGCGGCGTTGGCGTCGGCTCCGCGCGCGAGCAGGGCGCGCGCGAGCGGGAGGTCGCCGTAATAGCCCGCCCACTGGAGCGCGGTCGCGCCCGCGTTGTCGCGCCTGCCTACGTCCGCGCCGCGCGCGAGCAGCAGGTTTTCGATCTCTTCGTCCTGTCGGCGCGCGGCGAACATGAGCGGCGTCCAGCCGTCGCGGTCGGGCATGTTCAAGTCCGCGCCGCGCGCGACGAGGAGTTTCACCAGCTCCACCTGACCCCGATCCACCGCGCGCGTGAGCGGGGTCATGCCGCCGCGGTCGAGCACGTTCACGTTCTGATCTTTTTCGAGCAGCGCGAGCGCCACCTTGTCGCGCTCGGCCATCATCGCCGCGACGAGCGGCGTCACGCCCCGCTCGTCCTTCACGTCGGGGCTCATCCCCGAGGCGAGGAAGAGCCGCACGGCCCACACGTCGCCCTCCGCGGCGTAGAGGACGAACTGTTTCGCGTCGAACGTGATGCCGCGCAGGGCCAGCTCGCGCCGCGCCGTCTCCGGGCTCACGCGGCGCGGCCCGCCGTCGCAGCCCGCGAGCGCGAGCAGCGCGGCGAGGAGGCTCGCCCCGAGCGCCGCCTTCAAATGTTCGCCGACAGGGCCCACACTCCCCTTCACCTCGACCGACGCCGCCGCGCCTAATTTAACTTCACAGCCCGCGCTCGGCCAACTCGACGGCGCGCAACAGCGCCCGCGCCTTGTTGACGCACTCCTCGTGCTCGCTCGCCGGGACGGAGTCGGCGACTATCCCCGCGCCCGCCTGCACCTCCGCGCGCGACCCGCGCAGGACGAGCGTGCGGATGGCGATGCACGAGTCGAGGTTTTCGGCGTAGTCCGTGTAGAGCACGGAGCCCGCGTAGACGCCGCGGGGCGCGGGCTCAAGCGCGCGGATGATCCGCATCGCGCTCACCTTCGGCGCGCCCGTCACCGTCCCCGCCGGGAAGCACGCGGCGAGCGCGTCGAAGCGATCCGCGCCCGCGCGCAGCCGCGCCGTCAGGCTCGTGACGAGGTGCTGCACGTGCGAGTAAGACTCGACCGACATCAACCGCCCGACGCGCACCGTGCCGTACTCGGCGACGCGACCGAGATCGTTGCGACCGAGATCGACGAGCATCAAATGCTCGGCCACCTCCTTCTCGTCGGCGCGCATCTCGGCGGCGAGCCGCGCGTCGTCCGCCTCGGTCGCGCCGCGCGGTCGCGTCCCGGCGATGGGTCGGTACTCAAGCTCGCGCCCGCGGCAGCGCACGAGCATCTCGGGCGACGCGCCGACGACCGACAGCCCGCCGAGCCGCAGGAAGAACATGTACGGCGAGGGGTTCAGCGCGCGCAGGGCGCGGTAGATTTCGAGCGGCGAGGCCGAGACCTCCGCCGCGAACCGCTGCGAGAGGACGGCCTGATAGCAGTCGCCCGCGAGGATGCTCTCCTTGATCTCTTCGACCGCGCGCTCGAACTTCGCCCGCTCCCAGTTCGACTCGAAGCGGGCCGCCTCGCCGCCGCCGCGGGGCGGGGGCGCGCCCGTGTCCCTCTCCCGACCGCTCGCGTCGGGCGGTTCGCCCGCGAGCAGCCGCTCGATCCTGTCCGTCTCGACGACGGCTGCGTCGTAGAGCGCGCACAGACGGGTGCGGTCGCCGTCGGCCTCGTCCGTCATGACCAGTGACGAGATTTCGATCTGCTGGCGGGCGCGGTCGAAGGCGAGCAGGTTGCGGAAGAGCATGAAGACGGCGTCGTCGTCCGCGCCCGCCGCCGCGCCGTCGTCGAGCGCGGGCTCGAACCAGCGCACCGCCTCGTAGCCGAGGAAGCCGACCGCGCCGCCCGTGAAGGGCGAAAGCCCCTCACGGGCGGCGAGCCGACGACCGCGGAAGTGCTCGCGCAGGAAATCGATGGCGCGCGTGCCGGGGAGGACTTCGGTCGCGCCGCCGCGCTCGACGGTCGTCTCGTCGCCGCGACCGCGCACGATCATCTCCGGCTTCGCGCCGAGGAACGAGTAGCGCGCGACGCGCTCGCCGCCCTCGACCGATTCGAGCAGGAAGGCGTAGGGCTCCTCCGCGCCCGCCACGCGCAGGAACGCGCCGAGCGGCGTCTGCAGGTCGGCCAGCACCACGCGCACCACGGGGACGACGTTGCCCCGCGCCGCCTCGCGCTCGAACTCTTCGAAGGTGGCTGGCTGAAGGGAGAGCATAAAAGCCGTGAACGGTGAACCGTCAACGGCGACAAGTTAAGAGTGGTCTTCTCCTGTCACCCGTCGCGGTTAACGGTCTACGATTCGGGGCCGAGCAGGCGGTTCGCGTTGAGCCAGTGGCCGCCGTCGATGACGATGATCGCGCCGTTGACGAAGGCGGCGGCGTCGGAGCAGAGGAAGACGGCGCAGTTCGCCACGTCGGCGACGCGACCGAAGCGACCGACCGGGATGCGCTGTCGCAGCTTCTCCTTGAACGGTCCGGGCAGCAGGCGCTTGATGCCTTCGGTGTCCTCGATGGGGCCGGGGGCGATGGCGTTGGTGCGGATGCCGTACCGGCCCCACTCGACCGCGAGGTTTCGCGTCAGCGCGTCGACGCCCGCCTTCGCCGCCGAGGCGTGGAGTTGCAGCGGCGTGCCGAGCAGTTGCAGCGTCGCGCTGATGTTCAGGATCGAGCCGCCGCCCTTCTTCAGCTCGTCGAACGCGGCGCGGCAGACGTTGAACGTGCCCTTGAGATCGATGTCCACGACCGCGCCGAACCCGTTCGGCGACAGCTCTTCGGCGGGGCAGAGGAAGTTGCCCGCCGCGCCGTTGACGACGATGTCGAGCTTGCCGTAGCGGGCGACACACGCCGCCACCGCGCGCCCCACGTCCTCGGGAGAGCGCACGTCCGCCGCGAACGGCAGCGCGTCGCCGCCCGCGCGGCGGATCACCTCCGCCGCCGGTTCGAGGTGCTCCATCTTGCGGCTGACGAGCGCGAGGCGCGCGCCCGCCGCGGCCAGAGAGCGCGCGACGCCGTTCGTGATGCCCGTGCCCCCGCCCGTGACGAGCGCGACGCGACCGGCGAGCAGGTTATCGACGAAGATTTTTTCGGTCATGGAATAGTGGTCAGTAGTCAGTTGTCAGTAGTCAGTAGTTAGTTGTCAGTAGTTAGTGGTCGGTAGTGCGTGAGCGAAAACGCTCAATCCTTGAGATGAAGCGTCGGGTCGGGCAGGCGAAACTATTGACTACTGACAACGGACAACTGACTACTGACCACTGACTACTGACTTCTTTCTCACAGGTTGCTGTTCGACGCGCCGGGCTTGGCGGTGACGGTCGCGGGCTTGCCGTCGTCGGCGCGCGGCTCGCCGCCCGTCTCCTGATTGATCTGCGTGATGCGAAGCTGCGCGTCCTCGTTCGTCGGGTCGTAGCTGAGCGCGCTCTGGTAGTCCTTGAGCGCGTCGTCGAGGCGGCGCGCCGCGTAGTGCGCCGAGCCGCGGCGCACGTAGGCGTCGGCGAGCGAGCCGCGCAGAGACTGGTCGTCGGGGCTCTGCGCCGACTGCGCTTCGAGCGACCTGATCTCGGCGTCGAGCTTGGCGACGTCCAACTGACCCGCCGTGGCCGTGTTGGCCGCCGTCTGGTTCCCCTGCGCCGTATTGTTGGCCGCCGACTGGCCCGCGTCGCGCGCCCCGCCGCCGCACGCGCACGAGAGGGCGGCGGCGCAGGCGGCGAGCAGAAATTTTCTCCGGACTCGGTTCATCAAGACTAGCTCCCCGCGATGTATGGGCGCGACTGGACGATGTAGAGCTGGTGGCCGCGGTAGACCCACTCGATGTCCTGCTCTCGCCCGCCGAAGACGCGCTTGATCCGCGTGGCGGCGCGGGCCAGCCGCCGGATCGTGTCGTCGGTGAGCACGAGGCGGTCGCCCGTGATGGGGATTTCTTTGACGCCGCCGCGCTCGTCGAACGTCAGGAGGCTGTCCTCCTCGGAGCGCGTCAGAATCCTCACGGCCTGCGAGCGCGGGCTGTAGATGATCTGCTCGGCGACGCGCTTGCCCTCGACCACTTTGATTCCGAGCCCGTGCTTCGCGCTGATGTAGACGCCGTCGGAGTTGGCCCGGTCGTAAGGGTCGGTCGTGATCAGCACGCCCGCGCTGTCGGCGTTGACGCCCGCCTGTATCAGAACCGCCGGGTAGACCTTCGCGTGATCGATGCCGGCGCGCTCGCGCGCCTCGTAGGCCTCGAAGTTCCAGATCGAAGACCAGACGTTCTTGATCGCCTCGACGAGCTTGTCGTCCTCCGTCACGTTCGGCACGGTGTTGTAGAGCCCCGCGCCGTTGAAGTTCGGCAGGTCCTCCGTGTTCGTCGAGCTGCGGACGAAGACGCCCTGCCCTTTGAAGGCGGAGTGGAAGCGGCGTAAGACCTCGCGGCGCAGGTCGTCGTCAAACTTCCCCGCCTGAATCGTCTCGCGCATGAGCTTCAGGCGCTCGCGGCGGTAAGCCGGGTCGTGCACGAACTTCTGATCGTCGAGCATCTCGTAGATCGCGTCTTCGAGCTTGTTCTGCTTGACGAACTGCGCGTAGTAGTAGAACGGGATGGTGAACCCGTCGGGGACGACGACGCCGGGGATGCGCGCGCTCAGGACTTCGCCGAGGTTCGCCGACTTCGCGCCGTAGGCGACGACCGAGCGCGCGCGCTGCTGCGAGAGACTCGCGAGCCGCTTGACGGAGAGATCGAAGCGCGGCGACATCATGTCGAGCCGCGCTTTGACGCGCTTCTGGTATTCGCCGAGCGCGTCGTTGTCGGCGAACTTCACGGTGAAGCCGCCGGGCTTCGTCTCGAAGACGATCCAGCGCGTGTCGTAAGCCTTGAACTGCTCGAAGGCGTCCTTCACGTAGGCGTTCGGCACGCCCCACGACTTGGCGAGCAGGTTGATGTGCGCGAGCGGCGTCGATGGCTTGCTCGTGATGATCCCGGCGACCGGCGGCAGGTGCAGCGGCGCGTCTTCGAGGACGAGGATTTCGTTGTAGCCGATCTCGACGTGCTCGTCCAGATTCCTGATCACGTGGACGCGACCGATCCCGCGCGCGAGGTTCAAGGGCACGTACTCCTGCTCTCTACTGATCTCGCTCTGCGAGACGCGCGGCAGATCGCCGAGCTGCGACGCCAGCCCCTCCTGCCTGAGCGAGTTCGCCTTGAACGCGACGGGCGCGAAGAAGGTCTGCCCGATCACTCCGGCGACGAGCTTCACCTGCTCGGCGGGGATCGTGTCGCCCTCCCAGAACTCGAACGTCCAGCGCTTCAGAGGCGTCTGGAAGGCGAGCGTGCCGAGGATGAAGCGGCGGTCGGCGCGCAGGTAGTTCTTGTCGAAGAAGTCCTGCCCGCGGTCGAGCGAGAGGTAGGTGCCGTTGACGAAGTCGCGGTGGAAGCGGTAGCGGCGCGAGTTGACGTAGTAGATTTTATTCGCGCCCTGCCGGTCGACGACGAAGAGGACGTGCGGCAGCGGGTAGCCCGTGTCGGTGTTGACGCGCGCGACGCGGTCGAAATCCGCCTGCGACCTGATCGCCGGGAGCGACTTCACGTCGTCGGCTGGCTGCGCCGCGAGAGCCGCGGCGACGCAGCAGCAAGCAAACAACAGACCGGCTGGCAAAGATTTCGCGAGTCTCATCAGGCCCCCCCCGCTTTCGACAACTCCCGGCTTTCGCGCGCCAGCAATTCTACCAGATCATCGACGTGCCCGCGCCCGGTGAGGTAGCTGTTGACGTTGGCGCGAAGCGCCCGCCTGCCCTTGAGCACCGTCGTCGAAATCCACGCCTCGCCGCTCCGCTCGACGCGCTGTTGCAGGGCGATCTGCAACGCGTCGAGCGTCGCGCCGTCCGCGCCGCCGAGATCGGGGGGCACGAAGCGGAAGCAGCAGACGGCGGTCTCGACCTCGCCGACGGTCTCGAAGTTTTCCATGCTGCGGAGGCGCGCGGCGAGGTGCTTCGTCAGCTCGATCTGGCGGTCGATGATCTCGGCGTAGCCGCGCGTGCCGAGAGTTTTAAGGGCCATCCAGACCTTGAGCGCGTTGAAGCGCTTGGTGCCGAGCTGCCCGTAGCGGAAGCAGTCGAAGGGCACGTCCTCGCCGCCGCGCTGCTCGCTCAAGTATTCCGGCGTGATGTCGAACGAGTCGCGCAGGACGCGCCCGCCGTCTCTGACGAGCGTCGCGCCCGCGGCGAAGGGCACGAACATCCACTTGTGCGGATCGACGGTGACGGAGTCGGCGCGCTCCACGCCCTTCAACAGGTGACGGTGCTGCTCGGAGAGCGCGAGCGCGCCGCCGTATGCCGCGTCGACGTGGAACCAGACGCCGTACTCGGCGGCGACGTCCGCCAGCTCGTCCAGCGGATCGACGACGCCCGTCGAGGTCGCCCCCGCCGAGCCCGCGACGCACGCGGGGACGTTGCCCGCCGCGAGGTCGCGCTCGATCTCTGCGCGCAGCAGATCGACGCGGACGTGGAAGCGTTCGTCCGTCGCGATCTTGCGGAGGTTGCGCCTGCCGAGGCCGAGTATGTCGACGCTCTTCTCGAACGAATAGTGCGCCTGCTCGGAGGCGTAGACGACGAGGTCGTCGCCCGCGCCGCGCGCCGACGGCTCCGGAGAGTTTCCGACTGCGGGATCGTCGACCCCGCCCGCCGCGCGTCGCAGGCCGAAGTCGCGCGCGCGCGCGTCGGCGCGGTCGCGCGCGCACTTGAGCGCGACGAGGTTCGCCTCCGATCCGCCGCTCGTCATCGTGCCGTAGCTCGCGGGCGGGTAGCCGATCATCTCGCAGAGCCAGCGCAGGACGCGCGCCTCGACGACGCTCGCCGCGGGCGAGTTGCGCCACACCGCCTGATTCTGGTTGAGCGCCGAGGCGAGCGCGTCGGCCCAGACGCCGACGGCGAGCGGCGTCGGGTTGAAGAGGCCGAAGTAGCGCGGGCTCGGAATCTTCATCGAGTGCGGGACGATGTCGCGCGTGAAGCGGGCGAAGAGCGCGGCGGCGTCCGCGCCCTCGCGCGGCAGCGGCTCGTCGAAGAGTCTTTCCAGTTCGGCGGGCGAAGCCTCGGAGCAGACGGGCGCGTCTTCGAGCGCGCGGACGAACCCGGCGACGATCTCGGTGGCGGCGCGGCCCAGCCGCTCGTGCTCGGCGGCGAGGGCGGCGGCGCGCGTCTGCCCGCGTTCCTGTGCGCGTTCTTCCATCTTCGACTAAGCTAACTCAGGCGCGCGGGGTTTTCCAAATTCGGGGAGGGCGATGACTAATCGGCGGCAGGATTTTCGCGACGCGCTCGACGCGCACGAGGGGGCTTTCGGCGTGCGGCTCTCCGAGTCTGTGGAGCGCAGGCTGGCGGACTATTTCGAGTTGCTGGGGCGCTGGAACGAGCGGCTGCACTTGGTCGCGCCGTGCCCCCCCGCGGAGTTCGCCGTCCGCCACGTCCTCGAATCGCTCTTCGCGCTCGCACACGTCCCCGACGGGTCGAGCGTCGCCGACGTGGGATCGGGCGGCGGCCTCCCAATTATCCCCTGCCTCGTCGCGCGCCAAGACCTGCGCGCCACGCTCTACGAAGCCTCCGCGAAAAAGGCCGTCTTCCTGCGCGAAGCCGCGGGCGCGTTAGGGCTGAGAGACGCCGCGCGGATCGTCAACGCGCGTTTCGAGGAGACCGCCGCGCCGCGCGCCGACGTCGTGACGTGCCGCGCGCTCGAACGCTTCGCGGAGATGCTGCCGCGCCTCGTCGCGTGGTCGCCGCCCGCGGCGCGCCTGCTCCTCTTCGGCGGCGCGGCGCTGCGCGAGGCAATCGAGCGTGAGGGACTCCCCCACACGCCCGTTCACATCCCCGAGTCCGAGCGGCGCTTCCTCTTCGTCGTCCAACGCGGCGAATGATCGAAGGAGGTTGTGGCCGAACGCCTTAAGTGCCGGCGGGAATAGACTGTAAATAAAGCGGGCGGGTGATTGCGATGAATCACCCGCCCGCTTGTATTGAGAGCCGGTCGCGCCCTTTAGCGCACGACGTTGATGCCGATCAACTGCTGACCCTCGATGACGAACTCGGCGGGCGACAGCTCCTTCTCGCTCAAGGGCGAGAGCATGGTCGGCGTGAAGCCGCCGGAGCTGCGCTCGCTGTTCAGGGTGGCGACGACCGAGGGCGGCAGCGACGGCAGCTCGTCCGTGCCGACGACCGCGCCCGGCGTGATGCGGAAGAGTTTGACGTAGAGCCGGTCGTTCTTCTTGATCTTGTTGAGCGCGCCGACGAGCTGGCCCAAATCCTTCGGGACGATGCCCTGCGAGGCCGACGCCTGCTGGAGCGCGCCGCCGTCGCCGACGAAGAGGACGAGCTGGCCGAGCGGCACGTCGGTGGGGATTTCGACGGGGATGCGCTGCACGTACTGCTTGCCCGAGTCGGTGCGGACGAACGCCTGCACCTCGACCGTCTCGCCGCGCGCGACCTCCGTGCGGTCGAGCGCGATGCGCTCAAGGGTGCCCGCGCGCCGCTCGTCCGAGGAGGTGATTTGGACGCGGATGCCGCCGATCTCGACGTTGTCGAAGCCGCTCGAAAGGAGCGCGGCGACCGGCGTCGCGATCGACCCGGCGGCCTGCGCGCCCGCCTGATTAGACGAGAAGCGGCGCTCCAGAGAGATCGGCTGTTGGCCCTTCACGTCGATCGTGCCGCTCACGCTGATGGTCGAATCGCCGAGGCTGCGCTCGGTCGCGCCGAGCGTGCTGTAGAGCGTGATGTTGAGCAGCAGCGGCGTGAGGAACTGATCGTTGACGATCTCGTAGGTGTACTTCTCGGCGCGGTCGCGGCTCGTCTGCACTTCGACGGTGACGGGGATCATCTTCGGCGCGCGCCCGAGCTGTCCGTAGATGCCGGTCGAGCGATCCTGCGAGATCGTGCCGACCATCTGCCCCGAGGTCGAGAGCTTGAAAGAGTTGTTGAGGTTCGAGATGACCGTCACGACCGACGACTCGCTCATCGGCATGTCGGCGACGCCGAGGCTGAGGAACGGGTGGCCGAAGGCGTAGACGCGGTCGCCGTCGCGCCACGTCACAGTCCCGGCGGCGGCGAGCGAAAAGTCGCCGCGCACGAGCTGCACGGTGACGCTGGAGCCGGGCAGCAGCGTCTTGTCCGTCACCTTGCCGAGCGGCGTGATGGCGGAGCTGCCGCCCGCGCCCGCGACCGGGAGCAGACCGCCCGCCTGCAACTGCGGCGCGAAGCGCGCCAGCGCCTCCGCCGTCACGCCGTTGAAGACGACGGGCGTCGCAATCGGCGTCATCTGCTGGCCGATGAAGGGCAGGAGCGGCGACCCGGCGGAGACGGGCGCGAGCAGCGACGTGGCGGCCACCGACGACTTCGGCAGCTCAGCCGTCCAGTCGGTCGAGGCGAGCTTGGCGAAGGAGTAGGTGCGGAGGCTGACGGAGCGCGGGGCGGGGGCTTCGCGCGAGAAGATGTCGATCATCTGCTTGATCGGCGTGATCCCCGCGATGGGCTCCTCGGCGAACGGGAAGGCGAAGGCGACCGCGCCGACCAGTTTGCCGTCGATGTAGACGGGCGAGCCCGACATCCCGGCGAAGACGCGCGTCTTCTCGACGTTCTTGCCCGTCAGCCGCGCGATGATGGCGGACTGCCGCGGCGCGGGGTAGCCCTCAAGCACGCCCAGAATCTCGACGCCGAACTCCTCAGCCTGCGTCCCCGAAAAGACGGAACGCCCGACGCCCTTCATCCCCGCGCGCACTTCTTCGAGCGGGAAGAGGCGCGCGTCGCGCACCGCCGCCGCCGGCGCGGGCTGCGCGGGCGTCTGCGCCCCGACCGCGGGGGAAGAGACGAGGACGGCTAGGGCTGCGACGACAACTGCGACCAGATTTTTCTTCATGGGATCAAACCAGCGCGAGACCGCAAGGGGAAGGGTTAATGCGTTAAACCTCAATTGCCGCACGGAGGGGCCGGGTCGGCTTCCGCCCCCTTCGCCGCGACTCGACTATAACCGTCGCTTTCTTCGATGGTCAAGGCGTTGAAATGGTTGGACTACCCGCGCGCCTGTAATGACGCACGACGGACGATATGTTCTTGCCGCCTCTTTTGGCGCGTGTTAACTTCGCAGGCGCGATGCGTCGCCCACACGCCAACGATCCCAAGCCTTTACCGTGCCTCGTCAACCCCGTCGGCGGCGCGTGCGCGTCGGCGCGCGGGGCCGCGGGGCCGCGGGGGCGGCGCGCGCGCGCATGATCGAGATCGAGGGCTTCATCCTCGCGGGCGGCGCGTCGAGCCGGATGGGGGCCGACAAGGCCGGGCTCGCGCTCGGCGGGGAGACTCTGGTGGCGCGCGCGGCGCGCGCCCTCTCCGCCGCGGCGGCGCGCGTCAGCGTCGTCAGCAGCCGCGAAGGGCACGAGGTTTTCGGCCTCCCCGTCGTGCCGGACGTTCACGCGGGCGCGGGCGCGCTCGGGGGCCTGCACGCCGCGCTCGCCGCGTGCCGCGCGCCGTGGGCTCTCGTCGTCTCGTGCGATCTGCCCTTCGTCACGCCGGAGCTTTTCGCGCGGCTCGCCTCGTTCGCGGGCGACGACTGCGACGCGGTCGCGCCCGTGCAGCCCGACGGGAGGCAGCAGCCGCTCTGCGCGCTCTACGCCGCGCGCGCCTGCCGCGCCGCCGCCGCGCGGCTGCTCGAAGAGGGCGAGAGGCGACCGCGCGTCCTGCTCCGCGAGGTGCGCGCGCGCTGGGTCTTCCCCGCGGAGCTGTCAGACCTCACGCGCGCCGAATATTTTTTCACGAACGTCAACACGCCCGCGGAATACGAACGCGCAAAGGCAACGATGAACGACGAACGATGAACGACGAACTGAAATCATTTACTCTTCACTTCATCATTCATCATTCAGCATTCATCATTTGACCATGCCTCCACGCCGCAGACACGGACGGAGATTGTTGAAGGCGCTGCTGCCCGTCGCCGCGCTCGCCGCGCTCGGCGTCTCGGCGTTCGCCTTCTGGGTCGTCCACGCGGTCGCGCACCCGCCGACGCACGCCTACCTCATCACGCCCGCAGGCTACAACCGGCTGAGCCCGCGCGGCGTGAAGGCGACCGAGGAGACGTGGCCGAACGACGACGGCACGAAGGCGCGCGGCTGGCTCCTGCGCGGCGCGGAGGGCGCGCCCGCCGTCGTGCTGCTGCACGCCTACGGCGCGGATCGCTCGTGGCTCTTCAACCTCGCCGTCAAGATCAACGAGGCGACGAACTTCACCGTCCTCTGCCCCGACCTGCGCGCCCACGGCCAGAACCCTGCGGTCTCGACGACCACCTTCGGCGCGCGCGAAGGGCGGGACGCCGCAGCCGCGCTCGGCTTCCTGCGCGCGCTCAAGACGCCGCAGCAGCGCGCGCTCGTCGGCAAACAGTTCGGCATCTACGGCGTCGAGCTGGGCGCATACGCCGCGCTCCGCTCCGCCGCGCGCGCGGGCGGCGACGCCGCCGTCGGCGCGCTCGCGCTCGACTCCGTGCCCGCGCGCCCCGACGATCTCATGCGCGGCCTGATGCGCGACCGCTTCGGCTTCGCGGGCGGCGCGCTCTTCCAGATCGCGCGCGGGGGCGCGCGCCTCTACTTCCTCGGCAAGTACGAGGACGCGCCCGCGTGCGAGACCGCGGCCTCGCTCGGAGGTCGCAGAGTCCTCCTGCTCTCCGGCGCGGACGCGGGCGCGCTCCGCGCCTCCACGCAGGAGCTAGCGCGCTGCTTCCCCGACGCGGGCGCGGTCGAGACGAAAACCGATCTCCCCGTCACGGGCCTCCACGCCTCGTCCGCCACCGGCGAGGCGGGCGAGGCGTACGACCGCCTCGTCATCGACTTCTTCCAGAAATCACTCCGCTGAGACGTAGCAAGGACTCACCACGGAGGCACGGAGGGCACGGAGGGGGCACAGAGAAAAAGTTTTAACTCTGTGCCCCCTCCGTGTCCTCCGTGCCTCTGTGGTGAGTTTTAGTCCCCCCGCGCGGCGCGCACGACGAAGAGCGCGTGGACGCCGTTGTCGCCGACGAACTCGGCGCGCGCCTGGCCCATCGCCTTTAACTGACCCGCGTGCTCCGTGGGCACGATGACGAGCACGGGCCTACGCCTCGCGTCCGCGAAATCCGTGACGAGGTTCGTGCCGTCGAACATCCGCGGCTCGCCCGCGTCGTCGTAGACGAGCCGGCCCGCGGCGTAGAATTCCGCGCTGCGCTCGACCGTGTAGAGGTCGAGCACGGGGGCGTCCGCGTAGCCGCGCGCGTCCGCTACCTTGAGCAGGTCGCGCACCGACTCGCGCCGCGACGCGCCCGCGAGCGCGCAGCCCGCGGCGATCATCGCCGCCAGCAGCGACGCCGCGGCGACAGAGCCCGCGGCCCGCGCGCGCGCCCCCCTCCCGAGCGCGGCCCACGCGCCCGCGAGCGCGAGCGGCGCGGCGACGGCTAGCGCGCAGCCCCACGAGACGTGCCCCCCGCGCGCGGCGTAAAAGAGCGCCGCGGACGCCGCCGCGACGAGCGTGACAGCGGTGGCGCGCATCGCGCGCGCGCCGCCCTCGCCAGAGACGAAGCGGCGCAGCTCCGCGCCCGCGAGCAGCGCCGCGCCCGGCAGCGCGGGCAGGACGTAGCCCGGCAGCTTCGAGCGCGAGATCGAGAAGAAGACGAGCGGCACGACGAGCCACGCGGCGGCGAACAGCCGCAGCCGCGCCGACAGATCGTCACCCGCCGCGCCGGTCGGCGGCGCGCGGCGCGACGCGAGCCACTGACTCTTGAGCGCCGCGAAGAGGAACGGCGTCCACGGCAGCAGGAAGAGCGGCATGATGAGCAGGTAGAAGTAGAAGCCCTGCGGGTGGTGATACCTGTCCGAGACGAAGCGCGCGAAGTGGTGCTTGACGAAAAACTCTTCGACGAAGACGCGCCCGTGCCCGAGCGTCACCGGCCCGTACCACGTCGCCGCCACCATCGACGTGAGGGGCACGCCCCACAGCGCGCTCTTCCACCACGGCGGCGGCTCGCGCCGCAAGAGTCCGTAGAGGCCGACGACGCCGAACGGGAGGACGACGCCGACGAGCCCCTTCGCGAGCAGCGCCGCGCCCGCCCCCGCGTAGAAGCCCGCCAGCAGCAGTCGCCTCTTGCCCGCGTCGTCCTCAAGCCCCGCGACGAAGTAGCACGCGAGGCTGAGGGCGACCGCCGCCGTCAAAAAAATGTCGAAGTTGACCGCGCGCGAAAACACGACGAGCCCCGCCGACGACGCGGCGACGCCCGCCGACGCCAGACGCAACCCTCCGAGCCCGCGCCCCGCGCGCGACTCGACGCGACCGCACATCCAGCCGACGAGCAGGACGGTTAACCAACCGGCGAGCGCCGCGCCGAGCCGCGCCGACCATTCCGAGACGCCGAACAGCCGGTAGCCCGCCATCTCCGACCAGTAGACGAGCGCGGGCTTCTCGAACCACACGCGCCCGCCGAGCGTCGGCGTCACCAAGTCGCCGCGCGCCAGCATCTCGCGCGCGACCTCGGCGTAGCGCGGCTCGTCGGCCCCGACGAAGGGCGCGCGCCCGAGGCCGTAGAAGTAGCAGAGCGCGGTCGCGAGCATCAGCAGCGCGAAGCCCCGCTTGGCAAGGTTCGTTGGTTGCAATATAGTCACCGTGAAGCAGTCAGCCGTCAGCGATCAGCCGCCAGCATACAATTTTTTCACGCCGACGCGCGCCCGGCGGGTAATGGCGACGACGGGCGGAGTCCTAATGCGATCTCTACTCCGTGCATCCTCCGTGCCCTCCGTGACTCCGTGGTGAGTGCTTAAGTCTCTTACCTCACCACAGAGTCACGGAGATCACGGAGGGCGCTCGGAGGAAAGCCGACGCCAAGACACTACCGACGATGTCAACCGAAACCGACACCGCCCCAATCCCCCACTGACTACTGACTACTGACCACCGACCGCTCTTATGCTGAACACCGCCGTCATCGGCACGGGCTCACTCGGCAAACACCACGCGCGCGTCCACGCCGCGCTCGCCGCGGAGGGGCGCGCGACGTTTGTCGCCGCCTGCGACGCGAACGCGGAGACGGCGCGCGCCGTCGCCTCCGAGCGCGGCGTCGAGCCTCTGACCGACTGGCGCGCGCTCGTGGGGAGAGTCGATGCGGTGAGCCTCGCCGTGCCGACCGAGTCGCACGCGCGCGTCGCCGTGCCGCTCCTCGAAGCGGGCGTCCACGTGCTCGTGGAAAAACCGATTTCGCGCACGCTCGGAGAGGCCGACGAGATGATCGCGGCGGCCCGGCGCGGCGGCGCGACGTTGATGGTCGGCCACCTCGAACGCTTCAACCCCGCGCTCGCGGCGCTGCGCCCGCACGTCAAGAGCCCCGTCTATTTCGAGATTCACCGCGTCGGCGAGTTCACCGCGCGCTCGCTCGACATCGACGTCGTGCTCGACCTGATGATCCACGATCTCGACATCGTGCAGTGGCTCGTCGGCGCGGACGTGGAGGCGACCGACGTGCGCGCCGTCGGCATCCCCGTCCTGACGAGTCTCGTCGACGCGGCCAACGCGCGCGTCGAGTTCGCCACCGGCGCGGTCGCCAACATCACCGCCTCGCGCGTCGGCATGGAGAAGATTCGCAAGATGCGCTTCTTCCAGCCGCACGACTACGTGGCCGTCGATTACGTCACGCGCTACGCCTCGATCAGCAGCCTCGCGCCCGCCGCCGCGGCGGGGATGCCCGGCGTCGCGCACCGCCGACTCGAAGTCGAAGACGTGGAGCCGCTGCGCGCCGAGATCGAGTCGTTCTTGAACGCCGCCGGGTCGGGCGCGCCGCCGCCCGTCACCGGCGAGGACGGGCGGCGCGCGCTCGCGCTCGCGCTGCGCGCGCTCGCAAGCATCCACGACCACGACGCGCGCGCCGGGATTAACGCGCTCAACCGGAAGACCACCGCCGCCGCCGACTGAGCCCCGCGGCGGCGCGCCCCGCGCAGAACTCTCGCGTGCCAGAAGAGACGTACAAACCCGCCCCGGAGATTTCGGCGTTGCTCGCCGAGCGGATCGGCGCGGGCGACTTCCCTTCCGCCGCCTACCTCGTCGCCGAGCGCGGTCGCGCGCGCTTCGCCGACGCGCTGGGGAGCGCCGTGCGCGAGCCGCGCGAGCGGCCCGCGACGCTTGAGACGATCTACGATCTCGCGTCGCTCACGAAGCCGCTCGTGACGGGCCTGCTCTGCGCGCGCCGCGTCGAGAGCGGCGAGCTTGAGCCGGACGCGCCCGCCGCGAAATACCTGAGGGAGTTCGCGCGCGCGGGCCGCGTCGTGATGACCGTCCGCAACCTGCTGACGCACACTTCGGGCCTCCCGCCGTGGCGACCGCTGCGCCAGTTGACGGGCGACCGGCGCGAGCGCGTGCTCGAAGTGATCGCCGCCGAGAAGCTGGAACACGCGCCCGGCACGCGCGTCGCCTACAGCGATCTCGGCTTCATCACGCTCGGCCTCCTGCTGGAGCGCATCACGGGCGAGCCGCTGGCCGAACTCGCGCGCCGCGAGATTTTCGCGCCGCTCGAACTGCGCCGCACCTTCTTCAACCCCGCCGCGTCGCTGCAGACCGAAGTCGCCGCCTGCGAGATCGCGGGCAACGCCTACGAGCGCGCGATGTGCGGCGAGCAGGGCGGGGACGGCGCGTGGCGCGAGGAGATGATCTGGGGCGAGGTGCACGACGGAAACGCCTACTTCCTCGGCGGCGCGGCGGGCCACGCCGGGCTCTTCTCGACCGCGGTTGAAACGTTCGCGCTCGCCGAGCAGTTCCTCCCCGCGCGCACCCGGTTGCTGAGGCCCGAAACCTGCGCGCTATTCTCGACGAAGATGACGCCGGGGCTCAACGAGGCGCGCTCCTTCGCGTGGCAGCTCGCCGCCACGCCCGACTCGACCGCGGGCGCGTCTCTCCCGCCCGACGCCTTCGGCCACCTCGGCTTCACCGGCACGAGCTGCTGGATCGATCCCGGCCACGAGCGCGTCTACGTCCTGCTCACCAACCGCACGCACACGCGCGCGCTCCCCTTCGTCAACATCAACGGCGTCCGCCGACAGTTCCACACGCTCGCCGCCGCCGCGCTCGGAGGGAGATCGTGACAACATTTTCGGGCTCAAAACAGTAAGGAGAGCGCAATGAAACCGATATCGAGGCGAGAATTAATGGCGACGATCACGGCGGGCGCGGCGGGCGTCGCCTTGTCCGACGCGACTGCAAGCGTTGCGGCCCAAACTACAAGCTCGCCCGCCGCGCGCCCCCCGCAAGTCAGTCCTTCTCCGGCTCAAGTAGCACGCGCCTTCCGCGGCCAGCGCCAGCCCAAGCCTCTGCCCTTCGACCCCGCGAAGCTGAAAGGGCTCTCCGAGCGGCTGATCAAATCTCACTGGGAAAATAATTACGGCGGCGCGGTCAAGGCGTTGAACACCGTCGAGCAGAGGCTCGACGCGCTGCTCAGGGAGAAAGACCTCCCGGCTTTCGTCTACGGCGATCACAAGCGCGAGGAGTTGCTCCGCACGGGCTCCGTCATCCTGCACGAGCAGTATTTCGGCAACCTCGGAGGCGACGGGCGCGCGGGCGGCAAAGTCCTCGACGCGCTCAAACAGTGGTTCGGGAGTTTCGAGCAGTGGGAGGCGGAGTTCGAGAAGACGGCCAACGCGCTCGGCGGCGGATCGGGCTGGGCGGTCTTGAGCTACAACACGCACAACGGCGAAGTTCACAACTACTGGAGCTGGGATCACATGCACAACGCGCCGACGGGTCAGCCGCTCCTCGTGCTCGACATGTACGAGCACGCCTATCACATGGATTACGGCGCGGCGGCGGCGCGCTACGTCGACGCCTTCATGCAGAACGTCAACTGGGAAGAGGTGAGCCGGCGTTACGAAGTGGCGACGAAATCGAGCGCGGCGGTGTGAACCGACCGGGGATTCTCATCCGACCGGGCCTGCCGCACGCCACCGAATATCAAGAATGCGAGAACTGTCGCCTCGTCATCACGCCGCCCGACCACCACAGCGCAGCGTCTCCTTCGCGGAGGCGCTGCGCTTCTGGATCAAGCTCGGCTTCATCTCGTTCGGCGGCCCCGCCGGGCAGATCGCGATCATGCACCGCGAGCTGGTCGAGCGCCGCCGCTGGATCGGCGAGGAGCGATTCCTCCACGCGCTCAACTACTGCATGCTGCTGCCCGGCCCCGAGGCGACGCAGCTCGCCATCTACGTCGGCTGGCTCCTGCACCGCACGTGGGGCGGCGTCGCGGCGGGCGCGTTCTTCGTCATCCCCTCGATCTTCATCCTGCTCGCGCTCTCCTACGTCTACGCGGCATACGGTCAGGTGGCGGCGGTCGCGGGCGTGCTCGCGGGCTTCAAGCCGGTGGTCGTCGCCATCGTCGTCGAGGCGGTGCTCAGGATCGGTCGCCGCGCCCTGCGCCGCCGCGTGCATTACGTGATCGCCGTCCTCGCCTTCGTCGCGATCTATTTCCTGCGCGTGCCGTTCCCCCTCATCGTCCTCGGCGCGGGGCTCGCGGGGCTGTTCGGCCTGCGCTTCCTGCCGGGACTCTTCGCCGTCAAAGAAGAGGAGGCGAGCCGTAAGGCCGGGCGCGGGCCCGGTCGCGCGGGTGATGAAAACTTAGAGACTCTAACGCCCGTCATCGCCGACGACGCCGCGCCGCCGCCGCACACGCTGCCGTCGCGCGCTCGGGCGCTGCGAACGCTTGCGGTCGGCGTCGTCCTCTGGTCTCTGCCCTTCGCCGCCCTCGTCGCCGCGTTCGGCTGGCCGAGCCTGCACGCGCACGAGTACCGCTTCTTCACGCAGGCGGCGCTCGTCACCTTCGGCGGCGCGTACGCCGTGCTCGCCTACGTGACGCAGACGGCGGTCGGCTCCTACGGCTGGCTCACGCACGCGCAGGCGCTCGACGGGCTCGCGCTCGCGGAGACGACGCCGGGGCCGCTCATCATGGTCTTGCAGTTCGTCGGCTTCATGGCCGGTTGGAACCACCCGCACGCGGGGATGTCGCGCGAGGCGAGCGCCGTCCTCGGCGCGCTCGTCACGACTTACACCACGTTCCTCCCCTGCTTCCTCTTCATCTTCCTCGGCGCGCCCTACCTCGAACGGCTGCGCGGCAACCGCCGCCTCTCCGCCGCGCTCGCGGGCGTGACGGCGGCGGTGGTCGGCGTCATCTTCAACCTCGCGCTCGTCTTCGGCGCGGCGGTCATCTTCCCGCGCGCGCTCGCGGGCGGCGTCGATCTCTTCTCGCTCGCGCTCTCTGTCGTCGCCTTCGTCGCGCTCTACCGCTTCAGGGCGGAGGTCTTGTGGGTGGTCGTCGCCTGCGGCGCGGTCGGGATGCTGCGCCGACTCTTTTTCCGAGAGCTGTAGTAGTATTGCCCCGTGGCGCGTCGGACGACGCGCGCCGCCGCACGTCTCGGAGTTTTACCGCGTGTCCCCTTCGCCCCTCTCAAGGCTGACGACTCTCGCGCTCGCGCTCGCGCTCTGCCTCGCGCCCTTCGCACGCGCCGCGCGCGCGCAGGAGACACGACCGCGGCGCGTGCAGCAACAACAGTTCCCCGCGACGGACGCGTCCGGCACGAACGACGAGCCCGCGCCCGCCGCCGCGCCCCTCGCACGCCTCGGCTCGGAGCCGACCATCCGCGTCGGGCTCGCGACCTCCGCGCGCTCCGTGACGATCTCGACCGCGGGCGGCGATCTCTACCTCGCGCCCGGCGTCGCGCCCGACGGGGCGAGCGCGCCCGCGCCGGCGACGCCGCTCGGCGTCGCGCGCGTGCGCGTCGAGCCGCGCGTGCTCGCGCCGCTCCCGGCGCAGGCGGATGGCGCGTCGTTCCGCGTCGAGATCGCCGCTGTGGTGGACGTATCTGAGGCGCGGCGGATCGCGAACGCCGCGCAGGAGCTGACGGGCGAGG
>DASVQC010000095.1:0-12944 GCA_036389335.1 Pyrinomonadaceae bacterium | reverse complement strand
CGGATATTCAAACGGGGCGGGCCGCGCGGGGCAGACCCGTCGCGCGGTGATCTCGGGAAACTCCCGGACTGATAGGCTGTCTCCCGCCCGACGGTGCGTGATTTAACGGGCGCGCGCGGAATAAGTTTCACCCGCCGCTTCACGCCCGCGGGCGGACGCGCGCGCGCGCGGGCCGAATCGACTCGCCCGCACGCCGCGGGCCGGAGATGGTATTGACGTTGCCAGCGCGGGGCAGTTATGATGCCCGTAGACCGCGCCCGTCACGGAAAGAAGTGATAGACTGCGCCCGCCTGCGCCGTTAAACTCCGTGCCGACGAATGAGCCGCGAAGACACTCCGGATAGCTGGCCTAACCGGTGATCTCACACACGCTCGGCGGAAGAAAGCGACCCGTTCAGACCGACCCCGCCCGCCGCGCCGGCTGGCGAACAACAATTTTCCAAAGCGGTTCGGGGCCTTAACTCGCACGCCGGTCGTGACTCTCGCCGACGATGCTAACGCCCTCCGCGCCGCCCACCCGGAGTACCCATGCTTCACAAGAATTTCCCTCGCACGTCTTTCGTTCGCGCGCGCGTCGTTCTCTTCTCACTCGTCGCCGTAACGGTTCTCGCCGGCCTGCCCTCGGCGGCGGCGCGCCTCGGCTGGCAGCAGCAGCAGCAACCGGCCAGCGCCCCGGAAGGCGTCCAATCCGTCCAGACGGAATTCATCCGGCTGATACCCGTCGCCGCCAACGACGTCGTCTACAACCCGGCGGATCAGACCCTCTACGCGAGCGTGCCGGCGAGCGCGGGCGCGGCGGGCAACTCCATCATCCCGATCAACCCGGCGACCGGCGCGACGGGCGCGCCCGTCTTCATCGGCAGCGATCCCAGCAAGATGGCGATGTCCGACGACGGGCACACGCTCTACGCCTTCCTCGAAGGCGCGTACTCCGTCCGCCGCTTCGACACGCAGACCCGCACGGCGGGGCAGCAGTTCTCAATCGGTCAGGACTCCTTCTTCGGCCTCTACCGCGCCAACGATCTGGCCGTCGCCCCCGGCAACCCGAACGTGGTGGCGGTCGTCAGGTACTTCCTCGGCACGAGCCCCCCCGAAGCCGGGGTCGCCATCTTCGACAACGGCGTGCAGCGGCCTAAGACCGGCGTCGGGCACATCGCCGGCAGCGACTTCATCGCCTTCTCCGCCTCCGAGTCGAAGCTCTACGGCGGCGGCGACTTCGACGGGCTGCGGACGATGACGATTGACGCGACGGGCGTCGCCGCGACCACGACGGTGAGCCAGAGCGTCGGCTCGCGCATCAAGTTCGACGGCGGCCTGATCTACGGCTCGGCGGGGAAGGTCATGAACCCGGACACGGGCGCGCTGCTCGGCACCTTCGCCAACGCCTCGTCCGCCTTCGTCCCCGACTCGAACGCCGGTCGCGTCTACTACTTCTCGCGCGACTTCAGCAGCGGCGCGCTGGCGCTCAAGGCGTTCGACATTAACACTTTCGTGCCCGTCGGATCGGCGACCCTCGCCGGCGTCACGGGCGAGCCGAAGACGCTCGTGCGCTGGGGCTCGAACGGGTTGGCCTTCACCACCACCAACAACCAGCTCTACGTCGTCCAGACCTCGCTCATCCCCTCGTCCGACGCCATCCCGACCCCGACCCCGACGCCGATCGCGACGGCGACCCCGACGCCGACCCCTTTCGCCACGCTCGTCCGCAAAGTCGATCTCCCGGCCAACGACCTCGTCATCAGCCCTTCGGATCAGAAACTCTACGTGAGCGTGCCGAGCACGGCGGGCGCGCGCGGGAACACCATCACCGCCATCGATCCGGCGGCGGGGGCGCTCGGCGCGTCCACCTTCGTCGGCAGCGAGCCGAACCGTCTCGCGATCTCGGACGACGGGCAAGTCATCTACGCCGCGCTCGACGGCGCGGGCGCGGTGCGCCGCTACGACGTGGCGACGCAGGCCGCCGCGCAGCAGTTCACGCTCGGCAACAGTCAGTTCAACGGTTCCATGTTCGCCGAGGACATCGCGGTCGCGCCGGGACAGCCCTCGGTCGTCGCCGTCTCGCTCCGCAACAACTGTTGCAGCCCGCGCCACGAGGGCGTGGCCGTCTTCGACAACGGCGTGATGCGCCCACAGACGACGCCCCGCCACACCGGCTCGAACGTGATCGAGTTTTCGTCGTCGCCGACGACGCTCTACGGCCACAACAACGAGACGACCGAGTTCGGCTTCCGCAGGATGACGGTCAACGCCTCCGGCGTGAGCGTCACCTCGACCGTCGCCGGTCTGATCGGGGGCTTCAACACGAACATGAAGTTCGCGGGCGGGCGCATTTACACGACGAGCGGGCGCGTCGTTGATCCGGAGGCGGGGACGGTACTCGGCACCTTTAACGGGGGAGGCGCGGTCGCCGTGGATCAGTCCCTGCATCGTGCCTTCTTCCTGAGCGGCGGCAGCAGCTTCGGCAGCACGCCGACGCTGACGGCCTTCGACACCGACACGTTCCTCCTGCTCGGCTCCGTGCAACTCGGGGGCGTGACCGGGGTGACCGGCAGCCTCGTGCGCTGGGGCGCGAACGGGCTCGCCTTCAACACCATTAAGCAGTCGTTCGACTCGACCTCCACGAGTCAGGTCTATCTAATTCAGTCGGCGCTCGTCTCCGACGCCGTGCCGATCCCGTCGGCCCTCCAATTCAGCGCGGCGAACTACAACGCCGTCGAGTCGGGCGGCCCCGCGACCGTCACCGTGGCGCGCACCGGCGACACGACGGGCGCGGTCACGATCAACTACGCGACCGAGGGCGGAACCGCCACGCCCGGCTCCGATTACACCGCGGTCTCCGGCACGCTCACCTTCGCCGCCGGCGAGACGACCAAGACGTTCGCCGTCCCCATCCTCGACGACAACATCTTCGAAGGCAGCGAGACCGTCGGCTTAACGCTGAGCGCGCCGGGCGGCACGGCGCTGCTCGGCACTCAGCCCACCGCCACGCTGACGATTCAGGACAACGAGTCGCGCCCCAGCGTCTCGCCGGTCAGCCTCGCCGTGCTGGAGGGCGCCTCCGGGACGACGAACGTCGATCTGAGCGTGCGCCTGACGAACGCCACCACGCAGACCGTCACCGTGAATTACCGAACCTCGGACGGGACGGCGACGGCGGGCTCGGACTACGTGCCCGCCGTCGGCACGCTCACCTTCGCGCCCGGCGAGACGGCGAAGACCATCCCCTTGCAGATCGTCGGCGACGCCGTTGACGAGGGCAACGAGAACTTCTTCGTAGATTTCTCGGACGCGGTCAACGCCAACGCCTTCCAGCGCGCCACGATCACCATCATCGCCGACGAGAAGATCACCGTGCAGTTCCCCCTCCCGTCACTGACCGTCGGCGAGGCGGCCACGCGCGCGGCGATCAACGTGACCCGCGCGGGCGATCTCACGTCAACCGTCACCGTCAGGGTGCGCACGGTGGACAACCCGGCGGCGGTGCGCTGTGACGACACCAACGCGCTGCCCTTCGTCGCCTTCGCCCGCTGCGACTACGCGACCGCCGTCGAGACGCTCACCTTCGCGCCCGGCGAGACGACCAAGACTTTCTTCGTCTCGATCATCAACGACGCGCACCCGGAGCCCGACG
The DNA here is from genome assembly GCA_036389335.1 of Pyrinomonadaceae bacterium. Taxonomy (GTDB): domain Bacteria; phylum Acidobacteriota; class Blastocatellia; order Pyrinomonadales; family Pyrinomonadaceae; genus JAIVGV01. Next base: position 9,314 of record DASVQC010000095.1, on the reverse strand, counting down.
AGACCGTGACGGTCGCCCTCAGCAATCCTACGGGGGGCGCGCTGATCGGCACGCAAAGCACGATGTCTCTCCGCATCGTCTCGGACGACGCGACCGTCCCGCCCGCTTCGTCGAACCCGGCGCTCAATTCGGCCTTCTTCGTCAGGATGCAGTACCTCGACTTCTTCGGCAGGGAGCCGGACGCCGACGGCTTCGCCGCGTGGAAGGCGACGCTCGACGGCTGCCCCGACCCGTTCAATTCGAGCCCCACGTCGCCCTCGGCCAACTGCGACCGCGTCGCCGTCTCGACGAAGTTCTTCCGCTCGCGCGAGTTCGAGCAGAAGGGCGGCTACGTCTTCAACTTCTACCGGGTGGCCCTCAACCGGCTCCCGCACTACTCGGAGATCATCCCCGACATGGCGAGCCTGACGGCGGTCGACGACGCCGGGTTCTTCGCACGGAAGGCACAGTTCACCGACTCGTTCGTGCAGCGGCAGGAGTTCAAGCTCCTCTACGACGCGCTCTCGAACCAGCAGTTCGTCGACGCCCTCATGGGCAGGTACAACCTGCAGCAGATCACGACGCCCAACCCGGCGACGCCCGACGACACGTCGCAGGCGGCGAAGGTGACTTTGACGAGGGCCGATCTCGTCGCCCGCCTGAACGCCTCGACGCTCACGCGGGCGCAGGCGTTGCGCGCCCTCTCCGACTCGGACGAGGTGAGAGCGGCTGAGGCCAACTCGTCGTTCGTCGCCATGCAGTACTTCGGCTACTTAAGGCGAGACCCCGAGGAGGGCGGCTACAACGACTGGCTGAGAACCATCAACGCCAACCCGGCTGACATCCGCTCGATGGTCAACGGGTTTATGAACTCCACCGAGTACAGGCTCCGCTTCGGCACGCCGTAAGGCTCGGCCCGCCGCCACACACGAAAATGAGGATGCCGGGCCCGCGGGCCCGGCATCCTCATTTCCATCCTAATCTTAATCTGAGATTTTAAGTCGCCCCGGCGGGCGACTCGTCGGCCTCCGCGCCGGGCCTCAGCCGCCGCCGAGTATGCGGTCGATCTCTTCGCGCAGGCCCTTGCCCGTCGTCTGGGAGGGGAGCATCTTGCGCCCGTTGATGTAGAAGGTCGGCGTGCTCTCGACGCCGACGGACTTGCCGCGGTCGCGGTCGGCGACGACGCGCGCGTCCGTCTCCGGGCTGCCGAGGTCGCGGCGGAAGCGATCCACGTCGAGCCCGGCGCTGCGCGCGTAAGTCTCGAAGAGCGGCGTCGGGTCTTGCGAGCGCGACCACGCCTGCTGGTTGGTGAACAGCTCGCGGTGCATCTCCCAGAACTTGCCCTGTAGCCCGGCGGCCTCCGCGGCGTGCGCCGCGAGCAGCGCGTGCGGGTGGACGTTGATCAGCGGGAACTCGCGGAAGACGAAGCGCACGCGCTCGCCGTAGTCCTGCCTCATGCGCTCGACCTCCGGGAACATCGCGCCGCACGGCGGGCACTGGAAGTCGCCGAACTCTTCGAGCACGACGGGCGCGCCCGCGCTCCCCTCGGCGTGCGCGGGCTCCGCGCCGGGCGACCCCGAGGCGACCGTGCCCGGCGGGCGCGAATGGCTCAAGTACCACGCGCCCGCGACGATTGCGGCGAGCAGCACGACGCCGATGATCACGAAAGGGAGGGGCGAGCGGCGCGGCGCAGTTTTCTTGGCGGTCTGTTTTTTTGTCATCGTGAATTTATCGGTGCGAGAGGTTGCGGCGTGGATTCTAATTCGTAGCGGGGCTTAAGTAAAACTCACCACGGAGGGACGCGGGGGAGGGTCGTTCTGAAATTTAAGATTTCAGAACGACCCTCCCCCGCGTCCCTCCGTGGTTAAACTTTTCCGCGGATGACTTTCAAGAAGCGGCTCAAACCCTCGCGCCGCTCAGAGCCGCGAGATCGCCTTCTGCGCGAGGGCTTTCGACTTCTTGAGGCGCGCGTCGTTGGTGTCGGCCCCGCCGATGCTGATGCGGATGAAGGCGTCGCCCTTGAGCACGTAGAGGATGCCGTTGACGTGGCTCGAAGCCCAGTACGCCTCGTCGCCGATGCCTCCGACGGGCGTCGGCAGACTCTCCTCTTCCTCCTCGCCGCCTTTGCGCTCGCCCTTCTTCTCGCCCTTCTTCTCGCGCTCCTTGCGCTCCCGCTCCCGTTCGCGCTCGCCCTTGCCGCCTTCCTCGCGCGCCCGCTCGAAGCGCGCGTCCCAGAACTTGCGCGCGCTCGTGCCCGCCCCGCCGCGCGTCACTTCGAGGCTCACCGACTTGTTGAAGGTCTGCGTCGAGAAGAAGCATTGCGAGACGGCGAGCGAGCCGTCGCTGCGACTGCTCGCCTTCGAGTCCTTGACGGGCTCGCCCTGCACGGCCTTCACGTCGTCCGAAGTGAGCAGCGCGCACGCCTCCGCCTTCGCGCCGCCCGCGGCGGCCCCTTGCGCCGCCGCGCCCGCGGTCTGGCCCGCGCCCGCGCTGGCCGGCGCGGCGGGGGACGCGGTCGGGACCGGCCCCGGCGGCTGGCCGCCCGTCGCGCCCGCGGCTGACGCCGCCGCGGCGTTCGCGTTCTGGCCCGCGCTCTGGCCGCCGCCCGCGCCGCCCTTCGCGCAGCCCGCGGCGAGCGCGGCGAGTGAAACGACCCAGATGGCGAGCGGGAGTTTAAGTGATCGCATTCGTCTGTCGAGCCTCCGTCGTGGGGCGTGCGGCGCGTGATCGCGCGTTCAGTTCTTCGCCGCGGCGGGCGCGTGTTTGACGCGGCGCGCGTTCGCGTTGCCGTTCGCGCCCGGCTTCTTCCCGTCGCGTTCGACGCCGTTCGCGCTCGGGTTCGCGTCCGGGCTCGCGCCGCCCCGGTCGCGGAAGTAGTCGCCGATGAAATCCTTCTTGCCGCGCTGCCACCACCCCATGCCGTACTTGTCGGCTTCGCGCTGCGCCTCTTCGGCAGTCCAGTGATCGTGCGCGATGCGGTAGGCGGCGACGACGACGCCCGTGCGATCCGCGCCCTTGCGGCAGTGGACGAAGACGGGCTGGTTCTCCGCCGCCTCGATGAGCGCGAGGGCGCGCGCGATCTGCTCGCGCGAGGGCCGCCCGCCGAGGCTCAAGGGGAGGTTGACGTACTTCATGCCGAGCGACTCGGCCTCGCGCTCTTCGTCGAGCGCGAGGCCGTCGTCGCCGCGCAGGTTGATGACGGTCTTGACGCCGCGCGCGGCGAGTTTCTTCAAACCGCCCGGCCTCGGCTGGCCGCCGCGGAAGAGCCGCGCGTTGACCTCGTGGAAGTTCGGCAGCTCCTTGTCGCGCGCCTCCGTCTGCTCTTGCGCGAGCGCGACCGAAGAGGCGAGCGCGAACATGATGGCCGCGAGCGCAGACCTGTAAACCTTGTTCCTCATCGTGCCGCACATTCTGGCAACGCGCGCGGATAAAATGCAAGCGACCACTTCGCCTACGGTCAAACCCGCGGTCGCACCCATTCGCGAGCCGCCTGTGGGAGCGCAAACGCGGCGCGCGCCGTCGCTTGCGAACGACGGCGCGCGCCGCGGGTCTTTCGCCGCGCGGGGCGCGGATCAGAAAGTCAGCCCCACGGCCCAGCGCGTGAGCGCGGCGGGGACGCGCGCCCACGCCACCTGCGCCGTCTCGCCCTGCCGCTGCCGGAAGGGCGCGGGCGCGACGGACGCCGACGCGCACGAGTTGTTGCCGGAGAGCTTGTAAGTGCCGTCGCCCGTGATGTCGGAGGCGACGTTCTGCGAGCGGAAGCCGGCGTCGGGCCGCGCGAAGAAGGTGCGCGCGTTGACGCCCTGCATCGTGAAGCCCGCGCCGATGCCCTCGGCCTTCGAGGTCGAGAGCGTGATCGTGATCGTGCCGGTCGCCGGATCGTAGCTGCCGCCGTCGGCGTCGCCGAGCTTGAACGACTGGTTGGCGTTCGGGTTTTCGGGCGGCGGCAGCGTCGAGGTGGACGTGTTCAGCGGCACGCCGAACCTGCCGTACTCGAACGTGGGCGCGCCGGTCGCGTCCGTCTTCATCGCGACGTACCAGCGGTCGAAGTTCACGTCGGGCACGGGGCGGTTCCAGATGATGAACCACTGGCTCGACGGCGGCGCTAAGGGCAGCGGCGAGGCCCCGACCTTCATCGTGAAGACCAGCTTGCTGACGCCCGCCCCCATGTAGGGCTCGGCGATGTAGAGGTTCTTGATGTTGACGCGCGCGTCGGGCGGCGTGTTCTGGTTGCCGTCGAGGTCCGCGCCTTCGTTGTTCACGTCGCGGACGACGAGGACGCCGGGCTGGACGCACGCGGTCGGGGGCGGCGCGGCGAGCGCCGGGTTGAACTCCTTGTAGGCGCTCTCGCCGCCGGCGTTCAGGGCCGTGACGCGGTAGACGCTCTGCGCCGCCGCGTTGTAGCCCGCGTCGGAGAAGGAGTTGGCCGTGACGGTCGCGAGCGGCGTCACGAGCGCGCCGTCGCGCCGGTAGACCTTGTAGCCCGTGATCGCCGAGCCGCCGTTATCGGGCACGGGCCACGAGAGGCTCGCCGCCGCGCCGCTCACGACGCCGCCGACGGCGGGCGCGCCCGCCACGCCGGACGCGGGCGGATCGTACTGCGCGAACAGGCGCGGGCCGCCCGACTGGCGCGCGACGACGGCCTTCGCGCTGCCCGTGTTGGGCCCGCTCTGGACGCACGTGCCGAGGCAGCCGTCCACGTAGCCGACGAGCACGCGCCCCTCCTTGTCGACCGTCGCGTCGAAGAAGTCGAGCAGGTTGCGCGTCGTGCCGGTGCAGTTGATGCCGTCGGTGCAGACGCGCCCGCGCTGGACGGGATCGTTCGGCGTGGCGTTGACGGTCGTCCACGTCTGGCCGCCGTCGGTCGTCGTGGCGACGTAGAGGTACCACGTGCCCGTGAAGCTGTCGTTGTTGTAAGCGCCGCCGGTCGCCGACCCGTGGAAGGCGAAAGCCGCGCGGTCGGCGTCGCCGGCGACGACCGCCGGGAAGATCGCGTTCTGGACGCCGGCGGGCGCGCCCACGTCCGCGCTCGCGCCCCACGTCTGCCCCTTGTCGTGCGAGACGGCGATGCGCGCGTGACCGTCGCCGCCTTCGTAGCCGAAGTAGACGGTGTTGCCGTCTGAGCCGACGCCGACCGACGGGTCGGTGTCGCCGCCGGTCGAGCCGGGCACGCGGAAGACCTTCCACGTGATCCCGTTGTCCTGCGAGACGGCGAGCCCCTGCTGCCCGCCGCAGTTGCGGTTCGGGACGTAGACCGTGCCGTCGGGGCCGACCTTGACGTGGCCGTGGATGCCGCCGCAGTCGAGCGTGGTGTACATCGGGACGGCGGGGCCGAAGGTCATGCCGCCGTCAACGCTCAAAGAGCAGACGGCGTATTCGAGCGCCTGCGAGCAGTAGTAAACCGAGTTCGGGTAGACGGGGTTCGTCGTGACGTTGAGCGGCGTGTGGTAAGGGCCGCCCCCCACCGTCTGGTGATCGACGCCCGAGGGCGCGCCCGAGCCCGTGCTCGGTCGGAACGAGCGCCCGTCGTCGTCGGTGAATTCCATCGTCGAGCCGAGCGGCGACAAGCCGAGTTCCTGGGAGACGAAGGTGCGGCCCGTCTGGTGATCGGTGAAGAGGATCGGATCGCCGAAGAGTCGCGGCGCGTTGGCGACCGTCAGCGGGGCCTGATCCCACAGGACGTTGGCGGGCGACACCGAGTCGTCGAAGACGGCGGTCAGCATGTAGGGGAGGAAGCCGCCGAAGTAGGTGACGGTGCCGCCGTTCGGGGTCGCGCCGCCGCTATTCGAGAACGTGCGCTCGCTCCTCCAGTTGACGCCGATCGAGGGCTCGCCCGCGCTCTCGGCGATGCCCGGGGGCGCGGCGTAGTTGAAGTAGCGCGGCGCGTTGGTCGAGGCGGCGGGCGTAGGCGTGGGCGTCGGCGTGGCGGACACGCCGCAGGCGGCACTGCCGACGAGCGTGTAGCTGGCGGTCGGGGTCGAATCGACGGGCGCGAAGACGGCCCCGCCCGCGTTCAGGCGCGCGTCGCCGAAGACGCCCGTCAGGGTCTCGCCGGGCTGCGGGTTGCCGACCCGGTTGTTCGAGACGGTGATCGTGATCGTCCCCTTCGAGGGGTTAAACGATCCGGCGTCCGCCGCCCCGTCCGTGCCGACGCCGGTCGTGATGCGCCCGTAGGTGTAGCTCGGGTTGGCGTTGGCGTCCGTCACCAAGCTGACGTGGTAGGTCGTGCCCTTGTAGACGAACTCGTTGCGGTAGATCGAGTTCGGCTGCAACGAAGGCAGGCTCGACACCTTCATGGTGAAGGTCAGCTTGTTGACGCGCTGGCCCGCGCCGTCGAAGGCCACCGGTTCGGCGACGGAGACCGACAGGATGTCGAGGTGCTGGTTGGCCGCCGGGGCCCCGGTCTGATCGCCCGCCGGGTCCGCGGCGACCTGACTGCCGGGCGCGTTGCACGAAGCCGGGTCGGTCGTGGGCGTGGGCGTCGGGTTCACGGCGGGGCAGGTGGCCGCGCCCGCCATCACGTACTCGCCGCTTGAGGTGCTGTCGAGCGCGCTGCTCAGGCCCGTGCCGAGCGCGCCGACGAGGACGCTGGTCGCGCCGTTGACGGCTTCGAGCCGCCTGCCCGCCGAGAGATCGACCTGCGGGCCCGTGAGCGTCGAATTCGTCTGACCCGTCGCGGGCGGGACGGGCTTCTTCAGCTTGTCGGTCTTGAGCGTGATGGTGATCGTGCCGTCGGCGGCGTTGATGCTGCCCGCGTCGGCGGTCCCGACCGAGAGGTTCGTCGGGTTCGCGCCCGCCGTGTCGCGGAAGCCGTAGCGGTAGGCGACGCCCGCCGGGTTCGAATTAGAGTTAGTCGCCGCGTTGACGAAGTAGGTGGTGACCGAGCCGTCGGCGTGCGTGGCGTTGAAGTTGACCTGCCAGAAGGTGTTGGGCGGCATCAGGACGGGATCGATCTGCGAGAGCTTGATCGTGAAGACTAACTGCGCGCCCGTGGCCGGGTACTGCTCCGAGATCGAGACGGCGCGGATGTCGGCCTGCTGGTTGGCGTTCGGCGCGCCGGTCTGATCGTTTGCCGCGTCCGTCACGACGGTCGCGCCGGGCGCGGAGCAGCGCGGGTCGGGGCCGACGGGCGTCGGCGTCGGGGTCGGCGTCGGGGTCGGGGTCGGGGTCGCGACGTTGCAGTCGTCGGTCGTCGGATCGAACTGCTTGAAGAGTCGCCTGCCGCAGGTCTGCCGCGCGATGGTGGCGAGCTTCGAGCGCGAGCCGCCGGGGCTCGAACAGCCGACGCAGCCGTCGGCGTAGCCGACGAGCACGCGGCCCACCTTATCGACCGTGGCGTCCATGAAGTCTAAGAGGTTGCGGTCGCCCTTCGGGCACGCGCCGACGCCGAAGCCCTCGAAGCAGATGGTGCCGCGCTGGACGGGATCGTTCGGCGTCGCGTCGACCGTGTGCCACGAGTTGCCGCCGTCGTAGGTCGTCGCGACGTAGAGGTGCCACTCCGCCGCGTCGCTGCCCGACTCGACCTGCGAGCCGAGGAAGGCGAAGGCCGCGCGGTCGTCGTCCCCGGCCACCACAGCCGGGAACGCCGTGTCCTTAATGCCGAAGGGCTTGCCGACGTTCTGATCGTTCGTCCACGTGTGGCCGCGGTCGTGCGAGACGGCGACGTGCGCCGTGCCGTCGCCGTTGTCGTAGCCGAAGTAGATCGTGCCGCCGGAGCCGACGCCGACCGACGGGTCCCAGTGATCGCTGATGCTGTCGAAGGTGGAGGTCGTCGGGTCGGTGTCGGCGATGGGGCGCACGTCCCACGTGATGCCGTTATCGATGGAGACGAGCAGGCCCTGGTTCGAGCCGCACGAGCGGTTCGGGACGTAGACCGTGCCGTCGGGGCCGACCTTGACGTGGCCGTGGATGCCGCCGCAGGTCTGAAGGAACATCGGGATCGTCGGGCCGAAGGTGAGCCCGCCGTCGTCGCTGCGCGCGCAGAAGGCGGTGACCAAGTCCTGCGAGCAGTAGTAGACGGCGTGCGGGTAGACGGGGTTGACGCCCTGCGGGATGGGCGCGGCGTAGGGGCCGCCCCCGACGGTCTGGTGATCGACGCCGGAGGTGAGCGGGCCGCCCTCGGTCGGAGTCCACGTCGCGCCGTCGTCGTCGGTGAAGGCGGAGAGACTGTTGGGGCCGGTGAGCTGCGAGACGATGGTGCGCCCGGTCGCCGAGTCGGTCCAGAGGATGGGATCGGAGGTGGCGAGCGAGGTGCTGAGCGCGCTCACGTCAGACCAAGAGGCCGTGGCGGGCGACTTGGTGTCGTCGAAGGTGGCGCGCAGCGTCGTCAGGTTCGAGATCATCATGACGTTGCCCGTCTTCCAGTTGACGCCGATTGAAGGCTCGCCCGCGTCGCCGCCGATGGCCGCGGGCGAGGCGTAGTTGCTGTAGCGCGGCGCGGTGCCCGCCGACTGCGTGAAGTTCGACGCCTTCGGCTCGACCGTGATGGCGACCGTGGCCGTCTCGTTGAGCGGCGCGAAGGGGATGACCCTGACGACGTACTTGCCCTTGACCGCGGGCAGCAGCGCGATCTCGGGATCGCTCGACGTGCCCGCGCGCGTCGCCTCGTCGCCCGCCGTGCCGTCGGCGTTGCGCCGGTAGATGGCGAGATCGAGGTCCGCCGCCGAGTTCGCCCAGCCGAGGCGCACGCGCACCTGCTTCGTGTCGCTCAACCCGTCGGGCACGTCGACGTCGAGCGCGTAGTCGTCGCACGGGGCGGCGGGGTTGGCGCAGACGAGCGAGACGAAGTTCGAGGGGTTGCCGACGGCGTAGGGGCCACCCGTGAAGGTGAGCGGGTTGGTCGGCGTGTTGGCGAGCGTGACGGTGCCGCCCGCGGGCGTCGCCGCGCGACCGCCGCGCGTGACGAAGGCGGCGACGGCGCAAACGATCGCGAGCGTGACGAAAGCGAGGCGCGTGAAATTCTTGGCGGCAGCGGGGCGGGTCTGTTGGCGAATCATCTTCACTCTCTCCTTACCTTCGGCGGCGGTAGTTGTCTCGACCGTGCGAGCCGGGTTGCTGGTCGGATTTCAAAATGCTTTCGGGCGTGTACAGGATAGGGAGTCGTCTTGAGGAATACTTGAGGAATACTTGAGAGCCCGAGCGAGCGCCGCGACGACGCCCGCGGCGCGCGGCTAAACTTAAATTTTGCTTGAGCTTATCGGCGCGGGCGGGCGAGGCGCGGGCGGGTAAAAATTTTCCCGGCGGGCGGATAATTCCGTCGGCGGCTCAGTGCGGGTTGGGAGCAAGCCACAAGGACTCACCGCAGGGGCGCGGACGGACGCGGGAGGGGGGGGGGG
>DASVQC010000094.1:0-16561 GCA_036389335.1 Pyrinomonadaceae bacterium | reverse complement strand
CGGAGGAATAACTCACAGTTTTCCTCCGCGTGCCTCCGCCCCCTCCGCGGTTAATCGTCTTTACCCGCACGCGCTCCCCGGTTTTCCGCGAGCAACGCCCCGCCCCGCGCCCGCACCAAAGCCTCGAATCGTGAAGCGGCGCGCCGCCGACCGCCCGCTTGCAATACTTTCGCGCCGCACGCATACTTTCGGCTCTCGTCCCGTGCGAAAATTTTTCCCAGCGATGCCGTCACCCTCCCGCGAACTCGCGGCGCGCCGCCTGCTCCCCGTCGCGCTCGCCCTCTTCGCCTGCGCCGCCGCGGGGCGCGCGCAGCAGCAGACGCCGACGCCGACGCCGACCCCGCCCGAAGACGTCATCACGGTCGAGTCGAACCTCGTGCAGTTGAACGTCGGCGTGGTCGATCCGCAGGGCCGCCCCATCACCTCGCTCGGGCAGAACGACTTCGCCGTCTACGAGGACGGCGTCAAGCAGACCATCCGCAGCTTCGAGCCCACGCAGTCGCCCTTCAGCCTCGTCCTGCTGCTCGACCTGTCGGGCTCGACCCTGAGCTTCCGCACGCAACTGAGGATGGCGGCGCTGCGCTTCGTCGACGCGCTCGGCCCGCAGGATCGCGTCTCCATCGTCGCCTTCTGGGCGCAGCGGCGCGTCAAAGAGCCGCGGGTCGTCAACCACGTCGAGACGCTCGCCGACTTCACGAGCGACCGCCGAAAGATTTTCTTCACGCTCCAGGAGGGCATCCCGAACGGCAGCGGCGACACGAACCTCTACGAGGCCCTGCGCTCCTCGCTCGGCGCGCTCGCCCGCGAGGGCAAGCGGCGCAAGGCCATCGTCGTTTTGACGGACGGCGTGGACTCGCTCCTGAGCGGCGAGGATCGCGCGGCGACCATCAACGCCAAGACCGGCGACGAGGCGGTGGCCGCCCTCAAGCCCGACGCCAGCGCGCTGCTCAACGAAGTGCTCAACACCGCCGACCGTCTGGGCGTGACGATCTACCCGCTCGCGCTCCCCTCGGGCGATCTCAAACGCCTCCTCGACTACAACCGGCAGATGCGCGGCAAGGAGCCGCGCGATCCGGCCTTCGACGATCCCACGCCGCAGCAGGTCGCCGTCTACACCGCCGCGAGGGCGCGGCTCGACCGTCTCGCCGCGCGCACGGGCGGGCGTCTCTACGTCATCAACCGTCTGGAGGATTTGGCGCGGCAGTACGCCGAGGTCGCCGCCGAGATGCGCACGCTCTACAGCATCGCCTACCAGTCGGCCAACGCCACGGCGCGCGACGGCAAGTGGCGCGAAATCCGCATCGAAGTCTCGCGCCCCGACACCGTCGCACGCACCCGCCCCGGCTACTTCGCGCGCTGAACGGCGGGCGAATTTAACGCCGGAAACGCGCGCCTCGCGCGACTTGCCCTCGCTTGACACCCGACAGGGCCGCCCGTATATTCGGACACACTTCAGCCACACGCACCCGTAGCTCAGTTGGATAGAGCGTCGGTCTACGGAACCGAAGGTCGCACGTTCGAATCGTGCCGGGTGCATTACTCGATAAAGGTAGGGCGACCGCGGTGGTCGCCCTACCTGCTTTTACGCCTCTCGCTCGCTACGCACCTTGATCCGTGACCGTCGGCGGTCGTATTTTGGCGGCTATGAGTGACGCCTCAACACGCCGTGGCAAAAACCCGGTCGACGATTGGACGTGCCCCGAATGCGGGCAGTTGAATTGGGGCTTAGAGTCCCCGTGCGACGGGTGCGGGTTTCGGGTCTTAGTGGACGGACGACTGAACGATTCACTCAGCCGGCCCGGCGCAAGTGGCGCTCGGGCCGGCGGCGTGAAGAACGTCTCGCCCGGGTGTTGGATCGTGATCGTCCCCGCCCTGCCGTTACTGTTCGCCCTCTCGATCATGATCATCTTCGACTTAAAAGCGGTGGGGCCTGTCGTGTGGGATGACGGCACGAAGTTGTTGCTGTACATGTTCCTCACTCCCGCCCCGCTCTTCGGGGTCGGGACGCTCGCCGCCCTGCTCTTGAAATGGTTCAGGGGTAAGGACGAGTTGAGTCCCCCGCGGGTCTTGGCCGGGGTTGCACTCTCCCTCTTGGACATCATCATCCCCGTCGCGCTATTTATCTCTATTTCCAAGGACAGACGCTTCTGGTGGTAGCCCCTAGTCGGTCGGCGAGAGCTTGGTTGAATGATCTTACGCCGTCAGCTCCCACGTTTTCGATCCAAGCGTCGGACACACTTCGGCCACGCGCACCCGTAGCCCGGTTGGATAGGGCGTCTGTCTACGCAACCGAAGGCCGCACGTTCGAATCGTGCCGGGTGCGTCATCGGAATCAAAAAGTTTAGGGCGGCCACTGTGGCCGCCCTAAACTTTTTGTGTGCCCGGCAGTGTGCTACCGGCCGCGCGGCAGACATCTTTGCTTTACGGTTATTGACGACGCCGTGACGTCGATGTTTCAAAACATCCCATGCGGAGGCGCGAAGTGTTCTACCGTGAAACCGCGAGAGTGAGTCCTGTTAGTTAAGCGCGCGAGCAAAAACAGTATCGGTTTGTACGGTTTCGCGCCCTGAAGTAACGGGCCCCGGTCGTCCGGTATGGGTCTTGCTAGAAGGTAGTACGCAACGTAAACGACTCTGCTGACCTTTCGAGTCAACGAAGTTCTGTTGCCCCCTTCACATTGAACTCACAAGACGAGTGTGGCAGGGGTTGCGCGAACAGCGGACAGGAACCCGGCCACGTTCTATAAGTGCCCGGACGGAGAAGCCCCTACTCGGCATCATCTCATTCCCTCCACCCGCCTGTTTTAGTCAAGTCGGAGCAAAGTCTGTCGCTTTACCGCGCCTCGGGCGGCGCTATCGCCTGTCGGAGTGTGCGACAAAGTGATCCTCAAGTAGCCGTTCTCTGAGAAGGAAAGGCTAGCTCTCATACGCAGTCGGGCCCCGGTAGCGACTGCAATTCCCTCTGAATAAGGAACTCCTCAAATGAAAACCATCAACAACGAAGTAAATAAAGTGCCTGCCAAACCGTCGAAGCGAACGACGCTCGCGTTATTCGGCAAGCTCGGGCCGGTTCGAGGCCGCGCCCGCCGCGCCGGCGTCGTCGCCCTCTTCACGGCGCTGGCGCTTGTCGTCTCGTTCGTCGGCTTCGGCGCGAGCGCGCAGACCACGCAGGGACAGGTCGGCCCCATCAACCCCGACACCGGTTTCCCCTACTGGTATCAAGACTCCAACGGGCTGCGTCTGGAACTCTGCCTCGACAACAACCCCCTCTGTTTGACGACCGTGCCCGACCAGACCCGCCCGGCGCTCGTCGCCAACGCGGAAGCCGACTCGAACTTCCCCGACGAAGCCTTCTGGTGGTCGGGTGAGGCCGCTTTAACCGGCGCGAACGGCGTCAGCGGCAGGCTGACTCTCGCCTCGGAAGCCGCCTTCGCGGCCCGCATCCAGAACGGCGACCAGATCAGCTTCGGTCGCATCCGCATCCGCATCGACAACCTCGTCCAAGGCGCGACGTACCGCATCGTCCACCCCTACGGCGTCGACGTCTTCGACAACGTGAGCAGCGGCAGCCGCGGCATCAACTACACGGAGGACATCGGCATCGGCGACTTCCCGAAAGGCTTTTTGAACAGCCGCATCAAGCCGTTCCTGACGTGGGACACCTACGGCATCCCGGCCGCGAACATCCCCGCGGGCGACAGCGCCCCGCCCGCCGGTTTCGTCGGCGACCCGACGGTCAATCACAAGGTGAAGGGCAGCCCGATCATCGGCGCTGACGGCCTGCCGCAGAACTACTTCCGCATCGAGCGTCTCGACCCCGCCACCAGACAGGTCATACAGGTGGTCGGACAGACCAACCTCTTCACCGTCGCGGGCAAGATCGCCGGCCTCGCCGTCACGGCGACCCCGAAGGGCGGCACTTACGCCGCGCCCCAGAACGTCTCGCTCGTGGCGAGCGACCCGCTCGCGATGATCTTCTACACCCTCGACGGCACCGACCCGAGCGACATGGCGAACCCGTCGCGCACGCAGTACAGCGCGCCCCTCGCGATGGCAGCCGACACCACGACCACGCTGAAGTTCGTCGCCGTTAACGGCAACCTCCAGTCGTCGGTCATGACCGAGACCTACGTCATCGGAGCCGGTGGCGGCCCGGTCGATCCGCCGCCGCCGACCTCGCCGCGCCTGACCAAGACCGGCCCCATCAACCCGAACACCGGCTTCCCCTTCTGGTACGAGGACGCCAACGGCATGCGCCTCGACCTCTGCCTCGACAACAACCCGCTCTGCCTGACGACCGTGCCCGACACAACCCGCCGGGCGCTCGTCGCCGCGGAGGAAGGCGACTCGAACTTCCCCGACGAAGCCTTCTGGTGGTCGGGCGAAGCCGCGGCGGCTGGCGCGGGCGGCGTCAACGCCCTGGTCGTACTCGGCGCCGAAGCCGCCTTCGCGAACAAAATCCAGACGGGCGATCAGATGGCTTTCGGTCGCGTCCGCATCCGCATCGACAACCTCGTGCAGGGCGGGAGCTACAAGGTCACGCACCCCTTCGGCACGGACGAGTTCGACAACGTGAGCGGTGGCGACGGCGGCATCAACTTCACCGAAGACATCGGCACCACCAGCTTCCCGAACGGCATCCTGAACAGCCGCATCGGGCCCTTCCTGACGTGGGACACGTTCGGCGTTGACCCCGCGCTGATTCCCGCGGGCGACGCCGCGCCGCCTGCGGGCTACGTCGGCGACCCCGCCGTCGGGCACAAGGTCAAGGGCAGCCCGCTCAACCAGAACTTCTTCCGCGTTGAGCAGCTCGACCCCGTCACCAGACAGGTGATCGCGGTCGTCGCCGAGACGGACCTCTTCACCGTCGCGGGCAAGCTGTCGAGCTTGAACGTCGTCGCCAGCCCGTACGGCGGCGCGTACCACACGGGTCAAGCCGTGACGCTCGCGGCGAACGACACGGCGGCGGCGGTCTTCTACACGATGTCCTCGACCACGGACGGCACCGCGCCGGCGGAGCCGAGCAACCCGGCTGACGCCAATAACGCGGCGCGCATCCGCTACACCGGACCCGTCGCGCTCCCGACGACGGCGAATTCCAGATCGGTGCTGAAGTTCGTGGCGGTCATGACCGACGCCGCGACCGGAGCCACCGTCACGTCGCCGACCTTCACGGAGAGCTACGCGCTCGACAACGCGGCGCCCACGGTCACGGCCAACCCGGCGGGCGGGTTGTTCAACTCCGCCCAGACGGTCTCCCTGACTGCCTCCGAGCAGGCGACGATCTTCTTCACCGCCGACGGCAGCGATCCGAGCAACCCGGCGAACACGAGCCGCCTGCGGTACGCGACGCCGATCCCCGTCAGCCAGACCACGACGCTGAAGTTCTACGCGCGCGATCTGGCCGGCAACACGTCGCCGATTGTCACGGCGACCTACACCATCGACACCGTGGCCCCCGCCGCGCCGTCGACCCCCGACCTCACCGCCGCGAGCGATGACGGTGTCTCTAACATCGACAACGTCACGACCGACACGACGCCGACCTTCACCGGGACCGCCGAAGCGGGCGCGACCGTGAAGATTTTCGTCGACGGCGTGGAGAGAGGGAGCGGCGTCGCCACGGGCGGCTCTTACACCGTCACGACCAGCGCGCTCCCGACCGGCACACACACCGTGACGGCGCGCGCCATCGACCCCGCCGGCAACGTCGGCCCGCTGTCCGGCTCGCTGACCATCTCGATTGTCGTCCCGGCCCCGCCCGCCGCGCCTTCGAACCTGACGGTGACCGTCCCCACGGGCACCACCGGTCGGGCAAACCTCGCGTGGTTGGATCGTTCGACCGACGAGACGAGCTTCGAGGTCGAGCGTTCCACTTCGGCGACGACCGGCTTCGTTCGCATCGCAACGCTCGGCGCTAACACGACCGCCTTTGCCGACGTGACCGCGCCGCGGAAGACGACCGTCTTCTACCGCGTCCGGGCCGTGAACAACAACGGCGCGTCCGGCTACTCGAACACTGCGAGCGGTCTCACCAAGTAGGCTCACAGTACGTCGAGGCGCTGACACAACCCGCCGCCGCCGTGGATCGTTAAACGATCCACGGCGGCGGCGGCCCTTTTTAGACTCTGTCGCGAGGTAGGTCTCGGAGACAGAGGGGCGCGGAGGAAAATCCGATCAGGAAGGACGCCTGCCTCCGCGGCTGCTGTGCGAATGCGAACAGACCCGCCCCGGCCCCGCGTGGTACACACCCACCACGCCATGCCTCTCCCCGCCAACAAAGTCCGCGGCTTTCAGGAGAACCTCGGCTGCCTGCTGACGCTCGTCGTCGCGCTGGCGGTGGTGATCACGCTCGTCGCCCAATGGCTCTCCTCCTGACGCCCCGCCTCCGCCCCTCCCCGCGCTTGAAATCTCACGCCGAATAAACGATAACAACTCCGAACCCTTGCGCGTATTACGTCCCTCTTTAGCGCCGAGGGGCGACACACTGAAATGTCCGGTCTGGAAAAGTTCATCGGCGAAGCCCTTGACGGCAAGTACCGTCTGGAGAGGCTGCTCGGTCGGGGCGGCATGGGCGCGGTCTACCTCGCCACGCACCTCGGCACCGAGCGCCCCGTCGCGCTCAAGCTGATCGCGCCGCAGTTCATGCGCAACGACGAGTTCGTCGAGCGCTTCAAGCGCGAGGCGCGCGCCGCGGGCCGTCTGCGCCACCCGAACGTGGTTGACGTGACCGACTTCGGCTTCGCGCAGGTCGGCGCGGAGCGCGTCGCCTACCTCGTGATGGAGTACCTCGACGGCTGCACGCTCGGAGACGTGCTCGCCGAGGAGCCGCGGCTGCCGCTCGACTGGTCGGTGGACATCCTCGAACAGGTCTGCTCGGCGGTCGACGAGGCGCACCAGCAGGGGATCGTCCACCGCGATCTGAAGCCCGACAACATCTGGCTCGAACCCAACCGCCTCGGCGGCTACCGCGTCAAGGTGCTCGACTTCGGCATCGCCAAGCTCGCCGAAGCGGACGCCGCGCAGTCGTTCGTCGTCGCGGCGGCGGGCGACTCTCCGGGCCCGACGGACGGGGGCGAGTCGGCGCAACAGGGCGGCGCGCACCCGGCGCAGTCGGCGATTGACGCCGTGCAGGCTTCCATCGCGCGCGTCGCCTCGTCGCTGCAAACGTCGCAGGCGAAACCCGCGGGCGGCGCGGCCCCGACGCCGCGCGCGGGCGGCGAGGACGCGGAGGCCGCGACGCAAATTTACGCGCCCTCCGGCGACGCCCCGCGCGACGACGACGCTTCAGACGCGCCCGCGCCGCAGCCCGGCGCGGATTACGCCGTCGACGATCAACAGACGCGCATCCTCGACGCGCCGCCGCCCGCCCGCGGCGAGCGCGCGGCGCACGCCACCGCCGCCGCCGCGTCGCCGCGCCAGACCGAAGTTTCCGACGACGCCGACGGCACGCGCCTCTTCGACTCGCCGCGCGCCGCCGCGGGCGCGGGCGCGCGCGGGCTCACGCAGTCGCTCACCGCCTCGGCCACCTCCGCCCTGACGCGCGTCGGCTCGATCATGGGCACGCCGCTCTACATGTCGCCCGAGCAGTGCCGCGGCGAGCGCTTGGACGCGCGCGCCGACATCTACTCCCTCGGCGTCATCGCCTACCAGATGCTCGCGGGCGAGACCCCCTTCACGGGCGACATGGTCTCGGTCATGCGCCAGCACACGAACGACGAGCCGCCGCCCCTGCGCGCGAAGAACAAGAAGGTGCCCAAGCGCGCCGCGCGCATCGTGATGAGCGCGCTCGCCAAGAACCCGCCCGTCAGGCCGCCGAGCGCGGCGGCTTTCGCCAACGCCCTGCGCGCCAACTCCGACGGCGTCGGCGCGCTCTACCGCCGCGCGTTCGCGCTCTACAGCGAGCACTTCCCGAAGTTCCTGCGCCTCTCGTTCATCGCCCACGCCCCCGTCATCGTGCTCACGCTCGCGCTGCTCGGGCTCCAGCTCGCCGAGCACTCTCTGCCCAAGATCGTCCTGCTCATCGGCGTGCTCGTGGTCGCGCTGTTGCTCATGGTGGCTTACTTCCTGGCGGCGGCGACCATCTCCGGCGTGACGGCGATCATGGTCGCGCAGATCGCCGTCGCCCCGATGCGCCCGGTGCAGTTGCGCACCGCCTTCGCCGTCCTCAAGCGGCGCTGGCGGCCCTTCCTCTCGACGAGCCTGCGCATCACCATCAAGATCATCATCGGCTTCATATGCCTCTTCATCCCCGGCCTCGTCATCTCGACGCGTAACGCGCTCTACGCGCCGGTCGTGCTGATGGAGAACCTTGAGAAGAAGGCGGCGCTCAAGCGCGCCCGCGCGCTCGCGGCGCGCTCGTGGCGCACTGTGATCATCGTCTCCCTGCTCCAGTTCGCGATCCCGATGCTGGTCAGCTTCCTCCTCGGACGCTTCTCGGTGAGCGCGCACCGCGAGACCGCCAGCACGGGCGTCAAGATTTCACAGAACCTCTCCGGCCTCTTCAACATCTTCGTCGTCCCGCTCATGTCCATCGTCCCCGCGCTGCTCTACATCCGCATGCGGCAGATGGGCGGCGAGTCGCTGAACGAAGTGATCGCGCAGATCGAAGAGGTCGAGGCGGTGCACACCGGCTGGCAGCGGCGCATGAGAGAGCGGCTGAGCGGCTACACGCCGCAGAGTGGTTCGCGCATCGCGCGACCCTCGCACCCCTCCGACCCGTCCCGACTCGGCTGACAGAGACTTCCCGCGCGCCGCGCCGCCCTGTATGCTTGAGGCCCGACGCCGCACCTCCTCCGGCTCGAACCCTTACCCGACGCGCCGGAGAATTAAACGGCAGCGCCGCCGATCAACCGATGCACACGAGAGCAGTCAAGATAAACTTCCTCGCCGCGCTCGCGCTCGCCTGCCTCGCCCTCGGCCCGCAGGCGGCGGCGGCCCGCGCCGCCACGGTGAGCAAGGCCGCGCGCGCCGAAGGCTCGAAATCGAAAGCCGCGGCGCGGGGGGCTGACGACGCGCAGGCGAGCGCGCCGCGTGCCCCGCGCGTCGAGGGCGAACTGCTCGTCAGGCTCGACAGACCTGCCGCGCGCGAAAGCGTGCGCGCGGCGCACGCGCGGGTCGGCGCGCGCGTCGCCGAAGAGTTCCCCGCGCTCGGCTGGCAGCGCGTCGCGCTGCCGAAGGGCATGAGCGTCGAAGAGGCGGTCAAGTTTTACGCGGGGACGCCGGGCGTCCTCGCCGCGCAGCCGAACTACGTCTACCGCATCGACAACACGCCGAACGACCCGCGCTTCGCGGAACTCTACGGCATGGCGAAGATCGGCGCGCCCGCCGCGTGGGACTTGTCCACGGGGAGCGCGGCGGTCGTCGTCGCCGTCATCGATACGGGCGTGCGCTACACGCACGAGGATTTATCCGCCAACGTCTGGACGAACCCCGGAGAGATCGCCTCGAACGGCATCGACGACGACGGCGACGGCTTCGTGGACGACGTCCACGGCTGGGACTTCGATCACAACGACGCAGACCCGGACGACGACAACGGCCACGGCACGCACTGCGCGGGAACCATCGGCGCACTCGGCAACAACGGCCTCGGCGTCGCGGGCGTCAACTGGAACGTGCGCCTGCTCGCCGTCAAGACGCACGACTCGGCGGGCAACTCGACGAGCGCGAAAGTGATCGCCGCCTTCGACTACGTGACGATGCTGAGGAGGCGCGGCGTGAACGTCCGCGTGACGAGCAACAGTTGGGGCGGCGCGCCCGAGGCCCCGGCCTTCGATCAGGCCCTTCTGGACGCCATCAACGCGGCGGGCGCGGCGGACATCCTCAACGTCTTCGCCGCCGGCAACGCCAACACCGACACCGACGCGCAGCCCTTCTACCCGGCGAGCTACAACGCCGCGAACCTCGTCTCGGTCGCCGCCTCCGATCAGGGCGACAACCGCGCGTCGTTCTCTAACTTCGGCGCGACCTCGGTCGATCTGGCCGCGCCCGGCGTGGGCATCCTCAGCACGTCGGGCGCGGGCGCGCCCAACACTTACGTCACGCTCTCCGGCACGTCGATGGCCGCGCCCCACGTCGCCGGGGCAGCCGCGCTCCTCGCCGCCCACCGGCCCGCGCTCTCCGCCTCGTCGCTCAAGGCGACGCTGCTCGGCACGGTCGATAAGCTCGCGCAGTGGTCGGGCAAAACCCTGACGGGCGGGCGGCTCAACGTCGGGCGCGCGCTGCAAACGCCGACCTCGTGCTCCTACGCCCTGAGCGCGGACAACATTTCCGCGCCCGCCTCCGGCTCAAGCGGCGCGTTCGGCGTCGCCACGCAAGCCGACTGCGACTGGGCGGCGCGCAGCAACGACTCGTGGATCACGATCACCTCCGTCGCGCAGCCGAGCGGCTCCGGCTTCGTCAACTTCACGGTCGCGCCGACCGACTCGCCGCAGCGCACGGGCACGATCACCGCCGCCGGTCTGACCTTCACCGTCACGCAGGCCACGGGCTGCACGTTCTCCGTGAGCCCCGCGTCGCTCGCGGAGTTCCCCGCCGCGGGCGGCGTCGGCAGCTTCCGGATGAACGCGGGCGCGGGCTGCCAGTGGACAGCCGCGGGCGACGCGCAGTGGATCACGATCACGAACGGCGGCAGCGGCGCGGGCGCGGGCACCGTCGAGTTCGCCGTCGCGCCCAACCCGACGACGCAGACGCGCGCCGGGCGGATCGTCCACACGGGGAGTCCCCCCTACGCCATCACGCAGCGCGCGGCCCCGCCCGCGAACGGTCAGGTCATCATCACGGAGTTTCGCATCGACGGCCCGGCGGGCGCGGCGGACGAGTTCTACGAAATCTACAACGCGACCGACGACGCCATCACCGTCGCGGCGGACGACGGCTCCGGCGGCTGGTCGCTCGCCGCGTGGCTCACTTTCGGCGGCGCGACCTTCACGCAAACCCTCTGCGCGATCCCGAACGGCGCGACCATACCCGCGCGCGGGCACTACCTGTGCGCCAACAACTTCACCGACGCCGACGGCGTTGCGCGCGGCTACAGCCTCGCCGACTACGGAGGGGCCGGTCGCGCCGCGCCCGACCGCGCGACGTCGGGCGCGGGCTTGAGCGCGGACGGCACAAACGTCGTGCTCACGGGCCTCGCGCTCTTCCGGTCGGGCGTGAGCTTCGACGCCGCCAACCGCCTCGACGCCGTGGGCACGGCGGCGGGCGGCTTCCCGCTCGCGTCCGAGGGCCAGCCGATCAACTACCGCGGCGAGGCGGGCACGGCGGCGCAGTACAGTTGGGCGCGCAAGACTCGTCAGGGCGTGCCGCAGGACACGGGCGACAGCGCGACGGACTTCTCCCTCGTCTCGACGAGCGGCGCGGCGCTCGGCGGCGTGCAGTCAGTCCTCGGCGCGCCCGCGCCCGAAAACTCTTCCGCGCCGCGCCAGCGCAACGCGCTCTTCCCGGCGTCGCTCGTCGATCCGAAGTGCGGCGTCTCTTCCGGCGGCGCGAAGGGCGTCCCGAAGGTCGTCTGCCAGAACGTGGTGCGCGACGCGACGAACACCGGGGCGCTGGCGGCCCTCGGCACGCTCTCGATCCGCCGCCGCTTCACCAACGACACCGGCGCGCCCGTCACGCGCCTGCGCTTCCGCGTCGTCGAAGTCGCGACGCTCGGCTCGCCGCCCGGCGTCGGCGCGCGCGCAGACCTGCGCGTCCTCAGCTCCCCGGACGCGACCGCGCGCGCGCGCGACGGCAGGCAGCTCGCGCTGCGCGGCGTGACGCTCGAAGCGCCGCCCGCGCAAGCCTCGGGCGGCGGGCTCAACTCCTCGCTCACGCTCGACCTCTCGTCGAGCCCGCTCGCGCCCGGCGCGTCCGTCGACGTGCAGTTCCTCCTCGGCGTCATGCGCGAAGGCAAGTACAGCTTCGCCGTCAACGTCGAGGCGTCGCCCTGACGTGTCTAACGCCCGAACGACCTTCTAACTAAAACCTTCGCCCGCCCGTATTACGCCCGCGATGACGACGACCGACAACGAGCGGCGCGGCCTCCCGGCGCACGGCTACGCCGGGCTCGCGATCATCTTGGCGGCGGAGGCGTCGCTCCTCGCCGGGAGCGCCTTCGTCGGTCGGTGGTTCACGCCGCTCGTCTGGACGGGCTACCTGCTCCTCGTCGACGCGCTCGTCTTCCGCCGCAGGGGCCGCTCGCTGCTCCGGACGAACCGCATCGAGTTCCTGATCGTCTGCGTCGTGTCGATCCTGTGCTGGTGGCTCTTCGAGTTCTACAACTCGCCGCGCTTCTGGCGCTCCGACCTCGAACTCTGGTGGCACTACCACAACCTCGAACCCAACCCGTACCTGCGCCGCGTCGGCTACGACTGGGCCTTCGCCACGATCTTCCCCGCGCTCTTCGAGACGGCGGAGCTGTTCGCCGCGGTGCTCGGCTCGCGGCGGCGCGGCGAGGCGCGCCGACAAGGCGCGGTCTCGCGCCGCGAGCCGCCGCGCGCGCTCCTTTACGTCCTGATCGCGCTCGGCGCGGCGTCGGCGCTCTTGCCGCTCTTCGTCCTAAACGCGTGGCTCGTGCCGCTCGTGTGGCTCGGCCTCGCGCTGCTCTTCGATCCGCTGAACGCGCTGCGCGGCTGGCCGTCCGTCACCGCCGATCTCTTCCGCCGACGCCGCCTGCGGCTCGCGGCGCTCTCGCTCGCGGGCGTCGCGTGCGGCGCGCTGTGGGAGTTCTGGAACTACTGGGCCGTCTCGCGCTGGACTTACACGGTTCCCTACCAGCTCTTCGGCTTAAAAGTTTTCGAGATGCCGATCTTAGGCTACCTCGGCTACCCGCCGTTCGCCGTCGAGTGCTGGGCGATGTACGTCTTCCTGCGCTCGCTCCTCGGCCCGCGCCCCGTCGGCGCGTCGTCGCGCGAGGCGGACATCGCCGTCGACCTGCAGTGACGCAGGAATTTTCGGGTGTCTATGAGACTCTCCGTCGTGTCGGCGCTCTGCCTCTGCCTCCTCGCCTTCTCACACGCGCCCGCGCGAAGCCGCCCCGCGTGAGCCGCGCGGCGGCTTCGCCCTTTTCGCCATTTCCCGGCAGTTTTCGCCGGTTTTCCCGCGCCCCGTCGCCCCCCGGCCCGCGCGCCTTCCGCCGCCCTTTTCATTCGCCCGCCCCTGCGTTTGAGACTTTGGCCGCGAGCCGTTAAACTCCCCGTTTCCGCCGGACGCCAAAATTTTTCACAGAGAGACGATGAGCGACAACCAACCGAACGCTTACGAGGACTTCCTCAGACGGCAGGACGAAGCCGCGTGGGCGCGCGCCCTCGAAGAGATCGCGCCCTCCATCCACGAGGTCGACCGCAACGCCACGCGCGTCTGGTTCGCCTTCTTCCCCCTCGCGCTCGCGCGCGCCTTCGAGCGCGCCGCCGACGCGGAGGAACTCGCGCGCAAGCTCCTCATGCAGGGCAGCTACCGCCTCGCCGATCAGATCGACTCTTCCCACTCCTTCCTCTACGGCCACCGCCACTGGCGCGCCGTCAAAGACGCGACCGTCGGACGCGCCGAATCTCCCGCGGGCGACGCCGCGGCGCTCGCCGACGAAATCCGCGCCGTCGCGCGCCGCGCCGCGGAGGGCACGAAGGTCGAAGAGTCCTTGCTCGTCGGCGTCGCGGCGGTCGCGTTGATGACGCTCACGCAGGTGGGGCTCGCGAAGTTCAAGGCGTCGCCGGGCGAGGTCAAAGTCGGCGGCAGGCTCGCGCGCCTGTCGCCCGAAAAGGTTTTGCGCGCGCGCGCGCGCGACGACAGTCAGGGTCTGTTGGGTTTCCTGCGCACGACCGACAAGCGTTGGACCGTCGTGTGGAACGAGAACGACGACACGGCGCGCTTCCAGATGATCGACTCTCAGGAGATCGCGTCCGCCGCGCCCGGCGACCGGCGCGACTGGTCGCAGGTCGATCCGCGCTGCACCGCGGGCGAGGGGCCGATCCCCGTGCAGTGCCGTTCGGCCTCGTGCGGCACGTGCTGGGTCGGCGTGATCGGCGGCGCGGAAAAGCTCTCGCCCGTGGCCGAGCGCGAGCGCAAGGTGATGCGCCTGTTGGGCTACGTCGAGACGGACGAGCCGCAGCCGCTCATACGCCTCTCGTGTCAGGCGCAGGGGCGCGGCGCGGTCTCGGTCGTCGTCCCGCCGTGGAACGGCGTCTTCGGCAAGTTTCTGAGGGCGCGGGCGTCGGGCGGCGGAGGCGAGCCGGCGCGCGGGGCTTCGGGCGAGGGCGCGTGAGGCGCGCCGGGATTCGGTAGTGTCCTGATTAGATTTCTACTCTGTGCCCCCTCCGTGTCCTCCGTGGCTCCGTGGTGAGGTAAGAGACTTAAGCACTCACCACGGAGGCACAGAGGGCACGGAGGATGCACAGGGGACAGCCGAAACGATGACGATACTGGGGAGTTATCAATCTTGATGGAGAAGGGATCGAACGGGCCGGGCGCGTCGCCGCGACAGCCGCCCGCGCTGGCGCGCGACGCGCAGGGGCGCATCGAGCCCTCTTCGCTCGCCGACATCATCCAGTGGTTCTTGGAGCGCGACCCGCGCGTCAACGTCGTGCGCCACCCGCGCGTCGAGGAGGTCTTCCAGTGGAAGCAGGGGGCGGCGCGGGCGGCGGGCGAGGAGGTCTTCGAGTTCGCGAACGCGGAAGACAGGCTCGCCGTCGGCGTCATGCAGGCGCTGATGCAGAACCCTTCGGAGCGCGAGCTGCACGAGTGGATCGGGCAGCTCTTGAACGCGCTCGACGAGGCGACGAAGACGAACGAGGAGGCGGCAAGCGCCTACGGACTCTCGGCGGGCGAAGGCTCGCGCGTCGAGGAGAGCGAAAAGATTCCGTCGGCGCGCGGGCGCGAAGTCTACCTCACCTGCTGCTGGCTCGAAACGCTGTGCACCGCCGAGGTGCGCGTCCTCGGCTGGCTCTACCAAGAGCTTTACGGCAAGCCGTTCCAGCCTTGACGGCGCGCGGCCCGCGCCGCGCGCGCGGTTTTGCGCCCCCGACTTTTTCGGAGTTATGATGCGGCTTCAAACGGCGATGAGACGCGGCACGGCGAGCGCGATGAGACTTTATGCCTGAGACACCTAACTACACGAACACTTCGCAGACGGTCGTCGTCGAGGCCGACGACTTCGACTTCGAGACGGTCGAGCACGAGAACGGGCGCGCGACCGTCGTGCGCTTCAAGGTGCACAACCCCGGCATCAGCGCGGGCGACGTGCTGCTCGTCCTGTCGGGCACGGACATACACTTCCACGGCATGATCGGCGTCGTCAGCGAGGACGGCTCCGCCATCGCCACCGACCGGCGCGGCTCGCTCCTGCCCGCGACCGTCCAATAACAGGTTAAGGCGCGCGGCAAGGCGGGGAACCGCCCGCGCGCGAGTTGGCGAGACCTCTACACGCGGCGAAGGCGACGGGCCCCCGTTGCCGGGGGCCCGTCGCCTTCGCCGCGTTGATGCGTTCCTAAACGCCGGCGCTTGCCTAGCGCTTGGAGATGGTGTCGCTGCCAGTGTTAGCGATCCACACCACGCTGCCGAGGACCGCCATGCCGAGGGGGCTTTCGCTCACCTTCGAGGTGTCGAAAACGAGTCCGTCTTTGCCGATCAGCGAGACCGTGTTGCTGCCGTTGTTGGCAACCGCAATGCCCCTGTTGCTGATGATGAGTCCGGAGGCACCGTCGCCCACCTTGGTCGTGCCGACGAGCACGCCGTCCTTCGCGTTCAACTGTATCAGGGTGCCGCTCCAGAAGTTCGTCACCCAGACGCTGACGCCGTCGGAGGCGACGCCGAACGGGCCGTCGCCGGTCGGGTAGGTGCCGAGCACGGCGCCCGTGCTCGAGAGCTTCGTCACCGTGTTGTCTTTATTGTTCGCCACCCAGACGTTCGTGCCTTCCGCGGCAAGACCGACGGGGCGACGCCCGACTTTGAAGGTGCCGAGCGTGACGCCCAGGGCCGAAAGCTTCGTCACGGTGTTGCCGCGCTCGTTCGTCACCCAGACGTTACCCTTGCTGTCGATGAGCACGCCGAGCGGGCCGTTGCCGGCGGCGAAGGTGCCGGCCACCACGCCGTTGAGGTTCAACTTCGTCACGGTGTTGTCGGCGTTATTCGCCACCCAGACGGACGTGCCGTCGGAGGCGATGCCGGTCGGGTTTTTACCGACGGGGAAGGTGCCGAGGACGGAGCCGTCGGCGGCCACCCTCATCACGGTGTTGTCAAACTGGTTCGTCACCCAGACGCAGGTGCCGTCGGAGGCGAGACTGGTCGGCCCGTCGCCGACCGCGTATGACGCCGTAGGATCGACGCCCGCCGCCTGGATGTGAGTGATCGTCCCAGTCTGGGCAAACGAGGCGACCGGCAGCAGCAACGCCGCACCCACGAGCAACATTGCGCTCAACCAAACGTTCTTTCTTTCGCTATTCTTTCTCATTTTCCTTCTCCTTTGGCGGCCTTCGGCCAGTCCACCCAGCCGATCGATTCGGCGATCCAACTCGGTTTCGACATCCCGGGGCACGAGCCCCAACGCAGCAGCGCCTCGTTGCCGTAGCGGACGTTGCCGATGTGCG